>NZ_DATBTV010000164.1:0-29648 GCF_036559105.1 Lapillicoccus sp. | reverse complement strand
CTGCATCGCGTTCTCACCGCTCGCCCAGGGGATGCTGACCGACAAGTACCTCAAGGGCATACCGGCCGGTTCCCGTGCGGCGCAAGGGAAGTCGCTGGACCCGTCGCTGTTGTCCGAGTCGGCGATGAAGCACATCCGGTCTCTCAACCGGCTGGCGAAGGCCCGCGGTCAGTCGCTCGCGCAGATGGCCCTCGCCTGGGTCCTCCGCGACGTCCGAGTGACCTCGGTGCTCATCGGGGCGTCCAGCGTCGCCCAGCTCGAGGACAGTCTCGCGAGCACGGAGAACCTTGAGTTCTCTGCCGAGGAGCTCCGGAAGATCGACCGGTATGCGGTCGACGCCGGCATCAACCTCTGGCAGCGCTCTTCGACTCTCTAGGACGCGTCCGCGGCCGGCTGCTCCTTGGTCAGGTGGAGCAGCCAGTCCTCGCCGGTGTGAATGAGGGCGTAGCGTCGAGCGCCGCTCTGGCCGTGGAGGACGAACACGATCCGTCGGTCGTCGCGCGACTCCTCCTGCCACCAGCCGGTGTCGGCGATGAACTTGTGCTCGTCCGTGTAGTCGACGTGGTCGAGGTCGTGGTCGGGCACCGCGATCGCCAGCCGGTTCTGCCGCGCTGTCGTCGGCAGTCCACGCGGGACGGCCCACGACCGCAGCACCCCGTCCTCCTCCAGTCGCAGGTCGAAGTGCGGTCGCGGCTTGCGGTGGTCGTGCAGGACGAAGACCGGACGAGGCGTCGTGGGGGCCAACGCGGCTCAGCTCGGCGGGGTGTACCGGCCGTCGATGGCGGTCCAGCCACCGTCGACGAGGATCTGCGCACCCGTGACGTAGGAGGACGCATCGGACGCAAGGAAGACGATGGCGCCGGCCATCTCGTCCGGTGTCGCCCACCGCTGGAACGCGTTCTTCTCGGCGTAGGCCCGTTCCCACTCGGGGTTGTCGAGGATGGGGCCGGTGAGCGGGGTGCGGACGATGCCCGGCGCCACGGTGTTGGCCCGGACCCCCTGCGGCCCCAGCTCGGCGGCCACGGTGCGGAACATCTGCAGCAGCCCGGCCTTCGTCGACGCATACATGCTCTGCCCGGGCTCGACGGTCACCGACCGGATCGAGCCGAGACCGATGATGCTGCCTCGACCCCGCTCGGCCATCCCCGGGGCGAACGCCCGCACGCAGGTGAACGCCGCGCGCAGGTTGAGGCCGATGACCAGGTCGAACTCCTCGCTCGTGTAGTCGAGGACTCGCTTGCGCACGTTGCGTCCGGCACTGTAGACGAGCACGTCGATCACGCCGAGGTCGGCGGCCGCACGCATGACGGCCGGTTCGTCGAGGACGTCGAGCTCGTAGGCGGACAGCTCGCCGCCGCCGCCCGTGGGGGCGAGGGTGACGGTCTCCTCCGCCGCGGCGAGGTTCTTGTCGGCCACGATCACCGTGGCGCCGTTGGCGGCCAGCGCCAGCGCGCCCTCTCGGCCGATGCCGCTGCCGCCGCCGACGACCAGGGCCGTCCGCCCGTCGAGGCGGAACAGCCGGCTGTAGTCGGGTCGGGGCGCACCGGGCGCGGTTTCGGACATGTCGTCCTCCTGTCGTGGATGGGTGGTCAGGCGTCCGTGACGTAGGCGAGCTCGGTCGCGGCCAACTCGGCGGTGGTCTCACCGGCGAGCGCCCGCGCCATGGTGGGGACCGCGGCCAGCAGCCGCTGGGTGTAGGGGTCCTGCGGGTCCCGCCAGATCTCCTCGACGGTCCCGGTCTCGACGATCTCGCCGGCGTTCATCACCGCGACGCGGTCGCAGAGGTGGCGGACCACGGAGAGGTCGTGCGAGACGAACACCAGCGTGAGGTCCAGCTCGTCGACGAGGTCACTGATCAGGTTGAGCACCTGTGCGCGCACCGAGACGTCGAGCGCGCTGACCGGCTCGTCGGCCAGCAGGATGCCCGGGGACGGCGCGAGCGCCCGGGCCATCGAGATGCGCTGCCGCTGTCCGCCGGAGAACTGGTGCGGGTATCGGTGCACCGCCGACTCGGACAGTCCCACCTCGGTCAGCAGCTCGATGACCCGTGCCTGAGGAGCCCGGCTCCCTTGGGCGACAAGGGGTTCCGCGACGATGTCCCGGACGCGCATACGGGGGTCGAGCGAGCTCATCGGGTCCTGGAACACCATCTGAAGGCGTTCCCGCAGGAACTGGAGGCGCCGCTCGGGCAGCGGGGCGATGTCGGTCCCCTCGACGACGACCCGGCCCGAGGTGGGCCGGTCCAGTCCGGCGAGCAGTCGCAGCAGCGTGGACTTGCCGCACCCTGACTCCCCGACGATGCCGAACCGCTCCCCCGCCGTGACCTGGAAGCTCACGCCCCGGAGCGCGTGGACGGTCTGTCCGGGGCGGGTGAGGGATGTCCGCGGTCGCTGGTAGTCCCGGACGAGGTCCTCGACGACGATGCCCGGCTCATCGGACCCGGCTCGCTTCTTCCGGTTCGTGCTCTGGACCGACCCCTTTTCGGGTCGGTCCAGAGCACGAGTCGGGGAAGACGGCGAGGTGGAGTCGGCTGGGTGGTGACACGCATACCCCCTGGACGGGTCGGGACCCGTCCAGGCCGGGCGCACAGCGCACTCGTCGGTGGCGAAGGTGCACCGGTTGCGGAACACACAGCCGTCCGGGAACTCGCCCGCGGGTGGCACGGAACCGGGGATCGTCCACAGCCGGCGACCGGCCTCGCTGGTGAGGTCCGACGCCGCGATGAGGCCCTGCGTGTAGCGGTGCCGCGGCCGGCGGAACACCTCCTCCACCGGACCGGCCTCGACGATGCGCCCGCCGTACATCACGAGAACCCGCTCGCACGCGGTGGCCACCACGGACAGGTCGTGGGTGATGAGCAGGAGGGCCGCGTCCCGCGCCTCGACCCCGCGCACGATGAGGTCGAGGACGAGCGCCTGGACGGTCACGTCGAGCGCAGTGGTCGGCTCGTCGCAGACCAGCAGCGCGGGGTCGTTCGCGAGGGCGATGGCGAGGACCACCCGCTGCCGCTGGCCGCCGGACAGCTGGTGCGGGTAGGCGCGGGCCGTCTCGGCCGGCTCGGGCAGGCGAACCTGGGCCAGCAGGTCCACGGCACGCTGATGCGCGGCCTTCCGGTCGGGCACCGTGTCGTGGATCAACAGCGCCTCGGCCACTTGCTCCCCCACGCGCATGGTGGGGTTCAGCGCCGTCATCGGCTCCTGGAACACCATCGCGACGTCCCGCCCCCGCACGCGGGACAGGGCCGCGTCGCCGGCGCCGACGACCTCGAGGTCCGAGCCCGGCAGCCGCACCGAACCGGAGGCCACGAGGTCCTCGGGCAGCAGCCCCATCAGCGACAGCCCGGTCAGCGACTTTCCCGACCCGGACTCGCCGATCAGTCCGACCCGCTCCCCCCGGCCGATGGAGAACGACACGTCGGCCACGAGGTCGGTGTCGTTGACGCGCACACCGAGGTCGCGGACGTCGATGACCGCGTCCTGCGGCGGCGCGAGGGGCAGGGCGCTCATCGCCGATCGTCCAACCGAGGGTCGAGGTAGTCGCGCAGGCCGTCCCCGAGCAGGTTGAACCCGAGCACGGCGACGGCGATCGCGATGCCGGGGATGATGCACAGCCGGGGCGCGATGAACAGCAGCTCCTGGGACTCCTGCAGCATCCGGCCCCACGACGGGGTGGGCGGCGGGGTGCCGAGACCGAGGAACGACAGGGCCGCCTCGGCCAGGACCGCGATGGCGAAGGCGACGGACGCCTGCACGATGATCAGCGGCCCGACGTTCGGCAGCACGTGTCTCAGCCCGATGGCGAACGGCCGCCGTCCGGCCGCGCGGGCGGCCAGGACGTACTCGGAGTGCATCACCTGCAGCGAACCCGACCGCACCAGCCGCACGAAGCTCGGCACGGTGGCGATCCCGATCGCGACCATGGCCACCAGCGTCGACCCGCCGTAGATCGCGCTGAACATGATCGCCAGCAACAGCGCGGGGAACGCGAGTAGCAGGTCGTTGCCGCGCATCAGGGCCTCGCCGGTCCACCGCGACGCCATCGCCGCGACGATCCCGAGCGGTATGCCGATGACCGCGGCCACCCCGACCGCGACCACGCCGACGAACAGCGTGGTCCGCGCCCCCATGAGGATCTGGGAGAAGATGTCGCGGCCGAACTTGTCCGTCCCCAGCCAGTGCCGCGACGAGAACCCCTGCAACCGGTCCGCCGCGTTGACGAAGGTCGGGTCCCACGGCGTCCACACGTAGGACACCAGCGCCATCAGCACGATCAGCGCCACGAGAACCCCGCCGACGACCAGGGTCGCGCCGAGCGGCCGGCGACGCGGAGCGCGGCGCGCCGCGGCGGGCTCCGGCTGGGGCTCGCTCGCGGGCCCGACCTCGGACCCGGTGCTCATCGCTGACCCACCCGAAGGCGGGGGTCGATGACCACGTAGAGCAGCTCCACGACCACGTTGATGACCAGGACGGCGACGACGATGACCATGACGACGTCCTGCACCATCTTGAGGTCCCGCTGCCCGACGGCGTCGAGGAGCAGGCTGCCGAGCCCGGGCACGACGAAGACGCGCTCGACCACGACCGCACCGACGAGCAGGGTGGCCAGCTGGAGGGCCAGCACGGTGACCACCGGGATCGCCGCGTTGCGCAGCCCGTGCCGCCGCATCGCCGCCATCGGCGACAGCCCCTTGGCGCGGGCCGTCCGCAGGTAGTCCTCCTGCTGGACGTCGAGCACCGCACTCCGGACGTACCTCGTCAGCACAGCGCCCTGGACCAGCCCGAGCGACAGAGCCGGGAGGATCAGCTGCTTGACGAACATCCCCGGGTCCACGACCGGCGGCGTCCACCCGTTCGCCGGGAGCCACCCGAGCTGCACCGCGAAGACGGTGATCAGGAGGATGCCGGCCAGAAAGGCGGGGACCGCGACGCCGACCTGCGAGATCGCCGAGATGACGAGCCCGGACGGCTTCCGGTGACGCACCGCCGCGAGCACCCCCAGGGGGATCGCGATCAGCGTCGCGATGACCGTCGCGGTCAGCACCAGCCACAGGGTCACCTGAAGCCGGTCTGCGACCTGCGGCGCGATGGCCGCACCGCTCACGTAGGAGTTGCCGAGCCGGAACGTCACCAGCCCACCGAGCCAGTCGAGGTACTGCACGACGATCGGCCGGTCCAGGCCGAACTGCGCCCGGAGCTGGGCCACCGCCTCGTCGCTCGCGTTGACCCCCAGGGCAACTCGGGCGGGGTCACCCGGCAGCACCGCCATGAAGGCGAACACCAGCACCGAGCTGGCGAGCAGGCTCACGACGAGGATCCCGAGCCGTTGCAGGACTCGGAGGATCACGTCGCCGACCCTACGCGCTCGCCTCCCGGCCGCGACCCGACGGCGTGGCTCACCCCTTCGCGAGCGCTGACAGGTCGAACGACTCGGTGATCGCGTTCTTGGGCAGCCCGGTGATCCCCTTGTCGGCGACGATGAGGTTCGGCAGCAGGAACAGGAAGTCACCGGCCGCGTCCTGCGACAGCTCCTGGGCGGCCTTCTTCATGTAGGTCACCTGCTCGTCGGTGGTGCCGGCGTCCGCGGCCGCGATGTCCGCCTGCAGCTGCGGGTTGTTGTACTGCGTGTAGTACTGCGGGTTCCCGAACACCGCCGGCAGGTCCCGCGGCTCCACGTGGGCCACGATCGACATGTCATAGTCGTGGTCCTTGAACACCGTCTGCAGCCATGCCGCCGGGAACTCGAGCTGGTCGAGGTTCACGGTGATGCCGACCTGCTCCAGCTGGCTCTTGACCACCTGGCCGCAGGCGACCGCATACGGGAGGTTCGGCACCCGCAGGCGCAGCGTGGGCGTCGCGGTGCCCGACTCGGCGAGCAGCGCCTTGGCCTTGGCCGGGTCGTAGGGGAAGTCGCCGGTCCGGTCCTCGTACCAGGGGTCGGTCGGCGGGACCATGCTGCCGATCAGCGTGCCCTTGCCCGCCCAGCAGGTGTCCATCAGCGCCTTGTGGTCGATCGCCGTGCGGATCGCCTGGCGCAGCTTGAGGTTGGTCAGCGGCGCCTTCGCGTTGTTGAACGACAGCACGACCTCACCGTTGGTGGTGCCCTCGATGACCTGGTACTTGCTGTTCCCGGTGAACTGCGCCAGGGACTCCGGCGCCTGCACGGTGCCGATCACGTTGATGGTGCCGGTCAGCAGCGCGTTGTTGAGCGCGGTGCCGTCCTTGAAGTACTTGAGGACGACGGTCGAGTATGCGGGCTGCTTCCCCCAGTAGCCCGAGTTGGCCTTGAGGGTGATCGAGTCGCCGCGGTTCCACGTGTCGAAGACGTAGGGCCCCGTGCCGACCGGCTTGGTCGCGAGCGCGTCCACGCCCTTGGGGTCCATCATGGCGCCGATGCGGGTGGTCATCCGGAACAGCCAGTCGTTGCTGGGCTTGCTCAGCGTCACCTGCAGCTGGTTCGGCGTCACCGCCTTGGCGTCGGCGACGACGTTCATCGCCGACTTGAGCGAGATGGTCCAGTCGGTCTTGACCCGGTTGATCGAGAAGACGGCGTCGTCGGCGGTGAACGGGTCGCCGTTGGTGAACTTCGCGTTCGGCGTCAGGTCGAACGTGTAGGTCTTCTTGTCGTCGGAGACCTTCCACGCCGTGGCCAGGCTCGGGACGATCTTGCCGTCCTGGTCCTGCTTGACCAGCGTCTCGTAGATGTTGGTCAGCAGAACCTGGGGGATCGCCGCGCCGTCGACCTTGGTGAAGTCGAGGCTCGCGGGTTCCGCGACCAGGCCGATGCTGATCGACCCGGCCGAGCCGCCGCCGGACCCCCCGGTGGCGCCGCCGGTCGGGCCGGAGTTCGTCGACGACCCGGCGGTGCAGGCACTCACTGCGAGGGCGAGCAACGCGACCCCGGTGGCGATTCGTCCAGCGCGAGTGAACATCACATCTCCGTCCGTCAGCGGCGGTCCCTCCGCCGGTGGAGGTTTATCCGAACCCTAGTAGCGCTCGGATCCACCTCCACCGGCCCGGGGGGCCTCCGAGAACGCATCGTTACAGTGACGCGGGTGTCCGTCGGCGCGAGAGGAGGGTGAGATGCGCGACGCGTGGGAGATCGCCCGACTGACCGCTGCCGAGCTCGGCACCGCCTACGCCGACGGCAGCCTCTCCCCCACCGAGGTGGTGGCGGCCGTTCTGGCCGTGACGGACGACGCCGAGCCTGGGCTCAACGCCCTGTGGGACCGCGCCGACGCGTCGGCCACGGCCGACGCGGTGCAGAGCACGGAACGCTGGCGGCGCGGCCAGGCGCGGGGACCGCTGGACGGCGTGCCCGCGACGGTCAAGGAGAACCTCGCCCGCGCCGGCGTGCCCATGCCGGCCGGCAACGCGGGCGTCGTCCCCGTCGTGCCCGAGCGCAGCTCGCCCGTCGTGGAGCGGCTGACCGAGGCGGGGGCGGTGATCGTCGGGTCCACGGTCATGCCCGACTGGGGGATGCTCTCGTCCGGCGTCTCGAGCCTGCACGGTGTCACCCGCAGCCCCTGGGACCCGGCGCTGACCACCGGCGGGTCGTCGTCCGGTGCCGGAGCGGCCGCGGCGGCGGGATACGCGCCTCTCAACGTCGGGACAGACATCGGCGGGTCGATCCGGCTGCCCGGAACGTGGCTCGGCCTCGCCGCGTTCAAGCCCAGCTTCGGACGAGTACCGCTCGACACCCCCTACCTGGGCCGGGTGGCCGGTCCGATGACCCGGACGGTCGAGGACGCGGCCCTGATGATGTCGGTCCTCAGCCGCCCGGACAGCCGGGACTGGACCGCGCTCCCGCCCTCGGACCTGCCGTGGGACGCCATCGGCCCGGCGGCCACGGACGTCGGCGGGCTGCGGGTCGGACTGATGCTCGACGCCGGCTGCGGGATGCCCGTGGATCCCGAGGTCGCCGAGGCCGTGGCCGACGCGGCTCAGGCGTTCGCGGAGGCCGGCGCCGTCGTCGAACCCCTGGCGCCCTTCCTCACCGACGAGCTCCTCGGCGACCTGGACACGTTCTGGCGGGTGCGCTCGTGGAAGGACTTCCAGGCGTTGACGCCCGATGGTCAGACCCGCGTGCTGCCGTTCATCCGTCGGTGGGTGGAGGCGGCGGCCGACGTGTCCGGTCGCGACGTGCTGGCCTGCTACCAGAGCATCATGGACATCCAGCAGAGGTCGGTCGCCGCTACCCTGCCGTTCGACGTGGTGCTCTCCCCCGTCGCTCCCGTCCCTGCCTTCCCCGCCGAGTGGCCGATGCCGTTCGGCGACCGAGACCGCGGCATGGTCCACATCGGTTTCACGGCGCCGGCCAACCTGTCGGGCCAACCCTCGATCTCGGTCAACGCCGGGTTCACCGACGACGGACGGACGATCGGTCTGGAGGTCACCGGCCGCCGGTTCGACGACATCGGAGTCCTGCGGGCGGCAGCCTGGTGGGAGTCGGCCCGGCCCGAGTCCGCGCGACCGGACTGGCCGATCCGGCAGCGGGCGACGGCACGCGTCAGGCCGACCGACGTTGGGACGCGCGAAGCCGCAACGGCCGGATGACCTCTTGCGTCATGAGCCAGACGCCCAAGAGCTCGACGTCGTGAGCGGCACAGCTCTCCACCGCGGCGTCGCACCATCGCCGGTCCTCGGTGCTGATGTGCCGGCTCCCCGGTCGGGCCACCGCAACGAGCATGCCGGGCCTGCCGTCGTCGAGACGGCCCATGGCCTCGCACATCACGTCGAACGCCCGCCGGTGGTCCTCCATCCCGATCTCCGCCGGCGGCGCCGACACCACGACCGGTTGGAACAGTCGACCACCGGGCCCGCAGAGCAGGATGCCCAGGGCGCCGGACTCACGGTCCGCCTCGCCCACGATGAGGTCGAGCAGGTCGGCGGTGATCTCGGAGTCGGTCACCGGTCGCTGCGGCCAGTCGGCGGGAAGGTCCTCGAAGCTCATGCCGACCAGCCTGGCGCGAGCACCGCGCGTACCCCGTCGGTTGTCCACAGGGCCCCGACAGTGCGCAGTGGTTGGATGACGCCATGACCCTCCAGGGCGACTACGCCCCAAGCCCGCGTCCCCAGGCGCGCGACGACGTGACCCGGATCGAGGCAGCCGGCGACACCAACGTCGTGGACCGCCAGGGGCGCCCCGTCGTCGTCGTCACGATGCGCGGCGCCAGGACCGGCGCGCTGCGCAAGGTCCCGCTGATGCGGGTCGAGCACGACGGCGTGCTCGTCATCGTGGCCAGCCAGGGCGGGGCGCCGGAGCACCCGCAGTGGTACTGGAACCTGCGGGCCGACCCCGACGTCGAGGTGCAGGACGGCACCACGACCTTCGCCGCGCGGGCGCGCGAGCTGGAGGGCAAGGAACGGTTCGACTGGTGGGTCCGGGCGGTCGAGGCCTTCCCGCCCTACGCCGAGTACCAGGTCCGCACGCAACGCCTCATCCCGCTGTTCCTCCTCGAGCCGCGCTGACTCTCGGCTCGGTCAGCTCGCGGGGGTCGCGAGCGCCTTGGTGACCTTGGCCACGGCGGCCTTGGTCAGGGCATCCCGTTGGTCCTCGGTCGCCTTGAGGAACGTCAGTGACACCAAGGTGTCCCCCACCTGGGCGTTGACGACGCGGGCCTCGTAGCCGGACAGCCCACCACCCTGAGCGGCCAGCCGGATCCCGCTCGCGGGGACGTCGAGCGTCGGGGCCGACTCGGCGGAGACGTTGACCGGAGAGGTTCCGCCTTCGACCGTGTAGCTGACCTGAGCGCACGACGCGACGTCCTGCTGCTGCTTCGCGTGCTGGGCGGCCGCGGCGGCCGCCGAGGGGTATGCCTCCACGGACTCGACGACGTACGGGGGCTTGAGGTCTCCACCGTCGAACTCGACCTCGACCTGGTTCGGGGGCAACGGGTTCGGGGGATCCTTCACCAGCTCCAGGAAGCCTGCGCACCTCGGGTCCGCCGCCGTGACCGACGAGGTAGCCGTCACCGTGCCCGTCGGCTGCCCGGCATAGACGGTCCACCCGGCCGGGACGTCCGCAGCGCCGAGCAGCGCGCCCTTGAGCGCCTCCGGCGAACGCGTTTCCGCGCCAGCCGGCGACGTCGACGCCGGCGACGTCGACGCCGGCGACGAGGTGGCCCCACCGGTCGACGGTGCCGGGCCCGAGCACCCGGCGGCAACGACCACGGCGGCGACCACGGCGGCTCCGGTGGATGACCTCACGCGGCGACGCTACCCCGAGCGAGCGCCCTGAACCCGTCGGCGACCGTTCTCCGGCAACGGTTTCGTAACCCTGGTTGACAGGTCGGCCCGGTCGTTGGCACACTCTGTCACGACAAACTGTAAACGTTTACAGTTTCCGGCGACGAGGACGGGACGGGACGCATGACGGTGGTGAGCCAGGCTCCTCAGCCCACCCACACGCGTCCACCCAAACGGCCGCCGACGCAGGCCACAGCGAACCGTCGAGCGCTGTGGTTCCTGCTCCTGCCGAGCCTGGTGCCGGTCGTGCTGTTCAGCGTCTACCCCTTGCTCAACGGGATCTGGCTGGGCTTCACCGACGCCCAGGCCGGCTACCAGGTGGACTACCACTTCAACGGCCTCGACAACTACGTCCGGCTGCTGAAGGACGACGTCTTCTGGAACTCGTTCAAGGTCGGCCTGATCTGGGCCTTCTCGGTGACGATTCTCCAGTTCGTCCTGGCCCTCGGGCTGGCCCTGCTGCTCAACGCGGGCCTGCGGTTCCAGTGGCTCGTCCGCCCCTTGGCCCTGGTGCCGTGGGCCATGCCGTCGGTCATCGTCGCGATCCTGTGGAAGCTCATCTACCACCCCGACGCCGGCATCCTCAACGCCGTCCTCAAGGGACTCGGGATCATCGACACCAACATCAACTGGCTGGGCAGCTTCGAGCTGGCGCTGCCAGCGGTCATCGTCGTCGGAGTCTGGGCGGGCATGCCCCAGACGACCGTCACCCTGCTCGCCGGTCTCCAGAACACGCCGTACGAGCTCCACGAGGCCGCCGCCCTCGACGGCGCGAACGGGTGGCAGCGGTTCCGCACGGTGACGTGGCCGGCACTGCGGCCCATCGCCATCGCCATCTCGTCGCTCGACTTCGTCTGGAACTTCAACTCGTTCGGCCTCGTGTACGTCCTCACCGAGGGCGGCCCCGGGGGACGGACCCAGCTGCCCATGCTCTTCGCCTACCAGCGCGCCTTCGGCAACGGCGAGTTCGGGTACGCCGCGGCGCTCGGCAACGCCATGGTCATCGTGATCATGGCGATCATGGGCGCCTACCTGTGGCGCCAGCTGAAGGAGGCGGTGTGATGCGCACCAGCCCCGGAGTCCGCGCCGCGCAGTACGTCGTCCTGTTCGGGTACGTCGTCTTCCTCGGCTTCCCCCTGCTCTGGCTCGTCTCGACGGCGTTCAAGCCGCCGGCCGAGCTGTCCCAGCTGACACCCACGCTCTTCCCCGTGGACTGGACCTGGAACAACTTCAGGGTGGCCTTCGCCGAGAGCCAGCTCCCGGGCGCCCTACGGAACTCGTTCGTCGTGGCCGTGGCCACCGCGGTCATCACCACGCTGGTGGCCCTGCCTGCGGCGTACGCGATCGCCCGCTACCGCAGCGCCGTCCGGAACGTGTCGATCGGGTGGATCCTCACCAGCCAGGTCTTCCCGTTCATCCTCATCGTCATCCCGGTCTTCATCGTGCTGAAGCAGATCGGCCTCATCAACACGCTGCCGGGTCTCGTCATCGTCTACGTCGTCTGGGCGCTGCCCTTCACCCTGTGGATGCTCCAGGGCTACGTGGCCGCGATCCCCCGCGACCTCGAGGAGGCGGCCTCCACCGACGGCGCGAACCGGTTCGTCATCCTGCGGGCGATCATCTTCCCGCTGCTGCTCCCCGGCCTGGTGGCGACGTCGATGTTCGCGTTCATCAACGCCTGGAACGAGTTCTTCTTCGCCCTGGTCATCATCCAGGACCCGGCCCTGCAGACCGCGCCGCTCCTGCTCGCGCGCTACGTCGGTGCCGAGGGCTCCGTCAACCTCGGGCCCCTCGCTGCCACCGCTCTCATCACCACCCTGCCCAGCCTCATCATCTTCTCGATCATCCAGCGCAAGCTCGTGTCCGGCATGCTCTCCGGCTCGGTCAAGGGCTGACCCACAGAAAGGAACGCCGTGAAGCGTCGTCTCACGACACTGTCCATCGCCACGGTCACCTCGGCCGTGCTGCTCACCTCCGGCTGCATCAGCGGCAGCGGTGGCGGCTCCGGCGGTGACGCCCCGCAGACCGCTGCTCCCGGTGAGAAGGTCGCCCTGACCTTCTCCTCGTACGCGTTCCAGGACCTCACGGTCAAGGCCACGCAGAACATCGTCGACACGTGGAACGCGGCGAACCCCGACATCCACGTCGACTACCAGAAGGTCGACCCGAACTCGGTGCACGACAAGCTGGTCACCCAGTTCGCGGGCAACCAAGCGCCCGACATCATCCACGACGAGTCCGCAGACATCGCGGGGTTCAGCGCCCAGGGCTACCTCGCCGACCTGACCTCGTCGCTGCCCGCCGACCTCAAGGCCGACGTCCCCGCATCGGTATGGCAGACGGTCACGTTCGGAGGCAAGATCACCGGCGTCCCCACCATCGCCCAGGTCTACAACCTGTTCGCGAACACCGACGCGCTCCAGAAGGCCGGCATCACCCCGCCGACCGCGGACGCCCCCTGGACCTGGGACGACCTCGCGACCAACGCCAAGAAGCTCACCACCGGAGGCGACGTCTACGGGTTCGCGTGGGGCCTGAAGTCGCCGACCGCCGGCCTGATGTCGAGCGGGCTGGCCTTCGACGGCAAGTTCTTCTCCGGTGACGAGGCCAAGCCGACGATCTCGGTGGGCGCCAACGAGATGGAGGTGCCCAACCGCGTCAAGAAGATGCTCGACGACAAGACGATGGCGCCGAACTCGATCTCGCTCTCCGGCACCGACGTCCTGCCCGGCTTCTTCGGCGGCAAGTACGGCCTGGTCATGGCCGGCAACTACGTCGAGGCCCAGATCGAGGCCAAGGCGCCACAGGGCTTCAACTGGACGATGCTCCCGCTGCTCAAGGGCACCGGCCAGAACCAGGCCGCCGGCCCGCAGACCCTGAGCATCGCCCGGCAGAGCAAGCACCCGGCCGAGGCGATGAAGTTCATCGCCTACTTCATGAAGGCCGAGAACCTCGCCAAGATCGCCGAGGGCGACGCGCTCATCCCGGTGACCACCTCCGCGTCGGCCATCGTCAAGAAGGACCTCGCGGGGAAGCACGGCTGGGACGCCATCCTCGGGTCGTCCGCGAACCTCGTCGACTCGCCGTGGAACAAGGCCACCAAGTTCCCGCAGTGGAAGTCGGAGACCGCGACCCCGGCCTACCAGGAGTTCCTCGCCGGCAAGATCGACTCGGCGACGTTGCAGAAGCGACTCACCGACGGCTGGACCAAGATCAACAGCTAGGCGTATGCGTCGGGGCGGCCGGTCCGTGCGGCCGGCCGTCCCGTTCCATCACGCCCAGATGTCACGTCCGAGCCGCAAAGGGTGCGCAGGATGAACACGTTGCAGGACAAGGCGATCGGGACGCTGGTCGGCGCCGCCGTCGGCGACGCCATCGGGGGTGCCACCGAGGGTCGCAGCACGCAGGAGATCGTCGAGCGCTACGACGGCTACGTCGAGGGGATCGTCGACTACTTCATGCCGGACTGGCGGACCGCCAAGCCGATGTCGCCGTACCACAAGGGCGAGGGCCACGTCACCGACGACACCCTCATGACCAACCTGCTGGTCGCGGTCTACGCGAAGAACCGTCGCCACCTGACCGCGTTCGACATGGCCGACGACCTCGTCCCGCTGATGATGAACGAGGTCACGTGGATCCCCGAGCTGGAGCGCGAGACCGTCCCACTGCTGCGGGTGTTCCTCGCCGAGAAGTGGCTGGTCACCCGGCTCCACTACGGCCACGTCGACCCGCGCGAGGCGGGGGTCGGCAACATCGTCAACTGCGGCGCCGCGATGTACATGGCACCGGTGGGCATCGCCAACGCCGGTGACCCGACCGGGGCCTACGCCGAGGCGGTCGAGGTCGCGGGGGCGCACCAGTCCAGCTACGGCCGGGAGGCCGCAGCGGTCTTCGCCGCCGCCGTCGCCGCCGCGATGGCTCCGGGCGCGACGGTCGACGGGGTCCTGGCCGCGGCGACCGGGATCGCCCGAGACGGCACGCGGACCGCGATCGAGGCCTGCCTCGCAGTGGTCGAGCCCGGGACCGACTGGCGCGAGGCCATCCCCCTGCTCCGGGCCGCGGTCACGCCGTTCGACTCGGTCGGCGAGGTCTACCGGGAGCCGGCCCAGGACTCGCGGCGGCCCAGCCGCCTGCGCTCCATCGAGGAGCTGCCCGTCGCACTCGGGTTCCTCAAGGCCACCGGCGGGGAGGCCCGCGGGACGGTGCTCGGCGCCACGAACTACGGCCGTGACTCCGACTCCATCGCCACGATGGGCGGCGCCCTGGCCGGGGCCCTGGGCGGGGAGTCGGCGGTTCCCGCGGACTGGGCCGAGATCGTGGGAACGGCGTCGCGCCTCGACCTGCGCGCCGGGGGACGGACCATGGCCGCTGTCGCCGCCGAGATCTTCGCCGCCGACCAGGCCGCCTGGCACCAGCGCCACGAGGCGTTCGAGGCCCTCCTCGAGGACCGGTCCGGGGCCTGACGGATGCGGGTCACCTGGGTCCAGCCGGAGGATCTCCTCCGTCACGAGCTGTGGCAGTCAGCCCGCGAGGGACGGGACGTCGAGGCGGTCCGCGGCCGCTGGGTCGGGGCTGGTGGCGTCGCCGAACCGCCCTACGGCGGAGCCTCTCTCGAGATCGCGACGAGCGAGCAGCGAGCCCTGGCCGACCAGCTGCTTACCGTGCTCGACGCGATGCCCGAACCGGGCGTGGCGGACGAGCCGAGCGACTGGGACGCGATCGTCGCGACCCTGTCCACGGCGAACCGCACGCGCGTATCCGCATACCCGCTCGACCCCGACCGCGTGCGTGGTGCCTGGATGGGCCGGGCGGTCGCCTGCGTCCTCGGCAAGCCGGTGGAGAAGATCCCCCGCCGTGGCATCGAGGAGATCCTGCGGGCCACCGACCGCTGGCCGCTGGACCGGTACTTCACGGCGGTCGGTCTCGACCCGGCCGTCTCGGAGCGCTGGCCCTGGAACAAGGCCAGCCGGCCGACCAGCCTCGAGGAGAACCTCGCCGGCACGCCGGAGGACGACGACCTCAACTACACCCTGGTCGCGCTGCGCGTCCTCGAGCGGCACGGCGCGGCGTTCACCCCGGACGACGTCGCCCAGATGTGGCTCGTCGACCTCCCGGCCGGTCGGACCTTCACGGCGGAGCGGGTGGCCTACCGCAACCTCCTGGAGGGGATCTCGCCGCCGCGGACCGCGAGGATCCGCAACCCGTTCCGCGAGTGGATCGGGGCCCAGATCCGCACCGACCTCTACGGCTGGGCCAACCCCGGAGACCCGCTGCGGGCAGCCGAGTGGGCCTGGCGCGACGCCGCCGTCAGCCACACCCGCAACGGGCTGTACGGCGCGATGTTCGTCGCCGCGATGGCCTCCGCGGCCATCCGCGGAGGCGACATCGGTACCGTTCTCGACGTGGGCACCAGCGTCGTTCCGCCCGACAGCCGCATGGCCCGTGCCGTCGCGCTCGGGCGCGAGCTCGGTCGGAGCGGCGGCGACCCCACGCAGGGGTACGCCGCGCTCGAAGCGGAGTTCGTCGGCCATCACTGGGTGCACAGCCTGAACAACACCGCGCTCGTCGCCTACGCCCTGGAGGCCGGGGGCGGGGACTTCGACCGGTCGATCGGCCTCACCGTGATGGGCGGCTGGGACACCGACTCCAACGGCGCCACGGTCGGCGCGATCACCGGTGCCCTCACCGGTGCCACCGACCTCGCACCACGGTGGACGGACCCCCTGCAGGGCCGGCTGGTGACGTCGATCCCGGACGCCGGTGACCTGACCTTCGATGCGCTCACCGAGCGGACCCTCGCCGTGGCCGAGGCCGTGCGGGAGGTCGGGGCTCCGTGAGCCGGCGGCCGACGGTCGTGGAGGTCGCCGACCGGGCCGGCGTCTCCATCGCGTCGGTCTCTCGGGTGCTCAACGGCAAGCCGGCCCGGCCGGACACCGAGGACCGCGTGCGCGCGGCGGTCGCCGAGCTCGGCTACGTCCCCGACGCGACGGGACGAGCCCTCAAGCTGGGCGCGACGATGCAGGTGGCGTTCGCCGTCGACGACGTGGGCAACCCCGTCTACACCGAGATGATGCGCGGGGTTGAGGAGGGCATGGCCGGTTCGGGAGCGCGGCTCCTCGTCGCGTCGACCGGGCACGACCTCACGGACCTCGTCGCCCTGGTCCGCAGCCTCTCCCGCGGGTATGCGGACGGCCTCATCATCAGCCCGCTCCGTCGCTCCCCTGAGCTGGTCGACGCCCTCGTCAACGCGCCGGTACCGGTGGTGGTCGTGGGCGACATCGGGGAGGGCACGCCCCTGGACACGGTCCGAACCGACTCGCGCCGGGGTGTCGTGATGGCCCACGCCCACCTCCTCGAGACCGGGCGCCGGCGCATCGCGTTCGTCAACGGCCCCGCTGACACGGCCCCCGGTCGCGCCCGCAGCGAGGGCTACCAACAGGCCTGCGCAGCAACCGGTTCCACGGGACCGATGGTGGAGGTCGAGGACTTCACGGTCAACGCCGGCGAGGGGGCGTGGTCCACCCTCGGCGCGCTCGACCCGCGTCGCCGGCCGGACGCGGTGATCGCGGCGAACGACCTGCTCGCCTTCGGCGTGATGCGCGCCGCCCACAACGCGCGGCGACGCGTCCCGCAGCAGCTGGCCGTGGTGGGAATCGACGACACGCAGTTCGCCCGCGTGTTCAGCCCCTCGCTGACCAGCGTGTCGCTCGGGGCCCGCCGACGTGGGAACGAGGCCGCCCGGCTGCTGCTCGAACGGATGGATGCGCCCAAGACTCCCCCGCGCACCGTGCAGGTCGAACCCCGCCTCGTGGTGCGCGAGTCCAGCGCACCGGCTCGGGATCGGGTCGGCCCGTGAGCGGGCGCGTCGTCGTCGTCGGTTCGGTGAACATGGACGTCGCGGTTCGCACCTCCCGGTTGCCCAGACCGGGCGAGACCCTGCTGGCGGAGACGATCCAGCGCAGCGGCGGTGGCAAGGGCGCGAACCAGGCGGTGGGGGCAGCCCGGGCCGGCGGCGCGGACACCGCGATGGTCGGGGCGGTGGGCTCGGACGGCGACGGGAACACGCTTCTCGACGACCTCCGCCGGGACGGCATCGACGTCACCGGGATCCGCCGGGTTGAGGACCATCCGACGGGTGTCGCCCTCATCACCATCGACGCCGATGCGGAGAACACGATCGTTGTGGCCGCCGGCGCGAATGCCGCCGTGCGGCTGAGCGATGCCGACCGCGAGACGATCGGCGCGGCCGACGTGGTCCTCGCCCAGCTGGAGATTCCGCAGGGGGTCGTCGCGGACGCCGCGTCGGCCCGGCGGGACGGAGCCCCCTTCGTCCTCAACGCCGCCCCGGCCGCTCCCCTCATCCCCGAGCTGGTCGCCCAGATAGACGTGCTCGTGGTTAACGAGCACGAAGCCGTCGAGCTCGCGCAGCTGGCCGACGTCGATGATGCGGTGCGACGGTTGCTCGACGACGTGCCCACGGTCCTGGTCACCCTGGGTGCGGACGGCGCCCGCCTCGTCACCCGGGACGGCGGAGAGGTCCGGGTCGAGTCGCCCAGGGTGACCGCGACCGACACGGTGGCCGCCGGTGACACGTTCTGTGGCGTGTACGCGGCCTCGCTCGCCCAGGGCCATGACGAGCGCACCTGCCTCGAACGGGCCTGCGCCGCAGCATCGCTCGCAGTCCAGCGGGCCGGTGCCCAGGCGTCCGTCCCGACCGCTCCGGAGGTCGACCGCCAGGCCCGCGCCGTCTACGGCGGGACCCATGGCTGACGATTTCGACCCCCTGGTCCCGCGCCCGCTGGACCGGCCTCGCGAGGTGCCGCTCGGCCCAGACGCGGACCTCGCGGTGCTCGACGGCGGCAAGATCCTCGCCGCCCCCGACGACCCGACCGACTGGCCGCGCTGGCGGGAGCAGCTCGTCCGCTGGCGGGCTGAGGCCCGCGACCGGTTGGGTGTCGACGACACGCTCTACCACCGGCCCGACATGGCCTGGGCCTCGCGGTGCTACGTCGTCAGCCAGGTGTGGCTGTGGGACGAGCTGCTCTACGACTGGGACACGCACCGGTTCACGCCCGACCGGCTGGTGGCCGACGCGAGGGAGCGTTTCGGTGGGTTCGACGGAGTGGTGCTGTGGCACGCATACCCCGTGATCGGCCTCGACGACCGGAACCAGTGGGACTTCTACCGCGACGTCGACGGGCTCCCCCAGCTGGTCGCCGACCTGCACGCGGCCGGGGTCAAGGTGTTCGTCGACTACAACCCGTGGGACACCGGCACCCGGCGGTCCCGCGACGACGCGACCGAACTGGCCACGCTGGTCGCCGAGCTCGGGATTGACGGGGTCTTCCTCGACACCCTCAAGGAGGGTGGGACCGAGCTGCTCGACCGGCTGTCGGCAGCGCGTGACGGAGTAGCGGTCGAGGGCGAGTCGACCCTCCCGCTCGCGCGGCTGGCCGACCATCCGCTGTCGTGGGCGCAGTGGTTCGCCGACTCGCCGACTCCGGGCATCGTGCGCTCGCACTGGTTCGAGCGGCGGCACCAGATGCATCACGTACGCCGCTGGCACCGCGACCACGCCGAGGAGCTCCAGTCGGCCTGGCTCAACGGTATGGGTGTGATGGTCTGGGAGGTCGTCTTCGGCGTCTGGGTGGGCTGGTCCGACCGCGACGCCCAGACCCTGCGCCGGATGACCCGGTCCCAACGGGCGCTGCACGACCTCTTCGTCGACGGTGACTGGACGCCTCTGGTCCCTCTCGGTGAGTCGGTACTCGCCGCAGGGATTTTCGGCTCCACGTTCACCTCGTCGTCCGAGCGGGTCACGGCTCTGGTCAACCGGTCCCCGACCGAGGCGACGGTGCCCGTTGCGGTGGGCGGCGAGCGGACCGCATACGACCTCTGGACCGGTCGCCGGCTGGAGCCCGGGGGCGGGGAGGTCCACGCCGCCGTGCCGGCGCACGGGGTCGGCGGTGTGTGGGAGGCCTCGGCGGACGCGGACGCCTCCTGGCTCTCGGCTGACCCACCCGTTGGCGCCTCGGCCCAGTTCGTGCACCGGCCGGCCGTGCGCGTGCCCGTCGCAACGACGAGCAGCGCACCGAGCGTCGAGCACGTGGTGGTCACGTCCGGTGACTACTCGTGCACGGTGCGCTACCGGAACCGGGAGACCGGGATGTACGCCGGCGCTCCGTTCGTCGACGAGTGGAAACCGTTGTCTCCCCGGCTGCACGACCAGCGGACCCTCGAACGCACCACCCTGGTCGCACATCCCGTCGCGGTCGCCGCTCGTGAGGTGTCGGTCGCCGAGTTCGGCCGGTTCGCCACGGAGACGGGCCATCAGCCGGCATACCCCGGCGGCCCGGTCCCGAGCTGGCTGGACCACGCCACGGGCGATCTGTCCGCCGACCGTCCCGTGGCCGACGTGGACCTCGTCGACGCCCGGGCCTACGCGCGCTGGGCCGGCGCCCGGCTGCCGACGGAGGACGAGTGGCAGGTGGCGGCCGGGTTGGCCGGGTTCGAACGACGGCAGCCGGAGGTCTGGAACCTCACCGAGAGCGAGCACAGCGACGGCCGAACGCGGTTCCTCATGCTCAAGGGAGGATCGGCCCACCGCAGCGACGGCTCGGCCTGGTACTTCGACGGCGGGGTCCGAGAGCCCGAGTTCACCGCCAAGTACCTGATCCCCGGGCTGGGTCTCGGGCGGTCGTCGAGTGTCGGGTTCCGGTTGGCGTGGGACCTGCTCGACGACGGAGTCTCGCCATGACCGGCGCTCTCGACGACCTGCTCGTCGTCGACGCCTCGACCCTCTTCGCGGGCCCGATGACGGCGATGCACCTCGGCGACCTGGGCGCTCAGGTCGTCAAGGTCGAGCACCCCCGCCGACCCGACCCCGCTCGGGGCCACGGACCCGAGAGGGACGGCCACAACCTCTGGTACAAGACGCTGGGCCGCAACAAGCGCAGCATCCAGCTCGACCTGTCGTCGACCGGCGGGGCGGAGGCGTTCCGCCGGCTCGCCGCCCGCGCGGACGTCGTCGTCGAGAACTTCCGTCCCGACACGCTCGAACGCTGGGGGCTGTCCTACGACCGGTTGAGCCAGGACAACCCCGGACTCGTGCTCGCCCGGATCACCGGCTTCGGCCAGATCGGCCCGTACCGCCGCCGTCCCGGGTTCGGCACGCTGGCCGAGGCGATGAGTGGCTTCGCGGCGTCGACCGGTGAGCCGGACGGGCCTCCGACCCTCCCACCGTTCGGCCTGGCCGACGGGATCGCCTCTCTGGCAACCGCGTTCGCGGTCATGTCCGCCCTCCACCAGCGGCAGTCGACCGGGCGGGGCCAGGTGGTCGACGTCGCCATCGTGGAACCGATCATGGCGCTGCTCGGCCCGCAGCTCTCGCGCTGGGACCAGCTGCACACCCTCCAGGAGCGCCTCGGCAACCGGTCCTCCAACAACGCGCCGCGGAACACGTACGAGACCTCCGACGGCCACTGGGTCGCCATCTCGACCAGCTCGCAGAGCATCGCCGAACGGGTCCTGCGGCTCGTGGGACGCGAGGACCTCGTCGCCGAGCCGTGGTTCTCAACCGGCCGGACGCGAGCCG
The DNA here is from genome assembly GCF_036559105.1 of Lapillicoccus sp. Lineage (GTDB taxonomy): Bacteria > Actinomycetota > Actinomycetes > Actinomycetales > Dermatophilaceae > Lapillicoccus. The sequence goes on along the minus strand of NZ_DATBTV010000164.1, from coordinate 8,807 downwards.
AGCACAGTGACGTCCTCGACGAGGCCGTCGGCGGCTGGATCGGCGCTCATACGCGAGCCGAGGTCATCACCGAGTTCGAACGCGCCGAGGCCGCCGTCGCGCCGGTCTACACCGCACAGGACATCGCCGAGGACCCGCAGTTCCAGGCGCTCGGCACCATCCGCCGGGTGGCCGACGACGACCTCGGCGAGCTGGCCATGCAGGGGCCGCTGTTCCGGATGACCGACGGCGACGCCCCCACCCGTTTTGCCGGGCGGTCCCCCGGCGTCGACACGACGACCGTGCTGCGCGAGCTCGGCTACGACGACGACCACATCGCCGCGCTGGTGGCCGAGGGCGCGGCCGGAGTCCCCGAGGCCTGGCCATGAGCCCTCGGCCACCCCTCACCTGGCTCTACGTCCCGGGCGAGCGGTCCGACCGGGTCGCCAAGGCCTTGGCCTCGTCGGCTGACGTCGTCATCGTCGACCTCGAGGACGCGGTGGTCGCCGACGCCAAACCCGACGCCCGACAGGCGACCGCCGAAGCCCTCCACGACGCGTCCCGGCCGCTCCAGGTCCGCGTCAACGCGCCGGGAACCCCCTGGCACGACGACGACGTCGCGATGGTCGCCCGGCTGCCCGGTGCGGTCGGACTCCGGCTTCCGAAGGCTGAGTCCGTCGACGCGGTACGTGACGTCTCGACGTCGGCCCCGGACCGCGGCGTCCATCTTCTCGTCGAGTCCGCCCTCGGGCTCGAGCGCGCCTACGACCTGGCCACGGCCACCTCCGGCGTGGCGTCACTCGGACTGGGCGAGGCCGACCTGCGAGCCGACCTCGGCGTGACCTCGGAGGACGGCCTGCTGTGGGCGCGAGGTCGCATCGTGGCGGCCGCCGCCGCCGCCGGTCTGCCACCACCCGCGATGGCCGCCTACACCGACGTCCGCGACCTGGACGGGCTCGCCGCATCCTGTCGACGCGGGCGAGCCCTGGGTTTCCTCGGTCGGACCGCCATCCACCCGGACCAGCTGGACGTCATCCGTGCCGCCTTCACGCCGACGCAGGGCGAGGTCGAGCGAGCCCGTGCGCTGATCGCGGCGGCCGAGAACGGCGCCACGGCGGGTCTGGGGGCGGTGGCCCTCGCCGACGGCCGGTTCGTGGACGCCGCGGTGGTCCGGCAGGCGCAACGGGTCGTCGCGCTCGCCGACTGAGCCGGCGCCCCAGAGCCGTCAGGCGACGTCCCGCGTCTCGACGGTGACCGTCGGCCCGGCGACGACCGCCGCCTCGTCCCCGGCACCGCTGGGTCCGAGCAAGAGGTAGCCCTGAGCCACGAGGATGATCACGGCGGCGACCCACTTGCCCGGGGCGAGGTGGACGCCGAAGTGGAACCGGTCGATGAGAAGCAGGCCGACCTGCAGGACCACGATCCAGCCCATCGTCACCAGGGCGAGCTCGGCGTACTGGAGCGCCGACGCATACACCCAGAACAGGACGAGGAAGGCGGCCGCACCGAGCAGGAGCGGGACCACGCCGGAGGTGGCGGCCCACTGCTTGGCCGCGAGGGCGCCGGCCACGTCGAGGGCGGCGAGGGCCAGCATGGCGATCGCTCCGACCAACCAGGTCGGCCACGACTCTGGGGCCTTGAGCAGCGGGAGGAAGTCCAGCGTCGACATGAGGCGTCCTTGCAGGGGTGGGGGCGTCCATCCCTTCAGAGGGCCCCACTCACGGCGGTGATACGCCTCAGTGCTGCGCGACGTCCGCCTGTCGGGCGATCGTGGCTGCCGCCCGGCGTACCGCTCCGCCCGGGACCTGGGGCACGATCTCGTCGAGAAAGGCGTAGCGGCGGCGGAGGGAACACGCATACGACGACTCGTCCGCGGCGTCCCGGATACCGCGCCACCAGTCGACGATGTCGCCCCAGCCCGGCGCGGCGAGCGAGCCGCCGAACTGCTGGACGGCGAGGGACGAGCAGAGGGCCGCGAACGAGAGCCGGTCGTGCAGCGACCAGCCCGCGAGCGTGCCGACGACCAGGCTCGCGCCGAAGACGTCCCCGGCTCCGGTCGGGTCGAGGGCCGGAACCCTCAGTGCGGGTACCGAGACCTCCTCGCCGGTCGTGTTGTCGATCGCCAGAGCGCCGAGGCTGCCGTTCGTGACGACGGCGAGGGGTACGCGGTCGGCCAGGGCGTAGAGCGCGTCCTGGGGCGTGTCCGTGCGCGTGTAGGCCATCGCCTCCTCGGCGTTGGGCAGGAACCCGTGGCAGTGCGCGAGCAGGTCGAGGGTGGCCACCCGCCACTCGCCGGTGGCGTCCCAGCCGATATCGGCGAACACCAGGGCGCCGTCCTTCTGGGCGCTCTGTATCCACGTCCCCGCCTCCTCGTCGCGGACCACCTCACCGAGGTCGACGAGGACCGAGCGGGTCGGCGGCGGCGGGCCCATCAGCTCCGCCGTCCCGACCGGAGCGGCGTGACCGTGGGTCACCATGCTCCGGTCGCGACCGACCGACATCGACACGGTCACCGGCGAGTGCCAGTCGTCGAACCGCCGCGAGAGGCTGAGGTCGACGTGCTCCTGCTCCTCGAGGGTGCGCCAGCAGAAGTCGCCGTAGTCGTCGTCGCCGAACGCCGCGACGAGGGCGGTCCGCAGGCCGAGCCGGCTGGACGCCACGGCCAGGTTGGCGATCCCGCCCGGGCACGAACCCATGCCCTCGGCCCACACCTCGGTCCCCGCGCGGGGGACCTCCGGCAGGCCGGTGAAGATGATGTCGAGGAAGACCGTGCCGGCCAGCAGCACGTCGAAGGGAGGGTCGCCCTCCTTCCGGTGGGCGGCCAGGGGGTCGTATGCCGTGCCCACGCCTGTCGTCCGCCTCCCGCCGTCGTCATCCCGCTCGACTGTCGGCACCCAACGGTCCCACGCCTCGCCACCGGATGCCACGAGTTTAGGCAAGCGTGCGCCTACTCGTTGATCCCGCTGCGCTCCACGCCCTGGACGATCCAGCGTTGGAGGAAGAGGAACATCGCCAGCAACGGCAGGATCGAGACCACGGCGGCGATGAACAGCTGGTGCAGGTTACTGGTCTGCTGGGTGAGGAATGTCGACAAGGCGATCTGGACGGTCCAGGAGCTCTGGTCCTGGCCGATGACCAGCGGCCAGAGGAACGCGTTCCAGCTGCCGATGAAGGTGATCGTCCCGATGGCGGCCACGAACCCGAGCGAGTTCGGGACCACCACCCGCCAGAAGGTGCCGAGGTATCCCAACCCGTCGATCCGGGCGGCGTCCTCCAGCTCCTGCGGGAACCCGAGGAAGTACTGGCGGAACAGGAACGTAGCGAACGCCTGGAACAGCCCCGGGACGATGAGGCCGCGCAGGCTGCTGACCCAGCCGAGGGTGGAGACGAGCACGAAGCTCGGCACGAACGTCACCGCCGCCGGGATCAGCAGCGTGGCGACCGTCGCATACAGGACGACGTTGGACCAGCGGTACGGGATCCGGGCGAGCCCGTACCCCGCCATGCCGCTGACCCCGAGGACCAGCACCGTCTGGGTGACCGCGATGACCGCGCTGTTGGCCAGCGACCGCGCCATAGGCACCGACCGGCTGTCGAACAGCTCGGCGATGTTGCCCCACTGGAGGCTGCTCGGGAAGAGCGTCCAGTCCGGCGAGGTGATATCGGCCTCGGTGGAGAGGCCGTTGCGGAGCAACAGGTAGAAGGGGACGAGGAAGAGGACGGCGCCGACGACCAGCACGACGTAGCGGGCGCCGCTGCCCACCTTGTCGAGCGGCCGCCGCTGGATGGCCATCTCAGTCCTCCCGCCCGAACCGCATCAGCCGTCCCTGGCCGAGCGCCACCACGGCGATGACCAGCGTGAGGATCACCGCGCCGGCGCTCCCGTGCCCGAAGTCCTGACCGCTGCCGAGCGCCGTGTAGTACAGGTAGACGAGAGGTGGACGCGCATACGGCGGGTACTGCCCCGTGGACGAGAGCAGGTTGTAGAACTCGTCGAACGCCTGGAACGCGTTGACGAGCAGGAGCAGCAGGACCGCACTCGACGTCGCCGCGAGCTGCGGGATGGTGATGTAGCGCAACACCTTCCACCCGACCGCGCCGTCGATGGCCGCCGCCTCGTAGAGCGTCGGCGAGATCCGTTGCAGGGCGGCGAGGAACAGGATCATGTAGAAGCCGACCTGCAGCCAGAGGCGCACGGTGACGATGACCAGCCAGTACCAGGGCGGCTGGGTCACCGAGAGCCACGGCGTCGGCGCGACCCCGAACCAGGCGAGCACCGTGTTGGCCAGCCCGAACCGGACCCCGGAGAAGATCGACATCTTCCACACCAGCGACGCGACCACGTAGGAGCATGCGGTCGGCAGGAAGAACACCGAGCGGAAGAACGGCTGGAACCACCGGGCGCGATGGACCAGCAGCGCCAGCCCCAAGGACACCGCGAACGTCGTCGGCACGATGAACGCCGCGAAGACGACGAAGGTGAGCATGCTCGAGCGGAACGCCGGGTCGGACAGCATGTCGGCGTAGTTGCCGAACCCCACGAACTCCGTCGGGGTGACCGTGTTGCGGGCGGTGAAGAAGCTGAGCCAGATGCTCCAGAGGATCGGGACGTAGACGAAGACCAGCAGCCCCAGGAAGAACGGGCCGACAAAGACCCAGAACCAGAGGTTCCGGTCCTGCGTACCGAGCAGGCGTCGCCGTCGGGTCAGCCCTGAGGCCGGCTGCGTCACGGCGGCAGGGTCAGCCGTTGACGCGCTTGAGCTCGGCGTCGATCGTGGTCTTCATCGTGGCGATCTCGGCCTTGGGGTCGGCGCCGTCCTTGACGATGTGGGTCAGGCCGTCGGAGAACGCCGTCGCGCACTTCGGCGTCCACAGCAGCGGTGTCTGCGCGTGGCCGTTCTCGTTGACCAGCTTGACCGCGTCGGAGGCGGGCGGGTTCTTCAGCTTGTCCGCCTTGGCCGCGACGCTCTGCCGGGCCGGGATGTGGAAACCGAACGACTGCGCGAAATCGAGCTGCTTCGCGGTCTGGTCGACCCAGAGCCACTTGACGAATCCCTTTGCGGCGTCGACGTTGCGGGTCTTCGCGCTGACGCAGGACCCGTATGCGCCGACCGGCACCGACGGCTTCCCCTGCGCGTCGAGCGCCGGCCACGCCATGACGCCGTAGTCCCCGGGGAACGCCTTCTCGATGACCGGAAGCGTCCAGAGGCCGGTCCACTGCATGGCGCACAGGCCCTGGGTGAAGGCCGACGGGTCCGACCAGTCGGCCGGCGCCCCGAGGAGCAGGGCGTTGCTGGTGAACAGGGTGCGTAGCCGGCTGAGCGCCGCGGCGCCGCGTGTGTCGTCGAAGCCCATCTGGGTCTGGTCGTCGCTGAGGTAGTCCTGGCCGGCGGCCCAGAGCATCGGACCGCCCAGCACGCCGATGCCGCCGTCGTTGCCCGCGAAGAGCCCCTTGACCTTGTCGCTCGTGAGCTTCTTGGCGGCGGTGATGAGCTCGTCGACCGTTGCGGGCGGGTTCACCCCCGCGGCCTGGAGGAGGCTCTTGCGGTAGACGAGCAGCTGCATGTCGGTGACCTGCGGAACCGCGTACAGCTTGCCCTTGTAGGTCATCCGCTGGACGAGGCTGCGGGTGAAGTCCGACTCGGCACCGCCGAGGATGCCGCTCATGTCGACGACCTGGCCGCCCTGGATCATGTCGATCGAGGGGCCGTTGCCGAACTCGAAGATGTCGGGACCGCCGTCAGTCAACAGGGCGCTGGCGACCTTCTGGTCGTAGTCGCCGGGGTTCCACTGCACGGTGACACTGGCACCCGGGTAGGCCTTCGCATACCCCTCGACCGCCTGCTGGGTGCCCTCCTCGCCGTACTGGTGGTACCACTGCGACAGTCGGAGCGAGCCCCCCGACGTGGACGAGCCGTCGCTCCGGCCGGTGTTGTCGCCACAGGCTGCGAGCACACCCGCTCCCAGCGCGCCCCCGGCCAGGCCGAGGAAGGACCGACGGCCGAACGCCGTCGTCGGATGCGTGTCTGCCACGGCCTGCCTCCCGAGAACCGCGCGCCGGGGCGCGCTCCGCTGCTGCCGACCGTTTCACCATATGACTCATCCGGCGCTCTGGCCACACCTGGATCACCGACGGGACTGGTACCGCAGCCAGAGCAGGCCGAGGATCGGCAGGATGAGCGGGAAGTAGCCGTAGCCCGAACCGAAGTGTGACCACACGGTCTTGTCGGGGAACTCGGACGGCACGAGGTAGGACACCAGCCCGACGGTGAGCACGCCGACCAGCTCGATAGTGATGGCGACCCGGGCCACGCGGATCGACGTCCGGTCGCCTCGCGCGAGTGCGACGGTGGCGACGATGTAGATGACTGCGGCCAGCGCCGAGAGCAGGTACGCGACGGGTGCCTTCTGGAAGTCCGCGATGATCTGGTAGGTCGCGCGCCCGGTGGCTGCGAGCGCGAAGAGGCCGTAGAGCGCGACGAGGATGATCCCCAGACCCCGTCGGGTGCTGCCCTTCTCGGGTGTCTGCGTGTGGTCGGGGGTCGGGTCAGACACCGGCGCCCCAGATCTGGAGCAGGCGTGCGACGAGGACGCCGACGACCACCGCGGACCCGAGGACCACGAGCATCGACGACCGCGTCTTCTCCTTGAGCGAGAGGAACACCGCGACCGGGGCGATGAACGGAACCGTGAGGAGGTAGGCGAAGAACACCGCCTTCTCGAACTCGGTGGTACGCCCGATCCCCTGCCCCAGACCGACGAACACCTGCGCGAGCAGGGCGATCTCCAGGGCACCGAGGACAAGCAGCAGACGGTCGTCGACGCCGCGGCGAGTCAGCGCATACACCAGGGCGAGGACGCCGAGGGCCGCCGCCGCCACGAGGACGACCACCGTCAGCCAGGAGACCACGTCGTCAGGTTAGACGGGCGGTCCGGCGCTTCGGATGCCGAGGTGGCGGTCGAGGTTCGCACCGAACCGGGATCCGGTCACCGCCATCGACGTCCGGATCACCTTCTCGACCGCGGGTGCGGCGAAGCGCGCGAGGGGTAGCTCGACGGACAGGGTGATCTCGATGTCCAGGTGAGTGCCGCTGGCGCGGTCCGTGAGCTGGTACCACCCCTCGGCGCTGGCCCACTCGTGCGCGCCGGCCGGGGGCTCGTGGGTGTACTCGATCCGCTCGTTCGGCACGAACGTCATCCGCTCGGTGAAGCTCGGGTCGACGACGATGCCCAGGACGTTGATCCGGGAGAGGTCCCACCGCCACAGGTCGCCGTCGGCCTCGATGTGGCGCAGCAGCGGCGTGAGCTTGGGGAGCACTGTCGGGTCGGTGATGGCGGCCCAGATGTCCTCGCGGGGGGCGGCGACGAGTGCCTGCGACTCCGTCGTGGCGGAGAAGCGGTGCACATCAGCCAGTCTCACACGGCCTTCCGGGTGGTGCCCACCGAGGGGCCGCGCGACGATGGGTCGATGGCCTCCTACACCGTCAACAAGGCCGCGGTCGCCTTCGTGCGCGAGCTCATCGACAAGAAGCGGTACGTCCTCGACAGCGACTGGGGCGAGGTGCAACCCAGTGCCGATGACCAGAACGCCTACCTCGACAAGCACTCGTGGGACGAGTACGCGGCGTGGCACCTCGGGCTGACCGAGGGCGCCAACGACGAGACCAAGGCGCGGTACGCGTTTGTCGTCGGGGACTTCTCTCGGGTCCACCGGGTTGGCCTGATCGCCTGCGTCTACCGGGCGTCCGAGTGGCGCCACAAGGAGGTCGAGCTGGCGGCCCACAACCTCCTGCAGCACCTGGACAAGGTCAGCGGCTGAGCCGCTGGGAGCTGTGGATAAGTCGGCGGGCCGTCGGGCGCCCTCTGCTCTGATCGAGGGGTGACCGACCGCTTCCTCGTCGTCCTCGACAGCCTCGTGCAGGCGGCGTCCGACGTCCGGCGCACCTCCGACGCCGTGCGGGACGGGCTCGTCGGGGCCCTTGACGACGAGGTCACGGTCGGTCACGACGACCTCCAGGGGGTGCTGGGCGAGTTCGTCGAGCGCTGGCAGCTCGGTCTCGACGCGCTGCTCGGTGGGCAGCACGACATCGCCGACCGGCTGGACGCGTGCGTGGTCTCCTACGCGTCGACCGACCGGGCCGCCGCCGCGTCCTACGTGGCGGCGATGGGCGGGCCGCCGTGAGCGCGCTGTCGGACCTCGCACACGGTTACCCGGCGGATCGGCTGGTGCCCGGCTCGCCGGGGGCTGTCGCGGGCCTCGGCGACGCTCTGGCGGGCTACGCCGACCTGCTGGCTGACGCGGCTCACGCCCTCGGACGGGTCGAGGTGTCGTGGGAGGGGGCCGCTGCTGGCGGGTTCCGCGACGAGTTTGGGCTGCAGCCAGGGCGCTTCAGCGCGGCGGCTCGCTCTTTCGACTCCGCCTGTGCCGCGCTCGGCCGGTATGCGGCGACGCTCCTGCCCGCCCAGCTCGCCGCCGGCCGAGCCCGCGACCTGTTCGCGGAGGGTATGCGTGCGGCCGCAGATGCTGCTGCGGCCGGCGGCGGCGGGGCGCTCGCCGTCGACGCCGGCCCACTCGACCTGCTCACCTCCCCCGCCGGGCGCGAGCAGCGCCTCGCGGCGGTCGAGCTGCTCGAACGGGTCCGCGCCGATGTCGACCGGTCCGGCACCGAGGCCGCCGACACGCTTCGTGACGCCATGGCTGGTGCCCCTGAGCCGGTTCCGGCGTGGCAGCACGCCATGAACTTCCTGGTGGCGCCGCCGTGGGACCTCAACCAGGAGCGCCGCGACTGGGCGGCGGGCGGCGGGGTCGGGATCCTCGACACCGTCGT
>NZ_DATBTV010000163.1:0-68555 GCF_036559105.1 Lapillicoccus sp. | reverse complement strand
CACCGCTCTGGCAGTACCTCGTCGACGCGTCCCTGTTCACCTACCGCGAGGCGTTCGTCGGGTTCCTCGCCGGCATCGTTATCGGCCTCGTACTGCTGGGAGTAGTCGATGATCAGCCGCCCGAGTTCGAGCTCTTCGCGGGACTTCAGAAAGCCGGCGTCGACCCGAAGTCCGGCGTCAACCTCGTCCAGCAGCAGTTCGACATGGCCGCGTTGCTGAGCAAGCAGATCGACGCCGCGCAGGCGATGATCTACAACGAGTACGCGCAGGTGCTCGAGCAGAAGAACCCGGCCACCGGTGCCCTGTACCAGCCGACCGACCTCAACGTCATCGACTGGAACAAGGACGGCGTCGCCACGCTCCAGGACGCCATCTGGGCCAACACCGACAAGCTGAAGAACGACACCGCCTACCAGGACACCGCGGTCAAGCTGCTCAAGGGCGCCATCGGTGGGTGGGTCTACGGCCGCGACAACTTCCAGCCCTGCGTCGACATCGTGCTCAAGAACGGCCCCACGCTGGGGGCCTCGCACCAGGCGTGGCAGCTGGCCCGGGTGAACGAGCTCGTCTGGCCGTCGCCGGGCGGGATCGGCGTCGTCGACAAGACACTCTGGGACCAGACCGTCTCCGTCGCGACCAGCCAGAAGGTGGTGGCGGCCGCGCCGGACGCCGACGCGTACTCGAACACACACGTGCAGAAGGCGGTCGACGCGCTCAAGGCGGGCGGGATGGACGTGACCGGCTCCTCCTACAAGGCGCCACAGGTGACGTTGAAGGAAGGCGGCAAGTAGGGGTGGGCGAGGCCGTCCCCGACGACGGGGACGGCCGGGCCGGGATGTCTCTCGGGTGGAGGTATCGCCGCGCCCTAGCGGCTCGGCTATGCCTCCACCCGAGGCGCATCCGTGGCCAGCCGGTCGAAGTCGACCAGGTCGTCGTAGTGAGCATCGTCGAGTCGTTCGGCCTGACGCTGCTGTCCGGTGCGCTGGAACCCGTTCGCCTCCGCCACGTGCTGGGATGCGCCGTTGCCGGCGGCCGCCTTGAGGACCAGCCGGCGCAGTCCGAGCCCGCCCTCGGCGGTCGGGCGGAAGGCGTGGGTGGTGATCAGCCGCACGGCCTCCGTCATCATCCCCTGACCGCGGGCCTCGGGATGAGCCCAGTAGCCCACCTCTCCGGTGGTCGGGTCCAGGCCGCCGAGCTTCATCACCGCGACGGACCCCACGCAGACGTCGTCGTCCGGCCGGGCCATCGCGAGGTAGAGGCCGGTGCCGAGGGCGGCCTGACCACGACAGAACCGGATGTAGGCGTCGGCGTGCTCCAGCGTGTACGGGTCCGGTAGTCCCGAGAGCCAGGTCTGCGCCCGCTCGTCGGAGCAGCCTTCGACGACGCGCGACGCGTCGTCGGCGCGCCACGCACGCAGCCGCACGTGCTCGCCGTCGTGAGTCACCTCGTCGACCCGCGGGAGGCGGCGGTCCCACCGGTCGTCGATCGCCAGCAGCTCGAAGTAGGCACCGTCGGAGACGTCGCCGGCCGCGTTGCGGTAGGCGAAGCGGTCCTGACCCCACCGCTGGAACCCGGCGCGGAGCAGCACGGCCTGGGACGCCCCGTTGTCCAGGTCCGTCTCCGCGTAGAGGCGCGACAGCCCCATCCCACCGTCGGAGACCGGAGCGAAGGCGTGGTCGAGGATCGCGGGCATCACCTCACCGAGGACCCCCTGACGCCGGGCGCCAGGGAAGAGCCAGTAGCCGATCTCCGCCTGGAAGCGATCCGCGACGGGGTCCAGCCGGAACACCGTCATGTTGCCCAGGGCCTGGTCCGTCTCCTTGTCGGCGATGGCCCAGTTGAGGTTCTGGTCGGCGTCCTGTCCGAGCTGTCGACGGAGCAGCCACGCCGGGAAGGTGGCCGCGTCGGGGTGTGCGCCGGGCGGCATGAACCTCAGGCTGTCGGCGTCGGGACCCTGGTCCGGACCGGGGACGTCGCGAAGGGTCCACGGGCGCAGGCGGTAACGGTCGGTCTCGATGACGGGGAGGCGGCCGGGCTCGACCCGCTGCGCCTCGCGGTCGTCCGTCGCCAGCAGGTCGAAGACCATGGCGTCGTCGGGTCTGCCGTCGACCTGGATCGACTGCCGCTCCGTCCCGACCAGCGCGAACCCCGCACGCCGCAGGACCCGCCGGGAGGGCCGGTTGCCCACCGCGCAGGCGGCGGTGAGCTGGTGCAGACCGAGCCCGCCCTCGTCGGCCGGTGTCCAGGCGTACGGGATGAGCAGCTCGAGGGACCGCCCGACCACACCCTGGCCACGGGCATCGGTCAGCAGCCAGAACCCGAGGATCCCGGTGCCCGCGAACAGCGACACGTCGAGCCGGTTGACGTCCACGCCGCCGAGGAGCCGGTCGGTGGCGACGTCGGCGACGGCGCACGAGAGGGAGCTCCCGTTGGCGTTCCGTGAGCGTTGGGCGAGCAGCCAGTCGTCGAAGGTGTCCGGGGTCGGGAGGCCGACGGAGAATGACCGGACCGCCTCGTCGTGCTCGAGCGGCATGCTGGCGGCGTCCTCCTCGCGGAACGGCCGCAACCGGATGCCGTCGCCCTCGATCTCGGGCGCCGAGAGCCAACGGGTGGCCGGTTCCAGAGGCTCGCCGGCCAGGAGGCGTCCGGCCCAGATCTGTTCCGGGCGGGCCCCACGCGCGGCCGGTCCGGCCCGCCACACCGCCTCGGGGGCGATGCGGAAGCCGGCCTTCCACGCCACCCGGCGCGAGGCGAAGTTGCCGACCAGCGCGTGCCAGAGGACCAACCGGGCTCCGTCGTCGATGGCGTGCGTGCAGACCAGCCGGACGGCCGCGGTCATCAGGTCGCGCCCTCGGTGGGCCGGGTGTCCGGCGAACGACACCTCGACGACGCCGTCGCCCTCGGTGCGGAGGGCGATCAGCCCGGCGAGCTCGCCGCCGTCGTCGAGCGCCCAGGTGGTGCGACGCCCCGCGGCGTGGTCCTCGTCGATGCGAAGCAAGAACGCGCGGGCGTCCTCCTCCGTGTAGGTCGGTGGCACGGTGGTCCACCGGACGGTCTCCGGGTCACGGGACTGCTCGACGATGGCCGGCAGGTCCGCCGGGGTGACGGGGCGCAGGGTGACCGTCCCGTCGGACAGGGGCGGTGCGACGGTCGACGGGGCGGACGGCATACCGGCCACCCAACCAACCCGGCTCACCGTCGGGCAAGCCACTTCCCCCGGCACGTCGTCAGCGGCGCGCCGTGGCGGAGTCGATGGCGACGACGTCGGTCCCGGCGAAGTCCACCGCCCGTAGCAGGTGGTCACCGCCGGCGAGGACGAACGGGTTCCGGTGCCCGACGGCACGGGCGGCCGTACGGCGTTGGTCGAGGCGTCGACGGGGTAGAGGTTGCCGCCCCGCCGAGGCGTGTTTCCCGCCTTCGCCGACGCGATCGGCCTCTTTCGCAAGGGACTCGCCGAGGAGGGGGTCGACGGAGGGAGTCGAGGAGGAGCAGGTGCTCGTCGTCCTCGAGCCGACCGGCTGACGGAACCGCTCTTCGTGGCGACGCGTTGGGTCGGGTGCCAGGGAACCGACTAGCCTAGGTCGGTGTTCCGCGTGCTCGCGCGGTGATGTCGCGCGTCCCGCGAAAACACGTCGTCAGATCGTCCATCAGCAGGAGTTCAGCGTGCCCAAGGTCTTCGAGAAGCTGATGCGTGCCGGCGAGGGCCGGATCCTCAAGCGGCTGGAGGGCATCTCCGTCCAGGTCAACGCGCTCGAGGACGACTTCGAGAAGCTCACCGACGAGGAGCTGCGCAACGAGACCGACGTCTTCCGGCAGCGGCTGGCCGACGGCGAGAGCCTGGACGACCTGCTGCCCGAGGCGTTCGCCGCGGTCCGCGAGGCGTCCAAGCGGACCCTCGGCAAGCGGCACTTCGACGTGCAGATGATGGGTGGTGCGGCGCTGCACCAGGGCAACGTCGCCGAGATGAAGACCGGTGAGGGCAAGACCCTCGTCGCCACGCTGCCGTCGTACCTCAACGCCCTCAGCGGCAAGGGCGTCCACGTCGTGACGGTCAACGACTACCTCGCGGAGTACCAGTCCGAGCTGATGGGCCGCATCCACCGGGCCCTCGGGCTCGAGACCGGCTGCATCCTCGCGTCGATGACCCCGGCGCAGCGGCGCGTCGAGTACGCGAAGGACATCACCTACGGGACGAACAACGAGTTCGGGTTCGACTACCTGCGCGACAACATGGCGTGGAGCCCGGACGAGCTGGTCCAGCGCGGCCACAACTTCGCGATCGTCGACGAGGTCGACTCGATCCTCATCGACGAGGCGCGGACGCCGCTCATCATCAGCGGGCCGGCCGACCAGGCGACCAAGTGGTACGTGGAGTTCGCCAAGATCGTCCAGCGGCTCAAGCGCGGCGAGCTGGAGTCCGGCGAGGGCGACTACGAGGTCGACGAGAAGAAGCGGACCGTCGGCGTCCTCGAGGCCGGCATCGAGAAGGTCGAGGACCTGCTCGGCATCGAGAACCTCTACGAGTCGGTCAACACCCCGCTCATCGGCTACCTCAACAACGCGCTCAAGGCCAAGGAGCTGTTCAAGCGCGACAAGGACTACGTCGCGATGAACGGCGAGATCCTCATCGTCGACGAGCACACCGGCCGGATGCTCCCCGGCCGCCGCTACAACGAGGGCATGCACCAGGCCATCGAGGCCAAAGAGGGCGTCGAGATCCAGAACGAGAACCAGACCCTCGCGACGATCACCCTCCAGAACTACTTCCGCATGTACGACACGTTGTCGGGGATGACCGGTACCGCCCAGACCGAGGCCGCAGAGCTCAACGCGATCTACAAGCTGGGCGTCCACACCATCCCGACCAACATGCCGATGGTCCGCGACGACCAGGCCGACCTCGTCTACCGGACCGAGGAGGCCAAGTACAACGCCGTCGTCGCCGATATCGTCGAGCGGCACGAGGCCGGCCAGCCGGTCCTCGTCGGCACCATCTCCGTCGAGAAGAGCGAGTACCTCTCCCAGCAGCTGAAGCGCAACGGGGTCACGCACGAGGTCCTCAACGCCAAGCAGCACGCGCGAGAGGCCTCGATCGTGGCGGAGGCCGGCCGCAAGGGCGCCGTGACCGTCGCGACCAACATGGCCGGCCGTGGCACCGACATCATGCTCGGCGGCAACCCGGAGTTCCGGGCGATCGCGGCGCTCAAGGGCCGCGGCCTCGACCCCGAGGAGACCCCCGAGGAGTACGAGGAGGCGTGGGACGAGGCGCTCGCCGCCGCCGAAGAGGCGGTCGCGAACGAGCACGACGAGGTCGTGGACCTCGGCGGGCTCTACGTCCTCGGCACCGAGCGGCACGAGTCGCGGCGCATCGACAACCAGCTCCGGGGCCGGTCCGGTCGCCAGGGCGACCCGGGTGAGTCCCGGTTCTACCTCTCGCTGCAGGACCACCTCATGCGGTTGTTCAACGCCGCGATGGTGGACCGGTTCATGACCACGGCGGGCATGGAGGACGAGGTCCCCATCGAGTCCAAGATGGTCTCCCGCTCGATCCAGAGCGCGCAGAGCCAGGTCGAGGCGCAGAACTACGAGATCCGCAAGAACGTCCTCAAGTACGACGACGTGCTCAACCGACAGCGGCAGGTCATCTACGACGAGCGGCGCCGGGTCCTCGAGGGCGAGGACATGGAGGAGCAGATCCGCCACTTCGTCAACGACGTCATCGAAGGCTACGTCGACTCCGCCACCTCGAACGGGTATGCGGGGGACTGGGACCTCGAGCAGCTCTGGACCGCGATGCGCACCCTCTACCCCGTCTCGATCACCATCGACGACCTCGCCGACGAGGCCGGCGGCCGGAACTCGATCAGCCCGGAGCAGCTGAAGGAGGCCCTCACCTCCGACGCGCACCACGCGTACGACCAGCGTGAGGAGGCCCTGGGCGCCGAGGTGATGCGCGAGATCGAGCGGCGCGTCGTCATGTCGGTCCTCGACCGGAAGTGGCGCGAGCACCTGTACGAGATGGACTACCTCCAGGAGGGCATCGGGCTGCGCGCGATGGCCCAGCGTGACCCGCTGGTCGAGTACCAGCGCGAGGGGTTCCTGCTGTTCGAGGCGATGATGGACGGGATCAAGGAAGAGTCCGTCGGCTACATCTTCAACGTCGAGGTCCAGGTCGAGCCGCCAGCGGATGCGATCGCCGGCCAGGCGCTGGAGCCGATGTCGGTCAGCGACATGATGGGCGCGCTCGCCGCCACGCCGCAGGACGCCGTGGCCGACGATGCGGCCGCGGACGGGCTCGCCGAGCCCGCCGACGAGGTCCAGGACCGCGAGGTGGCCGCGACCAGCAACGGCTCGAACGGCTCGAACGGCTCGGCTCGCGAACCGGTGCCCAGCGGCGCGCGGGTCCCACCCGCCTTCTCGGCCAAGGGCCTCGGCGGTCCGGCCGCTCGCCAGCTGCGCTACACGGCGCCGAGCGACGACGGATCGGTCGAGGAGCGGAGCGTGTCCGAAGACGCGGCGAGCGGCGCCGGGTCGAACGGCGCCCCGCAGACCCGAGCCGGCAACCGTCCGCCCAAGCGGTCCTCCAAGAAGGCCCGTCGCCGGGGCAAGTGAGCCTCGATCCCCGGGTCCGCTCGGCTCGACGCGGCGTCCAGCGACTCGACTCCGGGCGCACCCTGCGTCAAGCCGCCTGACTCCACGTCAGGCCGACCGGCTGGCGCCGAGCCGGTCGCCTGGGGTCAGGGGGCGGCGGCAAGACGGGGTCAGCCGATGACGAGGTCGGTCACCACCCAGCGGTGGTCGACCCCGGCCATCCGCATGGCCATGGCTCGCAGCCGGTCGGGATGGACCACCACGACGCTGACCTCGACGACCCCGTCGGCGACGTCGCAGACCCGGGTCCGGCGCACGACCGGCCGGCGCGTGTGCTGGAGACCGCGACGAGCCGCCACCAGGGAGCGGCGGGCCAGTACCGCATACACCTCAGGGCTGGTCCACCGGATGACCTGCGGTGCCGGACGCGCGCCGGCCATCACCTCGACGATGGCCTGGGCCAGCTGCGGCGCGAACCGGTCGGGGTCGGGCAGGTCGTCGGATCGGGACCGCTGACGGTCGAAGTAGCGGTCGTCGTCCGGCGTGTAGTCGATGGCGAGGGCGTCCTGGATGTACGGCGACTCGGTGGTCGTCATGGCGGCGACGACCTCGTCGTAGGAGATGGTCGGCGGCTCGGTGCGGGGGAGGGGTACCACCCGCAGCGGCTGGGCGGTCACGAGGCGGCGCCGGAGGTCGGGGCGGTTAGCACCTGACCGACGCGGATGAGGTTCGGGTCCGGCCCGATGACCTTCCGGTTCGCGGCATACCAGCGCGGCCATTCGTGGGCGACCTGCTGGCGCGTCGCGTGCGGCCCGAGGTGTCGCGCCGCGATGGTCCAGAGGCTGTCGCCACGGACCACGGTGAGGCTGCGGGCCCCGGACGACGGCGACGGGGTATGCGGCGCAGGGCCGAGCGGTCCCAGGGCCGAAGGCGCCCTGGTCTCCTTGGCCGGCGTCGGTGCGGACGCGGTCGTGGTCGCGACGGAGGGGGCGGGGGCTGACGTCGTGACGGGGGTGGTCCGGACGCCGGCCCCGAAGCCGGGGTCGGGGACGGTCGCGACGGGCCCCGTCAACGTCCCCGGATCCGGGACTGCGTCGACCACCGGCGCTCGCAGGGTGATGCCGAACGCCGGGTCCGGTGCCGGCGCCGTCTGGCTGGTGGTCGTCGTGAGCGGCGGCGCGGGAAACGGGCTGTCGGCGTGCGCCGCCGGGGTGGCCGCCGTGGCGATTGCCGTTCCCAGGACGGCCGCCGTCAACCGGCGCACGGCGGCAGGGGCCACGTGCTCGGCCGCCATCGTGAACCGCCGGCCGGCGGCTCCCGGCGCGGCACTGAGCGCGGAGAAGGTCACCCCGAGCCCGAGCCACGCGAGGAGGGACGCACCGAGCCCAGCGGCCCCGAGAACGAGGAGGTCCTCCGCAGCGTCGGGCCCGCTGGCCCGCACCGCCGTCAGCGAGCCGGCTCCGGCCAGCCAGAAGGCCCAGAGGCCCGCAGCGGAGAGTCCTACGGCGGCCGCGGCGGCGGTCGCCGACCGCCGGAGGGACGATGCCGAACGCATCTCCATAGGGACCTCCATGCTGATTGATGCTGTTTACCTATGTTTACCTCTCTTTAATCCTGTGTCAATACCGATGGTTAGACTCGTCGTATGCGGTGGGAGCGGCTCTTCGACGACCTGGAAGCGCAGCTGAGCTCCGACGTGACCCGCGAGCTGGTGGCGGAGGTCGCCGACCGCACCCGGCGGGAGCGGGCCCTGGTCGGGATGCACGAACGGTTTGCCGCGGCGGCCGACCGGACGGTCGTCGAGATCCGGGTGGCCGGGGTCGGCCTGCTGCGCGGGTTGGTGACCGGGAGCGGTCCGGACTGGGTGCTGCTCGACCATCGCGTGGAAGCGGCGCTCAGCGTGGTGGCGGCGACCGGGTCCGGGACCGCTCGCGTGGATCGGCCGATGCTGGTGCCGACGCACGCCATCCGGTCGGTGACCGGGCTCGGCGGCGCGGAGCAGACCGGTGCGGTGGCCAAGGCCTTCGGGCTCGGGTCCGCCCTCAGAGCGGTGAGCCGCGACCGGGCCGTCGTCGACGTCGTCGATGTCGACGGCGCCGTCGTGACCGGGACGATCGACAGCGTCGGTCAGGACTACCTCGAGGTCGCGGAGCACTCCGCCGACCTGCCGCGCCGGGCCGAGAACGTGCTCGCCGTGCGCGCTATCCCGTTCGCGGGGGTCGCGATGGTGCGACGCCGCTGACGCGAAGGGGATCGGGAGTCCCTCGCATCAACGGCGACGCGACGTCGGGTCTCAGGGGTCAGACGATGTCGTCGGTCCCGGTGCCGAAGGGATGGGCGGCGACGAACTGACGGGTCTCGGAGTACATGCGCTGGATGTAGTTCTCCAGCTCCGTCGTCTCGACCCGCCACTGGCCTCGGCCACCTACCTTGATGGCCGGAAGCTCACCGGACCTGACCAAGGCGTAGGCCTGGGCCGCGGAGATGTTGAGGACCTCGGAGACCTCGGTGAGCTGAAGGAACCGTTGCGTGGGCATGCTGGGGTTTGTCCTCGCTTCGAGTGAGCAGTGGTTGAACCGGGTGGTCGTCGACCGTGCCACTAGGACACACGTCGAGGTTCTTTACCGGCTCTTTACTGTAGGCGATGAGTCCCCTGACGCGTCTACTCTTCCACAATCACGCTCCTGACTGGCAGGTTCTCCACAGACAGGGACTTGAGGACACGTCGCTGGACGCGGTCCGCCATGATTGGACGCGCACCGCCCTAGCGCGGAACGACGAACGTAAGCCAGGGCGACAAGGAGAAGGTGTGGCTCAGCTGCCCGAACCGACAGCAAAGCGACTGCAGCGGCCATCGTGGCGCGATGCCCGACTGCTCGTCGGCGTGGTCCTCGTCCTGCTCGGAACGGTCCTCGGTGCCCGCCTCATCGCGGGCGCCGACGACACGACGCCGATGTATGCCGCATCGACCGCCATCCGGCCGGGCGACCACCTCACCACCGACAACCTGCGCCGGGTCGACGTCCAGCTCGGAGACGAGTCCGCGCGCTACCTCACGGCGACGTCCGCCGTCCCCGACGACAGCTACGCGCTGCGCGACATCCCCGAGGGTGAGCTCGTCCCCGCTTCCGCGGTGGGGTCGCGGTCCGCGGTCGCGGTCCAGCCGGTCACCGTCGAGGTCGACGCCAACTCGGTCCGCGGCCTCCCGGCGAACGCCGTCGTCGACGTCTGGGTCAGCCCGCGCGACCTCCAGTCCACCCAGGAGCGATACCTCGAGGCGGCGCTCGCCCTTCAGCGGGTCAGCGTCTCGCCGGTGAACCAGGACTCCGGACGGTTCGGCGCCGCTTCCGGGGCGATGGCGGTCCAGCTCCGGGTCCCGCGCGAGAAGGTCGCCGAGGTCATCGCCGCCGTCGACAAGCAGTCGCGGTTCACCCTGGTCCCGGTCCCCGGCCAGGGCACCTCGTGACGCACGTCCTCACCGCGCTGGGAAACCGGTGGGAGAGCCGGGTCGCCACGCTCCTCGAGGGCTCTCGCGAGGTCACCATCGTCCGTCGCTGTGCGGACCTGCCCGACCTCGTGGCGACCGCCGCCGCCGGGCTCGGCACCGTAGCGCTCGTCTCGAGCGACCTGCGCGGCCTCGACCTCACCGTCGTCGCCCAGCTGCGGTCGGCCGGCGTGCACGTGGTCGGGATCGCTCCCGACGGTGACGAGGACTCCGAACGACGACTGCGTCAGCTGGGTGTCGGCCGCATCGTCCCCGGCAGCGTCGAGCTGGCGGAGCTCGAGGCCGCCCTCACCGAGGCGGCCCCGCCGCTCGACGATTCCCTCGTGACCCTCGAGCGCGACCTCGATGATGAGCTCACTGATGACCTCGCCGGAAACCAGCGGCGCGACGGTATGCCTGGACCCGCCCCTTCGGCCGCGGTCCCGGCGTACCTGGATCGAGGCGGTCCGCAGGGTCCGGGCGAGGCGGGCGACGAGGTCCGGGTCGACGCCGCTGAAGGCCGGGTGCTGGCCATCTGGGGCCCGACAGGGGCGCCCGGACGGACCACCATCGCGGTGACTCTGGCGAGCGAGCTGGCCGGGCTCGGCATACCCACCGTGCTCGTCGACGCCGACACCTACGGCGGCTCGGTGGCCCAGGCGCTGTCGTTCCTTGACGAGGCGCCCGGGATCGCGGCCGCCTCGCGGGCCGCCGACCAGGGCAGCCTCGACCTGCCGACGCTTGCCCGTCTGGCTCCCGTGGCGTCGCCCGGCCTGCGAGTCCTCACGGGTATCCCCAAGGCCGAGCGCTGGCCGGAGATCCGGGCCGCCGCCCTCGAGCGAGTCCTCACCCTCTGCCGGTCGCTCGGCGAGGTGGTGATCGTCGACTGCGGGTTCAGCCTCGAGGACGACGAGGAGCTCAGCTACGACACCATGGCCCCGCGCCGCAACGCCGCCACGCTCAGTACCCTCGGCCTGGCCGACGAGGTCGTCGCCGTCGGCGCGTGCGACCCGGTGGGGCTGCAGCGTTTGGTGCGTGGGCTCCAGGAGCTCGGCACCGTCCCGACGCCGCGGCCCACCGTCGTCGTGAACCGGGTTCGCCCCGGAGCCGTCGGCGCCAACCCGGAGCAACGGGTGTCCGAGGCGCTGTCCCGCTTCGCCGGGGTGACCGAGGTGCTCTTCGTCCCGGACGACCCCAGCGCTCTCGACACGGCCCTGCTCCAGGGGCGGGCGCTGGCGGAGTGTGCCCCGCAGTCGCCGGTCCGGCCCGCGGTGCGCTCGCTGGCCGAGAAGGTCGCCGGCGCTCCGGCCGGCAGCGGTCGACGGCGACGACGCGGACTCCGGGTCAGCCGCTGAACAGCAGCGAGAGCCCGCCCACGGTGTAGGCGACCATGAGCACCATCAGCGGCACCTGGCCGACGACGGCCGCGCGGTGCGGGAGGATCCGGATCGCCCGCTCGTGCGCGACCACCACGCCGAGTACGTGTCCGATGACGATCGCCCCCGCCTGGACGACGGCGACCAGGGTGGGCTGGATGAGCCAGGCCCACGACGCGACCCCGCCGGTGCCCAGCCAGTTCGCGCCGGTGCCGAGCGGGTCGCCCAGCAGCGCCAGGGTTCGCGGACCCTGGAAGGCGAGCAACGAGTAGTAGTGGGCGACGAGGTACCCCGCCGCGATGGGCAGCAGGGACGGCGCCAGGTCGGCGGCCACCCCGCGGACCGGAACTCCCGACACCCAGGCCGAGATCGCCGCTGCCAGGTGTAGCGCCCCCCCGACGAGGACCACGACGCCGAGCAGGGTCCCCGTCCGGACCAGGTCGGGCGCGGCCGTGGACTGGACCCACCCCGCATACCGGATGTCCGCCGACAGGCTGTCGTACGCCGTGCCGCCGAGCATCACGGCCGCCGTCGCGAGCAGGCCGCGGCGCGCCGAGAGCAGGCTCGGGCCGTGGACCGGGCTGCGGAGCACCAGGCGGCCGTCCGGTCGCCGGCCCAGGGGCGACATCCGGCCGTAGAGTCGCGAGAGCACCTCGAACGGGTCGCCCTCCCGGAACCACCGCTCGCCGAAGGTCAGTGAGCCCACGACGCTGATGAGCACGAACAGCGCGACGGCGATGCGCAGCACCAGCAACGTCGTCCGGTCGGGCGCGACGAGCTCCAGCCAGGTGAAGGCGAGCAGCCCGGACGCCGCGGGCCAGTAGCCGAGGTCGAGGTCGGTGAGCGTGAAGTCGCGAGGGATCCGCGCGAGCGCCGCGATGCCCCGATGCAGCCAACGGATTGGGTTGAGGACCGCCCAGATCGCGCCGAACACCAGGGACAGGAACGGCATCCCGACCCAGAGCCACACGTAGACGACGTACGGCACCGGGTTGTTCGCATCGTCACGTCCGAACACCAGCGACATCAGCACCCAGCCGGTCAGCAGCAGCGACAGCCCGGCGAGGATCCCGCGGAACCACCGCGCGTCGAGGACCGACTGGACCCCTGGGGGAACCGGCCACCCGTCCGAAGGGTTCAGCCGCGGCTCCCGCCACAGCAACGCCAGCCCGACGAACGAGGCGACCAGAGCCAGCGCGGCCCCGATGACCAGCGCCTCGAACGGGAGAGGGAGGTCGGTGCGGTTGCCGACGCCGTGGGCCGGCACCGCGACCCACGGGGCCGCCGGCAGGTATGCCGCGAGTCCGGCCCCGGGGGCGCTCACCTCAGCGGACGGCGACGGTGAGCAGCGTCAGTGCGGGGTGGTGCAGCTCGACCTCGTAGACGCCCGGGTCCTTGCCGGTGAGGGCGATGGTGGCCGGCACGCCGGCCTTGATGTCCTCCTCGACCTCGAACCCGTGCGCGTGGAGCTGGTCGTCGTGGTCGCTGGTGACGACGAGCGTCAGGGTCTGGCCGACCGGCAGGTCGACCTGAGCGGGCGCCGGAGTGACCGCCGAACCGGTCACCGTGATGGCGATGGTCCGTCCGGTGGTCGTCGAGGTCGTGGCCGACGGGGTGGAGCTGGTGGCCGAGGACGTCGCGGAGGTCGACGGGCTCGCGCTCGTCGCCGGTGTCGTGGCGGCCGGAGTCGGTGACCCGTTGGAGCAGGCCGCCAGCGCGACGGCCGCCGCGGCGACGACCGCAGCCGTGGTGAGGCGACGCATACCCCTGAGCTCCCTACCCCTGATCGACGAGTCCGGCCTGACGTGACCGACGTCGCCATCGTAAGGAAGGACCGGTCTGCAACGATGTGCGGGTGTCCGACCGGCTGAGCTCCCTCGACGCCTCGTTGCTGTACCTCGAGGAGCCGACCACGGTCATGCACGTCGGCAACGTCATGGTGTTCGACGAACCAGGGGGGCGGGGAAGTTCCGACGCGCCGTTCGACTACGAGGAGCTCGTCGCCCTCATCTCCGCGCGCATCGCCCACCTGCCGCGCTACCGCCAGAAGATCCGCGAGGTGCCCGGCCGGCTGGCCAACCCGGTCTGGGTCGACGACGAGTCGTTCGACATCACCTACCACGTACGCCAGGCGGCCCTGCCGAAGCCGGGCACCGACGAGCAGCTCGAGGAGTTCGTCGCCCGGATCCAGCAGCGGCCGCTCGACCGTAGCCACCCGCTCTGGGAGGTCTACCTCGTCGAGGGGCTGGAGCACGACCGGTTCGCCGTCGTCACCAAGACGCACCACGCGCTCGTCGACGGGGCGGTCGCTCTCGACATCGCGCAGCTCGTGGTGCGCGACCGACCGGGCTTCGACGAGGACGTCGTCGACACGTGGCGGCCGCGGCACGAGCCCAGCGACCTGCAGCTGGTCGCCGGAGCGGTCACCGACGCCGTGTTCATGCCCGGTCAGGTGATCGACTCGGTGCGCGAGAACGTCGACGAGGCGCGCGAGATCGCGGGGCGCGTCGTGCAGGGCCTCGGCTCCCTGGTCTCGACCGTGGTGCGCGGGGCTGCCCGCCCGGCTCCCACCTCACCGCTCAACGTGGAGATCGGCGCCGGCCGCCGTTTCGTCATGGTGGGGACCGACCTCGACGACTACCGGAAGGTGCGCTCGCGGCTGGCCCGCGGGGCCTACGCCGACGACGTCACCATCAACGACGTGATCCTCGCGACCGTGGCCGGCGCGTTCCGGGCCTGGCTGCTCACCCGGGGCGAACCGGTCCACCCGAGCTCGGTGATCCGGTCGATGGTCCCCGTCAGCGTCGAGTCCGAGTCCGGGTCGTCCGCCGCGGCGCACCGGCTCACCGCCTGCTTCGTGGACCTGCCGGTCGGGGAACCCGGTGCGTCGATGCGCCTGCACCAGATCGCCTTCTCGATGCGCCAACAGATGGAGGGCGGCCAGGCGATGAGCGCGCAGCGCCTCGTCGGGCTGGCCGGGTTCGCGCCGCCCACCCTGCACTCGCTCGGTGCCCGGCTCGGCAGCGCGATGTCGCGCCGATTGTTCAACGTCATCATCACGAACGTCCCCGGCCCCCAGACGACGCTGTATGCGGGGGAGGCGCCGATGCTCTCGACCTACCCGGTGATCCCGCTCGCCAAGGGGCAGGCGCTCGCGATCGGGCTGACGTCGTACGACGGCGGGGTGTACTTCGGCCTCAACGCCGACCGCAACGCGATGCCCGACCTCGAGGTGCTCGGCCAGTGCATCGTCGACGCGCTCGCCGAGCTCACCGAGGGCCGGGAGGGCGCGTGATGACGCGCTCATGACCAGGAGAGGACTGGTCCTCGGCGGCGGGGGCGTGCTGGGAGCGGCGTGGATGGTCGGCGCCCTCACGGCGTTGGAGGACCACCTCGGCGTGGACGTCCGGTCGTTCGACGAGATGGTGGGGACGTCGGCCGGATCGGTGCTGTCCTCGCTGCTGGCGTCCGGCGTCAGCGTCGCCGAGCTGCGCACGCACCAGATGGAGGGGTCGCTCACCTACGGCAAGCTGGCCGGCTTCGAGTGGAACTACAACGAGAGCACGGGTGGCGACCGACCGCCCGCTCCGCGCGCGGGGTTCGGGTCGACGGTGTTGCTGCGCAAGCCGATTCGCGAGCTTCGTCAGCTGCCGCCGATGGCCGTGCTCGCGGCACTCCTGCCCGAGGGCCGGGGCCGGCTGGACAGTGTCGGCGCCCTGGTCCGCCACGTCGTCGGGGACGGGTGGGTCGAACGCTCGGGGCTCACCCTCGCGGCGCTCGACTACGACCTCGGGGTGCGCGTGCCGTTCGGACGCGCCGATGCGCCGGCGGCAGGGGCAGCCGAGGCGGTCATGGCCTCGTGCGCCATCCCCGGTTGGTACCAGCCGGTGACGATCAACGAGCGGCGCTACATCGACGGCGGCACCTGGTCGTCGACCAACATCGACCTCATGGCCGGCCTCGGACTCGACGAGGTCCACGTCCTCGCACCTCAGGCGTCGTTCGACCTCGACGCCCCCCGTGAGCTGGTGACCCGACTGGAGCGGCAGTGGCGTACGCGGGTGACCGCCAAGGCGCTGCGGGAGCTGGCCGTGGTCCACTCCGAGGGGACCGACGTGACGATCATCGGTCCTGGCCGCGAGGACCTCGAGGCGATCGGTGGCAACCTCATGGACGTGGGCCGGCGGCCTCGCGTGATGGAGACGTCGCTGCGGACCTCGCTGCTCGCCCTGGAGGACCCCGGTCCGGCGCCCCTGCCCTCAGACTTCCACCCCCTGACCGACGACACCGAGCTGCGGGCGGCCATGGCGGCCGAGGACGAGGCGGCCGACCAGGCCGAGCTGACGGCGCGAGAGGGGCGGTCGTGACGGTGCAGAACCGCGTCTACGTCGCCCTGGACCGAGCCGCGCTGCGCCGGTTGGCCACCGTCGGGAGGCTCGAACCGGCCCCGTTCACGGCGTATGCGGTGACGACCGACCTGCGCCGGGAGCACCCGAACGCCGACGACGAGGAGCTCGAGTACCTCGCCTTCACGGACGCCGCGTCCGAGGCTGCGACCGCCGCCGCTGCCGGCCGGCCCGCCCGGGTGGTCGCCGCGGCCGACGTGGACGCCGACCTCCTGACCGACCTGCTGGAACCCGGTGCGCCGGTCAGCGCGGTCCGTGTCGCTGCGGCGGTACCGCGGCGCCACGTCGCCTCGTTCCACGTCGCCGACGAGGCGGCGGACCACGCGTGGTACGACGCCACCGAGCTCGACGTGGTCATCGACCTCCTCGCCTGAGCGCGGACGACGAGTCAGGAACCGGGAAGCCCGCGGCGTCGACCGACGCATACCGTGTGGGCCATGACCACCGAGCCACACGTCGCCGACCGCCACGACGTGATCCGGGTCGTCGGCGCCCGGGTCAACAACCTCAAGGACGTCAGCATCGACATCCCGAAGCGTCGGCTCACGGCGTTCACGGGCGTCTCGGGTTCGGGGAAGAGCTCCCTGGTGTTCAGCACCATCGCCGCGGAGTCGCAGCGGATGATCAACGAGACCTACAGCGCGTTCGTGCAGGGGTTCATGCCGACGCTGGCGCGGCCGGACGTCGACGTCCTCGACGGGCTCACCACCGCGATCATCGTCGACCAGGAGCGGATGGGCGCGAACCCCCGCTCGACCGTCGGCACGGCCACCGACGCCAACGCCATGCTGCGCATCCTGTTCAGCCGACTGGGGTCGCCGCACATCGGCTCGCCCCAGGCGTACTCGTTCAACGTCGCCTCGATCTCCGGCGCCGGTGCAGTGACCATCGAGCGCGGCGCGTCGACGACGAAGGAGCGCCGCAGCTTCAGCATCACCGGGGGGATGTGCCCGCGGTGTGAGGGAATGGGCTCGGTCACCGACGTCGACCTCACGGCGCTCTACGACGCCAGCCTCTCCCTCAACGAGGGCGCCCTCACCATCCCCGGCTACAGCATGGACGGCTGGTACGGCCGGATCTTCCGCAGCTGCGGGTTCTTCGACCCGGACAAGCCGATCAGCCGGTTCACCAAGAAGGAGCTGCACGCGCTGCTCTATAAGGAGCCGACGAAGATCAAGGTCGAGGGGATCAACCTCACCTTCGAGGGCCTGATCCCGAGGATCCAGAAGTCGATGCTGTCCAAGGACATCGACGCCATGCAGCCCCACATCCGGGCGTTCGTGGAGCGGGCGGTCACCTTCACCGTCTGCCCCGACTGCGAGGGCACGAGGCTGAGTGCGCCGGCCCGGTCGTCGACGGTGAACGGCAAGAACATCGCCGACGTCTGCGCGATGCAGATCAGCGACCTGGCCGACTGGGTCCGCGAGCTCCGTGAGCCGTCGGTCGCCCCACTCCTCGCCGGCCTGCAGCACCTCCTCGACGCGTTCGCGCAGATCGGTCTGGGCTACCTCTCGCTCGACCGTCCGGCCGGGACGCTCTCCGGCGGGGAGGCCCAGCGGACCAAGATGATCCGCCACCTCGGCTCGTCCCTCACCGACGTCACCTACGTCTTCGACGAGCCGACGATCGGCCTGCACCCGCACGACATCCAGCGGATGAACGACCTGCTGCTGCAGCTGCGCGACAAGGGCAACACCGTCCTCATGGTCGAGCACAAGCCCGAGGCGATCGCCATCGCCGACCACGTCGTCGACCTCGGCCCGGGCGCGGGTTCGGCGGGCGGCACGGTGTGCTTCGCGGGCTCCCTCGACGGTCTCCGGTCCAGCGACACCGTCACCGGCCGGCACCTCGACGACCGGGCGAGGCTCAAGGACACGGTCCGCACGTCGACCGGAGCGCTGGAGGTGCGCGGGGCGTCCACCCACAACCTCCAGGACGTCGACGTCGACCTGCCGCTCGGCGTCCTCATCGTGCTCACCGGAGTAGCGGGGTCCGGCAAGAGCTCGCTGGTCCAGGGCTCCGTCGCCGGCCGCGACGGTGTCGTCACCATCGACCAGGGCGCGATCCGCGGGTCCCGGCGCAGCAACCCGGCCACCTACACCGGCCTGCTCGACCCGATCCGCAAGGCCTTCGCCAAGGCCAACGGCGTCAAGCCCGCGCTGTTCAGCGCCAACTCCGAGGGCGCCTGCCCCGCGTGCAACGGCGCCGGCGTGATCTACACCGACCTCGGGATGATGGCCGGCGTCGCGACCACCTGTGTCGAGTGCGACGGCAAGCGGTTCGAGGCGTCCGTGCTCGAGTACCACCTGGGCGGCCGCGACATCAGCGAGGTGCTCGCCATGTCGGTCACCGAGGCCGGGGCGTTCTTCGCGGAGGGGGAGGCGCGGATCCCCGCCGCCCACGCGATCCTCCGTCGGCTGGCTGACGTCGGCCTCGGGTACCTCACCGTGGGACAGCCGCTCACGACGCTGTCGGGAGGCGAGCGCCAGCGCCTCAAGCTGGCGACCCACCTGGGTGAGAAGGGTGGCGTCTACGTCCTGGACGAGCCGACCTCCGGGCTGCACCTCGCCGACGTCGAGCAGCTGCTCGCGCTCCTCGACCGGATCGTCGACTCCGGGAAGTCGGTCATCGTCATCGAGCACCACCAGGCGGTCATGGCCCACGCCGACTGGATCGTCGACCTCGGTCCCGGCGCCGGACACGACGGCGGGCGGATCGTCTTCGAGGGAACGCCCGCCGACCTCGTCTCAGCCCGCGCGACCCTCACCGGCGAGCACCTGGCGGCCTACGTCGGCGCCTGAGGGCGGGTTGCCGTCGTCAGGGTCCGGCCCTGGTGCTGGTTGTGGTCCCAGATGATGACGCGGTCCTGGACCGTCGGCGTGTTGCCGGTGACGTCGTGACGTCGAGACGCGGCGCCGCACAGCGGATGGTCTGCTCCCGCGAGAAACTGCCGCAACCTGCGACATGTTGAACCCGGTAGCCGGGCCCCCGTCAATTGGAGGCGCTACCGCGCGGCGTGGTCCGACCCGAGCCGTCGCCCCAGCCACGGGTCGACGGCGGCGTGGAACTCCTCGGTCTGCTGGTGGCGCACGTAGTGACCGGCCCCCGGCACGACGACGACCTCGATCGCCGGGTTGGCCATCTCGGCGACGACGGCCCGGCTCGCCTCACCGGTGATGACGTCGCCGTCCCCGGTGACCACCAGCGTCGGCGCATGGATACTCGGGACGCTCTCGGTCCACGGCGTCGTCGGGCGGCCCCCACCGGTGGTCACGTAGTCGAGGTCCAGGTCGAGCTTGGCCTCGACCCAGGGCCGGTACTCGGCCTCGGGCCAGCGTGGCTCGCGCTCCCGCAGCCGGTCGAGCTGCCCGTGCGGGTCGCGCTGGAACCCCAGCACCTCCTCACGCCGCGCCGCACCGACCGTGCGGCGCGGGCCGACCACGACCGGGGTGTCCCACGGCGGGTCGACGAGGACCATGGCGTCGACGAGCTCTCGTACGCGTCCGGCTGCGGCGGTGAGGGCCGCGCCGCCAAGGCTGTGGCCGACGGCGCCAGTCGGGATTCCGTTGCGTCGCAACGCGTTCAGGACGGCGATGGTGTCGTCGACGAAGACGTCGCCCGGTGCGTCGAGCTGGTCGGGGCGGAACCGCGGTGAGGACCCGTGCCCCCGCATGTCGACCGCGAACAGCCGGTATGCCGGTGACCAGCGGGCGGCTGCGTCCGGCCAGCAGCGGCCCGAGTCACCGTTGGCGTGGAACAGGACGAGCATCGGCGCATCGGCCGGACCACCGAGGTCGTGGACGCTCAGCCCCTCGACGGTGGTCTCGTTCATGGGTTCGTGGCGAACTGCTTGGCGACCCACGGGTCGACCAGCTGATGGAACGAGTCGGGCCGGTCACGTCGGGCGCAGTGACCCGCACCGGGGACCACCTCGATCTCGAGCCGGTCGTTGTGCACCCCCAGCAGCGCGGACCTCAGGTCGCCGGTCCAGATCCCCCGCTGGCCCAGCACCAGTAGTCCTGGGACGGAGACGGCCGCGGTGACCTCCTGCCACGGCGTGTGCACGGTGATCACCGGGTCGGCCAGCATGGCGAGATCGGTCATCAGCTTCGCCTCGAGCCAGGGCCCGCGCTCCGCCTTCGGCCAGTCCGGATGGTCGCGCTTCCCCTGCTTCTTGGTTGCCCGGGGGTTGGCCATCGTGGCTCGCGCCTCGGCGACGCGCCGCCGGGCGTCTTTTCCGCGCTCGGCCTCCGGGTAGCGGTCATTCCCGAGGGCCGGGTCCTCCAGCACCACCGCGCGCACCAGGTCGGGCCGTCGGCCGGCCAGGGCGGCGGCCGTCCCGGCGCCCATCGAGTGGCCGACGAGTATCGGCCGGTCGACACCATCGGCCTGCAACGCCTCGATCGCCTCCTCCAGGTCCGCGAGGTGGGTCTCACCGACACCGGCCGCAAGCTGCCCCTTGGCGAACCGTTCCGACTCTCCGTGGCCGCGGGCGTCCCAGGCGAGCACGCGGTAGTCGTCCTGCCACCGGGCGACCGCATCGGGCCAGCAGCGCCCCGAGTCGGTGAGGCCGTGCAGCAGGAGCAGGGTCGGCGCAGCGGCCTCGGTGCGACCGAACCGGTGGACCGTCAGGTCCTCGCTGCGATAGGAGGCCGCCATACGTGAAACCATAGGGGGCGCCGATCCGCCCTACCCGAGGAGGAGCAGCCCACATGGACGCTGTGACCCAGGTCCCCGCACCGGTCAACGAGACGGTTCTCGAGTATGCGCCCGGCAGCCCCGAACGGGCCGACCTCGAGATCGCGCTGGCGACGTTGGGCGCCGACCGGCGCGACCTCCCGCATACCATCGGCGGCCGTCGAGTGATGGGTGGCGGCAAGAGGTTCGACGTGCGGCAGCCGCACGCCCGCCGCAAGGTCCTCGGCACGCTGAAGAACGCGACGGTGGCCGATGCCCGCTCCGCCGTCGAGGCGGCCAAGGCCGCGGCTCCCGGCTGGCGGGCGCTCTCGTTCGACGACCGCGCGGCCATCCTGCTCAAGGCGGCCGAGCTGCTGTCCGGGCCGTGGCGCGCCCGGCTCAACGCCGCGACGATGCTGGGCCAGAGCAAGACGTGCTACCAGGCCGAGATCGACGCGGCGTGCGAGCTCATCGACTTCTGGCGGATCAACGTGCACTTCGCCCGGCAGATTCTCGCCGAACAGCCGCCGCTGAACTCGAAGGGCATCTGGAACCGCACCGACCACCGACCCCTCGAGGGGTTCGTCTACGCGATCACCCCGTTCAACTTCACCGCCATAGCCGGCAACCTGCCCACGGCACCGGCCCTCATGGGCAACACCGTCGTGTGGAAGCCGTCGCCGACGCAGAACCTCGCCGCCCAGCTGACGATGGAGCTGCTCGAGGCGGCCGGAATGCCGCCGGGCGTCGTCAACCTCGTGACCGGCGACGGGCTCAACGTCTCCAAGGTCGCGCTCGCCGACCCGGACCTCGCGGGTATCCACTTCACCGGGTCGACCCCGACGTTCCAGCACCTGTGGCGCGAGGTCGGTGCCAACCTCACGAGCTACCGCAGCTACCCGCGGCTCGTCGGCGAGACCGGCGGCAAGGACTTCGTCCTGGCGCACCCCTCCGCGGACCCCGATGTCCTGCGAACCGCCCTGATCCGCGGGGCCTTCGAGTACCAGGGACAGAAGTGCTCGGCCGCCTCCAGGGCCTACGTCCCGGCGTCCCTCTGGAAGGCCATTCGCGACGATCTCGTCGACATCACCAACGGCCTGCCCCAGGGCGACGTGACCGACTTCTCGAACTTCATGGGCGCGGTCATCGACGAGCGCTCGTTCGCCAAGAATGCGGCGGCGATCGACCGGGCCAAGGGGACGGCGAAGGTGAAGGTCATCGCCGGGGGGACCTACGACGACGAGGTCGGCTGGTTCGTGCGGCCCACCGTGCTCGAGGGCGAGGCGACCGACGAGTCGTTCCGCACCGAGTACTTCGGACCGATCCTCTCGGTCCACGTCTTCCCGGACGCCAGGTACGACGCGGCGCTCGACCAGATGGAGTCGTTCTCGCCCTACGGTCTGACCGGGTCGATCATCGCCCAGGACCGGGTCGCGATCGCCGACGCCACCGAGCGGCTGCGGTTCGCTGCGGGCAACTTCTACGTCAACGACAAGCCGACCGGCGCCGTCGTGGGGCAGCAACCGTTCGGCGGCGGCCGCGCGTCGGGGACCAACGACAAGGCCGGCGCCGCCCACAACCTCATGCGGTGGACCAGCGCCCGCTCGATCAAGGAGACCTTCGTCCCCGCGACGTCGCACGCCTACCCGCACATGGGCTGACCGCACCGGTCGGGACCGGCGGGTGGAGAGCCCAGCGAGCGCTAGAGCGCTCGGATATACCTCCACCCGGACAAAGTCGGAGTGGGTCAGCCGGCCAGCCAGGCGGTGCCGACCTCCTGCTCCTTCTCGATGGCGCCGAGGACGGGCCGCTCGGCCGCCTTCTCGATCTTGCCGCCGAGCAGCGGGATCTTGGCCTTGAGCTCACCGTCGATGTCGATGCGGGTGCCGAGCCCGCCGGCGGCGAGGCGCACCGTGCCGTGCATCGCGATCGGCGCGTCGCCGATGGTGATGACGATGGTCCCGGTCCGTGACCCGTCGGCGGACGCTCTGCTCCAGATGAGCGTCTCCGTCACGCGGAGCTTCGACCCGATCATCGACTTCGCGAAGTCCGGGAAGCCCTCGGTGGAGATGACCCGGCTCGTGACGATCTCCGTCTGCTCACCCTTGGCGGTCACCGACTCGGTGTGGGACAACGGGTGTGTCGCCTCGACCTTGGCCGCCTGGAAGGCGGGATCCGCCAGCATGACGAACACGTCCTCGGGAGTCGCGGCGTAGTCGAAGAACGTCGTGATCCTCATGGCCTCACCGTAGCGAACGGGTCCGGGACGTCGTGGCGGCAGCCGCCAGTGCCGCCGTGCCGTCGACCATCACCCGGGCCGTGGCAGCCCGAGCCCGGCCGAGCCGGCTCGCCAGGCGGTCGGCGTGGCGCTGCAGGTCCGGCTGGGCGCGATGGCGTTGCTGGGCCAGCTCGGTGGTCAGCACGCCCCACGGCTCGACCACGCGCAGCCCGTCCAGCTCGAGGCCGGCCGCCGCGGCCTCGCCCTCCAGCCGGCGGACCGCCACGGCGATCTCCGCGAGCTCTTGAGCGAGGTGCTGCAGCGCCGACCCGCTCGCGTCGAGCCGGTCGACGACCGCATCGAGCAGCCGCAGGTCGGCGTCGAGGTCCGTGACGGTGGCCGTCGCGTCCGGGTCCCGTCGCAGCCGGTCGGTGCGTTCGGCGAGCTCACCGCGCAGCGCCGTCAACCGCGCCGCGTGCGACCGGAACGCCCCGCCCAGCTGCGAGCACGACCCCGGGTCTCCGGTCACGCCGTCGATCACGGGCGCTCCAGCACGAGGGCGCGCAGCGTCTCGGCGACCGACTCGTCGAGGGCGCGCAGGGCGTCGGCCGCCTGCTCGACGAAGTCGTCCACCGCGCGACCGGTCGTCCGGTCGCCGGTGTCGGGGACGTGGCCGAGCACGTCCTCCGCCTGCGCCCGCGCCGCCTCCCGCACCGCGGTGAGGGTGCGGACCAGCCCGTCGCGGCGCGGACCCGGCGTCGTCACGGTCGGAGCCCACTCGGCGTGGTCACGCCTCCACGGTAGGCGTTCCGGCGAATACCCCCTCGGCGTTCTCCACCGCCCCGGCCTGAGCGCCCCGCATACGGCCCACTGTCCAGCATGTGAACAGGGGCGATACCCTCGAACGGCACCCGAAGACGCGTGCCCGCGAGACCAGATGAAGGAACACGACCAACGATGTCGGCGACGCTCGAGCAGTCCCGGACCCAACAGCTGCGCGCCGCCGCCGAGCACGCTCCCGAGGAGTCCCGGGAGGACGTCGACCGGCTGTTGCACGTCTTCTACCGCCACACCGCGACCGAGGACCTGCTCGCGCGCGAGCCGGAGGACCTGCTCGGGGCCGCGCTGGCCGAACGCGACCTCGGCCGCCGGCGTGCCGTCGGCACCGCCAACGTCGACGTGACGAACCCGACCGTCGAGTCCCAGGGCTGGTCCAGCGGGCACACCATCGTCCAGGTCGTCACCGACGACATGCCGTTCCTCGTCGACTCGGTGACCGCCGCACTCGACTCGCTCGGGCGCACCGTCCACCTCGTCGTGCACCCGCAGCTCGTCGTCCGCCGGGACGCCGTCGGCACCCTGGAGGAGATCTACGCGGACACGCCGGCCGAGGACGAGTTCGGCGTCGTCACCGAGTCGTGGATGCACCTGGAGGTCGACCGCGTGGCTTCGGCGGAGGACCGTGAGGCGATCTCCGCCACGCTGCGCACCGTCCTCGGCAACGTGCGCGACGCCGTGGAGGACTGGAGCAAGATGCGCGAGCGGTGCAGCAGCATCGCGGTCTCGCTGCACGGCAGCCCACCCGTGGGGATCCCGGCGGAGGAGGTCGGCTCCACCGCCCGGTTCCTCGAGTGGCTGGCCGCCAACCACTTCACCTTCCTCGGCTACCGCGAGTACACCCTCGACGTCGACGACCAGGGCGAGAACCTGCTCTCTCCCGTGAGCGGCACCGGCCTCGGCATCCTGCGGTACGACCGGCCGGCGTCCGAACCGGTCGCGCGGCTGAACCCGTCGGCCCGCAAGAAGGCCCGCGAGCGGGAGCTGCTCATCATCACCAAGGCCAACTCGCGCTCGACCGTGCACCGGGCGACCTACCTCGACTACGTCGGCGTCAAGGTGTTCGACGAGCAGGGGCGGGTCACCGGCGAGCGCCGGTTCCTCGGCATCTTCGCCTCCAGCGCGTATGCGGAGTCCATCCTCCACATCCCGATCCTCGCCGAGCGCGTGGCTCACCTGCTGGAGCGCGCCGGCTTCACGCCGGACAGCCACTCCGGCAAGGACCTCGTGCAGGTCATGGAGAACTACCCGCGCGACGAGCTGCTCCAGACCGACCCGGACGACCTCGTCGACATCGCCCTGTCGGTGATGCACCTCCAGGAGCGGCGCAAGACCAAGCTGTTCCTGCGCTACGACATCTACGAGCGGTTCGTCTCCGCCCTCATCTACCTCCCCCGCGACCGCTACAACACGACGGTCCGGCTGAAGATGGAGGACATCCTGCGGCGGACGTTCGACGCGGAGAGCGTGGACTACACCACGCGCGTCTCCGAGTCCGCCCTGGCCCGGCTGCACTTCGTGGTCCGGGTGCCGAAGGGCGCTCCGATCCCGCAGGTCGACGAGTCGGCGCTGGAGCGCGAGATTGTCGAGGCGACGCGGACCTGGGACGAGGATCTCGTCGAGGCCCTGCGGGCGGATGTGGGCGACGAGGCCGGCGGCCGGCTGATCGGGTTGTACGGCAAGGCTTTTCCCGAGGCGTACAAGGAGGACGTCCATCCCCGGGTGGCGGTCACCGACATCCGTCGCATCGAGATGCTCGACTCCGACGACGCCGTGCAGGTCGGGCTGCACCAGGAACCGGGCTGCCCGCCCGACGAGCGGCGGTTCAAGCTCTACCGCCGCGGCCCGCTCACCCTGACCCGCGTCCTGCCGATGTTCACCCACCTGGGCGTGGAGGTCATCGACGAGCGGCCCTACGAACTCACCCGCAGCGACGGCGTCCGTGTCTACGTCTACGACTTCGGGCTGCGTACGCCGAGGGTCGAGGACTGGGGCGTCGCCGACGACCATAACGCCCGCCGGCTGCGCTTCCAGAACGCGGTCCGGGCGGTGTGGACGGGAGCCGCGGAGTCCGACGGCTTCAACGCGCTCGTCCTCGGTGCCGGGCTGACCTGGCGCCAGGTCGTCATCCTGCGGATGCTCGCGAAGTACCTGCGGCAGACCCGGTCGACGTTCTCGCAGGACTACGTCGAGGCCGCCCTCGTCGCGAACCCCGCGATCTCGCGGCTGCTCGTCGAGCTGTTCCAGAACCGGTTCGACCCCGATCGGTATGCGGGAGAGGCGGGCTCCGAGCGGGCGGCGGCCGAGTCGACGATCGCCGACGCGGTGCTCGCCGCCCTCGACGACGTGAGCAGCCTCGACCAGGACCGGATCATCCGCGCCCTCCTCGGGGTGGCCCAGGCGGCGTTGCGGACGAACTTCTACCAGACCGACCCGGTGGCGGGCGGTCCCAAGGCCTACGTCAGCCTCAAGCTCGACCCGACCAAGGTGCCCGACCTCCCGGCGCCCCGGCCGATGTTCGAGATCTGGGTCTACGGCCCGCGCGTCGAGGGCGTCCACCTGCGGTTCGGCAAGGTCGCCCGTGGTGGGCTGCGGTGGTCCGACCGTCGGGAGGACTTCCGTACCGAGGTCCTCGGGCTGGTCAAGGCGCAGATGGTCAAGAACGCCGTCATCGTCCCGACCGGGAGCAAGGGCGGCTTCTACGCGAAGCAGCTACCCGACCCGACCGTCGACCGCGAGGCGTGGCTGGCCGAGGGGGTCGCCGCCTACGAGCTGTTCATCTCGGGCCTGCTCGACCTCACCGACAACCGGGTCCAGGGCGAGGCGGTCCCGCCGCCCGACGTCGTGCGGCACGACGGACCCGACACCTACCTCGTCGTCGCAGCGGACAAGGGGACGGCCACGTTCTCCGACATCGCCAACGCCAAGGCGCAGGAGTACGGGTACTGGCTCGACGACGCGTTCGCCTCCGGCGGCTCGGCCGGCTACGACCACAAGGCGATGGGGATCACCGCGCGCGGCGCGTGGGAGTCGGTCAAGCGGCACTTCCGCGAGATGGACGTCGACACCCAGACGCAGGACTTCACGGTCGTCGGCGTCGGCGACATGTCCGGCGACGTGTTCGGCAACGGGATGCTCCTCTCGGAGCACATCCGGCTCGTCGCGGCGTTCGACCACCGGCACGTCTTCGTCGACCCGACGCCGGACGCCGCGACGTCCTTCGCCGAACGGCGTCGGCTGTTCGAGCTGCCGCGTTCGTCGTGGGCCGAGTACGACCGCTCCCTGATCTCGGTCGGTGGCGGCGTGTTCGACCGGTCGGCGAAGTCGGTACCGATGTCGCCCGAGGTGGTCACTGCACTGGGGCTGCCCAAGGACACGTCGCACCTCACCCCGGCCGAGCTCATCCACGCGATCCTGCTGGCCCCGGTCGACCTGCTGTGGAACGGGGGCATCGGCACCTACGTCAAGGCGTCCACAGAGACCAACGCCGAGATCGGCGACCGGGCCAACGACGCGATCCGCGTCGACGGGAACGCGTTGCGGGTCAAGGTGATCGGCGAGGGCGGCAACCTCGGTTGCTCCCAGCTGGGCCGGATCGAGGCCGCCCTCAACGGGGTTCGCGTCAACACCGATGCGATCGACAACTCCGCCGGCGTCGACACGTCCGACCACGAGGTCAACATCAAGATCCCGCTGACCGGGCTGGTCCAGGAGGGCGACCTGACCCTCAAGCAGCGCAACGTGATCCTCCAGTCGATGACCGACGAGGTCGCCGCCGAGGTGCTGCGCGACAACTACGAGCAGAACGTCCTGCTCGGAAACGCCCGCGCGCAGCAGTACTCGATGCTTCCCGTGCACCAGCGGCTCATCCACTGGCTGGAGGAGCGCGGCGAGCTGAACCGAGCGCTGGAGTACCTGCCCTCGGACGCCGAGATCGCGAAGCGGCGCGCCAACAAGCTCGGGCTCACCTCGCCGGAGTTCTCGGTCCTCGTCGCCTACGCCAAGCTCGCGCTCAAGGCCGACCTCACGCCGACGGCGCTCGCCGACGACCCCTGGTTCCAGCAGACGCTGACCGAGTACTTCCCGCCGCAGATCCAGGACGAGTATGCGACGCCGCTCGCCGCCCACCCGCTGCGGCAGGAGATCGTCATCAACGCGGTGGTCAACTCGATGGTCAACCGGGGCGGGATCACCTTCGCCTTCCGGGCCGGTGAGGAGACCGGGGCGGACCCTGAGCAGGTCGCACGGGCGTTCGTCGTGTGCCGCGAGGTGTTCGGGCTGACGTCCTACGTCGCCGAGATCGAGGCCCTCGACAACGTCGTGTCGACGCAGACGCAGACGATCCTCTACCTCGAGTTCCGGCGACTGCTCGACCGGGCGTCCCGCTGGTTCCTCTCCACGAGACCCACCAACATCGACGTCGTCGCTGAGGTCGAGCGGTTCCGCGCAGCGGTGGCCGAGTTCGCGCCTCGGGTCGGGGAGGTGCTGCAGGGTTCGGAACGGCGTCGGCTGGAGAAGCGGATCAAGGAGCTGGAGAAGCTCGGCGTCCCCGCGGCCACGGCGACGCGCGCGGCCTCGTTGCTCGACCTCTTCTCGCTGCTGGACGTCGTCGACCTCGCCGAGGAGCTCGAGCTGCCCGTCGAGGAGGTGGCCGCCGTCTACTACTACGCCTCCGAGAAGTTCACCATCGACCAGATGCTGACGCTGGTCAGCAAGCTGCCGCGTGACGACCGGTGGGACGCCCTGGCTCGCGGGGCGATGCGCGACGACCTCTACGCGGTGCTCGAGTCGCTCACTAGGTCGGTCCTCGTCGCCAGCGACGGCGGCGACACCCCGGCGAAGCGGTTCGAGTACTGGGCCGACGCCAACCGTGACGCGCTCAAGCGGGCCAGGACCGCGCTGCACGGCGTCGAGCGCCTCGACAACGCGGGGCTGGCCGCCCTGTCGGTGGCCCTTCGTACGCTGCGCTCGGTGCTCCGCGCCGGCCAGCCCGCCTGACCCACCCGGGACCTCCGAGGGCACGTCGCGGTTCAGGTCGCGCCGCATGTGGTGGTGGCAACATCAACGGCGACATGAGGTGCGACCTGACCGGACCGTTGAACCGGGCGGTCCCGGTACGCGTGCCGCCGGATAGTGTCGGGTCGTGCCGACGCTCGCCGAGCTCCTCCAGGAGCACTCCGAGCTGACGGGCGCGGACTCCGAGTGGCTGCACCTGCTCGTGGGCGACTGGCAGCTGCTGTCCGACCTGTCCTTCGCGGACCTCGTCCTCTGGGTGCGACTGTCGCCGGTGCAGTGGGAGGCTGTGGCGCACGTCCGGCCGACGACCGGTCAGATGGTCTTCTTCGAGGACCAGGTCGGGATCAAGGCCACCCGTGTCCGCGCGGAGATCCTCGAACAGGCCTTCGCCGAGTGCCGGATCGTCCGCGAGCGCGACACCGAGTGGGGTGACGACCTCCCCGTCCGTGAGGAGTCGATCCCCGTCGTGCGGCAGGGCCGCGCGGTCGCCGTCATCACGCGGCATACGAACCTGTCGATGATGCGGACCCCGAGCCGCCTGGAGCTGACCTACCTCGCCACGGCCGACGCGTTGTCGCGGATGATCGCCGCGGGCGAGTTCCCGAACTCGTCAGCGCCCACGGGACTGCGACGCGGTGCCCCGAGGGCGGGGGACGGGGTGGTACGCCTCGACTACGACGGGGTCATCACGTATGCCAGTCCCAACGCGGTCTCGGCGATCCACCGCCTCGGGTGGCCGGGTGAGGTGATGGGCGGCTCGATGTCCGAGATCGTCACCTCGGTCCTGCGCGACTCGTCCCCGGTCGACGAGGGCCTGCCGCTCGTCCTGACCGGACGCCAGCCCTGGCGCACCGAGGTCGGCTCGCGGGCGGCGATCGTCACGATGCGGGCGATCCCGCTGACCGAGGCGGGGCAGCGGTTCGGCGCGCTGCTGCTGCTCCGCGACGTGAGCGAGCTGCGCCGCCGGGAGCAGGAGCTGCTCACCAAGGACGCGACGATCCGCGAGATCCACCACCGCGTGAAGAACAACCTGCAGTCCGTGGCCGCCCTGCTCCGGCTGCAGGCCCGGCGTACCGAGGACGAGCAGGCCCGCGCCGCGCTCCAGGAGGCCGAGCGACGGGTGGGAACCATCGCGCTCGTCCACGACACCCTGAGCAAGGGGTTCGACGAGACCGTCGACTTCGACGAGGTCGCCGACCAGGGCTTCCGCGCGGTTGCCGAGGTGGCCGCCTACGACAAGCGGATCGAGCGGCAGCGCACCGGTGACTCGTTCGGCCGGCTGCGCGCCGAGGACGCCACGTCGCTCGCGATGATCCTCAGCGAGCTCGTCCAGAACGCGATCGAGCACGGCTTCCCGGCCGACATCGGTGGCACGGTCACGGTCGACGTCAAACGGGTGGTCGGCGTCCCGGGCGCTCCGGACGTGCTGACCGTGAAGATCACCGACGACGGGGTCGGCATCGGTACGGAACGCCGACCCGGGTCAGGCCTGGGTACGCAGATCGTCCAGTCCCTCGTGCAGGACCTTCGGGGGACCATCCGGTGGTCACCGGCGGAACCGCACGGCACTCAGGTCACCTTCACGGCGGCCCTGCGCCCACTCAAAGGCTGACCGCCCGGCGATGTCGCCGGGCGGTCAGCAGGACGCGTGAGAGGGGACCGGGTTCAGCCCGCGCGACGCGCCCTGGCGTTGCGGCGCTTGAGCGCGCGGCGCTCGTCCTCGGAGAGGCCGCCCCAGACGCCGGCATCCTGCCCGGACTCGAGCGCCCACTTCAGGCACGTCTCGGTGACCTCGCAGCGACGGCAGACGGCCTTGGCCTCCTCGATCTGCAGGATCGCCGGGCCGGTGTTCCCGATCGGGAAGAACAGCTCAGGGTCCTCGTCGAGGCAGGCAGCGCGGTCGCGCCAGTCCATGCTGATCGTGCTCCTTGATGAGGCGGTGGGCGCCGTGCGGACCGGGGTGGGGCCGGTCGTCGGGCGAGAGTGGCTGCGGGGGGAGCCAGTGGCGGGAGTGGTGGAGGTTCGGGGGACCCGGTGGGGTCGGGTGGCGCTGGTCGTCATCCTCGTCGTCATCTGTTCGTATGTCTCGTCGGATTCTCGGGGGATTCTCGGGGGATTCTGGGTGGAGTGGTGGTGGTCTGGCCTGGACGCACGTCCACGTCGGCGTTTCACCGGTGGACGGGCGGTTCGATGGTCACTGGGAGCGGGTGGCGAGGCAGCGGCGCTGCTTCCTCGTCGGTGCCGTGTCGGGTCTGATCTCGACCTCACGGCTCGGCACCCCGGGCAACGCCCGGGGACGCTCCGATGTTCCAGGGCCGCCGTACAGTCTGACGGCTGCGGTGCCTCAGGGCAACCATTTCGAGGTCGAGATGATATTGGTC
Source organism: Lapillicoccus sp. (assembly GCF_036559105.1). Lineage (GTDB taxonomy): Bacteria > Actinomycetota > Actinomycetes > Actinomycetales > Dermatophilaceae > Lapillicoccus. Next base: position 37,569 of record NZ_DATBTV010000163.1, on the reverse strand, counting down.
CCCCGAACCGGTTCAGTTCACGTGCTCGCTAGGCTCGGGTCCGTGACGCAGGCCACACCGGAGCCGACGTCGGGCGACGCGGTTTCCCGGCCGGTACGCCGCCCGTGGGCCGTGGCCGCGGGCGTGGTCTGCGTACTCCACGTCCTGGTCCTCCTGGCGCTGGCCGTCTTCTACGGCCTCGAGCTCCTGCGTGGCGAGGGGAGCAGCCCGACCACCGTGGTGATGTCGGGCGTGCTGATCCTCGTGTTCGCCGTTCTCCTGGCGCTGCTGGCGCGGGTGTGGTTCGTCGGCTCGAGTCGCGGCGCGGTGCCGACGTTCGTCTGGAACGGCCTGCTCATCCCCGTGGTCGTGGCGCTCTACGGCGCCGAGGAGTCGGTCATCGCGACGGGGCTGCTCGCTCTCGTGGTGCTCGGCGTCGTGACCACCGCGGGCGCACTCGCGACCAGGCGACCCGGCCCGACACCGACCTGACCCTCGCATACCGCTCCTCGGACCGTGTAGGGCCGGTTCGCCTGCTGGCGAACCGGCCCTGTCCGACGAACCGGGTCAGCGGTTCCCGACGACCGCCCGTATGCGAGCCGCCGCGTCGGTGAGGATGTCGACGACCTCCCGGGTCTGGTCCGCGGTCAGACCGCCGCGGCGCCACGCTCGGCGGACGTCGCTGCGGAAGGTGTTGACCGCCTGCTCGAGGTCGGCGTAGGCCGCCGCCTCGCCCCGGGTCCAGGGCTCGTGGCCGCCGACCGGAGTGGCCGTCGCTCGTGCCTCGCGGGCCGCGTTCTTCAGCTCCGTGCGCAGGTCGGCCGCCTGGTGCTGCACCCGTGAGCGCACCTGTTCGGCCAGCTGCCGGACCGACTGGTCGAGGTCGTCCCGCAGGTCCTGGACATCGGCCTGCCGCGCCCGGACCTCGGCCCGGCCGGCGTCGGTGATGGCGTAGGTCGCCTTCCGTCCGTCGTCGGTGCGCTGGACCAGGCCCTCCTCCTCCAGCTTGGCCAGCCGGGGATAGACCGTGCCGGCGCTCGGCGAGTAGAGCCCGTTGAAGCGGCTCTCGAGCTCCTGGATCACCTCGTACCCGTGTCGCGGCCCCTCGTCGAGCAGCACGAGCAGATAGAGGCGCAGCTGTCCGTGGGCGAAGACGGGGCTCATCGGGCACCACCCTCGGAGCCCTCGGAGCCCTCCTCCGGCCGGGTCGTCCCGCCGGACTGGTCCGCCGGATGCTCGCCGGGCGGGGTGTCCTGCGGCATCGGCGACGTGCCCTCGGTGCGGATCTGCGCCGTCGGCTCGCCGGTGGGCGGCGGAGGTGCGTCCTGAGGCGTCGGCGCGGTGGACGCCTCGCTGGAGCGCAGCACGACGATGCTGCCGGACACCGCGTTGGCCTTGATCTCCAGCGCACCGTCACCCTCGCGGAGGTGACCGACGCGCTCGTGACCCTTCGACCCGCCGCCGAAGCCCTTGGACAGCTGACGGCCGTCCACCACGATCGAGCCGCTGGCCGTGTTGGCCTCGACGTCGAACCCCGTCAGGGGCGCTCGGACCGTGACGTCGCCGGACACCGAGTTGGACCGGATGTGCGACGAACCCGAGGTCAGGTCGAGGGCGATGTCGCCGCTGACCGTGTTGATCTTGACGTCCGGAAGGCTGCTGCGCTGCAGGGTCACCATGCCGGAGACCGAGTTGACGCTGGCGCTCCCGGTGAGGTTGTCGCCGTCGACCGTGCCGCTGACGGTGTACATGTCGACCTGGCCCTGGACGTCGCTGACGATCAGCGACCCGGAGACGCTGTTGACCTTGACGACGTTGCGCAGTCCGGAGACGACGGCCTCACCGCTGACCGTCGCCACCGTGGCCGACGCGTCGGTGGGCACAGAGATGCTGATCGTCACCTTGTTGCGCCCGAAGTGCTCGAAGGTCCGCTTGAGCATCTCCATGACGTTGTTGTTGTCCCACTCCTTGCCGTGGAGCACGCGGAGCGTGACGCCGTCCCAGGTCACCTTCACCGGCAGCCCCTCGACGTTCGTCACCTCGATCCGCGCGGTGGGGGAGTCGTCGTGGGTGACGACATCCACCCGTCCGCCGACGATGCCGACCTCGAGCTTGCCGACCCGCTCGTTCTCGTCGCCGATGTCGAGGACTCGTGGCCCCTCGATGCGCCATTCCTGCGTCATGCGCCTCTCCCTTCGCGCGCGTCCCGGCTGATCCGAGTCGCGTTATATCGCGTTCAGAAGGACACGTTATATCGCGTATGCGTCGAACGCAAGCCCTGGGGAGAAGGGTCGCGAGGTGGACTAGGAGGAGATCCGCATCCAGTCGTTCCAGCCGTTGTGGAGGACCAGCCAGGCGATGAGGCCGTACCCCGCCTGTCCGGGGTGGACCCGGTCGGGCGACGCGTTGACGTCGGAGAGCCACTGCTCGTGTCCGACCAGGGGGGTGAAGCAGTCGACGTAGGCCACCCCGCGGCGGGCGCAGACGTCGGCCTGCGCCTCGGCGAGCGCCTCGATGCGGGGGTTCCACTCGGTCTCGAGGCTCGGGGTCAGGCCCACGCAGAACACCGCGATGCCGCTGGTCGTCGCCTCGTCGAGGATGTTGGCGAGGTTCAGCCGGGACCGGGCGAGGCTCACGCCCGTGGCGATGTCATTGGCGCCCACCGAGACGACCAGCCGACGCTCGGTCCGGTTCACCCAGCGCAGGGCGGTCTCGCTGCGCCACCGCGCCATCACGCCGGCCGAGGTGTCGCCGCGCACGCCGAGGTTGTACGCGGTGAGGTCGAGGTCCGGGTGCTGGGTCCGGCTGACCACGCGTCCGACCCAGCCGAGTCCCTTGGGATCCCCGTAGCCCGCGGTCATCGACGAGCCGACGAAGCACAGCCCGACGTCCCGGCGCCCTTCGGCCACGTTGAACTCGGCGCTCGGGGTGAACTGAGGTTCGTGGTGCGTCTCGGCCGCGGCGGCGGCGGTCTCGTCGTCGGTCACCGGGTCATCGTTCCACGCGGTCGGGTGTCGTTCGTTCGTCCGCTCCCGGTACGCCTGCGTGTCGCCCGGAGCACGGCACCGAGCGGCGCCGCGGAGCTCGGGAGCTGAGCGCGGTCAGTCGTCGTCGTCCAGCCGAGCGAGCCAGGTGGCGAGCCGCTCGACCGGGGTCTCGAACTCCGGGTTGAGGTCGACGAACGTCCGGAGCTGCTCGGCGAGCCAGTCGAACGAGACCTCCTCCTCGCCGCGCCGAGCGGCGAGCTCCTCGATCCCGCGGTCCGTGAAGTACAAGCCGGTCAGCGGTCGAAGGCGGCGGCGACGAGGTTCTCCTGCTCGACCTCGTGCTTCTTGTGCGACCCGGTCGCGGGGGAGGCCGAGGCCATCCGCGACACCAGCCGCAGCGGCCGGGTCTCGCCGAACTCCTCCATCGCCTCGGGCAGGTTGAGCGCCATGTAGGGCCACGCCCCCTGGTTCCGTGGCTCGTCCTGGACCCACAGCACCTCAGCGCCCGGGTAGACCGCGAGGGCCTCGGCGATCTCGGCGCCCGGGACCGGCGCGAGCCGCTCGACCCGCACGATCGCCGTGGTCGTGTCCTCCCGGGTGGTGCGCTCGGCCTCCAGGTCGTAGACCACCTTGCCGGAGGCGAGGATCACCCGGGTCACCCCGGCCGGGTCGAGCCGGGCCGGGTCGGGCAGCACCGGACGGAAGCCGCCCTCCGTGAAGTCCTGGACACTGCTGGCCGCGGCCTTGAGCCGGAGCATCGACTTCGGGGTGAAGACGATGAGCGGGCGGCGCGGACGCGCGTACGCCTGACGCCGCAGCAGGTGGAAGTACGACGCGGGCGTCGACGGGTAGGCGACGGTCATGTTGTCCTCGGCGCAGAGCTGGAGGTAGCGCTCGATCCGCGCGGACGAGTGGTCCGGGCCCTGGCCCTCGTAGCCGTGCGGCAGCAGGAGGGTGACCGACGAGCGCTGGCCCCACTTCTGCTCGGACGACGAGATGAACTCGTCCAGGATCGTCTGCGCGCCGTTGGCGAAGTCGCCGAACTGGGCCTCCCAGAGCACCAGGGCGTCCGGCCGCTCCACGGAGTAGCCGTACTCGAAGCCCATGGCCGCGAACTCGCTGAGCAGGGAGTCGACAACCCAGAACCGGCCCTGGTTCTCGCCGAGGTAGAGCAGGGGCGTCCACTCGGCGGCGGAGGTCTTGTCGATGAGGACCGCGTGTCGCTGCACGAACGTGCCGCGCCGGCTGTCCTGGCCGGCCAGCCGGATCGGCGTGCCCTCGATGAGCAGCGACCCGAACGCGATCAGCTCGCCCATCGCCCAGTCGATCCCGCCCTGGCTGGTCATCGCCGAACGCCGCTCCAGCAGCTGCCTCAGCTTAGGGTGCACGGTGAAGCCGTCGGGGATATTGGTGAAGGCGTCCCCGATCTGCTTGAGCACCTCCGGCGTGATGGCGGTGTTGTTCTTCCACCGCGGTGCGGCGGCGTAGTCGGCGGCCTGTGAGGCGGGCTTCTCCAGCCCACGGCTGCGGTTGTCGGCGGAGGCGCTGGCGGTGGTCTTCGGGGCCTTGATGGCCTCCTTGGTCTCGACGAACACCCGCTCCAGCTGCTGCTGGTAGTCGCGCAGGGCCGCCTCGGCGTCCTCCTGCGAGATGTCGCCGCGACCGATCAGCGCCTCGGTGTAGAGCTTGCGGACCGAGCGCTTGGCCTCGATGAGGTGGTACATCAGCGGCTGCGTCATCGAGGGGTCGTCGCCCTCGTTGTGACCGCGACGGCGGTAGCAGACCATGTCGATGACGACGTCCTTGTTGAACGCCTGGCGGAACTCGTAGGCCAGCTCGGCCACGCGTACGCACGCCTCGGGGTCGTCGCCGTTGACGTGGAAGATCGGCGCCTGGATCATCCGCGCCACGTCCGTCGAGTAGACCGACGAGCGCGACGCGGACGGGGAGGTCGTGAAGCCGACCTGGTTGTTGATGACGACATGGATGGTGCCGCCGGTGCGGTAGCCGCGCAGCTGGGACAGGTGCAGCGTCTCGGCGACGACGCCCTGCCCGGCGAACGCCGCGTCACCGTGCATGAGGATCGGCAGCACCGTGAACGCCTCGCCGGCGAGGTCGAGCCGGTCCTGCTTGGCCCGGACGATGCCCTCGAGCACCGGGTCGACGGCTTCGAGGTGGGACGGGTTCGCCGCGAGGTAGACCTTCGTCGTCGAGCCGTCCTCGGAGGTGAACTCGCCCTCGGTGCCGAGGTGGTACTTCACGTCCCCGGACCCCTGGACCGACTTCGGGTCCTGCTGACCCTCGAACTCGCGGAAGATCTGACCGTAGGACTTGCCGGCGATGTTGGTCAGGACGTTGAGCCGGCCGCGGTGCGGCATACCGATGCAGATCTCGTCCATCCGGTCGTCCGCGGCGCGGCACATGACGCGGTCCATCAGGGCGATGACCGACTCGCCGCCCTCGAGCGAGAACCGCTTCTGCCCGACGAACTTGGTCTGAAGAAAGGTCTCGAACGCCTCGGCGGCGTTGAGCTTCTTGAGGATCCGCATCTGCTCGTCGCGCGACGGACGCGCATACGGGACCTCGACCTTGGCCTGGATCCAGGCCCGCTGCTCGGGGTCCTGGATGTGCATGTACTCGATGCCGACGGTGCGGCAGTAGGAGTCGCGCAGGATGCCGAGGATGCGGCGGAGCTTGAGGAACGGCTCGCCGCCGAACCCGCCGGTCGCGAACGAGCGGTCGAGGTCCCAGAGGCTCAGGCCGTGGGTGGTGACGTCGAGGTCGGCGTGCTTGCGCTGCCGGTACTCGAGCGGGTCGGTGTCGGCCATGAGGTGGCCACGGACCCGGTATGCGTGGATCAGCTCCTGAACCCGCGCCACCTTGTTGATGTCGTCGTCATGGGTGGCCGAGATGTCCTGGACCCAGCGGATCGGCTCATAGGGGATGCGCAGCGACTCGAAGATCTCGTCGTAGAAGCCCTGCTCGCCCAGCAGCAGCTGGTGCACCACGCGGAGGAAGTCGCCGCTCTGGGCGCCCTGGATGATCCGGTGGTCGTAGGTGCTGGTCAGGGTGAGGATCTTGCTGACCGCGTTGCGGTTGATCGTCTCGGTGCTCGCGCCCTGCCACTCGGCCGGGTACTCAAGCGCGCCGACGCCGATGATCGCGCCCTGGCCCTCCATGAGCCGGGGCACCGAGTGGTTCGTGCCGATGGTGCCCGGGTTCGTCAGGCTGATCGTCGTGCCCTGGAAGTCCTCGACGGTGAGCTTGTTCCCGCGGGCCTTGCGGACGACGTCCTCGTAGGCGGTCCAGAAGTGGACGAAGTCCATCGACTCGGTGGCCTTGATGCTCGGCACCAGCAGCGCGCGAGTGCCGTCGGGCTTGGACATGTCGATGGCCAGGCCGAGGTTGACGTGCGCGGGCGTGAGGAGCACCGGCTTGCCGTCACGGACGCCGAAGCCGTTGTTCATCTCGGGCATCGCGCGGAGCGCCTTGACCAGGGCGAACCCGATGATGTGGGTGAAGCTGACCTTGCCGCCGCGCGAGCGGGCGAGGTGGTTGTTGATCACGACGCGGTTGTCGATGAGCAGCTTGGCCGGCACGGCCCGGACGCTGGTAGCGGTCGGGACCTGGAGCGAGGACTCCATGTTGGTGACGACGCGGGCGGCCGGTCCGCGCAGCGGGGAGACCTTCTCGGTGACCTCGGCGTCGGGGTTCTTGGGCGCGACCTTCACGTCGCGAGGGGTGGGCCTGGACTCGGGCTTCTGCTCCGCGCGGGCCGTCGGAGCCGAGCTGGGGGCCGGCTTGCTCGCGGGCGGGGCCGTCGCGGTGGCGGCGACGGTCGGGGTGGCCGTACCGCCGGCCTTGGAGGGAGCGGCGCCCTTGGCGGCGGGAGCGGCGTTCTTCTCGGGCGCGGCCTTGGTGGGAGCCGGCGCGGCCTTGGAGGGAGCCACCTTGGTGGGAGCCGCCTTGGTGGGAGCCGGCGCGGCCGTCACCTCAGCGGTTGGCGCGGCGCCGTTTCCTCCGTTGGGGCCCGGCGTGCCGTCGGGCGAGTAGTCGGCGAAGAACGCCCACCAGGCCTTGTCGACCGAGTTCTTGTCCTGCAGGTACTGCTCGTACAGCTCGTCCACCAACCACTCGTTCGGGCCGAAGGCACTGAGCGGGTCGTCGGGCCGGGTGGTCCGGGGGTCAGCCACGGGGAAAACGCCTCTTTCGTCACGTCAACGATGACGGTCACGCGAGACGGCCGGGAAGGCCCAGAGAACGCAGCCCGTCACCGCCGTTCCCGCGTACCTCAGGGTTCGAGTCTAGCCCCGCCACGTCCTGGCCGCGGCGCGGCATCCCCGGTCCGAGCCCGCGGCGACCGAACTCAGATGTTTACCCGGTTTCGGGCGTTCGGGCCCGGAAACCGGCAGACATCTGAGTTCGGTCGGGGGGAAGGACGGTCAGCTGATGTCGCGGCGCACCGTCAGCCACGAGCCGATGCCGGCCATGACCGCGGCGTAGGCGGCCAGGACGAGGGCGCCGGCCCACCAGCTGAGGGTCTGCACCGTGTTCCCGTTGAACCCACCGGTCGAGGTGCTGAGCATCGCCGACGTGGCCTGGCTGGGCAGGTACGGCGTGATGTCACCGCCCCAGCTGGTGATGCCGAGGACGGCCCCGAGGATCGGCTCGATGATCCACGCGACACCGATCGCGATGAGCAGTGCGGCGACCTGGTTGGGGATGAGGATCCCGACTCCGAGACCGATGAGCGCCCAGAGGCCGAGGACCAGGAGCGCCAGGGCGAGAGTCCGCCAGATCTCCGGGTCGGCGAACGGGGCGTGGCCCTTCGCGGTGAGCAGGAGCCCGCCGGTCACGACCGAGCCCACCAGGGACAGCACCGCGTACATCGCCCCGATGACCAGCAGCGCGACGACCTTGGCGCCCATGACCTGGACCCGCTTGGGGTTGGCGAGGAACGTCGACGTGACCGTCTTGTGGCGGTACTCCGAGCCGATGGTCATAACGCCGATGGCCAACGTGAGCAGGTACCCCACCCCGATGCCACCGGTGAACACCTGGCGGGCCAGGTCGAGGTCGTTGGTGATCGGCGGCGGTCCGCCTTGGCCGCCCGTAGCGGCGTCGCTGGTGAAGATGAACCCGAACAGCAGGGCGAACCCGGCGCCGGCCAGGACGATGGCGATCGCCATGCCCCACCACATGCGGGTGGTGAAGAACTTGAGCAGCTCCGAGTTGATCGACCGGATCATGACGCGACTCCTTGGTGGACCGCGGGTTCGGCGTCCTGCACCGGCATCCCCTCGAGGTTGCGGTTGCGGTTCTCCGGTGACGTCGTCAGCTCGAAGTAGAGCGACTCGAGGTCCGTGGAGAGGGTCCGCAGCTCGTGGACGGCCACACCGGCCCGCAGGGCCACGTCCCCGATCCGGGCCATGTCCTCGGTGCGGACGCGCAGGCCGTTGGCCTCGTCCTGCTCCGACACCACGCCGGCGGCGAGGAGCGCGCTGGCCAGCTCGTCGCGGTCGGGGGTCCGGACCAGCACGGTCGGCTCGCCCTGAAGGTCGCTGATCGGGCCCTGCGCGACGCTGCGCCCGTTGGCGATGATGACCACGTCGTCGACGGTCTGGGCGACCTCGGCGAGCAGGTGGCTGGAGATGAGGACGGTCTTGCCCTCGCTGGACAGGTACCGCAGGAAGCCGCGCAGCCAGCGGATGCCTTCCGGGTCGAGGCCGTTGGCCGGCTCGTCGAGGATGACCGCCTTCGGGTCGCCGAGCAGCGCGGCCGCGAGGCCGAGCCGCTGACGCATACCCATCGAGTAGCCGCCGGCGCGCTTCCGGGCCGCCGCCGGTATGCCAACGAGGTCGAGCATCTCGTCGACCCGGCTGACCGGGATGCCCGAGGTCGCCGCGAGGACGCGCAGGTGGTCACGGCCGCTCCGGCCGGGGTGGAAGTTCGTCGACTCGAGGGCCGACCCGACCTCGAGAAGGGGGTTCGGGATGTCGTGGTAGGTGACGCCGCCGATGGTCGCGGTGCCCGAGCTCGGCCGGATCAGGCCGAGCAGCATCCGTAGCGTGGTCGTCTTGCCGGCCCCGTTCGGGCCGAGGAAGCCGGTGATGCGGCCGGGCTCAACGGCGAAGTCGAGGTCCTGGACCGCCGTGAAGTCCCCGAACCGCTTGGTGAGGCCTCGAACCTCGATGCGCGCGCCGGACGCCGGCGCCGGTGTCATGAGTCGTCCCCACAAGATGTCATGGGTCGATCAAACCAGCGCCGGTCGGGCACCGGATCCCACGGGGGGCGGATTCCGGGCCGGCTCAGGGTGCGCTCAGGGTCATACCCCAGGCGGAGGAGCGGGTATGCGGCGGATCGGCCGCTCCGCGCGGCTTCCCTAGGATGGAAGAACTATGACCGAGTGGTTGCTCGTGCTCGCCGCTGTCGCCCTCACGGCGGGCACCGCGCTCTTCGTCACCGCGGAGTTCTCCCTCGTCGCCCTGGACCGGCCGTCCGTCCAGCAGGCGGTCGACCAGGGCGACGAGCGTGCGGCCACCGTCCTGAGGTCGTTGCGCCAGCTCTCGACCCAGCTGTCCGCCGCCCAGGTCGGGATCACGCTGACCACCCTGATCGTCGGCTATCTCGCCGAGCCCTCGATCGGCTCGCTGCTCTATGGGCCGCTGGTGAGCCTGGGCCTGTCCGACTCGATGGCATCCTCGCTCGCCACGACCCTCGCCCTGGTCCTCGTGACGCTGTTCTCGATGGTGTTCGGCGAGCTGATGTCGCAGTTCCTCGGGATCAGCGCGCCGCTCGCGGCGGCCAAGGTCGTGGCCGGGCCGGTCCGGGCGTTCGCGATGGTCGCTCGGCCGCTGGTGGCGATCCTCCAAGGCTCGGCCAACGCCGCCCTGCGGGCGATGGGCATCACACCGCAGGAGGAGCTGACCAGCGCCCGGACCCCGCAGGAGCTCGCGAGCCTGGTCCGGCGGTCCGCGGAGCAGGGGACCCTGGAGGCCAACACCGCTCGGCTGCTCACCCGCTCCCTCGACTTCGGCGACCGTACGGCGGTCGACGTGATGACCCCGCGGGTGCGCTGCTCGGGCATCGAGCGCACGGCCCGTGCCGACGACATCATCCGGCTCGCGCGGCAGACCGGGCACTCGCGGTTCCCCGTCATCGGCGACGACTGGGACGACATCGACGGGCTGGTCCACGTCAAGAAGGCCATCGCGGTGCCACATGACCGTCGGCCGGACGTCCCCGTCAGCGCACTGATGGTGCCGCCGGTAATGGTGCCCGAGACCATCCGCCTCGACCCGCTGCTGCTCCGTCTGCGGGCCGCCGGCCTGCAGATGGTGGTGGTGGTCGACGAGTACGGCGGGACCTCCGGAGTGGTGACCCTCGAGGACGTCGTGGAGGAGATCGTCGGCGAGGTCAGCGACGAGCACGACCGGTCGCAGTCCGACTGGAACCAGATGGCCGACGGGTCCTGGCTGCTCCCGGGCCTCTGGCGGCCCGACCAGGTCCGCGACCAGCTCGGCGCTGTGGTCCCGGACGGACCGACCTACGAGACCGTCGGCGGGTTCGTCATGGCCGTGCTGGGCCGCATCCCCGTCGTTGGCGACGAGCTGGCCCTGCCTGGCTGGACCGTGCGCGTCGCGAGGATGGACGGGCGGCGGGTCGACCGGCTGCGGTTCATCCCGAACCCCGACGAGCCGCCGCCGACGGATGCCGACGGCCAGCCGTCCGGGGAGGCGTCCGCGTGAGCCATGCCCTGGCGTTGTGGATCTCGGTGCTCCTGCTGCTCGGGAACGCCTTCTTCGTGGGTGCCGAGTTCGCGGCGATGGCCGCCCGACGCTCGACCCTCGAGCCGATGGCCGCGGCCGGAAGCGCCCGCGCTCGGATGTCGCTCGACGCGTTGGAGCACCTGGGCTCGATGCTCGCAACCGCGCAGCTCGGCATCACCGTCTGCTCGGTCGGGCTCGGGGCCCTCGCCGAGGTGGCGCTGCACGAGATGCTCGAGGGCGTCTTCATCTCCTGGCACCTCGACCAGTGGATCAGCGAGGCGTGGCTGGGTCCGATCTCGCTCTTGGTGGCCCTCAACATCGTCGTCTACTTCCACGTCGTCATCGGCGAGATGATCCCCAAGAACCTCGCCATCGCGGGTCCCGACCGCGCGGCGCTGCTGCTGGTACCGGCGCTCCTCTTCGTGTCGCGGGCGCTGCGGCCGCTGGTCCGGGTGATGGAGTGGGTCGCGAAGGGCTTGGTACGCCTCGTGTTCCGTGTCGAGCCCAAGAACGAGATCACCAGTGCGTTCACCGCCGACGAGGTCGCGCACATCGTCGCCGAGAGCCACGCCGAGGGGTTGCTCGAGGAGGGGCGCGAGGGGCTGGTCCGCTCGGCGCTCGACTTCAGCGACAAGGTCGCGTCCCAGGTCGCCGTTCCCGTCGACTCGCTGGTGACCGTGTCGTTCGGTGCGACGCCGGCGGACATCGAGAAGCTCGTGGCCCGTTACGGGTACTCCCGGTTCCCGGTGCGGGCGCCCGACGGTGAGGTGACGGGGTACCTCCACCTCAAGGACATCCTGTACGCGGACGACGAGCGCCAGACGCAGCCGGTCCCGCTCAAGCGGGTTCGCCGCCTGGCCACGGTGAGCCCGAACGACGATGTCGACGACGTGCTCGCGACGATGCAGCGCACCGGTGCCCACCTCGCCCGAGTCGTCGACGCCGACGGCGCGGTCAGCGGCGTGATCTTCCTCGAGGACGTCCTCGAGGAGCTCGTGGGTGAGGTGTCGGACGCGACCCAGCGGTGACATCCTCTCCCCTGCGGACGGCGGCAGCGTCCGCCCCGAGAAGTCTCAAGGGACTCATGGCCGACAACGGCGGGCGTCAGATCGGTGATGTCGTCGGCGCCGACGTCAGCCCGGTGGAGACGATCACCGGTGGGGTTCGACGTGCCGACCGGCACGCCGCTGAAGGTGGCCTACACGCCGGAGCTTGCGGTGCTCGGGTCCTGGCAGTGACGGTGACCCAGCGCCTGGCGCTCAGGCCTTGGATGTCGCGGTGATGCCGCCGCCCTCGGTGGCGATGAACTTCGTCGGCCGGACGGTCAGGACCACGCGGACGTCCTTGTCGGTGACCTCGTAGTCCCTGCCGTAGCGGTGCTGCAGGCCCTTGTAGAACGACGCCTCGGCGTCGTCGTCCTCGACGCTCTCGAGCACGCCACGGATCTCGAGAGAGCGGTACTCGTCGTCCGGGTCGGCAATCGACAGGGCCAGCCGCGGGTCCTCGGCCAGGTTCGCGAACTTCTGCCGCGTCTTGGTGTGCGTCATCCGCAACCGTGAGCCGTCCCACGCGAACCACATCACGCTGCTCATCGGCGCGCCGCTCGGCCGGACGGTCGCCAGGTGGGCGAACACCGGGCGCTCGAGGAGGTCGGCGTGCGAGGCGGGGACGCTGGCGGCGGTGGTGTCGGTGTCGGTGCTCATACCTCCGCCAACCACCGAGAGCCCCCGAGTCATTCCGGCTTGGCGGGTCCCCGCACGTGCATTCGCTCACCCTGCGGCCCGAACAGGGCCAGGATCTCGGCGCTCTTCCCGCCCGCCGCCTCGATCGCGTGCGGCGTGCGGGTGTCGAACTCCGCCGCCTCGCCGCGGGTCAGGATGAGGTCCTGGGTGCCGAGGCGCAGCCGGAGCCGGCCGGACAGCAGGTAGAGCCACTCGTACCCCTCGTGCGTCTGGAGCGGAGGCAGGCGGGTCGAGGTCGGTGGCGGCATGAGGATCTTGTACGCCTGCAGCCCGCCGGGCTGCTGCGACAACGGGATGAACGTCCGGCCGTGCCGGTTGACCGGTCGGGGGTGGATGCGCGGGTCGCCGGTCGGCGGTGCTCCGACGAGCTCGTCCAGCTGCACGCGCCAGGCGCTCGCGATCGGCAGCAGCAGCTCCAGGGTGGGGCGGCGCTGCCCGGACTCGAGGCGCGACAGCGTGCTGACCGAGATGCCGGTGGCGGCCGAGAGCTGCGCGAGAGTGCCGCCGCGTTGCCGCCGCGTCGCCCTCAGGCGCTCGCCGACCCCGTCGAGGGTCGTGGTGAGGTCGGGTGCGTCCATGGCCCCAGTTTGCCAGACCGGCAAGGGTGTTTGCTCACCGGTGGAGAGTCTGTGCAGACTGCCCGCATGAACTCGAGCTATGACGTCGTCATCATCGGAGGAGGCCCGGCGGGCCTCAGCGCGGCTACGGCGCTCACGAGGTCCCGGCGGACGGTGCTGGTCCTCGACGGGGGTGCCCCGCGGAATGCGCCGGCCGGTCACCTGCACAACTTCCTCAGCCGCGACAGCACCTCACCGCTGGAGCTGGTGGCGTTGGGCCGCAAGGAGGTCGAGTCGTTCGGCGGGACCGTCGAGTCGGCCGAGGTCAGCGGCATCCGTCGGGTCGGGGACGCGTTCGAGGTGACGACGGCCGACGGTCGGGCCGCCCAGGCCCGGAGGGTGCTGGTCACCACCGGACTCCAGGACCGGCTGCCGGACATCCCGGGGGTCGCCGAGCGCTGGGGTCGCGACGTCCTGCACTGCCCCTACTGCCACGGCTACGAGGTCCGCGACCAGGCGGTCGGCATCCTCGCGGTCGGCCCCCTGGCCGGGCACGCCGCCGGGCTCTGGCGTCAGCTGACCGACCGGGTCACCGTGTTCCGGCACGACGACGAGGAGCTCGACCCGGAGACGGCGGAGCGGTTGGAGGTGCTCGGCGTCCCGGTCGTCGACGGGAGGGTGGCGGGACTCGTCGTCGAGGACGACCGGGTCACCGGCATCCGGCTCGAGTCCGGTGAGGTGCTGCCGGTGGACGCGGTGGTCGTCTCGCCGCTGGCCGGCGCCCGGGCCGGGTTCCTGGCCGACCTCGGGCTGGAGACGGTCGACATCGAGATGATGGGGCGCGTCGTCGCGACCCGGCTGGACGCCGACCCGCTCGGCCGCACCGGGGTTCCGGGCGTCTGGGCCGCGGGGTCCGTGGTGGAGCCGATGGCCCAGCTCATGGCGTCCGCCGCATCGGGCCTCATGGCCGGTGCGCAGATCAACGCCGACCTGGTCGAGACCGACCTGCGGGAGCGGATCAGCTCCCGTCGGGCGGTCGCCTCGTAGCGGTCACCACATCAGGAGGCCCTTGACGACGGTGAAGACCGCGCCGCCCAGAGCGAGACCGATGGCGAGCCGGCGGGCCAGCTCGTGGTCGATGTGCCGCGACAGGATCTCGCCCCCGACCAGGCCGACGGCCAGCGCGCCGAACGACACGGCGAGCGCGAGCGGGGCGACGTGGGGCAGTCCGCCCTTGGCGGCCAGGGAGCCCAGGTTGGTGAAGATCGAGAAGAACTGGAACGTCGCGACGAACTTGCGGTGTTCCCAGGCGGTGCTTACCGCATACAGGACGATCGCCGGACCACCGACGCCGGCGGTGACGTTCATGAAGCCGCTGGACGCGCCGGCGACGACGGCTCCGCCCCGGCCACGCAGCACCCTGGCCCGCTCGCTGAGCACGACCGCGCCCAGGGCGAGGATGACCAGGAGGCCGATGATGACCATGAGCGGGGCGGGCGGGACGTTCTTGGCGACGTAGGCCCCGAACGGGATGGCGACCAACGCCGGGACCGCCAGCAGCAGGCCCTTTTTCCACTCGGTGTCCCGCCAGTGCGTCACGAAGACGACGACGCTGACGGTCAGCCCCAGCAGGTTGGACAGGACGACACCGTCGAACGGCCCGGCGATGAGGACCAGCAGGGGCGCGCAGACCAACGCGAAGCCGATGCCGGTCACGCGCTGGGTCAGCGCGCCCGCCATCACCCCCAGGGGCAGGAACAGCAGCTCGGTGGTCATGTCCGACGATCCGGTATGCGCGTGGTCCGGTCAGAGGCCGAGCGCCAGGTAGCGCACGTCTTCGAACTCCTCGAGCCCGAGGGCCGCGCCCTCCCGACCCAGGCCGGACTGCTTGACCCCGCCCATCGGCGCGAAGGCGACCGAGGGAAGCGCGTTGTTGACGCCGACGATGCCCGCCTCGAGATGCTCCGCCGTCCGCCAGCAGCGGGAGATGTCGCGCGACCAGAGATAGCCGGCCAGGCCCATCTCGGTGGCGTTGGCGCGGGCGATAGCGTCGGCGGTGTCGCGGAACCGGGACACCGCCGCGGCGGGTCCGAACACCTCCTGGGTCGCGATGGCGGCGGTGTCGGGGACGTTCGCCAGCAGGGTCGGCGCCAGGAAGGTGCCGCCCCCGGGCACGTCGCGCTCGTGAGTCAGCCGGGTCGCCCCCAGCGAGAGCGCCTCGGAGACCAGCACGTTCACCGCGTCGACCCGGGAGGCGTCGATGACGGGGCCGAGGTCGGGGAGGGGGTCGGCGAGTCCGTCACCGACCGTCATGGCGTCGACCCGGGCCACCAGCGCCCCGACGAACTCGTCGTAGACGTCCTCGTGCACGATGAAACGGTTGGCCGCGATGCAGGACTGCCCGGTGTTGCGGAACTTCGCGAGCATCGCGCCCTCGACCGCCGCGTCGATGTCGGCGTCCTCGAAGACGATGAACGCGGCGTCGCCGCCGAGCTCGAGCAGCGGCCGGACGACCCGGCGGGCTGCACCGGCCATGATCTCTCGGCCGACCGGAGTCGAGCCGGTGAAGGTCACGGCGCGGACCGCCTCGTGGTCGAGCAGGGTCTGGGTGACCTCGCGGGCCGGTCCGTGCACGAGGTTGACGACGCCGGCGGGCACGCCCGCGTCGACGATCGCGCGCACCATCTCGGTCGCCGCCAGCGGAGCCTTCTCGGAGACCCGGGCGACGACGGTGCACCCGGCGGCGAGGGCGGGAGCCAGCTTGCGGGCCTGGATCGAGCAAGGGAAGTTCCACGGGGTCAGCGAGGCCACGACGCCCACCGGACGCCGGAGGGACAGGTGCCGTCGGTCGGCCGCCTCGTGGGCCATGACCTCGCCCTGCGGCCGGCGGGCCTGCTCCCCGAACCAGCGGAAGTACTCCGCGCTGAAGGCCACCTCGCCGACGGCCTCGGGGCGGCGTTTGCCGGCCTCGCGGGCCAGCGTGTCGCCGATCGAGTCGGCCCGTTCGGCGATCAGCCGGCTCGCCTCGAGGAGGATGTCGGCCCGCCGCCGCGGCGGCAGGTCGGCCCAGTCGGCGAACGCTCGGGCGGCGGCGTCGGCCGCGCGCTGGGCCGTCTTCGCGTCGCCCCACGCCAGCCGGCCGACGACACTGCCGTCGGCGGGGTTGGTCACGTCGACGGTGCTGTCGCCGTCCTCCCAGATGCCGTCGACGAGATGGCTGGCGATCGTGGTCACGAGAGTGCTCCTTGGCGAGTCGGGTTGGACGTCAACGGATCTGTGGGTCAGGGGACGAGGACGTCCGGCCGCAGCCGGTCCCCGACCTTCACGGTCGGCCACGCGTCGTCGTGGACCAGGGTGTCGGGACCGGCGCCCTCCACGAGGGCGGTGTCCTCGACCTTCCAGCCGGCGGCGCTCGGGTTCCACGCGAGCACCGCGCCCTCCGTCACGATCTCGTCGCTGGCCGGTGAGGCGGGGAACTCGCGGGGCTGGAAGCCGCTGAAGCCGCCCTGGTGGTGGCGGTGCCACTCGTCGCGGCTGAACCCCTGCGCAGCGTAGGCGGCGGTGCCGGCCGCGACGACGTCGCCCAGCCGAGCGCCGACCCGGGACGCGTCGAGGAAGGCCTGCTCGACGTGCAGCAGCCGCTCGTAGGCGTCGTGCTCATCAGCCCCGAGCGGATCGAACGAGACGATCCGGGTGACGCTGGCGACGAGACCGTGCCGGCGGGCGCAGGCGACGAGCATGGCGCGGACTCCCAGAGGGTCGCCGGTGGGCAGCGGGTGACGGTGGGCCTCGAGGTGCGGCGCACCGCCGACGAGCAGGACGATCGGGTCGAGCTCGCGGTCGAGCAGCTCGCGCGCCAGAAGCCCCGCGGCCTGGTACCCCGTCGTTGTGGGGGTGAGCCCCGCCGCCGCGGTCGTGGCCGCCGCCGCCGCGTCGCCGCACACCTCCCGCAGCAGCCGCCGCTGCCGATCGGTGAGGTGGCGCCGCAACCGGGCGACGTCGCCCGCCAGCGGCAGTGCGTCCGGCAGCGGCCGGTCGCTTCCGACGTGGGTGCCACGGGGGAGCCTCGGGTCGCGTGCTTCCCACCACGGGACGACGTCCCACGTGGCGTCGAGCCCGGCGAGCTCGGTGTCGCGGAGCCGCGGTGCCTCGATCGCGTTGGTGACGAGGGTGATCCGGGGTCGGCTCACGCAGTCCAGGACGACGTCCAGGCAGGCGGTGTCGAGGGTCTGGGGGACGTTGACCCGGCCGCCGAGGAGCCAGGTGAGGTTGGCCGGGTCGCGGAGTACCAGGGTGTCGAGGCCCCGGTCGCGGGCCACGGTCGCCAGCTCCGCGACCTTCTCCGGGAGGTCCGCCCAGCGGTCGGTGTCAGCCGCCATGGTGCACCACCTCGCCGGCGGCGGCCAGCGGCGACCCGTCGAAGCCGACCCACGTCCGCCCGGTCACGTCGACGTCGCCGTAGACGTGTTGGTGCCAGGGCCGGTCGAGGAGGTCGGCGACCGAACGGAACGTCGCCTCGACCTCGACGCGCGGGATGACGGCGCCCTCGCGGACGAGTAGTGGCATCCGGTCGAGCGGCACGTCGACGGTGTGGAAGCCCGGACCCGTGAAGCTGGTTCCGTCCTCGAGGCCGTACCACCGGCCCTCTGGCACGTAGAACGTCCGGCTGACGGGGCGGTCGGCGTCGTCGAACACCGGCACGACGAGCAGGTCCTGGCCGACCAGGAAGCTGTCGTCGACGCTCCGAGCGACGCGGTCCTCGGGGTAGTGGAAGCCGAGCGGGCGCATCACCGGCCAGCCGTTCGTGGCGGACTCGTTGGCGACCTGCCAGAGGTAGGGGAGGAGCGAGTAGCGGAGCCGGACCCAGTCACGGCAGATGCGCAGCGCCTCGTCCCCGAACGCCCAGGGCTCGCGTGGTCGCAAGCCGTGCGCGCGCATCAGCGGTGAGAGAGCGCCGAGCTGGGTCCATCGCACGTAGAGGGCCGGGGTCAGCTCGGGACCGAAGAACCCGCCGATGTCGTGGCTCCAGAACCCCGGAGCACTCATCGCGTACGAGAGCCCGCCGCGCACTGTCGCCTGCATGCCGGCGACCGTCGACTCGGCGTCCCCGCCCCACTGGCCGGGGTAGCGCTGCGAACCGGCCCATCCACTGCGGCCCCAGACCAGCGGTGCCCTGTCGGTGAACTCGCGGATAGCGTCCGAGACGGCACCGTTGTAGCGCAACGGATAGAGGTTGTGGGCCTGGTGCGGGGGCGTCCCGTCGAAGAGCGCGACGTCGTCCGGCAGCGCCTCGCCGAAGTCGGTCTTGAACACGGCCACGCCGTCGTCCAGGAACTCGCGGTGCATCTCCTGCCACCAGCGCCGCGCCTCCGGGTTGGTGAAGTCGATGAGCGCGCGCATCCGCCCATCGGGGGTCGGCGTCTTGACGATCGACGCCAGGCTGCCGTCGGTCCGCTTGACGAGGTACCCCTCGCGCTCGGCGTGCTCGAAGATCGGCGAGGCCGGGTCGAGGTAGGGGAGCTCCCACACCGACAGCCGGATCCCGAGGTCCGCGAGGTCGGCGACGAACTGCTTGCGGTCGCCGAACCGCGAGGTGTTCCAGATGAAGTCGGTGTTGAGCCGGTCGACGACGAGCCAGTCGGGGTCCAGGTGCAGCACGTCGAGCGGCACGTCATGCTCCCGCATCGTCCGGCCGACCTCGAGCATCTCCTCGCGGGTGTGGTAGCGGCAGCGACCCATCCAGTAGCCGAAGGCCCACGGCTGCGGGACGTCCGGCCGGCCGGTCAGGGCGGTGTATGCGGTGAGCCGGGCCGCGGGGTCGGCGCCGGCGACGACGTAGAGGTCGATGACCCGGTCGTCCACGCCGATCGACAGGACGGATGGGCGGGAGTGACCCACGTCGGCGGTGACGACGGCTCCGGTGTTGACGAATCCGGTGTAGCCGCGCGACGAGTGCCACACCGGGACCGGCTTGTAGGCCATCCCCGTGCCGGTGCCGCAGGCGTCCTCGCTGCGCAGCCGCAGCTTCTGGCCGTTCTTGACCAGCCGGCTGAACTGCTCGCCGAAGCCGAGGATGTCCTCGTCCGGGCCGAGCTCCAGGCTGAGCGTCGTCGCGGTCTGGTCGACGACGACGGACGGCGCGGTCAGCAGCCCGGCGACCTGGCGCAGCCGGTCCGCCGTGCGCAGCACGGTGGCGCCGCTCTCGGCGTCGGTCAGCATCAGGGTGAAGGGAGCCCTGCCCACCGTCAGCCGCAAGCCCCCGCCGTGGAGGACGACGCGGTCGTCGTGCTCCTCGACGTCGAGCGTGGACGGATCCGGCGTCGCTTCCACGACGATGCCGAGACCGGTGCCGTCGTCGTCGAAGGCGGCGTCCCCTGCGGGGGCGAGGACCAGCCGCAGGCAGCCGGGCTGCGGGGCGGTGACCCGCAACGCATACGGCGTCACGTCGGTGGGAGGGAGGCTGATATCGGGAAGGTTCGGCATCTGGGTCTCGACTCCCTGCGCCGCCAACGGCTCGCCCGTGAGCCAGCCCGGCATCATGCCGAGCTGGACGCCGGGGAGGGCGTCGATGTCGAGGGTGACACCCGCCTCGTCGGTGCGGACGTCCCGAACGCGGCGAAGCAGGACTGCGGTGTCGGTCATGTTCAGCCCTTCACGGCGCCGGCGGTGATGCCAGCGACGAAGTAGCGCTGCAGGAACACGTAGGCGAGGACGATGGGCGCGGAGGCCACGACGACGCCGGTGAACAGCAGCGGGTAGTCGGTGAGGAACTCGCCCTGGAACGACAGCAGGGCCACGGGGATGGTGCGCTTCGCGGCGTCCTGGATGAACAGCAGCGGGTAGAGCAGGTCGTTCCAGTGGATGACGAACAGGAAGATCGCCGTCGCGGACAGGGAGGGCACGGACACCGGGATCACGATGGACCGGTACGTGCGCCAGGGGCCGGACCCGTCGACGGCGGCCGCCTCGAACAGCTCCTTCGGCAGCGTCTTGAGGAACCCGGTCATGATGAACACCGCGATGGGGAGCGTCACGACGATGTTGATGAGGATCAGCCCGACGAGCGAGTCGGTGAGCCCGAAGGTCTCGAACTGCACGTACTGCGGGATCATGTTGGCCTGGGCGGGAACCGCCATGCCGAGAACGAAGAACCCGAAGAGCAGGCCGCTCTTCCAACCGGGGATGCGAGCGATCCCGTAGGACGCCAGGCTGGCGATGAAGAGCGTGAGCGGCACCGAGCAGCCGGTCACGATGACGCTGTTGCGGAACGCCACCCCGAGTCCGGACTCGCCGACGATCTTGCTGTAGTTGTCGAACTGCCAGTTCGTCGGTGGGGCGAAGGGTGACGCGAAGAGGTCCTGGCTGGTCTTCAAGCTGCCGAAGATGACGACGACGAGCGGGACGATGACGAGGACAGCGTAGATCCCGAGCACCACGCGACGGGTCAGGTTGTAGGTCATGGCGTTCTCCTCAGACGTCCGGGTTACTGGCCTTGACGGCTCGCCGCTGCAGCCAGGTGATGGCGGCGATGAGGGCCATGAAGATGAGGGACTCGGCTGCGGCGTAACCGAACTGGGAGTTCGCGAAGCCGGCGTAGATGCGGGTCGACAGGATGTCGAGGGACCCCTTGGGCGGGTTGCCGCCGAGGCCGAGGATGAGGTCGAAGGCCTTGAACGACTGGACCGTCGTGTAGGCCATGACAATGGCCGTCGCGGGAGCGACCATCGGGAGCGTGACGTAGCGGAACTGCTGCCAGCGGCTCGCTCCGTCGATCTCGGCCGACTCGTAGAGCTCCTGGGGGATCTGCTGGAGCCCGGCGACGTAGATGATCATCATCTGGCCGACGTGGAACCACACCTGGGTGATCGCGACCCAGTAGATGGCCTGGTTGTCGTTGCCGAGGAAGGCGCTCTGGAACCGGTCCAGCCCGACGGCACCCAGCACGGTGTTGATGAGGCCGAAGTTCGGGTCGTAGACGAACTTCCAGATGAAGGCGACCGACACGCTGGAGAGGATGGTCGGGAAGAAGTAGAGCGACCGCAGGGCGACCGAGGACCTGGAGTTCTTGGTCAGGTAGACGCCGAGCGCGAGTGAGAAGATCGTCTGGAAGATGACGACGACCAGCATGAACTTGATGTTGTTGCTGAGCGCGTTCCGGAACAACTCGTCCGACGTGAGAATGGTCGTGAAGTTGTCCAGGCCGACGAACTGCGCGGTCGGGCTGAAGCCGTCCCAGTCGGTGACCGCGTAGAACACCCCCTGGATCGTGGGGATGACGAAGAAGGCGATGTAGAGCACGAGCGCGGGGATCGGGAACAGCCACAGGGCGGGATGCGCGGCCATGGGGTTTCGGTTCTTGGGCTTCGGCTGGGTGTCGGCCGTCTCCGGGCCCTGGGCCTGGCTCGGCGAGGTGAGCGTGGTGGCCATGGTCACTTCCGCTTCTGGTCGATGACGGTCTGCGCCTGCTGGGCCGCCTGCTCGGGAGCGGTGCCGCCGACGACGGCGACGCACGAGGCCTCCACGGCGTTGCGGATGTCGAGGTTGTTGAACTGGAACCGGGGCGCGAGGAGCGTCTTCTTCAGCAGCCACGGCGCGGTGTGCTTGAGGTCGGCGTTGGTGTAGTCGACGTTCTTGACCGTGAGGTGCTGCGACGTCCCGTTCGCGTACACCGCGGCGTTGACGGGGTCGGAGAGGAACTGGAGCCACTTGACGGCGGTGTCCTGCTGCGTGCCGGCGGTGTTGACGCCGAGGATGAAGGTCGCGTTGTAGATCCCCTCGTACTTCGCCTTGTCCTGGGCCACCGTGATCGGGGCAATGAGGTTGATGGGGAACGTCGCGCCGAGCTTGCGGACCGCGCTGAGGTGGAACGAGCCGGTGGCGAGCATGGCGGCCTTGCCGCTGGCGAACATCTGCTGCAGCGGCTCCGAGGCCGTGCCGGTGGAGTTGGGCTCGAAGAACGGCGCCAGCTGTTGGTACTGCTTGAGGGTCAGCAGGAACCAGTCGTCGGTGACCTTCCGCGTGCCGGCCTCGATGTCGGCGAACGCGGTGTCCGTGGGCATGTTGTTCATGACCATCGAGTTGATGAGCTGGCCCGAGTTCGCCGGCTCTCCGCCGGGCCACGCGATCGGGACGAAGCCTGCTCCCTTGAGCTTGTCGCAGAGCGCGAGGAACCCGTCCCAGTCCTGGGGCAGCGACGTGACGCCGGCCTTGGCGAAGGCGTCCTCGTTGTAGATGGGCATGTTGAAGACCAGCTGGTAGGGCAGGCCCATCTGGGCCCGGCTGGTGTCCTGCCCGGCCTTGACGAGCTCGGCGAAGTAGCCGTCCACGAACGGCTGGGCGCCAAGACCCGCATACAGGCCGGCCTTGACCATGTTGACGAACTGCGCGCCGCGGAACGCCGTGAAGGCGTTGCCGATGTTGCCGCCCTTGATCTTCTGCAGCGCCGTGCTCTGGTAGTCGTTCGACGGTGAGATGTCCTGGGTGATCTTCGCCTGCGGGTTCGCCTTGACGAACGTCGCAATGAGGGTGTCGAAGACGGCCTTGTCCTCGGCGCGCCAGTGGGCGAACGAGATCGTCCCGGTCGCGGGCTTCGCGTCGACGGCGGGCAGGAGCAGGGTGCTGGCACCGGGTCCGCCAGCGGTGGCGCTGCCGCGGGACGTGATCGTCGGCCCCACGCAGGCGGTCAGGGCACCGGCCGTTCCGAGTGCGCCTATCCCGGTGAGGAAGCGCCGGCGGTCGATGGTGAACTTCTGGGACATCGTTGTCTCCTCGGTCGTACTGACTGACTCGGGTTGGGGCTACCAGTCGATGACGGCGATCCCCAGGTGGTCGGCGGCGGCCCGCAGCTGCGGGCGTACGTCGGTCCACGCGAGGACGGTGTGGTGCGGGAAGCCTCCGGTGACGAGGCCGGTGACGAACTGCTCCGCGTCGCCGTCGAGGCGGACTGCGGCGGTGTTGCCCTGGAACCGGTTCGGCTCGGCCACCGACTCGCCGGACGCGAGCAGTAGCCGGAGCGTTCCCGGACGAGCGGGGTCCTCGGTGAGCCGGGCCATGACGACCGGGCCGGTCTTCAGCGGGAAGTTGCCGGCGACCCCGAGCTTGCGGTTGCAGTGCGTGAACTGGGTCGCATCCGACGGGTCGGCCGCGAGGGAGGTGGCCGCCGCGCCGCAGTGCCAGAGCCGGACGATGTTGGCTTCAGCGTCGAGGTCGACGGTGTCGACGAGGTAGGTCGTCCCGGAGCCGAGCGCCTCCATCAGGAGCATGGTCACGGCGCCGTAGACGTCACGCTCGCACGCGGTCGGCGTGCTCTCGTCCGCGACGCGGGAGAGCGAGGAGCAGGGACAGGCGCCCAGCTGGTTGGGGAACTCGGGCCAGCAGCGGATGGCCATGCCGTCGAGCGCTCCCTCGTCCCGCCAGTCGCGCATCGCCGTGGTGATCCGCGCGGAGGTCAGGGCCTGGTCGGCGTCGACGGTCCCGAGCGAGGGCTGCGCGGCGACGGCCGCCGCATACTCGGACTTCGCGACGACGTCGTCCACGGTGCGAACGCGGTCGAACATCGCGTCGATGTCGAGCTGCTCGACCTCGATGCCGAACAGCGAGGCCACCAGCGCGCCGTCGTACTGGCTGGGGGTGAACCCGGGCGGGGCGTCGCCGACGAGGCCCAGCCGGCGGCCCCGCAGCGACTCGAGGGCGGGGACGACGGTGGCGGCATCTGCGCGCTGTCCGCGGTTGGCCGGCAGGCCGACTCTCTCCGGCAGGTGGCCGGCGAGCGCCTCGGCGAGCGCTCGCCGCGTGCCGGGCTCGTCGGGGTTGCCGAGGACCAGGTGCGGCGCCCGGCCGGCATGGACCACGAGGGCGTGGCCGAAGAGGTTGGCCCCGCACATCGAGTTGAGCCAGAGCCGGTCCCCGACCGGGCCGGGCTCGCGGAACGACCACAGCAGGACCGGCTGGTCCAGGTCCCTGTAGAGCTCGAGGGCCGGCGTGGCGTCGGAGAACGAGGCGCAGACGTTGACGACGAGGTCGGCACCGTCGGCCAGGAACGGCTTCGCCGCCTCGACGTCCTCCGGCGTCATGACGAGGTCCTCTGGCCCGACGACGTCCGCGCCGAGCTCGACGAGCAGCGCGCGTGCGTCGGCCGCCAGAGAGCGGGCCACGTCGACGGCGAAGGTGGGCCGCGCGGTGGGGACGAGCACGACCCGTGGCGCTGTGGCGGTGGTCATCGCTGGACGACCTCGTCGACGAGCTCGCCGAGGCGCTGCAGGCGCGGGATGGACACCTCGACCAGGTCGCGCTCGACGTCGTCGCTGCCGATGACCGCCGCCCAGACCGCACGGCCGGCGAGGAAGCCGGATGCTCCTTCACGGCAGGCGAGCTCCACGGCCTGCGGAAAGAGGTCCGCCGGCACACCGGACGAGAGGACGACCCACGGTGACGAGACCGCTTCGGTGATCTGCGCGCAGCGACGCCGGATCTCGTCGGCCGGGCCCTGGCCCTTGAGCGGGACCTCGGCCTTGTAGAGGTCGGCACCGAGCGAGCCGAGCTCCTTGGCCGCCTCGACGACGGAGTCGTCCCAGTCCCAGGCGCCGCCCTGACGAGGGGCCTTCGCGACCGGCTCGATGATGCTCACCAGGCCGGCGGCGCGGCACCGCTCGACGAACTCCCCGACCATCGCGATCCGCGTCGCGGCGGCCTCGTCGGGACGGTGGATGACGAGGAGCTTCATCGCGACCGCGCCCTGGTCGCGGACGGCGGCGGGGACTACGTCGGGGTCGATCTCGACGGCGGTGACGAACTCGCCGTTGCCCTCGATGAAGCGGTCGGCCGCCGCGATCAGCCCGCACGTCGGGGCGACGGCGTCCGCGTCGACCACCGCGTCGAAGGCGAACTGCTTGTCGACCAGGACGGCCGAGGCGTACGGGGTGAGCACCCGCGTCGCGGCGACCTTGAAGTCGGTGAGCTGCTGGTCGGTGACCGGCGCGGTCTGGTGCTCCGCGAACATGGCCCGCATGGCCTCGCGCTGGTCGACGGCGAGCATGGCGAATGCGCCGCTCGGCCGGGCCACCCGCGCCAGCCCGGCGCTCCGGGCGGTGGGAGTGGGGTGGGTGACGTCGGTCATCGGTTCTCCTGGGTGGGTGACGGGCTGATCGGTGTCAGTGAGCGTTGGCCGGCATGGCCGCTTCGACCTCGGCGAGCGACGGGATGCGGGAGCGACCGTCGAGACCGCGGCAGGACAGGGCGGCGGTGACGTTGGCGAAGGCCAGCTGCTGGTCGAGCGGCAGACCCTTGACGACGGCGGCGACGAGGGCGCCGTGGAAGACGTCGCCGGCGCCCAGGGTGCTGAGGATCGGGCTGGTATGCGCCGGCGCCGAGGCCGTCTCGCCCGTAGCGGTGAGCGCGGACGAGCCTTTCGCTCCGTCGGTGGCGACGACGACGTCACAGCCCTCGGCAACGGCCAGGGCCAGAAGGTCGGCGACCGCGTGATCGGCGCCGTAGGTGAGCCGGAGTGCCTCGACGGTCGGCGCGTAGAGGCCTACCCCTCGGGGTGTGAAGCCGGGAATGGGGTTGCCGGCATCCACCGAGAGCAGCTGGCCCTCGCGCAGGACCCCGGCCGCGGCGACCGAAGCCCAGCCCGCGTGGTCGACATGGACAACGGGGCTCGAGGCGATCAGGGCCAGTCCGGCGCTGATGTCGATGCGCGGTGCCGGCTGGTTGCAGATGGCCCGGCTGTCGCGGACCCGGTCGACGATGACGACGCTGGCCGCCGACGGCAACCCAGCGAGGACGGTGACCCCGCTGACGTCCACACCCTCGTCCACGAGCCCGGTGAGGATGGCGCGACCGTTGGCGTCGTCACCGACGGTGCCGACGAACGCCGCGCGGACCCCGAGCCGCGACGCGGCGACCGCGGCCGTCGCGGCCGGGCCACCTCCCGCGTACGCCACCTCGGAGGCGACCACGCGGTCGTCGGGGGCGGGGAACCGGTCCACGAGCGCAATGGCGTCGAGGGTGGCCACGCCGACGAAGACGGCGTCGACGAGACTCGGGGAGCTCGTGGGGCTGGTCGCCATGGCGCTCTCGCACTCCTTCGTGCCGGGATCTACGATGTTGAGACTCTAACAGTTGTTGTTGGAAAGTCAACACTTTCTTGTGACTTACCTCGCGTATGCTGGCGCCGTGGGGGATCAGCGGGCCGAGGCGAACGAGGCCACGACACTGCGCTACGACAGCGCGCCCGAACGCCGTCGGGCCATCCTCAGCGCCGTGGGCGACGCCGGGTTCGTCTCCGTCACGGAGCTGACCCGCCGGCTGGGGGTCTCGGACATGACCGTGCGCCGAGACCTGCGCAAGCTCGCTCAGCAGGGCTCGGTCCGGATCGTCCACGGTGGTGTCAGCGCCCTCTCCCAGTCACCGCACTCGCCGGCCTTCACCGGCCGGGCCGAGGAGCACGCGACCGGCAAGCGTGCGATCGGGAAGGCGGTCGCGCGGTCGCTGTCGTTGCGCGGCACCATCGCCGTGGACGCCGGCACGACGACCTACGCCGTGGTCCAGGCCCTTCCGGACTCGTTCCGGGGAACCGTGGTCACGCACTCGATCCCGGTGATGCAGCTGATGCTCAGCCGGGGACTGGGGCGTGTGGTCGGACTGGGGGGCGAGCTCCTGGGGGAGAGCCAGGCGTTCATCGGACCTCGGACCGTTGCCGCGGTCGCCGGGCTCCGTGTCCAGACGCTGCTGCTCGGGGCGGCCGCGGTCGATGACCAGGGCATCTACGTCTCCACCGACAACGAACGGCCGACCAAGCTCGCCCTCATGTCGATCGCCGACCGGGTGGTCCTGCTCGTCGACTCGAGCAAGTTCCTGGCCTCGGCGCCGGTCCACCTCTGCGGGTGGGACGAGATCTCGGCGGTCGTGACGGACGCCCCTCCACCCAACGCCGTTCTCGAACAGCTTCCGCGTCTCGCTGAGATCGTCGAGGTCGCCGGGCGAGACTAAGCCGCCCGCGAGGCGACGAGCGCGACGGCGTCGTTGAACGCGGCCGGCTCCTCCAGGTTGGGGTAGTGGGCGGTTCCCTCGATGTCGACGGTCCGTCCGTCGGGTACCGAGTCGGCCAGCCGGTGACCCATCCCGACGTGGTCGGGGGAGTCGAGGACGCCACTGACCACCACGACCGGTACCTCGATCGACGGGACGCGCTCCCAGGTCCGGGTGACCGGTGTCGGTGGCACGAAGCTGCGGACCGCATGGTGCTGCAGCGTGTCCCACCCCATCCGCCGGACCGCCTCGGCCACGTTCGGGTCGACGTCGTCGAGGGTGCGGCGCGGTCCGGGGAGGAAGCGCATGAACGCGTCGAGCCAGCGCTGGGCGTCACGGGTCTCCTCGGCCGCCTTCCACTCGGCGAACGCGTCGAGCACCCACGGGTCGGTGAACGTCGGCTCGCTCGTCCCCACTCCGGAGACGACCAGCCCCGCCACGAGGTCCGGGTGCTCGAGGGCCAGGTCGACAGCGGTGCCGCCGCCCATCGAGAGACCGACGACGGTGGCCGGTCCCAGGTCGAGAGCGTGGAAGACGGCCGCCAAGTCGTCGCAGTGCCGGTATGCGGCGGTCGCGGTGGACGACTCTCCGTGACCTCGGGCGTCGACGAGGACGACTCGCTGAGTGTCGGCGAACGCGGTCACTTGTTGTTCCCACATCCGGTGGTCCAGCCCGCCGCCGTGCAGGAGCACCAACGGGCGTCCCGGTCGGTGGTTCGACCAGACGGCCAGGTGGCCCTCGGGAACGCTGACGTCGGTTCGAGCCAGATCGGCCATCATGACACCCAAGGTGTCACTATGGCGACCACCATGTCAACCGAGGTGTCATCATGGCGGTGTGCCCTCCGCCGCCCCCGATGAGCTGGCCCGCGTCTTCGACCTGCTCGGACCGCTCTACCGGCAGACCGTCCGCAACCTCGAGCAGGCGAGCGGCATACCCGTCGGCGTGCGCGCCGTCCTGGACCTGCTCCGCGTGCGGGAGGCCCTGCCCGTCCCGCGCATCGCCGCCGTCCTCGGGCTGAGCCGGCAGTTCGTCCAGCGGTGCGTCAATGACGCCGAGACCGGAGGATGGGTGACGCTCCGGCCGAACCCGTCCCACCGGCGTTCGTCCCTGGTCACCATCACCGAACAGGGCCGTGGCCTGGTCGGCGAGATCCGGGCGGCCGAGGCGAAGTCGCTCGGACCGGTCGCGGCCGCGATGAGCCACGACGACGTGGCGGCGTGCGTCCGGATCCTCTCGCAGCTGCTCGAGGTCGTCCGCGCCGAGTCCGGACCCGCAACGGTGCCCTGACCG
Source organism: Lapillicoccus sp. (assembly GCF_036559105.1). Taxonomy (GTDB): domain Bacteria; phylum Actinomycetota; class Actinomycetes; order Actinomycetales; family Dermatophilaceae; genus Lapillicoccus. The sequence goes on along the minus strand of NZ_DATBTV010000163.1, from coordinate 9,214 downwards.
CCGGGCGGATGTGGGGGCGCTGTGCGCAGGGGCTAGCGTCAGAGCCTCACCACGCCCCAGGAGGCCGCTTTGTCGCTCAGCGAACGCGAACAGGAAGAGATCGACCGCGCGAACGAGTCGGGCCGCCAGCCGGTCGCCTTCGTCCACGGGTTGTGGCTCCTCTCGAGCAGCTGGGACCGCTGGCGCACGCTGTTCGAGAGCAACGGGTATGCGACGATCGCGCCCGGCTGGCCGGACGACCCGGAGACCGTCGCCGAGGCGCGCGACCACCCGGACGTCTTCGCCCACAAGATGGTCCAGGCCGTCACCGACCACTACCTCGAGGCCATCGCGGCGCTGACCCTGAAGCCCGGGGTCGTCGGCCATTCGTTCGGTGGACTGATCGCGCAGAAGATCGCCGGCGTCGGCGTGTCCGCGGTCACGGTGGCCGTCGACCCGGCCCCGGGTAGGGGAGTCCTGCCGCTGCCGGCGTCGGCGCTCAAGTCCGGCTCTCCGATCCTCGGCAACCCGGCGAACGCCCGCCGGTCGGTCACCCTCACCTTCGAGGAGTTCACCTACGGCTGGGCCAACGCCCTCGACGAGGCCGAGGCGAGAGAGCTGTACGACGAGTTCCACGTCGCGGCGTCCGGTGTCCCGATCTTCCAGGCCGCCGCGGCGAACCTGAACCCCTTCAGCGAGACCAAGGTCGACTTCAAGGCCGAGAACCGAGGACCGATCCTCATCATCTCCGGCGAGAACGACCACACGGTGCCGCACGCGATCTCGTACGCGGCATACAAGAAGCACCGTAAGAACGTGGGAGTGACCGAGTTCACCGAGCTGGCCGGTCGCGGCCACTCCCTCACCATCGACCACGGGTGGCAGGAGGTCGCCGAGACCGCCCTCGCCTTCGTCCGCGCGAACGGTCCCGCGACCGCCTGACGCGCTAGAGCCCGCTGTAGACAGCCATCACGACACTCAGGCCCCGGTCGTCTCCCATCGGGCCCTGTTCCAGCATCTGGTTCATCACGTACGACACGGTCAGGTGCTGCTCGAGGTCGACCAGGACCATCGAACCTCCCCTACGACCCCAGGAACAGGTGCGACCCCTGACGGCGTAGCCCATGCCGTACCGGATCGGTGCGCCCAGGACCTGTCCGCCCCTACGAACTGCTCCTCCAGGACGCGCTCGCAGCCGGCCGCCGAGAGCAGGCGGACACCGCGGACCTCGCCGCCGGACGCGAGGACCGACTGCACCGCGGCAACGGACCGGGCGTTGCCGAACCCGTTGGCGGAGGGGATGTCGGCCCGCCGCCAGGCATCAGTGTTGGCGGTCTCCGCCGGGATCAGCGGGTTGCCGGGCCCTCGCTCCTCGATCTCCGGCGCCCTGGTCGCGGGCGGGATGACCCTGGCGACCCGGTGGTCGTGCTCGGCGCCCAGACCGATGTGGAAGTCCGCGCCCAGCGGCCCGGCGACCTGCTCGGCGAAGAACTGGCCGAGGCCGCGACCGGTGACCCTTCGGACCACCTCGCCGACGAGGAAACCCTGTCGAGGGACTCCGCCAGGGCGTCACGAACCGCCGCGAACCGTTCGTCACACGTTCCGTCGAGGTCGGCCATGCGCCGTACTCAACAGGGCTTTCCCACTCCTGCCAACGGATTTAGCGCCGCTCGCCAGCGTCAGGACTGGTCCAGGGCTAGCGCTTCGCGGCTCGAGCCACGGGGTCACCGAGCGCGGCGGCGCTGGCGTTGGCCTTCTTGTCGGCCCGCTTCTCCTTGATGGTCTTGCCTTGCTTCTTGGCCATGTGCTGGCGCGGGGACTTGTCCGACATGTTGGCTCCTCGTCGGGGCCAGAGATGGCCCTCGTGCGAACAGTACGCCGCATCGCGCCAGCGCCGGCTACGCCGACCCGTCGATGGCGCGGTCACGCTGCGCCGCGCCGGCGTCTCCGTAGGGATACGCCGAGACCAGCGGCCTGCTCACCGCGTCCAGCCGCGTGCGCTCCTGGTCCGTCAGCTCGACCGAAGCGGCACCGAGGTTGTCCGCCAGCTGTTCCGGGTTCCGGGCACCCAGGATCACCGACGTGACCGCCGGCCGGCCCTCCAGCCACGCGAGGGACACCTGTGCCGGGCTGGCGCCGCGCGCCGTGGCGATCTCGGAGACCGTGTCGATGACGCGCCACGTGCGCTCCTCGCGGTTCCGGGGCTCCCATGCCTCCATGCCTCGGTCGGGGTCCTCGCCCAGACGGGTCGCACCCTCGGGGGTGGAGTCCCGCGCATACTTCCCCGTCAGCCAACCACCGGCGAGCGGCGACCACGGCAGGAGCCCCATGCGGGCATCGAGACAGGCCGGCACGATCTCCGACTCGATCTCCCGCACGAGCAGGCTGTACTGCGGCTGCAGGGTCACCGGTGCAACGAAGCCGAGAGCGCGGGCCATGTACGCGGCCTTGGCGACCTGCCAGCCGAGGAAGTTGGAGAAGCCGTAGTAGCCGATCTTGCCGCTGCTCACGCTGTCGTCGAGGAACCGCAACGTCTCCTCGAGCGGCGTCACGGCGTCCCAGGCGTGCAGCTGGTACAGGTCGATGTGGTCGACCCCGAGCCGGCGGAGCGACGCGTCCAGGGCGCGACGCAGGTGCAGGCGCGAGTTGCCGATCTCGTTGAGGACTCCACCCCTGGTAAACCGGCCCTTGGTCGCCAGCACGACCCGCTCGCTCTCGGTGGGCCGCCGCGCGATCCACCGGCCGATGATCTCCTCCGAGGCACCGTTCGCATACACGTCGGCCGTGTCCACCAGGTTGCCCCCGGCTGCGATGTACGCGTCCAGGATCTGGTGCGAGGTCTTCTCGTCGGCCTCCGCACCGAAGGTCATCGTTCCGAGGGCGTACGTCGAGACGACGGCGCCGCTGTTGCCGAGCGGTCGGTAGCGCAAGGGTGTCCTTCGATCGGAGTGCGTGGTCCGCCTCGATCCTCGAGGCGATGTCGCTCTCGACGGTATGCCAGCGCCGCTCGGGCCGTACGCCGGGTGTGCGGGCCGGGGGGCCGACAGCGAGGATGATGAGGAACGAGCAGCGGGGGAGTCGCCCACGCGCAGGGGAGCCGGCAATGGCACAGATCACGGGGCCCATGACCGGCCGGACGGTGCTCGTGACCGGAGCCACCGGGGGGATCGGTGAGGCGACGGCCCTGGGGCTGGTCGCGTCGGGCGCGCACGTGGCGATCACCGGCCGGGACCGCGGCCGTACCGAGGCCGCGGCTCGCGGTCTGCGCGCCGCCGGGAGTGGGGCGGTGGACGTCTTCGTCGCGGACATGTCCGACCAGTCACAGGTGCGGGCGATGGCCGCCGAGATCCTGCAGCGCCTCCCGCGGATCGACGTGCTGGTCAACAACGTCGGCGGGTTCTGGAACACCAGGCACGTCACCGCCGACGGCCTGGAGCGCACCTTCGCCCTCAACCACCTCGCACCGTTCCTGCTGACCAACCTCCTGCTCGACCGGCTGCGGCAGAGTCCCGCGGCGCGCGTGGTCACGGTGTCCTCCAACGCGCACACCACGGGCCGGATCGACTTCGACGACCTCCAGGGCGAACAGTCCTACTCGGGCGCTCGGGCCTACAGCCAGTCCAAGCTGGCGAACGTCCTCTTCACGTACGAGCTGGCCAGTCGGCTTCACGGCACCTCGGTCACCGCCAACGCCCTGCACCCGGGAGTGGTGCGCACCTCCTTCGGGGCCGAGGACCCCGCCGGCGTGCAACGGTTCCTCGTCCCCCTCGCGCGTCCGTTCATGAAGAGCCCCGCCCAGGGAGCCGCCACCTCCATCCATCTCGCGTCCGCCCCCGCTCTCGCGCACGTCACCGGTCGCTACTTCGCCAACAGCAAGGAGAAGCGGTCGGCCGGGCCGAGCTACGACCGGGCGGCAGCGGTTCGGCTGTGGAAGGTCAGTGCCGACCTGGTTCACCTCAACGGCGCTGCTGACCGCCCGACCTGACGCCTGCTCGTCGCTCGAGCCAGGTGGGGGCACGTCGCGCGCCGCGCCACAGGAAGAGGGCCAGAGCGATGGGCCACAGGCACCTGGTACGCGAACCTCGCGGACCGGTGCGCGGCCACCGTCCGCGGCCCCGGCCAAGCCGAGGCGGTCGCGACCGTCCGCGCGGAGCGAGCGAACATCGACGTCGCCCTCACCTGGGCCGCGGCCCACGACCCGCTGCTCGGTGGCCGCATCGCCATGGGCTTCGGGTGGACGTGGGTCGTTCTCGGCGACGGTGTCGCCGGTGCCGAACGCCTCCGCAGTGCGCTCGCCGCCGCGGACACCCTCCCGCGGCAGACCCGAGCGCCAGGTCTGCTCGTCGCCGGCTGGCTGGAGGCGTCGGCCGGAAACCTTGCACGAGCGCGGGCCGATCTGGACGAGGCCCTCCAGATCGCCGACGAGCTCGCGGACTCCCGCCTGCGGGCCGACGCCGACCGTCATCGCGCGTTCCTGTCCGTCCAGCCGGGCCGGCCGGCCGACGTGCTGGACCTCGCGAGCTCCAGCATCAACGCCTCGCGAGCGTTGGGTTTGTCGTGGGAGACCGCCGCGGCTCTCGTGCTCAGGGCCTACGGGTCGATCATGCTCGGAGACACCGCCCACGCCGGCCAGGACGCCGACGAGGCGATACACCTCCTCGACCCGCTCGAGGACTCCTGGGGCCTGGTTCACGCCGAAGCCATGCTCGGAGCCATCGCCCAGGCGGAGCACCGGTTCGGGACGCGGCCGAGCATCTCGCGCGGGCGGCCGCCCAGTCCGAGCTTCTCGGCTTCGTCGGCCAGGCCGCCCTGCATCTCGCATCGCTCGGCCGTGTTCACCAGCGCTCCGGAGATCCCCACGCCGCGATCCTCACGCTGAACCGCGCGATCCTGGCCGCACGGACAGCGCTGACCTCAGGCTCGCCGCCACCGCGCGACTCCACCTCGCTCGGCTAGGGCGGACCACCGGTGAGGCCGACGCAGTACGAAGCCTTCTCGAACAGAACGACCGCTGGTACCAGGCGGCCGGAGGGGGTGAGGGGGGCGCTCCTCACCCGATGCCTGCTGGCCGCGGTCGACGCCCAGAACGAGACTGGTGAGCGCTCGCAGCAGCTCCTCGACATCCTCGCCCGCCTGGCCCGCCAGCGGGGTGAGCTCACGCTCGCACGAGACCTGTTGCGAGCCGCCGACGAGATCGCCGTCGCCGCGCCGCATGTGGTGGACAGCAGCGACCGCGTCGATGCCGACCACACCCGAGCTGCCTTGGGCCTTTAGGCCGGCTCGGGGGAGTGGGCCCGACGGGTGATGGCGTTGGATGGTTCGTGGGAGGAGGCTCACGAGATGACGGCGTCCGAGCAGCTCCGCGACATGGTCAACGGCTTTCGAATCTCGCAGGCGCTGCACGTCGCCACCGTGCTGGGCGTCTCGGACCTGCTGGCCGACGGCCCGCTCGACCTCGAGTCCCTCGCCCAGGCGGCCGACGCCGACCCGGAGTCTCTTCGCCGACTGCTCGGTGCGCTGGCTGCGGTCGGCGTCTACGTCGAGACGGACGAGGGTGGCTACGCCAACAGCGAGCTGAGCGAGGGCCTGCGTACCGGTGCGCCGGGGTCGGTGAAGGGCTGGGCCACCCTCATCGGTGAGCCGTACTTCTGGAGCGCCTGGGGCAACCTGTTGAGTGGCGCCCGGAGCGGAGCGACCCCCTTCACGACGCTGTACGGGATGGACGTGTGGGCCTACCGCGCCGGTGACGGGACAAGGACCGCGGTCTTCGACGCGGCCATGACCGAGCTCGCCACCAGGATGGCGGCCGCGGTCGCCGACGCCTACGACTTCCCCGAGCGCGGCCTGCTCGTCGACATCGGTGGCGGGCACGGAGCCCTTCTCGCGGGGGTGCTGGCCGCATACCCGTCGCTGTCCGGGGTGGTGGTCGACCTTCCGCACGTCGTTGCCGGAGCGACCGAGGTGCTGGCGAATACGCCTGCGCGGGAACGGATTCGCCTGGTCGCCGGCGACATGTTCGAGTCAGTCCCCTCCGGTGGCGACGTCTACCTGCTGAAGTCGGTCCTGCACGACTGGCGCGACGAGGACTGCGAGTCGATCCTGCGGGTATGCCGGGCGGCGATGTCTCCGTCCTCGGCTCTCCTCATCGTCGAGCGGCTCCTGGCCGGTCCGAACGAAGGCTCGGACACCAAGTTCTCCGACCTCAACATGTTCGTCATGACGGGCGGACGGGAGCGTTCCGAGGCTCAGTTCGTCCAGCTGCTCGAGCGTTCGGGGCTTCGGCACCGTCGAACGCTCGACACGACCAGCCCGTGGTCCGTCGTGGAGGCGGTGGTCGAGTAGCTCCCACCAGCCCCCCAGCAGGGTCACCCCTGGTTACCAGCGGGCCGTCTGGCCAAGCCTTCGTGTTCGGCGTGGATCTGCCGATCCCCTGGAACGGTCATCTCGCAGACGGGTTCGGCGGCGGCGAGCTCAGTCGTCGAGGGGTTCCCAGACGAGCTCAGCGACATCGAGGACCAGGTGTGACCTCGGCTGAGCGGGATCGTCTGACGTGCGAACTTCCCCTACGCAGACGCAGATGGCGTCGTTGAGCCGCCGGTAGGGGTCTTGGTCGCTGAGGTGGAGCATCGAGCCGACCACCTGTCGGCGGCCGATCGGGTAGGCCCGACCGTATCCGTGCCACTCCACCATGATCGTGGCCGCATCGTCGGTCTCGATGACGGCGCGGAAGTCCGGTTGGAACGGACCGTCGACGGTACGCCGTAGCGGGAAGTTGACGCCTCGGAACCGACCGGTGATCCAACCCTGGCAATCGCCCTCGGCCAGGAACAGGTGCTGCTGCCAACCGCCCTCCAAGGCCACCGTCCACTCGTGCGGGTACGTGAACCGAAGTCGGTACAAGTGCTCGAGCCTCATCCGCCGCTCCGATCACCTCGACGCCAGCCGCAGGAAGCACGCTGGCACCCCGCGGCCCCATCGGCACGGTCAGCAAACCACCGGGGCCAGGTGGCGTGCCACTCACCGCACACGCGGCGACGTGGCCCTCGAGGTGGCGTTCAGGTCCCTCCGAGAGGTTGCGGGGTCGTCACGGCGATTCCCCGCATCCGAGCGACCTCGATGGGAACGACCTCGCGTCCAAGGGGCCACAGGGAGAGTGGGATGAGCTTGACGTTCGCGACGGCCAACGGGATGCCGATGATGGTGATGGCGAGCAGCAGCGCGGTAACAAGGTGGGCCAGTGCCAGTTCCCAGCCGAGCAGAATGAGCCAGACGATGTTCCCGATGAACGTGCCCACACCGGCAGTGGGCTTGGCGATGGTGGTCCGGCCGAAAGGCCAGACCACGAATCCTGCGATGCGGAACGCGGCGATCCCGAACGGGATGGTGATGATCAGGATGCACGCCAGGATGCCGGCCAGGACATAGAGGAGCCAGAGCCAGAATCCGGCGAGCACGAACCAGATGACGTTGCCGAGGACCCTCACCGCGTCATCGTCGCACGCGGAAACCCGACGTGAGGCGGGCTCCGGGCGGTCACCGCCAGGCTGCCCCTCAGCCATGGACGCGCCTGACGCTCACGACGGGGGGATGTTCAGGTTGAGACGGAACACGTTGTCCGGATCGTGCTGGGGCTTGATGTCCCGAAGCCGATCGACGTTGGGCCCGAAGGCGGCGTCGACCCGGTCGGCTTCGTCTTCGGCGGCGTAGTTCATGTACGTGTGGGGCGCGAGCGCGGCGAGGGTGTCCCGCACCCACTGCACGTTCACAGCGGTGTCAGCCGGATCCTGCCACTGGCCGGCGACCAGCAGGTTGAACCCCGGGGTGCGGTGCGGGAAGGCGGTGGCCGTCGGGGCGATTCGGCACGCGGCGCCGTTGAAGTTCTCGAGGAGGATGGCCGACATCGGCGACGGTACAACCTCATAGGCTTCGACCAGCGCCGAGACGGCGGCGTCGCTGAGCTCGGTGACGAAGGCCGATCGCCAGTAGTTCAGTGCGCCCCGGGGGAAGCCGGCGTCCAACATGGTGTTGACCGCGGGGTACGGCATCGGAGCCACCATGTCCATGACCGGCGGCCCGAACTCCCGCAGCGGCCGCAGCTCGGCCTCGGCCTCGTCGATGACGCCGGCGTGGCAGGGCGGAAGTACGCACAGCTTCGCCCCGCTGCCGTCCGGCGCGTGCACGAACCCGCAGAACACCGACGCATCGTCGGACATCGTGACGGTGAACTGGCGGTATCTGCTCACCACGTCAACCGCCGCCGACACAGGGTGGGGAGAAGTCCGCCGAGAAGGATGTCCAGCGGGTGGGTCTCGAACTCCAGGGACGCGGCGACGTCGAAGCTGCCCCCGCCCCGACGCAGCGCCCAGAACAGGTCCGGCTCGTGCTCGTCGTCGACGATCCGCACGGCACCGTCGGCGGTGACCACCTCGACGGCCCTGTGGTTGTCGATGGACATGCCGTACTTGCCCCTCAACCAACCCAGCCCGCCGCCCAACGTCGGGCCGGCCACCCCGGTGGTCGAGATCACGCCGCCGGTGGTCGCCTGCCCGTAGGCGTGGGTGACCGGTTGAGCTCGTTCCAGGTGGTCCCGCCCTGAGCCCGTGCTCGACGGTGGCCGGGATCGAGGCCGACCCCACGCATCAACGACAGGTCGATCATCAGTCCGCCCTCCGTGACCGCCCGGCCCGCTACGTTGTGCCCGCCGCCGCGGACCGAGATCTCCAGGCCCACGCTGCGGCCGAACATCACCGCGTCTCGGATGTCGGCCACGTTGTGGCCGCGGGCGGTCAGGCCCGGATGCCGGTCGACCAGACCGTTGTGGACCGCCCGCACCTCGTCGTACTGCGGGTCATCTGGCCCGACCAGACGTCCGTTGAAGCCCGATCAACTCGTCAGGAACCGTCAGGGAAGCCATCCCCGCCTTCTTTGGCGGCAGGTGCCCATGCTCGTCGTGACGGTAGGTCGACCTCCAGGGTCGAGGCCAGGGAAGTGGGCGAGCGGAGCCGTGCGACTGCAGAACCTCGTTCATGGGCCCCGAACGGCCTCGGTGGTCACCGGCACGCGACACGTGGCGCAGTACGTGCCTCACCTCACGTGGGTGACCGGGATCGAGGTTCTTGCGATCTACTGTGGGGGGGCCGAGCTCCGGAGGGAGGACGGACTCTCGTGGGAGGTCGCGATGTCGGTCTTGACCAGGATTCGTCCGGTGTCTCTTCGGGGGTACAAGCCGGGTTGG
>NZ_DATBTV010000162.1:0-19177 GCF_036559105.1 Lapillicoccus sp. | reverse complement strand
CGCGGCGACGTCCAGGTGGTTGATGCCGCCGTCCAGGGCCTCCTGGATCGACCGGTCGGCGACGTCCTGGGTCACGTCGCTGAGTGCGGCCGCCCCGTAGATGAGCACTGAGCTGTCGTGGCCGAGACGTCCGAGCCTGCGGGTTTCCATGGGTCCACCCTCGCGCTCCCGGCGTCCGGCGGCAACCCGCTCGGGCGACGTCTCAGCCGGCGGCCAGGAACTCCAGCACGACCGGTGAAGCCTCGGGCCGGCACTCCTCGAAGTACGCGTGCCGCGCACCCTCGAACAACCGCAGCGTGGCGTCCGGGATGCCGTCCGCGATGAGTCGGGCGTTGACCACCGGTGCGAACTCGTCGTCGGTGCCGTGCAGGACCAGCGTCGGGGCCGCGATCCGGGCAAGGACGTCGTTGGCGTCGTGCCGGGCGCTCGCCCGGAGGTGGCGCCGGGCGCTCACCGGCGAGATGGCCGGGTCGCCGAGCGTGGCGTACGGCCCGGGGTGCGTGGCGCGCCAGCCCGGCGTGTACATGAGCTCGGCGACGGCCTCACGGACCGCCGCCGGGTCGGCGACCGCCAGGCGACGGCGGACGTCCTGGCTGCGCTCGACAGCGCGTGGCCCTCCCGGCGTCGTGCAGCCGAGGACGAGTCGCCGCACCCGGTCCGGATGGTCGACCGCGAGCCACTGTGCGACGCGGCCACCCATCGACGTCCCGTAGACATCGAGGGTCTCGATGCCCAGCTGGTCCAGGAGGGCCACCACGTCCGCGGCCAGCGTCCGGGTGGTGAAGTCCGCAGGCCCGTCCTCGCTGTCGCCCGTCCCGCGCCAGTCGAGGCTGAGGGTCTGGTAGGCGAGGAGGTCCGCGCGGACGGCGTCCCACCAGTGGTGGTTGTTCGCCTGGCCGGCGAGCAGCAGCAGGGGCGGACCTGTCCCGTCCAGCTGGTAGGCCACCTCGGTGCCGTCCGCCGTCCGGACGGTGCCGTGGGTCCGCATGGACGACAGAGTAGGCAGCGGAAGAGCCCGGGCGCCGCCGGTGTTGCGCATGTCAGACAACAGTCGAACGAGGGAGATCCAGTGGCGAACGCAGCAGGTGGTTGGAACGACGGAATCATCGAGGAGTTCCGCGCGAACGACGGCAAGGTCGGCGGCTACTTCGCGGGCGCACCGATGATCCTCATCCATCACGTGGGTGCGAAGTCGGGCACCGAACGGGTCAGCCCGCTGGTCTACCTGCCGGACGGCGACGACATGGTGATCGCGGCGACCAAGGGTGGGGCGCCGACGAACCCCGACTGGTGCCACAACCTCCGGGCGAACCCGCGGATCACCGTCGAGGTCGGTACGGACTCCTTCCCGGTCGAGGCCGTCGAGGAGACCGGTCCCGCGCGTGACGATCTGTGGCGCCGGCTGGTCGAACAGCGCCCCGGCTTCGCGAGCTACGAGGCGAAGACGTCGCGCGTCTTCCCCATGTTCCGACTTCGCCGGGCCGAGTGAGGTACCACTCCCCGCCTCACCCCGACATACGGCGAAAGTGCTGCCACGGGCCTCCGGTTTTCGTTGGGATGTGACCAGACCGGCGACGAAGGGAGGCCCGGTGCCCGCCGACGCGATCCGCATCGGGGTGCTTCCGGCGCGGATGGGCGACTGCATCCTCGTCGAGTGCCTGCGTCGGCGCGGAGATCCTTGGCGGCTGCTGGTCGAGGAGGACCGCCTGACACCTGGCCGCTCGTGCGGGAACGGTTGACCGGGTTGGCGGACAACGACCAGCACGTCGACGTCGCCGTGGTGACGCACATCGACAGCGACCACATCGGCGGGATGGTGCCGCTGCTCGGCGATGACGTGGCCCGGTCGATGGTCCGCGACGTCTGGTTCAGCGGTGCCCCGCACCTGCCGGCTCCGGTGCGGGAGCGGGACCGCAGCGTCACACAGGGGGAGGCGGTCGGTACCGCGATCCTGGGGTCTGACGGCCAACGCGCGCTGCCGTGGAACTCGGCGTTCGGCGACGCGGCCATCGACGTGGGCGACCCGGGGGGCCTCGTGCGTCTCACGGTCCCTGACGGCCCCGTCGTCACCGTCCTCTCGCCGACCACCAAGCGACTCACCACCCTCGGGCGGAAGTGGCGCCACACTCTCGAGGCGGCGGCCGGGCTGGAAGAGCGTGACCGCGAGCTCGACACACCGTCACCACTGACGGAGTTAGCGCCGTTGTCCGAGCAGCGGTCGAGTGCCGACGGGTCAGCGCCCAACGGCAGCAGCATCGCTCTGCTGCTCGAGCACCGGAGGGCCAGTGTGCTGCTTGCGGCCGACGCGTTCGCGTCCGTCCTCACCGCCGGGCTCACCGCCCTGGCCCAGGAGCGCGGCGTGGACGCGGTGACGGTCGACGCCGTGAAAGGTGCCGCATCACGGGAGCCGCGCGAACGTCAGCCAGGCCTTCGTGCGGGCCGTACCCGCGCGGCACTACCTCGTCTCGACGAACGGCGACATCTTCCACCACCCCGACGACGAGGCGATCTCCCGGATCGTCGTGGACGCGCCGGACGGGGCGACGGTGTGGTTCAACTACCGCACCCCGCGCACGGGGCGATGGGACGACGTGCAGCTGCGCGCCGAGCACCGATACGACGTGCGGTACCCCACCGATGACACCAGCGGCGTCGTCACCACCCTCCCGGCTCGGGACTGACTCGCTCGTCCCGACTGGCGTCGATGACCCGGGTCAGCCCGTCGCGCAGCTCCTCCAGCTCGCGAAGGCTCATGCCCAGGCGGGCGACGATGGCCGGGGGTATGCGCTCGGCCTTGGCCCGGGTCCGGCGCCCCTTCGCGGTCAGCGAGACGGCCAGCGCGCGGACGTCGCGCGGGTCGCGTTCCCGAGTGACCATGCCACCGGTCTCCAGGCGCTTGAGGAGCGGGGAGAGGGTGGCTGGTTCGAGGCTGAGCCGACGCCCCAGCTCAGCGACCGTGAGCGGGCTCTCCTCCCAGAGGGCGAGCATGACGAGGTACTGCGGGTGCGTAAGTCCCATCGGCTCCAGCAGCGGACGGTAGAGGCCGATGACGTTCCGCGAGGCCACAGCGAGGGCGAAGCAGACCTGCCGGTCGAGAGCGAGCAGATCGTCGGAAGCAGGGGTGGCGGGCATGGGTGCGACGGGGGTCACGTGGTCATGGTAGTCACGGATGCGGTATAGTTAGTACCCTAATGATAAGGACACGAAGGAAGCGTGAGCACCGTGGCTAGGTCGGACTCGGAGGGTCTGTCCCTCGGTTACCGGGTCGGTTACCGGATCCGTTACCTCGGCCTGCACGTCTTCGGCCCGGCCCAGCTGGGCGACAGCGAGGACCCGCACGCCCGGATGCGACGTGAGCGGCAGCGAAAGGTCGCGGCGGCCCGCCAGGCGCGGGGAGTCCGCTAGTCGCGGCGTGGTCCGGCCCGGGTCACCTCCGGTTCAGGACCGGGCCTGCGCGGACGCCCGGTCGTTCGCCTTCTGCAGCGCGTCGACCAGCTCTGCCTTGGTCATCCGTGAGCGGCCCTTGACCTTCAGTCGGGTCGCGAGCTCGTACAGGTGCTTCTTTGTCGAGTTCGCGTCGACGCCGCCCGCGGTGGGAGCGCTGGACTCCCTGGGGTTGGCGGCCGCCGCGTGCGCGTCGGACGGGCCGTACTCGTCCTTGGGCTCCCAGTGGTCGCCGACCTTCTCGTGGGTGTGCTTCAGCGACGCGAACGCGGTCTGGTACGAACGGCGCTCGTCGTCGTACTGGTCCATCGCCGAGTCGAACGTCTCGGCGAACGTCTGCTGCGCCTTGCGCCCCGAACGTTGCAGCGTGCTCGGCAGCTCACTCTTCTTCGCGCTGCCGGTCTTCGTGGTCTTCGGCATCCACCCAGCGTGGCACGGGCGGCCGTCGCCCGCGATCCGGCTAGGAGCGGGCGCGTGGCCCGCTGATCCCCGGCGCGGACCGAGTGCGTGCGGGATGCTGGGGCGGTGATCTACGACTGCGTTGTGGTGGGAGCGGGGGCGGCCGGTGTGACCGCCAGCCACGCGCTCGCGGAGGCGGGCGTCGAGCACGCCGTGCTCGAGCGCGGGGTGGTCGGCAACACGTGGGCCACCCAACGGTGGGACGCGTTCCGGCTCAACACTCCCGGGTCGATGAACGTCCTGCTCGGCGCGGTCGGTCCCCACGAGTACTCGTCGCGGGACGAGACCGTGGAGCTGCTCACTCGCCGCGCCGAGCGGCTGCCGGTCCGGACCGGCACCGCCGTGACGGCCGTCCGTCGGGTCGGCGACGTCCTGCAGGTCTCCACCCGCGACGAGGAGCTCGAGGCGCGGACCCTCGTCATCGCGAGCGGGCCCAAGAACGTCCCGCTGCGACCAGCCGCCGCGGTGAACCTCGCCCCCCACCTCACGTCGATCGACGCCGACGACTACCGGAACCCGGCCGCACTGCCCGACGGCGGCGTGATGGTCGTCGGCGGCGGACAGTCGGGTGGACAGATCGCCGAGGACCTCGTCCTCGGTGGCCGCCAGGTGTGGTGGTCGACGAGTCGGATCGGGCGGTACCGCGCCCAGTACCGCGGCCGCGCCCTCCTCGACTGGCACGTCGACGCCGGGTGGTGGGCCACGCCACCCGAGGCGCTGCCCGACCCGGCAGCGATGCGCACCGCAACACCGCTCATCGCGTCCGACGGTCGCGACCTGGGTATCCCGAAGCTCGGGCGGATGGGAGTCAACCTCGTGGGCCGGCTGGCCGAGGTCGATGGCAGCAGGCTCGCGTTCGCCGGTGATGTGAACGAGTTCGTGGCCTTCGGGGACCAGGTCGCGGTCACGCTCGAGAAGGTGGCCGACGACTACATCGCCGCTGCGGGCATCGAGGCCCCCCCGCCGGAGCCGGACGACGGTCGGGGGCCGGTGGACGCCCCGGAACGGCCGACGCTCGACCTGGACCGTGCGGGGATCACCACGGTGATCTGGTGCACCGGGTTCGGCGGCGACTACGCCTACCTGCCCGAGGTGGGCCGGGACGCCTACGGTTTCCCCGTCCTCGACCGCAGCGGCGCGGCCGCCGACGATCCGGCGATCCGCTTCGTCGGCATGCCGTGGCAGTCCACGCGGGCGTCCGCGATCCTTCACGGTATGCCGCTCGACGCGCGCCGCGCCGTCGACGGGGTCACCGGAATGCTCGTCTCCGCCTAGCTTGCAGCCTTCGTCGCCTGCTGTGAGCGAGCCCGCTGCGCCGCCATCTGCGCGTCGAACTCCTCGCGCCAGGACTCGCTCACGGCGATCCCGGCCCGTTGCGCTTCTTCGGTGCTCAGCTCGACCGGGAACCCGAAGGTGTCGGAGAGCACGAACAGCTCCACGCCCGTGACCCCGGTCTTGCGGTAGCCCTTGAGCTGCTTGATGCCCTTGCGAAGGGTCCGGCGGAACGACTGCTCCTCCTTGGACAACACCGCCTCGACGAACGCAGCGTGCTCGCGGACCTCCGGATAGTGCGCCTCGTAGATGCCGGCGATCGTCGGGATGATCTGCGGGAAGAAGTTCTCCTCGAGCCCGAGTTCGAACGCATACCGGATCGCCCGCCGGATGAGCCGGCGCATAACGTAGCCCTGGGCCTTGTTGCTCGGCCGGACGCCGTCGACCGCGAGGAACGTCGCGCCGCGCAGGTGGTCGGCGATGACGCGCATCGCGACGGTCTGGTCCTCGTACGTCTTGCCGGAGAGGTCCTGCAGCTTCTCGATGATCGGCCAGAGCAGGTTGATCTTGAAGACGTCGGCCGTACCGATCGACGCGGCCGCGATGCGAGCGAGACCGCCGCCGTAGTCGACGTTCTTGCGGGGGAGTGGTGCGAACCCGGTCTCGGTGCGCTGGTACTCCATGAACACGGAGTTGCCGATCTCGAGGAATCGGCCGCAGTCGCAGTTCTGGTGGCAGTTCGCTCCCCAGGCCGGGTCGTGCTCGACCTCGGGGTAGAGGTAGAACAGCTCGCTGTCGGGACCGCCCGGCTCGCCGACCGGCATCGACTCGGCGTCGCCGCCGCGGCACCACCAGTTCTTCTTGCCGTAGAAGGCGATTCGGGCTCCGTTGGTGCCCACCTCGGCGGCGTGCTCCTCGGTGTCGACCTCAGCCTGGTCGGCGCTGACGCCGGCCTCGGTGAACAGCCGCGTCCAGATCTCGGCCGACTCGGTGTCCTTCGGGATGCCGTGCGCCGGGTCGCCGACGAAGCAGGAGACGTAGATCCGGTTGGGGTCCAGCCCGACCTTCTCGGTGAGGAAGGTCCACACCTGCGGCAGCTGCTCCTGCTTGAAGTAGTCGCCGAGGCTCCAGTTGCCGAGCATCTCGAAGAAGGTCGTATGCCGGTTGTCGCCGACCTCGTCGATGTCCTGGACGCGCAGGCAGGTCTGGCTGTCGGCGACGCGGGTCCCCGCGGGGTGGTCGGCCCCGAGCAGGTACGGCACCAGCGGCTGCATCCCGCTCCCGGTGAAGAGCGTAGAGGGGTCGTCGTGGGGGATCAGGGGCGCGCGGGGGATCACCACATGGCCGGTTTCGGTCATGTACTCGAGGTAAACCCGGCGGATGTCGTCGGCCTTCATGGCGTGATTCCACACCCCAGCGGCCACCCTGTCGCGGAGGTCGGAAGTGATTCACGCGACTTCACCAGATCGCCTTGTCGCGACGCATCGGTTGCGTTAACGTCAGCATTCCACGGGGGATGCACACTTGAGGTGCCTTGCCAGGTGCGACTCCTGGGTCCTCCACCGGTTCGAAGCCCGCGAGCATCGCTCACGGGCTTCGGTCAAGTCCGGGGTCAGGTCACCGAGGCGTTGGCGCGGTCGGGTCAGCTCCGGGGAGCGCCTGCCCACCTCGAACGCGGGGCCGGAGGCCACCAGCGACTACGAGGCGAGGTCGACCCACTCGCCGTGCGGGTGAGCGGCTCCGAGGACGCGCGGCGGCTGCTCGGACCCCCGACGCCACGACCGCGTGGCCAGGACGGTGGTCTGGCCGACGTCTTCCGGTTGCTCCTCGGGAGCCTCGATGCCCGGGGTGCAGTGGGGCGGTTCGGCGGTCAGCCAGGTCACCGGTCTCCCCTCCCGGGCGGCGACGGCGAGGATGTCCGCCACCTCGGGACGGCGACCCCGGTCGAGATAGGTCAGGGCCCACGAGCTGAAGACCACGAGGTGCGCGTCGGCGGTCGCCGCGCGAGCGGCCTCGGCCATGAGTGGGGGCAGGTCGTCGACCATGTCCCCCCGTACGACTGGGCTCGTCGTCCCAGCGAGCAGGCTGACGGCAGAACGGAATCGCTCGACCCGACCCGGCACATCCGGCCAGAGGCAGGCCTCCAACCAGCGGACCGCGTCGGTGTCGTCGAGGTCGACGGGGTGGCGGTCGATCCCGCGTCGGCCGGCCACCGTCGGCAGCTCGAGCGGTTCAGCGGGGTCGCCGACCGGACGGTGGGAGCGGTCCCGGCCGGCGCAGCGAACCGTCGACGTCGGGTCGCCGAGGACGACTCGCCCGCGACCCCCGTCCAGCTCGATGCGGTAGCGGTCGACCTGCAGGAGCAAGCCGGCGCTGGCACCCAGCTCGACGAGGACGACGGGTCGGTCGGGCTGGTCCCTGCACGCGAGAGCGAGTGAGGGGGCGAGGTAGACCGACCGGTTGACCTCGTTGGTCTGGGTGGTCCGCGAGCCGATGACCGCTCGAAGCTCGTCCGCGTGCGCGAGCACCGTCCGCCGGACGTCCGTCCACGGGTCACCGAATGGGACACGGTCGCGGCCCACGACGCTGGCGTACCACCGGGCCGCGGGCACGTCTGGCTGCCGCAGCACCAGGTCGTGAAGCGCGGCCAGCCAGAGGACCGGACGGTCCTGGCCGGGTGCCGCTGCCTGGAGCAGGCCCGCGCACTCGTCGTCCCGAGCGACCGCGCGGCATACCGCGCTGTAGAGCGGAAGCTCCGCGTAGCTGGCCGCGAAGTCCGCGAACCGGAGCTGGAGCGTGGCGAGGTCCGTCCCGGCCGCTGGCACGCCTCCACGCTAACCGGCGTCAAGATCCCGTCAGGGCCGCCCCCAGCACCTCGGCGCGGTGTTTCCCTGGAGACATGAACATCCGACAGAGCCGCCACCGTCCGTGGCTGGTCGTCGCGAGCGCCGTCGTCCCGCTGGGCGTCGCGGCACTGCTGAGCGTGGTCCGGGAGCAGGTGAGCACCGCTGCCGGCGTGCTGGTCCTGGCGCTCCTCGTCGTCGCGGCGGCCTCGACCGGAGACCGGTTGTGCGGCCTCGTCGCGGCGCTGTCCGCGGGAGTGTTCTTCGACCTGTTCCTCACCCAGCCATACGGCACCCTGGCCGTGACGAACCCCGACGACGTCGAGGCGCTGGTGCTCCTGTTCGCGGTCGGTGTGGCGGTGACGGAGCTGGCCCTGTGGGGACGCCGCCAGCAGGCCGGGTCGAGCCGCCGGCTCGGCTACCTCGACGGTGTCCTCAGCGCCGCGGAGAAGGTCGCCGCGCGGGACGACGACCCCGGTGACCTGGTCGCCCTCGTCACCTCCGAGCTGACCGGTCTGCTCGGGCTGGACGGCTGCCGGTACGCCCCCGTGGCGCCGCACCTGCGGGCCGTCGTCCAGCCGGACGGTCGGGTCCGCAGCGGCGAGCGAGTACTGGATGTGGACCGGAACGGTCTGCCGACCGACGAGGAGATCCTGCTCCCGGTCCGCCACGGAGGGCGGAACGTCGGGGCGTTCGTCCTCACGACGGCAACGAAGGTGCGCCGGCCGTCCGCGGAGCAGCTGCGAGTGGCCGTCCTGCTCGCCGACCAGGTCGGCGTCGTCGTCACCCGGACCGGGGACCACGGGCGGGGGTCGTTCGCGCGGTGACGTCGCTGCGCGTACCGGGTTGAGTCCCGAGACCGGGGCTCAGCGCGGCATCTGGTGGCCTTCGGGCCGGTCGTCGGTATAGGTGTACTCGCGGCCCGCCGTGCCGTCCGGTCGGACCCAGCGGACGACCAGCTCGTCGTGCGCGCCGAACCGGACCAGATGGCGACCGACGACGTCCTCGATGAGGTCAAGGCGGGCCGCGGCCACAAGGGGGTTGGTACCCGGCTTGAGCTCGACGTGCAGGACCAGCCGCTCCGGCGTGGCGTGCAGCTCGCACCGCCCACCGTCGAAGACGACGAGTCCGGTGGCGAGGTGCTCGTCCCACTCCGTCACCAGACGACGCCCGAGGTGCGACGCCAGCTGCTTGCCGTACCGGCTGGCCCGCGGCGTGTCCACTGCGGCAGAGCTCGACAGGGACTCGGTGGTCGTCATAGCGCGATTGTCCGACCGCCGGCTGTGAAGCGGGTATGCGTTCCTCGGCGCGGCGGCACATTCGTTGCCGCCGGGTGCATCCCCGCACCGGCCGGTCGAGGAAAGGAGGGCGGACCGCCGTCCGATGACGCTCGGCGGGAGACCAACCATCGGAGGATTTTGATGAAGCTGCGTCGCTCGATCGCCCTCTCCGTCGCGGCGGGGGCCGCCATCCTCATGGCCGCGCCGTCGGCCGCCTCGGCCGCCCCAGCCGCAGCCACCGGAACCCGGAGCCTGGCCGCCGTCCTGACCGCGAACGGCAACGGCCAGTTCGACAACAACCCGTTCGACTACGACATCGTCACCCAGGCGGTGCTCGCGGTCCTCAAGGCGAAGCCGGACAGCCCCGTCAACCTGCTGACCAAGGGCGACGTCGCGTTGACGGCGTTCCTGCCGCCGGACTTCGCCTTCCGCGACCTTGTCCGCCAGCTGAGCCGCAAGTACGTCGCGAGCGAGCAAGACGTGTTCAACGCCGTTGCCGGCCTGGGCATCGACACGGTCGAGGCCGTGCTGCTCTACCACGTCATCCCCGGCGCCACCATCACGTCGAAGGACGCGGTCAACGCCGACGGGGCGAAGCTCACGACGGCCCTGGGCCCCACCATCACGGTTGACGTCGTGGTCAAGTGGCTGGGTCTGGTCAAGCTCGTCGACCAGGACACCAACGACGCGAACCCCTACCTGAACCCGTTCGCGCTCGACATCAACAAGGGCAACAAGCAGATCGCGCACGGCATCACCGCTGTCCTGCGCCCGGTCGACCTGCCCTGACCGGACGGCTCGCCGGCGCGAGCCCCTGAACACCCCGGGCGGGCGACGGCCCACTCCCCGCCCGCCCGGGGCCTCGTCGGGAGAACGTCGTGGGGTGGCTCAACTCGGTCGCACGACGACGAGCTGCGTCACCGACTTCTTCAGAGCAGGACGTGCCCGGCTAGAGATCCCGGTGTCGGTGATGAGCAGGTCGACGTCCTCGAGACCGATGAACGTGCTCAGTCCCACGACCCCCCATTTGGTGTGGTCGGCCAGGATACAGACCTGCCGGGCCGCGGCGACGAGAGCCCGGTTCGTCTCGGCTTCGACGATGTTGGGTGTGGTCAGGCCCGCCTCGAGGTCGACCCCGTGGGCGCCGAGGAAGAGGCGGTCCACATGGAGCGAGTGCAGCGCCTGCACCGCCACCGGGCCGACCAGCGCGTCCGAAGGAGTACGGGTGCCCCCGGTCAGCACGACGATCTGGCCCGGCGTATGCGACTCGTGCAGCAGCTGCGCGACGGGTACCGAGTTCGTCACCACCGTGATGTCCGGGACGAAGCGCAGCTGACGGGCCAGCTCGTAGGTCGTCGTGCCCGCCGAGATGGCCACGGCCGACCCGGGTTCGACCAGGGTTGCGGCGTATTCCGCGATGGCCCGCTTCTGCCGGGTCATCAGCGACGACTTCGCGAGGAAGCCCGGCTCGTGGGCGCTGGCGCGGCCCACCGAGATCGCACCGCCGTGCACCCGCTCGACCCTGCCCTCGCGGGCGAGCAGCTCGATGTCGCGCCGCACCGTCATGTCGGAGACACCGAGCTCGTCGACGAGGTCCGAGACCCGGACCGCTCCCGAGTCGTCAAGCAGGGCCAGGATCCGGCTCTGGCGTTGGCTGGCCAGCACGGCGCTCACCGCTCGCGGACCACGGCGACCTCGCCGGGAGCCAGGTGTAGACGATCGACGTCGCGGGCGGTCACCAGGTCGTGTCCGGCGATGTCGACCTCGTGGCTTTCCTCGGTGTCGTTGGCGAGGAACAGCCAGCTGGAGTCCGGGGACCGACGCCGAACCGCCTCCACACCGACCGGGAGTCCTGGCAGGACCGGCAGCACGCCGGCGGCGTCCAGCAGGTCGCCGAGCACCGCATCGAGCGACGCGTCGTCCGGCATGGTGGAGAGGTACCACGCGCTTCCGGCGCCGACGTCGTGCCGGGTTACCGCGGGTCGCCCGGTGAGCGGGCCCGACGCATACCGGTCGAGCACCGTCGCCGTCGTGGCCGTGAGGTCCTCGGTCCAGAGCGTCGCCTCGCCACCGCTGCCGAGACGCGCCGTCTCGTCGCTGCTGAGCGGGAAGAGCTCTTCGACCCGGATGCCGAGGAGGTCGCGGAAGGCCCCGGGGTAGCCCCCGAGCCGAACGTGGTCGTCCTGGTCGGCGATCCCGGAGAAGAACGTCACCAGGACCTGTGCACCACTTTCGGCCGCGTCGGCGAGGTGGGCGGCGTCCACGTCGGTGACGAGGTAGAGCGTGGGGACCACGACCAGTCCGTATGCGTCGAGGGGGGCGCTCGGGTGCACGACGTCGACCGTCACCCCCCGTGCGCGCAGCAGCCGATGCACCGTTTCGGCGACGAACGCGTAGTCGAGCCGGGCCGACGGCATCGCGGGCCCACCGACGGCCCACGCGGCCTGGTAGTCCCAGAGCAGGGCGACCCGGGACTCCACGCGGCTACCGCGCACCTCGCCCAGCCGCCGGGCGATCTCGCCGAGCCGGCAGACCTCCCGGAACCGCGCCGAGTCCGGGCCCGCGTGGGGCACCAGTGCGGAGTGGAACTTCTCCGATCCGGCCTGCGACTGGCGCCACTGGAAGAAGCCGATCGTGTCGGCGCCGCGAGCGACGTGGGCGAGGCTGTCGCGGATCGTCTGCCCGGGCGCCTTGGCGCGGTTGACCGGCTGCCAGTTGACCGCCGACGTCGAGTGCTCCATCAGCATCCACGGGTCGCCACCGGCCAGCCCGCGGGTCAGGTCCGCGCTGAACGCGAGCTCGGCCCGCGGATGGGTGAGGCTGTCGACGACGTAGTGGTCGGTGCTGACGACGTCCTGATGGGGTGCCCACTGGTGGTAGTCGAGGTGCCGGAACCTCGTCATGGTCATGAAGTTCGTCGTGACCGGGACGTCGGGGGACAGGCGGGTGAGCACCGCCTTCTCCGCGAGGAAGAAGACGAGGAGTGCGTCCGACTGGAAGCGCGAGTAGTCCAGCTGGTGCGTCGGGTTGGCGAACGTGGTGGTCCGCCGCGGCGGGAGCACCTGGGCCCAGTCGGTGTACCGCTGGCTCCAGAACGCCGTCCCCCACGCGTCGTTCAGACGGTCGAGGCGCTCGTACCGTTCGCGCAGCCAGACGCGGAAGGCACCCGCGCAGGTGTCGCAGTAGCACGGGATGTTGTGGCAGGCGTACTCGTTCGAGACGTGCCACAACGCCAGAGCGGGATGGTCGTGGTACCTCGTGGCGAGCTGGGTCGTGAGGGCGAGGGCGTGCTCGCGGTAGGGCGCGGCCGTGGGACACCAGGCCTGCCGGCTGCCGGGCCAGAGCGTGTGGCCGTCATGGTCGACCGGCAGCGACTGCGGGTACGCGTGGGAGAACCAGGGGGGCGGGGTGGCCGTGCCGGTGGCCAGGTCCACGGCGATGTCGGCGTCGGCCATCCGGTCCATCACGTCGTCGAGCCAGCCGAACTCGTACTCACCCTTGGCCGGCTCGAGCCAGGACCACGAGAAGACGCCCAGGGTGACGAACGAGACCCCGGCGCGCGCCATCAGGTCGACGTCCTCGGTCCAGGTCTCGCGAGGCCACTGCTCGGGGTTGTAGTCGCCACCGAACGCCAACCGATCCTCGGGCCACCGTCGCATGCCGGTCATCTTGTTAGGGACTGCAGGAGAAAGTCAACAGAAACCAACATGCGGCGATCCGAGGGAGCGCCGTACCGTCCGACACGCCGATCGTGCAGAAATCGTTATGAAACAACGGATCCGAGCCTGGACTCGCCCCGAGGGGTTCCGTCGCGCTACTTGACAGGGTGCAAACGCGGGTTCATCCTCAGTGTCGGCACTGAGGGTTTCTGGTCGTTCCTGTCGCTTTGTGCGCGAGACGCTGGCGCCCCATCACTCGTTCACCGTCGAAGGAGCCCCACGTCATGGCCCGTCCCTCCACCGAGGCCGAGTACCTCGCCCGCATGGTCCCGACCTCGGCTAGCGGGATGTCGCGCCGGACGCTCCTGCGGGGGGCGCTGGGCGCGAGCGCGCTGCTCGCCACGCCGCCGCTGCTCGCGTCCTGCAGCTCGTCCAGCGGGAGCAGCGGCAGCGCCACCGGCGGCGGTGGCGGTGGTGGTGGCACGGTGACGGTGGGGTCGAACCAGTCCGACGCGGTGCCCAAGGCCGGCGTGCAGCAGGTCATGGACGCCTTCACCAAGGCCAACAGCGGCCTCACGGTGAAGATCAACACCATCGACCACAACACCTTCCAGGAGAACATCAACACCTACCTCCAGGGCCAGCCCGACGACGTCTTCACGTGGTTCAGCGGCTACCGCATGCGGTTCTTCGCCTCCAAGGACCTCGCCGGTGACATCTCCGACGTCTGGGGCAACCTCAGCGGGATGTCCGACGCGCTCAAGAAGGCGTCGACCGGCGACGACGGCAAGCAGTACTTCGTCCCGTCCACCTACTACCCGTGGGCGATCTTCTACCGGAAGAGCCTCTGGTCCGAGAAGGGCTACACGCCGCCGAAGACCCTCGACGAGCTCAAGACGCTGGGCACCAAGATGCAGGCGGACGGTCTCATCCCGCTGGCCTTCGCCGACAAGGACGGCTGGCCCGCCATGGGCACGTTCGACCAGCTCAACCTGCGGATCAACGGCTATGACTTCCACGTCAGCCTGATGGCCGGCAAGGAGGACTGGAGCGGCGACAAGGTCAAGAAGGTCTTCGACACCTGGAAGGGCCTGCTGCCCATCCACCAGACCGACTCGCTCGGTCGTACCTGGCAGGAGGCCGCCCAGTCGCTGCAGCAGAAGAAGTCCGGCATGTACCTGCTGGGCGCCTTCGTCGCGCAGCAGTTCACCAAGGGTGCCGAGCAGGACGACCTCGACTTCTTCACCTTCCCGGAGGTCGACTCGACGATCGGCACGGACGCCATCGAGGCGCCGATCGACGGCTGGATGATGGCCAAGCGGCCGAAGAACGAGGACGGCGCCAAGAAGCTGTTGACCTACCTCGGCAGCCCGGACGCCCAGAACATCGCGGTCAAGGCGGACCCGAGCGTGGTGGCCACTAACGACAAGGCCGACCAGTCGGCGTACACCCCTCTGCAGAAGAAGTCGGTGGAGTTCGTCAAGTCCGCCAAGTCGATCGCCCAGTTCCTCGATCGCGACACGCGTCCCGACTTCGCGTCGACCGTGATGATCCCCGCGCTGCAGAGCTTCATCAAGACGCCCGACGACATCGACGGGTTGGTGAAGAACATCCAGCAGCAGAAGCTGAGTATCTTCACCAGCTGACCTGATGGCCATCGCGAACGCGCAGCCGACCGCGCCCCCCGGTAGCAAGAAGACCAGCCGGCGCCGCTACCGGGGCATCGACCAGCTCGGTGGCCTCGACCGGGTGGTCGTGATCCTCATGGTGGCGATCCCGACCCTCCTGCTCGTGTGGCTCGTCTGGTTCCCTGCCGTGGCGTCGGTGCTGCTCTCCTTCACCAACTGGGACGGTGTCGGCGACGTCAGCTCGGCGAAGTTCATCGGCCTGAAGAACTACTCCGACGTCGTCAGCATCTATCCGCCGTTCTGGCCGGCGGTGCAGCACAACCTCATCTGGCTGGTGGTCCTGTTCTTCGTCGCGACCCCGCTCGGGATCTTCTTCGCCGTGCTGCTGGACCGGGAGATCCGGTTCTCCCGCGTCTACCAGACGGCGATCTACCTCCCGGTGGTCCTGTCGCTCGCCTTGGTCGGCTTCATCTGGCAGCTGATCTACAGCAAGGACCAGGGCCTGATCAACGCGGTCACCGGGTGGACCATCGACTGGTACGGCGACCCGAAGTACAACCTCTGGGCGGCACTGGTGGCGACGACGTGGAAGCACACCGGGTACGTCATGCTGCTCTACCTGGCCGGGCTCAAGGGCGTCGACCCGACCCTGCGCGAGGCCGCGAAGGTCGACGGCGCCACCGAGCGGCAGACGTTCTTCCGCGTCGTGTTCCCGGTGATGGCCCCGATCAACATCATCGTCCTGGTCATCACCTTCATCGAGTCGTTGCGCGCCTTCGACCTGGTCTGGGTCATCAACAAGGGTCGCAACGGGTTGGAGCTCATTGCCACCCTGGTGACGAGCAACGTGGTCGGTGAGGCGAGCCGGATCGGCTTCGGGTCGGCCCTGGCGACGTTCATGCTCATCATCTCGACGGTTCTCATCGCCGTCTATCTGCGCATCGTGATGAGGGAGCAGCGATGACCACGACGACCGGCACCCGCGCCAGCCGCATCCCCGTGGCCTCGGCCTCGGCGAGCGGCCGCGCCGGTCGCGTCGGTATGCAGGTCTTCCTCATCGTGGTGAGCCTGCTGTGGCTGTTCCCGGTGCTCTGGGCCTTGCTCAACTCCTTCCGCGACTACGCCTACACCGCCCAGAACGGGTACGTGTCGCTCGGCGGCTGGACCTTCCAGAACTACGTCGACTCCTGGGAGCAGGCCGACTTCGGGCGCACCCTGCTCAACTCGGCGATCGTCACCATCCCGGCGGTCGTCCTGACGCTGTTCCTTTCCTGCTGCGTCGCCTTCGTGGTGGCTCGGTTCTCGTTCCGCTTCAACCTCGTGCTCCTCGGCTTCTTCACGGCCGCGAACCTCCTGCCGCCGCAGGCGCTGCTCATCCCGGTCTACCGGATGTTCCGGGCGATCCAGGTGCCGTACTGGTTCAGCGAGTCCGGGACGCTGCTCAACAGCTACTGGGGCCTGATCGCGGTCAACGTCGCGTTCCAGACCGGCTTCTGCGCCTTCGTCCTCAGCAACTACATGAAGACGCTGCCCCGCGAGATGTACGAGTCGGCCGTAGTGGACGGCGCGAGCGTGATGCGGCAGTTCTTCCAGCTGACGCTGCCCCTCTGCCGGCCGGCCCTGGCGGCACTGGCCACCCTCCAGGTCACCTGGGTGTACAACGAGTTCTTCTGGGCCACCGTGCTCCTCCAGTCCGGTGACAAGTTCCCGGTGACCAGCTCGCTGAACAACCTCCGCGGCCAGTTCTTCACCGACAACAACCTCGTCGCGGCCGGCGCGATCGTCGTCGCGCTGCCCACGCTGATCATCTTCTTCGCGTTGCAGAAGCAGTTCGTCGCCGGGCTCACCCTGGGGTCGACGAAGGGCTGACCTCGGTGTCGAACACGCCGTCGTCGTGCCGGTACGCGCGGACCGACATGACCAGCGCCACGCCGAGAACCACGAAGGCCGTGCTCAACGTGATCCGCAGCGCCGTCCCCGCGCCGGTTGCCAGCGTGGCCTGGTAGACGGTCATCAGGACGGCCGCGCCGATGGCCGAGCCGATCCGCTGGCCGGTCTGGAGGGCCCCACCCGCCGCGCCGCCCATCCGCGGCGGGACGTCCGCGAGGGTGAGGGTGAGGTTGGGCGAGACGACGGCGCCGCCGCCGAACCCGGTGAGGAACATCACCGGCGCGGCCACCCAGGCCAACCCGCTCGGGTCGTGACCGGCGACGAAGAGCGCCATGAGACCGACCCCCGACATCGTCACGGCCAGCGCGATCACGGTCAGGCGCCGCCCGAACCTCGGCACGATGCGCCCGGAGAGCGGGGCGGCGATCGCGGACCCCAGGGCGAACGGCATGAGGAGGAACCCGGCCTGCAGCGGCGCATACCCGAGTCCGGTCTGCAGGTAGACCGAGAGCACGAGCAGGATGCCGGTGTAGCCGGCGAAGTACGTGGAGCCGACGAGCAGACCGTTCGTGTAGCCGGGCAGACCGCGCAGCAGGCCTACGTCCAGGAGGGGCGGCCGGCCCGCCTCCCGGAGCCGCCGTTCCCATCGGACGAACACCCACGCGAAGACCGGCACCCCGACGAGGACGAGGAGGGTCCACCGGTGCCCGCCCTCGACACTGACGACGGGGTAGAGCAGGCACAGCACCGTGACTCCGAGGAGGAGGGCACCGACCACGTCGATGCGGTTGTCTACCCGCTCGGTCGTGGGCAGCCGGGCCGGGACGAGACGCGCGACGCCGAGCATCGCCACGAGACCGATGGGGACGTTGACGAGGAACAGGTACCGCCACCCGTTGTCGGGGCCGGCGGCCGCGATGATGAGTCCGCCGATGACCGGTCCGGCGGCCGACGACACCGAGACCGTCGCCCCGAAGACGCCGAACGCGCGGGCTCGCTCGGACCCACGGAACAGGTCCTGGACGAGTCCGGAGTTCTGTGGGGTGAGCAGGCCGGCCATCGCGCCCTGGACCAGCCGGGCGACGATGACCAGGGCCACGTTCGGGGCGAACCCGACGGCGGCACTGGAGACGATGAAGCCGGTGAGCCCGATGAGCATCATCCGGCGGCGTCCGTAGGCGTCGCCGAGGCGCCCGCCGGCGACGAGGGTCAGGCCGAAGGCCAGCAGGTAGCCCGAGACCACCCACTGGATCGCGCTGGCCGACGCGTCCAGCCCCTGCTGCATCGAGGGGACCGCCACGTTGACGATGGAGACGTCGAGCAGCGACATGAAGCCGACGACCAGCGACACCGAGAGGATCCGCCAGCGCCGCGGGTCCGGGACCCAGTCGGCCTCCTCGGCAGCGGTCGAGGGCGCGGCGGCTCGGCGCTCGACGTCCTCGGTCACGCCGTCCACCCTGCCTCACGCCCCTGAGGGCCGCGCGGGCGGCTGGCCCTCCGTGTCGGTCCGCGCTGCGACGATCACCCGATGACCACGACGATCAGCCCCGACCAGGACGTCATGACCCTGGTCAACGTCTTCACCGCGGAGCCCGAACGGCAGCAGGAGCTCGTCGACCTTCTGGTGCAGGCGACCGACGAGGTGATGCGGCAGCTGCCCGGGTTCGTGTCGGCCAACATCCACCGGAGCGACGACGGCCGACACGTCGTCAACTACGCGCAGTGGGCCACGGCCGCGGACTTCGAGGCCATGCAACGCGATCCGCGGGCCACTCAGCACATGGGCGGCGCCGCCGCGATCGCCTCGTTCGCGCCCGTTGTCTGCCGGGTCGTGCACTCGACCCACGCCTGAGGGCCGGGGCGTCGATCCAAAGGTCAGGCGGGGGCGAGGGCCACCGCCCGGCGCAGCCCCGCCGCATACGCCTCCGGCCGTTCCCACGCGCCGAAGTGACCGCCGTCGGGCTCGACCTTCCAGTCGCGGTCGTCGACGACGCGTTCGGCGAACTCGCGCGGTGCGGGGACGGGGTCGCCGGGGAACATCGTGATCCCCGGTCGGCACGGTCGTGGCCGGGGCGGCGCCGGTGTTCTCGGAGTACGGCGCGAACGACGTCCCGATCGGACCGCTGAACCAGTAGAGCGTCACCCAGGTGAGCAGCTCGTTGCGGGAGTAGACCGACTCCACGTCGCCGCCGGAGTCGCTCCAGGACCGGAGCTTCTCGAGGACCCAGGCGAGCAGCCCGACCGGCGAGTCGCCGAGCGCGGCGGCGAGGGTACGCGGTTTGGTCGCCTGCTCGACGGCGTAGGCCCGCTCCGCAATCTGCCAGGTGCGGCCGGCATCGCGGTAGTCGCGCTCGGGCTGCGAGAGTTCGCTCGCGTCGACGGCGAAGAGGTGCGAGTAGGGGACGTCAGTGAGGTGGAGGGCGGACACGGGGTCGGCGTGTGACGCGGCGAGATGCTCCGCGACCGAGCTGCCGATATCGCCACCGGAGACGACGTAGCGCTCGATCCCCAGCTCGGCCAGCGCGTCGGCGACCAGGTCGGCCATGTCGAACGTCGACATGCGGGCGGTTCGGTCGGCAGGGCCTGGGTGGCCGAGCCGGCACGGCACGACGACGTCGAGGTCCGTGAGCAGCGGCAGCACCTTGTCGAACCGGAGGAACGAGTCGGGCCAGCCGTGCAGGAGAACCACGGTCGGCCCGTCG
>NZ_DATBTV010000161.1:0-6089 GCF_036559105.1 Lapillicoccus sp. | reverse complement strand
CGAGGTGCTGGACCTCTACCTGATCCATTGGCCGCTCCCGAAGACCGACCGCTACCCCGAGGCGTGGAAGGCCATGCAGGCCCTGCGCGACGACGGCCGGATCACGACGATCGGGGTCTGCAACTTCCAGATCCCGCACCTGCAGCGGCTGTTCGACGAGACGGGGGAGTTCCCGGCGATCAACCAGATCGAGCTGCACCCGTTCCTCGTCCAGCAGGAGCTGCGCGACTTCCACGCCGCCAACGGCATCGTCACCGAGGCGTGGAGCCCGCTGGCGTCCGGCGGCCTGGGCGTGTTGGACGACGAGACGATCGTCGCGATCGCGCGAGCCCACGACGTGACTCCGGCGCAGGCGATCCTGCGGTGGCACCTCCAGCTCGGCAACGTCGTCATCCCCAAGTCCGTGACACCGAGCCGGATCGAGGAGAACTTCGACCTGTTCGGGTTCGAGCTCACCGACGACGAGGTCGCGCAGATCACCGCCCTCGACCGCAGCAAGCGCACCGGTCCGGACCCGGACCGCTTCAACCCGAGCTGATCGCCGGCCGGGAGGGATACGGTCACCGCTGTGGTGACCGAGAACGTGAGGCCGATCGAGCCCGAGGTCCAGCGCGACTTCAGCCGCAGCATGTCCTACGGCGACTACCTCGCGCTGGACCAGCTGCTGTCGGCTCAGCACCCGCGCAGCGAGCCGCCCCAGCACGACGAGCTGCTGTTCATCGTCCAGCACCAGACGTCGGAGCTGTGGCTGAAGCTGCTCCTGCACGAGCTGCGCTCCGCCCGGTCGCTCCTCACGACCGATGACCTCGCGCCGGCCCTCAAGCGGCTGGCGCGAGTCAAGCGGATCCAGGAGGTGCTCATCGAGCAGTGGGGTGTCCTCGCGACGCTGACGCCGAGCGAGTATGCGCAGATCCGCCCGTTCCTCGCGACCAGCTCGGGGTTCCAGTCGTGGCAGTACCGCGCGGTCGAGTTCCTGCTGGGCAACAAGAACGTCGAGATGGTGCGGGTGTTCGACCACGACGCCGCGGCGCACGGCCTTCTTGACACCCTGCTGCGGGAGCCGAGCCTCTACGACGAGTTCCTCCGCTACCTCGGCCGCCGCGGGTATGCGGTGCCGCCGGGCCTGCTCGACCGGGACTGGACGCTGCCGCACACCCTCGACGCGGCGCTCGTGCACGTCTTCGGCGAGGTGTACGCGGCGCCGGCCGAGCACTGGGGCGTGTACGAGACGTGCGAGGAGCTGGTCGACCTCGAGGACAACATGCAGCTGTGGCGGTTCCGGCACCTCAAGGTCGTCGAGCGGACCATCGGCCACAAGCGGGGGACCGGCGGGTCGAGCGGCGTCGACTTCCTGCGTCGGGCCCTGGACCTGACCTTCTTCCCCGAGCTGTATGCGGTGCGCTCCGAGATCGGGGAGTGACCGGGGCGCGGCAGGGATAGCGTCGCCTTTCATGGATGCCGTCTCGGGAGGGTGCCCGGTCCGGAAGCTGACGCCGCCCAGCGAGGCGACCGCCGGGCCGGACGTCGAACGCGTCGTCGGTCCTGACGGCGACCGCGTAGTGGTGCGCTCCTTCGAGCTGGCGCGGCAGGTGCTGCGCGACGAGGACGGCTACCGCCAGGCCGGGTTCGGCGCCGACAACGTGCGGTCGCAGAGCACCATGCGTCCGCCGATCCTCTACCTCGACGGCCCCGACCATCGCACCCAGCGCCGCGCCTCGGCGCCGTTCTTCACGCCCAAGGCGATCGAGGCCTACCGGCCGATGATGGAGGACCTGGCCGACCGTCTCGTCGCCCAGGTGCGACCCGACCGCGGCACCGACCTGGCCGACCTGGCCATGCGGATGGCGGTCGAGGTGGTCGGACGGGTCGTGGGCCTCACCCACTCGTCCCTGCCCGGGATGACGAGGCGGCTCAACACGTTCTTCGACGGCGACCCGCTGTCCACGACGTTGTCGGTCCGCGGTCTGCCGCGACTGCTCCGGACGCATACGGCGACGTTCCGGTTCTACTGGCAGGACGTCAAGCCGGCGATCCGCGCGCACCGCAAGCACCCGCAGGATGATCTCATCAGCGCGACCCTGGACCAGGGGTTCAGCGACCTGGAGATCCTCACCGAGTCGATCACCTACGGTGCGGCGGGGATGGTCACGACCCGAGAGCTGATCAGCGTCGGTGCTTGGCACCTCCTCGAGGACCCCGAGCTGCTGGCCCGGTTCCGGGACGGGGACCGCGAGTCCCGGTCGGCTCTCCTCCACGAGACGCTCCGGCTCGAGCCGGTCGTCGGCCGGCTGCTACGCCGCGCGGAGCGCGCGGTGCGGCTGGACGGGCGCGACAGCGGCGTCGACGTGGCCGAGGGCGACCTCGTCGACATCGACGTGCGCGCGGCGAACGCCGACGCCGAGGTGGCCGGTGCCGAACCGCTCCAATTGTGCCCGGAGCGAGCACTGCCCCGCGGGGTTCCGGCGGCCGTCATGGGATTCGGGGACGGCCATCACAAGTGCCCGGGCGGTCCGATCGCGATCATGGAGGCCGAGATCTTCCTCTCCGCCCTGTTCCGGCGCGACATCGTGGCCGAAGGTCCGCCCCGCGTCCGCTGGAACCCGGTCAGCCAGGGCTACGACCTCGACCGGTTCATGCTGCTCGCCCGCCAGCCGGCGCGCATACCTCCGTCGACGGTCCCGGCCGGGTCCTAGGCTCCCGGACGCCCGACTACAGGACGACGCCGACCGGCTCGCGCTTCTCGGCCTGGAACCGGTCCTCGGTGCGCCCGAACGCCCAGTAGCCGGAGAGCGAGAGGTCGCCCCGCGGCACGCCGCGACGGACCAGCAGCTCGTCCCGGACCGCCTTCATCGCCTCGCGCTCGCCGTGCGCGAACACCTGGACGCGTCCGCCGCGCCAGGGCAGCCCGGCGAGGGTGTCGGCGAGCAGCGACGTCGTCCCGGCCTCGGCGCCGTCGCGGTGGAGCCACCGGACCTCCACGCCGGCGGGGGCGTCGACGGCGATCTCGTGGTCGGGGCCGTGCACCTCGAGGAGCGCGACGCCGACCGCGTCTGCGGGAAGAGCGGCCAGCGCCGCGGAGACGGCCGGGACGGCGGACTCGTCACCCACGAACAGGTGCCAGTCGGCGGTCTCGTCCGGCGCATACCCGCCGCCCGGGCCGGAGAACACCAGTCGGTCGCCCGGCGCAGCCGACGCCGCCCACGGGCCGGCGAGGCCGCGGTCGCCGTGGACCACGAAGTCGATCGCCAGGCTGCCGGCCTCGGGGTCGACCGAGCGGACCGTGTAGGTGCGCGTCACCGGAAGGTCCTCCGGCGCGAGCCGCTCGCGCAGGGCTGCCAGGTCGTACGGCGGCTCGAGCCCGAGCTCGGGCTTGATGAAGACGATCTTGACGTAGGCGTCGGTCCACGCGTTGGGGGTGAACGTCGCGAACCCGGGGCCACCGGCGTGCACGCGGACGAGGGACGGCGAGAGGCGCTCGGTGCGCAGCACCGTGAGGACGGTCTGCGGGCGCGGCGGACGGGCGGGGCGGTCTGGCACCAGGTAAGGCTACCCTTACTTTGCCGGGCCCTCGAACCGTCAGGCCGCGATCCGGATCCTGACCTGGCGCTTGATCCGGCTCAGCATCGCCACCATCCCGCGCAGCCGCAGTGGTGACACGGCCTCGCCGAGCCCGAACCGGTAGGGCGCGTCGTCCGGGACCGCGAGCACGTCCGCCGCGGGCAGTCCGTCGAGCCCTTCGTGGAGGATCCCGGCGAACCCTCGGGTCGTGGGCGACTCGGCGGGGGCGTGGAAGAACAGGTGCACCGATCGGTCATCGTCATCGGAAACCTCGACGACGAGGAACAGCGGGGACTGGCACTCGTCGACCCGCTCCAACAGCTCGTCGTGACCCGCATACCGCTCCGGCAGCGGGGGGAGCTCGTCACTGAACTCCAGGAGCAGCTGGAGCTTCTCTTTGGACGAGGCCGACGAGAAGTCCTCGGCGATCTCCTCGAGCGCCGGCGGCAGTGGGATCTGCGTCTCGGTCATCGCTCGATGGGGGCGCGCACCGAGTTGCCCCACTCCGTCCACGAGCCGTCGTAGTTGCGGACGCGCTCGAACCCCAGCAGGTGCGTCAGGACGAACCAGGTATGCGACGACCGCTCGCCGATGCGGCAGTAGGCCACGACGTCGTCGTCGGCGTCGAGACCCTGCTCGCCGACGTAGATGGCCTCGAGCTCCTGCCGGGACTTGAACGTGCCGTCATCGTTGGCCGCCCGCGCCCACGGCACCGATTTCGCCCCGGGGATGTGGCCGCCACGGAGGGCACCCTCCTGCGGGTAGTCGGGCATGTGCAGGAGCTCGCCCGAGTACTCACCGGGTGACCGCACGTCGACCAACGGCTGGCCGAGGTGGGCCATGACGTCGTCTTTGAAGGCGCGGATCCGGTGGTCGTCGCGGTCGAGGATGGGGTACTCGGTCGGAGACGGGGAGGGCACCTCGCGCGTGAGCTCACGGCCCTCGGCCACCCATTTGGCGCGGCCACCGTCGAGCAGCCGGATGTCCTCGTGCCGGAACAGGGTGAAGACCCACAGGGCGTAGGCGGCCCACCAGTTGCTCTTGTCGCCGTAGATGACGATGGTCGTGTCTCGACCGATCCCGTTGCGGCTCATGACCTTCGCGAACGCCTCACCGTCGACGTAGTCACGCTTCACCGGGTCGTTGAGGTCGAGGTGCCAGTCGATCTTGACCGCGCCCGGGATGTGACCGGAGTCGTAGAGGAGCACGTCCTCGTCGGACTCGACCACGACGACACCGTCCGGTCGGCCCACCCGGCCGTCCGCGATCTGCTCCGCCAGCCAGTCGGTCGAGACGAGCCGCTTGGGAGACGCGTACTGCGAGAAGTCCTTGCTGTCACTCACGATCCCATCGTGTCACGCGCGCCCCGGTGGCCTTCGCGCCGGTCGTGCGACAGGATCGGTGGCACCCAGGGAAGGATCAGGAGATTGTCAGAGACGACTCAGGCGCCTCCGGCCGAGGGCGAGGACCGCACCGAGCTCAAACGAGTCATGGGGCCGAAGCTGCTCCTGCTCTTCATCGTGGGCGACATCCTCGGAACCGGGGTCTACGCCCTGACCGGCGACGTGGCCGCCGAGGTCGGGGGAGCGGCATGGGCCCCCTTCATCGTCGCGTTCGCCGTGGCGATGATCACGGCGTTCTCCTACCTCGAGCTCGTGACCAAGTACCCGCAGGCGGCCGGGGCGGCCCTGTATGCGCACAAGGCGTTCGGGATCCACTTCCTCACGTTCATCATCGCGTTCACGGTGATGTGCTCCGGGATCACCTCGGCGTCGACCGCGTCACGGGCGTTCGCCTCGAACTTCGCCAAGGGGTTCAAGCTCGACGACAAGAACACCTTCCTGATCCTCGGGATCGCGCTGGCGTTCATGCTCCTCATCGCGCTGGTGAACTTGCGTGGGGTCGGCGAGAGCGTCAAGGCC
Organism: Lapillicoccus sp.; assembly: GCF_036559105.1. Lineage (GTDB taxonomy): Bacteria > Actinomycetota > Actinomycetes > Actinomycetales > Dermatophilaceae > Lapillicoccus. Next base: position 609 of record NZ_DATBTV010000161.1, on the reverse strand, counting down.
AACATCGTCCTGACGATGGTCGAGCTGTCCGGCCTGCTCCTCGTCATCCTCGTCGGCTTCTGGGCGATCTTCGGCGGCCAGGGCGACTTCTCGCGAACCGTGGTCTTCGACTCGCCCAGCGACAAGAGCGCGTTCTTCGCGGTGACGGCGGCGACCTCCCTGGCGTTCTTCGCGATGGTCGGCTTCGAGGACTCGGTCAACATGGCCGAGGAGACCAAGGACCCGGTACGGATCTTCCCCAAGATGATGATCACCGGCATCTCGGTCACCGGCCTGATCTACGTCCTCATCGCCCTCTGCTCGGTGGCCCTGGTTCCCGTCGGCGTCCTGGCCGACAGTGACACCCCGCTGGTGACCGTCGTCGAGACCGCGGCCCCTGGCATACCGGTCGAGCAGATCCTGCCGTTCATCTCGCTGTTCGCGGTGGCCAACTCGGCCCTCATCAACATGCTCATGGCCAGCCGCCTGCTCTACGGCATGGCCCGGCAGGCCGTGCTGCCGCCGTTCCTCGGCAAGGTGCACCGCACCCGCCGGACGCCGTATGCGGCGATCATCTTCACGACCGCCCTCTCGCTCGCGGTCATCGTCTACGTGAGCCAGGCCAGCAGC
>NZ_DATBTV010000160.1:0-4491 GCF_036559105.1 Lapillicoccus sp. | reverse complement strand
GCGTCGTTGTCGACGACGAACGCCGTCCCGTCGGGGCGCATCACCCGGTCCAGCTCGGCCAGTCCGGGTTCGCACCCCGGGCCGAAGAAGTAGGCCCACCGCGCGTGGGCCACGTCGACGCTCGCGTCGGGGAGCGTCGTCTCGGCCGCCGAGGCCTGCACCACCCGCACCGTCGGCAGCGCGACCACCCGGCGACGGGCCTGCACGACCAGGGGCGGGTGCGGCTCGACGCCGACGACCGTCCGCGCCGTCGCCGCGAAGCGCGGGAGGTGGAACCCGGTGCCGCATCCGATGTCGAGGACGTCGCGCCCGGCCCAGTCCTGGACCTCGCGCATCACCGCCTCGATGACGCCCGCACGGTCGACGCCGAGGTTCTCGAGCTCGTAGACCTCAGGCGAGTCCCAGATGTTCGGGCTGCGTATCGGCTCGGTCACCGACGAGGGCGCTTCTTCCCGTGCTTGGCCTGTGACTGGGCCGCGGCCGCGAGCTTCTCGACCTTCGCCGCCGACGCGCGCTCGGCGCTGCGCACGTCCTGCGCGGCCAGGGTGGCCGGGTGGACCAGCAGCGGGAGCAGCTTGCGGTTGCCGATCCTCCGGGCCGCGGTGACGGCGCGCAGGTGGGCCTCACAGCGCACGACGAGCTCCTCGTAGGCGTCCTCGCCCATGAGCTCGACGAGCTCGACCTTGTTGGACCGGTAGACCGGCTCCCGGCCGACGTGCGCCTCGGGGTTGCCCGAGCAGTACCAGTCGAGGTCGTGGCCCCCGGGGCCCCACCCCCGGCGGTCGTACTCCGTGATCGTCACCTCGAGGTAGCTCGTCTGGTCGGCCAGCTCGACCGTGCGGTAGCTGCGCCGGATCGGCAGCTGCCAGCAGACCTCGGGCTTGAGCGACGTCGGCGGCAGACCCTGCAGGACCGCGTGCTGGTGCAGCGCGCAGCCCATCCCGCTGGGGAAGCCGGCTCGGTTGAGGAAGATGCAAGCGCCGTCGACGACCTTGGTCTTCGTCGCGCCGTCCTCCGGCTCGGTCCAGTTGTCCTTGCGCAGCACACCTTTTCGGTAGGCGACATCGCGGTACTGCCACTCGTCCGGCCCGAGCTCGGCCGCGACGGCGGCGACCCGCTCGTAGTCGGCGTCCTCGGTGAAGTGGGCGCCGAGTGTGCAGCACCCGTCGTCCGGACGGTCGGCGTAGATGCCCTGGCAGCCGTTCCCGTAGATGCACATCCAGTTCGACGTGAGCCACGTCAGGTCGCACCGGAACCGCTGGCCCGCGTCCTCGGGGTCGGCAAACTCGACCCAGATGCGGGGCATGTCCAGCGGAACCTCGGCCACCGGCTCAGCGTATGCGGAGGGTCCGGTCGGGGTCGCCCCGCGTCTCGCGGACGTGATGCCGCTCCGGGGGCGAAGGTCACCTGCTGGTCGCCCCGGCACGGGCGCCGGCGAACATGTCGGACAATGGCGCCCGTGACCACGTGCATCGGGCTCTCCACGGCCTCGATGTACCCCGAGAACTGCGCGGCGACCTTCGCGACGGCCGGACGCCTCGGGTACGACGGGGTGGAGGTCATGGTGTGGACCGACCCGGTGACCCAGGAGCCGGGGGCGATCCAGGCGCTCAGCGACCTGCACGAGCTCCCCGTCCTGTCCATCCACGCACCGACTCTCCTTCTCACGCAACGGGTCTGGGGGACGGACCCGTGGGAGAAGGTCGACCGCTCTATCGACATGGCCCTCACGCTCGGGGCGCCGACCGTCGTCCTGCACCCGCCGTTCCGGTGGCAGCGCGAGTATGCGGCGGGGTTCGTCGACGGGATCGCCATCCGTGAGGAGGAGACCGGCATCCGGCTCGCGGTCGAGAACATGTTTCCCTGGCGGGCCGGGCAGCGCGAGATGCTCGCCTACCTGCCGCACTGGGACCCCGTCGACCAGCCGTTCGACCACGTGACGTTGGACCTCTCGCACACCGCCACGGCCGGTTCCGACGCGATGGCGATGGCCCACGCCCTCGACGAGCGGCTCACGCACATCCACCTCGCCGACGGCAGCGGTTCGTCGCGGGACGAGCACCTGGTGCCCGGCCGGGGGACGCAGCCGTGCGGCGAGATGCTGGAACACTTGGCCGGCAACGGTTTCGACGGGTCGATCGTCGTCGAGGTGAGTACCCGGCGCCTGGACGGCGACGGGCGCGAGCTGGACCTGGCCGCGGCGCTGGCGTTCGCGCGGCTCCACTTCGCTGCGGTGCCGCAGCCGTGAGCGACGAGACACCACCGGTCCGCCGCGGCCGCCGCCCCGCGGGCGAGGACACTCGGCGCCTCATCTCCGAGGCGGCCCGCGGTGAGTTCGCCGACAAGGGGTACGAGGGCACGTCGCTGCGGGCGGTAGCCCGCGTGGCCGGCGTCGACCCTGCGCTGGTGCACCACTACTTCGACGGGAAGGCCGACCTCTTCGCCCAGTCGGTGGTCCTCACGCGGGTCAACCCGGCGGTCATGGTCGACCGGGTGCTTCAGGGGCCGCTCGACACGTTGGGGGAACGGCTCGTCCGGACCTTCCTCACGGTCTGGGACGACGCCGACAACCAGGAACGGCTCGTCGCGCTGGTCCGGGCCGTCCACACCAACGACGATGTCGCGGCGCTGATGCGCGAGTTCGTGGCCCGGGAGATCACCGGTCGGGTCACGAACCGCACCCAGGTCGCCGACGCGCCGCTACGAGGGGCGTTGGCGGCGGCTCAGCTCCTCGGGCTGGCCACGACGCGATACGTCGTGAGGATGCCGGCGATAGTCGAGGCCGGCCACGACGACCTCGCGGCGTGGCTTGGACCCGTCCTCCAGCGGTACCTCGTCGACCCCTGACCGCCGCGGCGGACAGCTCGACGGGCAGCAGGACGAGAATCGGAGCCGAAACGACGGATCCGGCCGTTCCTGCCCGTCGAGCCGTCCGCGTCCCGGGCCGAGCTACCAGAGCACCTGCACGTCCGAACGCCAGCGCTCCAGCAGCGCCGGGTCGGTGCAGCTGACCTCATCGCCGCGGTTCCAGAGGGCGAGATAGACCTGGGCCGCGGTGCCCGAGAGCTCCACGTCGGCCGCGCCCGCGGCGGGCTCGCCCACGCTGGACGTGGTCCGCCCGTCGCCGGCGCTCAGCGTCCACGCCTGCCGGGTGTCGGTCGTGCGGACGACGACGGTCCTGGGTTCGGGAAGCTCCAACCCGGTCCGCCGTCGCGGCACGAAGCCCATCAGCAGCTCGTCCACACCATCGGCCGCGAGCTCGGCGTGGATCCAGGTCTCCGCGGCCGGTGGGACGGAACCGCGGGCGGCGCTCATCGCGTCGACCGCGTGGATCGTCGTCTCGTGGCACTGCCGGCGCGCCCAGCCCTGCCGCGGCCCGGCGGAGTCCTTGAGGAAGAACCACACGTCGAGGTCGGCCGGGGCGAACGCCAGTGTCGACAGGAGGTCCTTGGCCCCCTCGTCCATCCAGGCGAGCAGGTCGGGCGAGGCGAGGCCCTCGCGCTCGACGACGGCGCACGCCTCGTCGTCGGCGCGCTCACCGCGTAGGCAACCGGCCGCCCAGCGGTGCACCATGCCCTGGTGCGCCACCAGCGCCCGCACCGTCCACCCGGGGCAGGTCGGCACCGGCGCCCACAGTCCGGCCCGAGCGGCGTTGTCGCGCAGCACGGTCCACGCATCGCCGATCCCCTCACCGTGCTCCTCGATGGTCAGGGCGGTGGGCATGCCGGAAGCCTAGGTCCTCGTCCCGGTGATGAGCCGACCCGAGGGACGACCGGGGACCGGCGATAGATTGCTCCTGTGGAGCCCAGTGACCTGCTGCGGAACGGCCTTCTGCAGCTCGCCGCCTCGACGACGGTGCGTGACACCGTCGAACGAGCGCCGGTGAGCCGCAACGTCGTTCACCGATTCGTTCCCGGGGCGCGCACCGAGGACGCCGTACGCGCATCCGGTGGCCTCGCCGCCCGCCACCGGATGTCGACCATCGACTACCTCGGCGAGGACACCACCGAGCTCAGCCAGGCCCAGCACACCCGGGACGCCTACCTCGCGTTGATCGCCGCGCTCGCCGGGGCCGGGCTCACCACCGACGGGACCGCCGAGGCCTCGCTCAAGCTCTCCGCGCTGGGCCAGGCGCTTCCCGGCGACGGCCACCAGATCGCCCTCGAGCACGCCCGCCAGATCTGCCAGGCGGCCTCGAACGCCGGCACCACGGTGACCCTCGACATGGAGGACCACACCACTACCGACGGCACCCTCGAGACCCTGCGCGAGCTGCGCCAGGACTTCCCGACGGTCGGCGCCGTGCTCCAGGCCTACCTCCACCGGACCGAGGCGGACTGTGCCGACCTCGCCCACGAGGGCAGCCGGGTCCGGCTCTGCAAGGGGGCGTACAAGGAGCCGGAGTCGGTGGCCTACCAATCCTCCGGCGACGTCGACAAGTCCTACGTGCGCTGCCTCAAGGTCCTCATGGCCGGCCAGGGGTACCCGATG
>NZ_DATBTV010000159.1:0-4783 GCF_036559105.1 Lapillicoccus sp. | reverse complement strand
AGGGAGAGACCGGCGGCCGGTCGAAGGGACAGGCGGGGGCCGGCCACCTCGACGATGCCGGGGGAGACGACGAGCTCCACTTGACGCTCGGCCAGCGCCCAGCCGAGGCGGCGCAGTGGCGCGCCGGTGAGGTCGGGATGGCTGGAGACGGCAACCATCTCGGCGTCGAGGAAGTCGACGGCGGCCAGTGCGGACTCCGGCGGTCCGAACACGCGGACGCCCTCGATGACCTGCTCACCGCTCCACGTCGAGCCCAGCCCGGAGACACAGGCGCCGACGATGTTCATGCCGGCCTGCGGGGCCGACTGGATCTCGCGGATCATCTGCGCGACCGAGTCGGCGCGGCCCACCACGACGGTGCTGAGCGATGCCTCCCCGTCGACGCGAGAGCGGATCAGTCCCTTGCGGAAGAGCCAGTGCATGACGAGACTCCCGACGAACATCGCCGGGAGGAGCGGTAGGACCAGCCCACGCGGCAGGTCGAACGCCCCGACGTAGCTGACCACGGCGATCAGCCCGACGAGGATGACGAACGCGCGGCTGATGGCGCGGTACTCGTCCGAACCCCCGCCGAGGACCTGCAACCGGTAGGTGCCCGCGAAGGCCAGCGTCACGACCCACAGCAGGGGGGCGATGGCGAGAGCCCAGCCGCCCCAGAACTCACCCGTCCCGAACCGGGCCCATGATGCTGCGACCGCTGCCACCATTGCGACCGCGAAGTCCCCTGCCACCGTGCGATACCGGTAGGCCCGAAGCCAACCGCGCTGTGCCCGTCGCGTCTCTGGGGCCCGCCGGCCTTCGAGCCAAGCCCACGACTGCGACGCCAGATCGCTGGAGGCGCCGATGACGCGGCTGACGCCTGCGTCCTCGACCGTCCTCACATACTCCGTCACGACTTCCCCCACGCATCGTCAAGTAGCCCCTGCGCACAGCGCAGCAGCAGACACCCGCACGCTCCGACCGACCCCCCAAGGACTGGTCCGGCGCCTACATAGATCCCCAGATCCCGCTGGAGATACTGTGCCCCGCCAAGAACTTTAGGGTGACCGGTTTGGCCCGCCTATAGTCCGAAGGGATGACCACCCTCGGCCGTCCGGCTGGGAATAGCGGTGTGTACCAGGCAAATCGGACTATCGATTGCTAGCTCAGAGCGAGTGGAAGCGCTGCTGCGTCGCCAGCAGCCCCACCTCGACGAGCGACTCGACCGCGTCGGCGGCGGTGTCCAGGGTCAGCGGGAGGTCGCGTCGCTCTGTGGCCGAGAAATCCCGCAGCACGAAGTCGGCCGGGTCCATCCGGCCGGGGGGCCGGCCGATGCCGACCCGAACCCTCAGGTAGTCCTTGGTTCCGAGGGACGCGGAGAGGGAGCGCAGCCCGTTGTGCCCACCTTCGCCTCCGCCCTTCTTGACCCTGACGTTCCCGGCCGGTATGTCGAGCTCGTCGTGCACCACGACGAGCTGCCCGATCTCGATGGAATAGAACGACATCAGGGCCTTCACCGGACCGCCGGACTCGTTCATGTAGGTCGTCGGAATGGCCAGCACCAGCCGAGGCCGGTCCGAGCCGGGCGCACCGAGACGGACCTCGTCCACGAGGGCGCGGGTCCGGTGCGCCGTGAACGGGCCGGCGCGACCGGCGCGGCTCCGCAGCGTGCCCACGGCCAGCGCCCCGAGGTCGTGACGGGCGCCGAGGTCGCGGACGACCATCTCCCCGACGTTGTGGCGGTTACCCGCATACCGGGCTCCAGGGTTGCCGAGCCCGACCACCAGCCATACCGCGTGATCGGACACGACCGTCAAGTATGCCGAACGGCCCGGTCCGTCAGGACCGGGCCGTTCGTGGGTGCGGCTGATGTCAGGAGTCGGAGGACCCGGCGTCGGACGCTGGTGTCGACTCGGTCGAGGACTCGGACTCGCCCTCGGCTGAGGCCGCCTCGGCCGCCTCGGCGTCGGACTCCTCGTGCTCGATGCCGGCCTCGGCCTCGGCCTCGGCGAGCTCCGCCTCGAGCGCCTCGGCCGAGATCTGCTGCGTGACATTGACGACCAGGACGTCCGGGTCGGTCAGGAGCTCGGCGCCCTCCGGCAGCTCGAGCTGGCTCGCCAGAATCTGGGTGCCGGCCTCGAGGCCCTTGACCGACACGACCACGTGCTCAGGAATCTGGGTCGCGAGGACCGACAGCTCGACGGTCTGCGAGTCGAGGGTGACCATGGTCTCTGCCGCCGCCTCGCCGGTGGTCGTGACCGGCACGTCCACGTTGACCTTCTCACCGCGCCGGACGATGACCAGGTCGACGTGCTCGATGACCGGCTTGATGGCGTCACGCTGGATGTCTTTGGCGAGCGCGAGCTGGCTCTCACCATCGACCTCGATGTCGAGCAGGGCGTTGGCGCTCTTCAGCGCCATCATCGTGTCGTGGCCCGGCAGGGTGATGTGGACGGGTGCGGCTCCGTGGCCGTAGAGCACGGCGGGGATCTTGTGGTCGCGGCGGATCTTGCGCGCCGCGCCCTTGCCGAACTGCGTGCGCTTCTCGGCGACGAGCTTGATCTCGGGCATGGAAAGGTGCTCCTCAGGTCTGATGGCCGGTGATCGGCCTCGACGCGGGACGCGACACGGGGACCCGGGAAACCCGGGCGCCGTCCTTGTCGATCACGGACGCGCGGGCCGGGCCGGCCGTGCAGCGTCCCTCGCCGAGGCAACCGCAGAAGTCTAGCCACCTTGAGCCGTTCCGGTGAAATCGCCCGAAAGCGACCGTCTTGCCGGTCTCGGTTTCCTATCCTGTCCAGGCAAGGTGTGGCCGGGGGGGTCGCGCCACACGGTAGGAAAGCGAGCCCGGTGTACATCTCCGAACGCCCTCGTCAGGGCGCTGAGGGCAGCACCACTGTCGCCACGGCGAGCCGACGGGTCGCGCCCACGGTCGTGCTGCTGGGTGTCGTCAGTCTGCTGACCGACGTGTCGTCGGAATCGGTGTCGGCGATCCTGCCGGTGTACCTCACCGCGGTGGTCGGTCTGACGCCCTTGGCCTACGGGTTCATCGACGGCCTGTACCAAGGCGTGAGCGCGCTGGTCCGGATCCTCGGCGGTTGGTACTCGGACCGGACCGACCGACCGAAGTGGGTGGCCTTCGCGGGGTACGGGATGTCGGCGGTCAGCAAGCTGCTACTGGTCCCCCTGCACGGCTTCGTCGCCCTGACCGCGGTCATCACCGTCGATCGGCTCGGCAAGGGACTGCGCACTGGTCCTCGCGACGCCCTCATCGCCTCCGCCTCGCCGCCCGAGTCGCTGGGTCGTGCGTTCGGTGTCCACCGGGCGCTCGACACCGCCGGAGCGGCCATCGGACCACTTGTCGCCTTTACGGTCCTGTGGCTCGTCCCCGGGGACTACACCTCGGTCTTCGTGGCGTCCTTCGCCGCCGCCATCCTCGGCCTCGGAGTCCTAGGCCTCGTCGTTCCCGACCTGCGCCCGCGTCGGGCCAGCGGCGACACCCGGCGAATAGCCGTGCGCCCGTCCTTGGCGGTCATGGCCCGGTCAGGAATGGGTCGGCTGGTCGCCGCCGCCGCCTTGTTGAGCGTCCTGGCCATCAGCGACGGCTTCCTCTACCTCTCCCTGCAGCAGCGCGACGACTTCGCGGCGACCTGGTTCCCGCTGCTCTTCGTCGGTACCAACGTGGCGTACTTCGCGCTCGCCGTCCCGGTGGGCCGACTCGCCGACCGCATCGGGCGGCAGCGAGTGCTCGTGGGTGGCCACGTCCTCCTGGTGGGCGCTTACCTCGCTGCCGCCGGTCCGGGCGGTGGGCTGGCCTCGACCATCGTGTGCCTGCTGCTCCTGGGCGCGTTCTACGCAGCGACCGACGGCGTGCTCGCGGCCCTGACCGCCAGCCTCGTCCCCACCTCGGTGCGGGCGGTGGGTATCGCCACCACGCAGACGGTCGTCGCCGTGGCGCGGTTCGCCTCGTCGCTGCTCTTCGGAGTGCTCTGGGCAACCTTGGGCCGAGGTCCCGCGGTGTACGCGTACGCCGGGCTGCTGCTGCTGGCCATCCCGGTTGCGTGGTGGCTCCTTCGCGGCCTGCGACCCACCGGCACGGGCGGTGCGGGAACGCCCGTCGACGAGGCCACCGCGTGAGCCAACGCCTCCGGCTCGTCGTGCTGGCGGTCCTGGCCGTGGTGCTGGTCGTCGGTACCGGCACCTTCATCGCGGTGTCCAGGGCTCAGCAGTCCCAGGAGGCGGAGGGCCAGCCCACCGAGGCCAGCACCGCACTCGCGTCCGTCGAGTCGAAGCCGCGCATCGTCTTCCGCAACACCGCCCTCGGTTCGCAGTACGGAACAGTGGCGATGGTGCCGCTCTCCGATGTCGGCGGGCCACGCGCTTATACGACGTTGGCCTGCGACCGCGTGTTCTCCACCCACGTCGACACGCTGTGCCTGGCCTCGGAGCGAGGCATCGTCACCACCTATACGGCGACCGTCTACGACGACGGCACCGGGGCGAAGACGCCTATCCCCCTGACGGGCAGCCCCAGTCGGGCGCGCCTCAGCGACGACGGGATGCTGTCGGCCACCACGAGCTTCGTCGCCGGTGACTCGTATGCGGCGACCAGCTTCTCCACGCGTACCGTCGTCACTCGCCTGTCCGACCGCACCAGCAGCGACCTCGAGGACTACACCCTCATCGACCAGGGGCAGAGGATCGCGCCGGCCGACCGCAACTTCTGGGGCGTCACGTTCGCGGCCGACGACGACCACTTCTACGCCACCGCAGCCTTCGGCGGCGCCACCCATCTCGCGAAGGG
>NZ_DATBTV010000158.1:0-3237 GCF_036559105.1 Lapillicoccus sp. | reverse complement strand
CCGTCAGGAGCGGGCATCCGCGTCGTCGAGGTCCGAAGCGTCCTCGGGCTTCTTGTACGGGTCGGGCTCCCCGGCATACGTGGCGCCCTCGGCGGCCGCGGCCACGGCCGCATCGCGGTCCTTGGCCTCGCGCAACAGGTCCTCAAGGTGCGCTGCCGTCTCGGGGATGGCATCGGCGAAGAAGTCCAGGCTCGGGGTCAGCCGAATCTGGATCTGCTGTCCGACGAACGACCGCAGCTTGCCCTTGTTCTTCTCCAGCAGCGCTGCCGTCTTCTCACGCTGGGCCTCGTCACCGAAGACGGTGTAGAAGACCGAGGCATGCTGCAGGTCGCCCGTGACCCGCACGTCGGTGATCGTGATGAAGCCCAGGTCGGGGTCCTTGACGATCGACGCCACGTTGGCGGCGATGAGCGTCTTGATGCGGTCCGCGATCTTGCGGGCCCGTCCGGCGTCAGCCATGAGAGTCCCTCCTAGTGCGAAGAGTGGGCAAAGAGATGGGTCGGGGAGGTGGACCGGGTCCGTGCGGCCCGCGACCCGGCGTAGCCGAAGGGCAGAACCCTCCGGCTACGCCGACTGCGGATCAGGCTCGCGGCTTCTCACGCATTTCGTAGGTGCTGATGAGGTCGCCGAGCTGCAGGTCGTTGTAGGACCCGAGGTTGATACCGCACTCGAAGCCTTCACGGACCTCGGTGACATCGTCCTTGAAGCGGCGCAGGCCGGCGATCTCGACGTTCTCGGACACCACGACCCCGTTGCGGGTGATGCGTGCCTTCGTGCCGCGCTTGATCTCGCCGCTGCGCACGATGGAACCCGCGATGTTGCCGAACTTGCTGGAGCGGAAGATCTCGCGGATCTCGGCGGTGCCGAGCTCGATCTCCTCGAACTCCGGCTTGAGCATGCCCTTGAGCGCCGCCTCGATCTCCTCGATGGCCTGGTAGATCACCGAGTAGTAGCGGATCTCGACGCCCTCGCGCTCGGCGTAGTCAGCGTTCTGGCCCTCGGCCCGCACGTTGAAGCCGATGATGACGGCGCTGGAGGCCATCGCGAGGTTGATGTTGTTCATCGTGATCGCACCGACGCCGCGGTCGATGATCCGCAGGTCGACCTCGTCGCCCACGTCGATCTGCAACAACGCGTCCTCGAGCGCCTCGACGGAACCCGACACATCACCCTTGAGGATGAGGTTGAGGGTCTCGACCTTGCCGGCAGCCAGGGCCTCGGTGAGGTCCTCGAGCGAGATGCGCTTGCGGGCCTTGGCCAGCGAGGCCTGACGGTCCGCGGCCTCACGCTTCTCGGCGATCTGACGGGCCGTGCGGTCGTCCGGGGCCACCACGAACGTGTCACCGGCGCGGGGCACCGAGGACAGGCCCAGGACCTGGACGGGACGCGACGGGGTCGCCTCGGTGAGGTTGTTGCCGTGCTCGTCGAGCATCGCCCGAACACGCCCATAGGCAGAGCCGGTCACGATGGCGTCACCGACGTGCAGGGTGCCGGACTGCACCAGCACCGTCGCGGTCGCACCGCGACCACGGTCGAGGTTGGCCTCGATCGCGACACCGCGGGCGTCCTTGTCGGGGTTGGCGCGCAGGTCCAGAGCCGCGTCCGCGGTCAGCAGGACGGCCTCCAGGAGGGCGTCGATGTTCTCGCCCGCCTTGGCGGACACGTCGACGAACATCGTCTCGCCGCCGTACTCCTCGGCCACGAGGTTGTACTCCGTCAGCTGCTGACGGACCTTGGCCGGGTTCGCACCTTCGACGTCGATCTTGTTGACGGCCACCACGATCGGGACGTCCGCCGCCTGGGCGTGGTTGAGCGCCTCGATCGTCTGCGGCATCACGCCGTCGTCGGCCGCGACCACGAGGATCGCGATGTCGGTGACCTTGGCACCACGGGCACGCATGGCGGTGAACGCCTCGTGACCGGGGGTGTCGATGAAGGTGATCGGACGGTCGACGCCCTCGTGCATCTTGTGCACCTGGTAGGCACCGATGTGCTGGGTGATACCACCGGACTCGCCACCGGCGACATCCTCGTTGCGGATGGCGTCGAGCAGGCGGGTCTTACCGTGGTCGACGTGACCCATGACGGTCACGACCGGCGGACGCTGCGACAGGTCCTCGTCGTCCTCGCCCTCGATGCCGGTCTCCAGGTCGATGTTGAAGGAGTCGAAGAGCTCCTTCTCCTCCTCCTCCGGGGACACGACCTGGATGTCGTAGCCAAGCTCGGAGCCGAGCACCTTGAAGGTGTCCTCGTCCAGCGACTGCGTTGCCGTCGCCATCTCACCGAGGTGGAACAGCACGGTGACCAGCGAAGCGGGGTTGGCGTTGATCTTGTCGGCGAAGTCGGTCAGCGACGACCCGCGACGCACGCGGATGGTCGTCTTGCCGTCACCACGGGGGACGCTGACGCCACCGAGCGACGGCGCCTGCATCTGCTCGAACTCCTGGCGCTTCGCACGCTTGGACTTGCGTCCGCGAACGGGACGACCGCCGCCGCGCCCGAAGGCACCCGCGGTCGAACCACGACCAGCGCCGCCACGGAAGCCGCCACCACCGGGACGACCGGCGAACCCGCCACCGCCACCGGGACCACCCGGACCGCGGCCTGCGCCGCCGGGACCACCGGGGCCGCCGGGACCGCGGCCGCCACCCCGGGCGGGGCGCTCACCGGGACGACCGACCGCACTGCGGTCGGGCATCATGCCCGGGCTCGGACGCGGGCCGCCGGGACGCGGTCCACCCGGACCTGCCGTGCCGCCGGGACGCGGTCCTGCAGCGCCGGGACGGCTCTGCGGACGCGGCATACCCTGCGATGGGGCGAACGGGTTGTTACCCGGACGCGAGGAACCCTCTCGGGGAGCGCCATCGCGACCACCGTCGCGACCGGTGCGCATGCCCTGAGAAGGGGCGAAGGGGTTGTTGCCCGGGCGCGGAGCGCCGGGACGCGGGCCTGTCGAGGTGCCGGCCGAGCCACCAGAGGCGGGACGCGGCGCGGCGCCTGGACGCGGTGCCGGAGCGCTTGGCTGACCACCCTCACGGGCGGCAGGGACTTCCGAGCGAGTCGCGGGAGCGGCCGGAGCCGGCGCACTGGGCGTCTTGGCTGCCGGCGCACTGGGTGCCTCTGCAGCCGGCGCGCTGGGCGTCTTGGCTGCCGGCGCGCTGGGTGCCTCCGCAGCCGGCGCGGGGACCGGGAGGTCCGCCGGCCGGGTCGGCTCGGCCGCGGTCGGAGCCGGGGCGG
>NZ_DATBTV010000157.1:0-25688 GCF_036559105.1 Lapillicoccus sp. | reverse complement strand
TCGGCCGCTTCTTGTCCGCCATGTCCGAGTTGTTGCTGCCGTACCGGCCTGGGCCTAGCGGCGCGTCGGATACCCGGTCAGGTACCCGACAGCGTTGCGGCAACGACCATCCGGGTTACCCGACCTGGATCCGACCATGGCCTCCGGCACCCAGGCAGGCGCGCCCCTGATCACGGAGACGCGTGCCCGCCACAACTCGGACCTGTCTGAGAAGTCGGGGCCGTTTCGCCAACTCGGGTGTTGCGGCTCAGACATGTCCGAGTTGTTGCCGGGCGGGAAGCCGAGTCAGGCGGGGTCGGGAAAGTCGGGCTTGCGCTTTGCCATGAACGCCTCCGCGCCCTCCACCATGTCGTCGCTGCCCACCGCCTGGGTCAGCATCCCCAGACCGGTGAGGAACGAGTCCCGCGCGGCGTTCCACCAGATGTTGGAGCTGATCTTGGTGATCTCCAGGTAGCGAGGGCTGAGCGCCGCCAGCTCGTCGACCCACGCGTCCACCGTCGTCACCAGCGCGTCGTCGTCCACGACCGCGTTGACGAGCCCCATCTCGAGGGCCTGCTCCGCGGAGTACCGGCGACAGAGCATGGCCAGCTCCTTGGCCCTCTTCTCCCCGATCTGGATCCCCATGACGTTGGTGGCGCCGGTCACCGGGGACGACCCGACTCGCGGCCCGGTCTGCCCGAACGTCGCCGACCGCCCCGCAATCGCGAGGTCGCAGGCCACCACCAGCTCATTGCCGCCACCGGCCGCGGCGCCGTTCACCGCGGCGATGACCGGTCGCGGGCAGGTCCGGATCGCGTCGAACAGCCGCAGCGAACCCGCATACAGGCCACGCATCCCGACCAGGTCGGGCGATGCGAGGTTGGTCAGGGCTCCCCCGGCGCAGAAGCCCTTACCCGAACCCGTGATGACCACCGCGTGGTGCCGGGGAGCCTCGACGAGCGCCTCCACCACGGCGGCCGCCATGTCGGCGTCGTACGCGTTCCGCCGGTCCGGCCGGTTCAGCGTCACCCACAGCGCGGGACCACGGACCTCGACCTCGACGTCAGCCATGCGCCTATCCAACCGTGGTTCGCGGCCGCAGCACGGTGCGGTGCCGGTCCATCCGCCTCCAGCCCAGCGCGTCGTCCGCGATGAGCAGCGCCTGGATGTTGGCCGAGCCCTCGCCGGTCTGCCAGAGCTTGGCGTAGTTGAGGTACAGCCCGATCGGCAGGTCGTCGCTGAACGCCGCGCCACCGAAGATGTCCGCCGTCGCCTGCGCCGCGCGGTTGCACACCTCGCCGGCGAAGTACTTCGCGATCGAGCTCTCCCGCGTCGCGAGGTCGCCGGTGTCGTACTTCGCGGCCGCCGCTCGGACCAGGCCTCGAGCCGCCGCGACCTCGCAGGTCATGTCGGCCAGCTGCTTCTTGACCATCTGGAACGAGCCGATCTTCTCGCCGAACGCCTCGCGCTGGTCGGCGTACTCGAGCGCCGCGTCGAGGCACGCCTGCGCCAGCCCGACCGACCGCGCCGCCACGCTGAGCCGCCCGTAGTCCAGCGCGTTCATCGCGACGACGAAGCCCTGGCCCTCCTCCCCCAGCACGTTCCCCGCCGGCACCCGGACGTCGACCAGCGAGACGGAGTTCGTGGGCATCAGCTTCCCGAGCCCGCGGCAGGGCACCCGGGTCGCCTCGAAGCCCGAGGTATGCGTGGGGACGACGAACGCGGTCACTCCGCGGTGTCCGGCCGCAGGGTCGGTACGCGCGTATACAACCGCCACGTCCGCGACGTTGGCGTTGGTGATCCACATCTTCGATCCGTTGAGCACCCAGTCCGACCCGTCGCGGACCGCCCGCGTGCGCATCGACCCGAGAAAGTCCGACCCACCGGCCGGCTCGGTCATCGCGTTGCAGCCCAGGGCGCGGCCGGCCACCAGATCCGGCACCCAGCGTGCGATGACGTCGGGGTCCCCCCAGTTGGCGATGGTCAGAGGTACCGTGGCGGCCTGAAGGTTCATCGCCGCCGAAAGCGGTGGGTAGACCCAGGCGAGCTGCTCGGCCACGGCGGCGAGGGCGGCGAAGCCCACGTCGGTCCCGCCGAGCGACTCGTCGAAGACGCATCCGAAGAAGCCGAGCTCGCCCATCTCAGCGTAGAGGTCGCGGGGGAACTCACCAGCGGCCTCGCGCTCCTGGACGAACGGCCGGACCCGCTCGCGACCCCACTCACGCACCAGGCGGGCCAGCGCCTCGACGGTCTCCTCGTCACCGAGTGAGTTGTTCACGGGAACCGGCCTCTCCATGTGGCGAGGTTCACATCGCCCATAATCATGTTAATCTTTGGCATAAATGAACTGTTCGACGAAGGACGCACGTCGATGACCATCAACGGCACCTCCACCCGTCCGCCCAAGGCGGCCCTTCTGGTGGCCCAACGCATCGTCCAGGACGCGCTGCGCGAGGGCCGGAAGCCGGGTGACCTGCTCGCCCCCGAGCGGACGATGCTCGAGAAGTACCAGACCGGCCGCGGCACCCTGCGAGAAGCGTTGCGGCTGCTGGAGTTCCAGGGAGTGATAACCCTCAAGCCCGGACCACGGGGCGGGCCGGTGCTCATGGACCCGGACGCGTCGCACCTCGCCAGCAACCTCGTGCTGCTCATGCAGCTGAAGGCCGCGCCGTTCCGCAACATCGTCGAGGTCCGTACCGCGATGGAGCCGATGATCAGCAGCCTCGCCGCCGAACGGATGGACGACGACGCCCTCACCGACCTCGAGGGCACGATCATCCAGATGCGCGAGGAGATCGAGGACCAGCACTCGTTCCTCGACGCCAACAAGCGGTTCCACGACATCATCGCGTGGTCCTCGGGCAACGCCCTCTTCGGCTACATCATCGACTCGCTGTCCGGGATCATGGACGGCACGGCGATCGGTATCGACTACCCGAGCCATCGCCGTCAGGCGATCCTCAAGGCCCACATCGAGATCTTCGAGGCGCTCAAGGCGCGCGACCCCAAGGAGTCCGAGGCCCGTATGCGCGAGCACATCGACGCCTACGAGCGGTATGCGGCCCGCAAGTTCCCACAGGTCCTCAAGGAGACCATCCCCTGGGAGCAGCGCTACTTCGCCTGAGCGTGCGGCCGAAGTAGCAGCCGCCGGCGCGCTACTGGCCGGCAAGCGCCGCCTCGCCCAGGAACGCGCGCAGCACCGAGGCGTTGTCGCGCGCGCTCGTCGCCGGACCGGTGAAGACCACCTCGCCGCGGGCGATCGCCACGACGTCGTCGGCGACGTCCAGGCCGGCCTCGGCGTTCTGCTCGACCATGAGGATGCCGATCCCCGAGTCGGCCATCGCCCGCACCTTGGTGAGGATCGAGTCGACGACCGCGGGGGCCAGACCCATCGACGGCTCGTCGAGAAGCATCACCTTCGGCTGCGACATCAGCGCCCGGCCGAACGCAAGCATCTGCTGCTCACCGCCGCTCAGCAGCCCCGCGGCCGCGTGGGAGCGGTCGGACAGGATGGGGAACATCTCGTAGACCTTCGCGAGCGTCTCGTCGTACGAGCTCTTCGGCGCCGTGTAGGCGCCCATCCGCAGGTTCTCGTGGATCATCAACGGCGCGAAGACGCGG
Source organism: Lapillicoccus sp. (assembly GCF_036559105.1). GTDB lineage: Bacteria > Actinomycetota > Actinomycetes > Actinomycetales > Dermatophilaceae > Lapillicoccus. The sequence goes on along the minus strand of NZ_DATBTV010000157.1, from coordinate 22,088 downwards.
CGCCCTTCCGGCACCAACGCGATCCCCCGCCGAACGATCGCGTGCGGAGGCATCCCGGTGATGGGCTTCTCGTCGAGAACGATCGTCCCCGAGGTCGGCTTCTCGAGGCCGGCGACGGCCTTGAGGGTGGTGCTCTTGCCCGCCCCGTTGGCGCCGAGGACAAGGGTGACCTTGCCCGGCTTGACGGTGAGGCTGACGCCGCGGACCGCCTCGACCTTGCCGTAGCTGACGTGGATGTCGCTGACCTCAAGCATGTTCGCGCCACTTCTTCCCGAGGTAGGCCTCCTGGACCTGCGGGTCGCGCACCACGTCCGCGGGCGTGCCCTCCGCGATGAGGTGTCCGAAGTTCATCGCGAAGACGTAGTCGCAGGTATCGATCATCATCTGGACGTCGTGCTCGACGAGCAGCTGGGAGAGACCTTCACCGCGCAGGCTCTGGAGCAGCTTGGAGATCTCGGCCCGCTCCTTCTGGTTCATGCCGGCCGTCGGCTCGTCGAGCAGCAGCAGCCGGGGGTTCATCGCGATCGCGCGGGCGATCTCGACGCGACGCTGCGTGCCGTAGGACAGCTCCGACGGGTAGTAGTCCTCGAACCCGTCCAGGTTGGTCCGCGCGATGGCGTCGGCGACGGCGGGTGAGGTGCCTCGACCGAACATGGTCCGGAGCAGACCCGGAGACCCGGTCCCCTCGGTGGTCCGCGCGTCGGCACCGAGCTGGATGTTGTCGCGCACCGTGAGGTCCGGCAGCAGGCGGACGGTCTGGAACGTTCGGGCGACCCGCTTCTTGGCCACCTGCGACGCCGGGACCTTGTGGTACTCCTCGCCGTCGAAGAGCAGCTCGCCCCGCGTCAGCTGGGTGAGCCGGGTCATCGCGCCCAGCAGGGTGCTCTTGCCCGAGCCGTTGGGGCCGAGGATCCCGTAGATCCTCCCGGCCCGCAGCGTCATCGACAGGCCATCGACGGCCTTGACGCCGCCGAAGTGGACGGCCACGTCGCGAGCCTCGAGAACCGGCGTCCCCTGCTCTTCCTGGACCGGTGTGGTTGCGGTCTCGGTCATGGCGTCGCCTCCACCTCGGACGACTCCTTGAGCTTCTCGATCACCGTCGAGCCGGAGTCGTCGTCATCATCGCCCGCAACCCCGGCCGCGCCACCGGCCGCCTTCTCCCGGCGCCGCCGTGCCATGGCCCGGCGCGAGTCGACCCAGAGGCCGTGGATCCCGCGCGGGAGGAAGATCGCCGCCAGCGCGACGATGATGCCGTAGATGAGCGGCTGCCAGTCGCCCACGACCGTGAGCAGCTCGGGCAGCCAGGTGAAGATGACCGCCCCGAGCACGGCGCCCTTCCAGGAGCGTGCGCCGCCGACGATGATCATGGTCAGGGCGAGGACGATGAGCCCGAACCCGATGTCCTGCGGGGTGACGGTGCTGCGGACGAGGATGTTCATCGCGCCGGCGGCGCCGCCGAGAGCGCCGCTGGCGACGAACGCCACCAGACGGTATCGGCGCACGCTGATCCCGACCGACGCGGCGAGCTCGGGGTCGTCTCGGACCGCGTCGACCCGGCGTCCCGTTCGGCCGATCTCCGACGCGGCGACGAGCGCCAGGACCACCAGCGTGACGATGACGAGGTGGATGGTCCCGAAGTCCGACAGCACGCCGTAGAGACCCGTGGGCCCCCCGGTGAGGTCTCCGCCGTTGATGGCGAGGACCGAGATGATGAGGTCGAACGCCACGGTGGCCATGGCCAGGTAGAGCCCGGCCAGCCGCGCGATGACCAGTCCGAGCAGCAGGCCGATGACCGCGGTGAACACCATGGTGATGAGGACCGCGACGATGCCCGGGGTCTCGTACTTGATGGTGATGATGCCGGCCAGGTAGGCGCCGATGCCGTAGGAGCCAGCGCCGGCGAACGAGAAGACGCCCATCCGGAGCGGTACCTGGACGCTCAGTGCCAGAACCAGGCCGATGAAGGTGGCCTGGACGAGGACGACGTTGGCGTCGAAGAAGTCCATCATGTCCGCCGGACCTCCTTCCGGCCGAAGATCCCGGAGGGCCGGACGAGGAGCACCAGGAAGATCAGGCCGAACGAGACCGCGTCGACCCAGAGGCCGTTCGTCTGCGTGAGGACGACGGTCTCGGCAGCGGCGAGAAGGAACGACCCCAGGTACACGCCGGCCGTGCTGCCGACGCCGCCGAGGATGATGCAGGCGAACGCCTTGACCAGCAACGTGTCGCCGCTCTCGGGCGTGATGGCGCCGAGGCTGTACGTGAGCAGGATGCCGGCGAGCCCAGCCATGGCTCCGGCGACCGCCATGGTGGCCAGTGCGAGCTTTCGACGGTCGACGCCCATGATCGAGGCGACCTCGGAGTCGACGCCGATGGACCGGAGCGCGAGCCCCTGCCGGGACCGGCGCAGCCACCACGCCGTCGCGATGCCGAGCACCGCGGCAAGCACGATCGTGATGAGCTGGACGTTGGTGACCCAGTAGTCACCGAAGGTGATCTTGGTGACCTGGAACGACGAGTTCTCGAACCCGAAGGGGTTGCTCTTGGTGTAGTGCTGCGCGATGGAGAGGGGAATGATCGCGACGCCGATACCGCCGATAAGGATCTGCATCTCGGCGGACCGTTTGTCCTTGGCCCGTTTGATGATCTGCTCGAACGCCAACACCTGGGTCAACAGGGACATGGCCGCGCCGACGACGACTCCGATGAGGAGCACGACGAAGAACGACAGGGACGTGGACTGCAGCGCGACGTAGGCCGTGAAGGCCGAGAACATGAAGATCGACCCGTGCGCGAAGTTGAGGATGTCGATGGTGCCCCACGTGAGGCTCATCCCCAGCGCGAACAGCACGTAGATGGACGCGAGGCTCAGGGCTCCGATCAGCTCCTGCATCGCTCGCCCTCCCTTTCGGTGTCGTCTGGTCGAGGCGGCCCGAGGCGACGTTGCCTCTACCCCGGATTGTGGTCGTAGCCCGTCGGGGCCGTCCAGGGAATCGGACGGCCCCGACGGGCGGTTGCCGCGGTGGGCGTCAGGAGCCGGTGCCCTCGTAGAGGAGGTCCTCGCCGGTGCCGTTCCAGCGGACCACGACGCCAGGTACCTGCAGGTCGCGGTCCTGCCACGTCAGGCCGGTGCCGAGGGCGCCGTCGAACTTCTCCTTGGCCACGACGGCCATGGCGTCCTTGATCGCGGCCCGGTCGGCGCTGCCGGCCTGCTTGATCGACTTGGCGAGGAACCACGCCGCGTCGTACGCCTCGGCGGCGTAGTTGAGCGGCTGCTCGCCGTACTCGGCCGCGTAGGCCTTGGCGAACTTCTGGCTCGACGGCGCAGCCATCTGGTAGTTGAAGTCGACGGGCCAGACCATGCCGGCCCCATCGGCTCCGGCCGGCTTGAGGTTGCCGGCGCTGGCGCCCGAGTTGCCGAGCACGTCACCGGTGTAGCCCGCCTGGCGCAGCTGCTTCATCGCCGTCGGGTTGGAGGCACCCACGAGGAGGATCGAGACGACGTCAGGCTTGCCGCTGAGGATCTGCGAGATCGGCGCACTGAAGTCCTGGGTCGTGCCGACGACGCCGACGCTGCCGGTGACCGTCATCCCGAGCTCCTTGGCGATCGCCGGGAGGGTCTGGCTGCCGATGTTCTGCAGCGTGGGGGTGGCCTGCGTGTAGACGATGCCGACGGACTTGTAGCCCTTGTCCTTCATGAACTTCTTGATGATCGGGTAGTACTCACGCATCAGGGGCGTGGCGCGGTAGGTGTAGTCGCCGATGACGACCCCGTCGCTGCCGGCCTGGGTGTAGATGATCGGCATCCCGGCCTTCTGGACGAGCGGCGACTGCGCGACCGCCTCGTTGCTGGAAACCGATCCGAAGATCGTGGCGACCGACTTGTCAGCGATCGCCGTGCTGGTCACCTGGGCAGCGGTGGCCGGGGTGCTCTTGGTGTCGACCTTCGAGAGGGTCAGGGTCGTGTTGCCGAGGAACTTCTGGGCGTTGATCTCCTTCACCGCGAGGTCGTAGCCCTTGTTGGCCGCCGATCCCGCGAAGGCGACCACGCCAGTGGTGGGGTTGGTCGAGACAACCGTGATGGATGCCGGGAGGTTCCCGGCGCTGGCACCGCCGGTGGCTGCACCGCCGGACCCACCGGAGGTACCACCTGAGCTGCTGCACGCGGCGAGGGCGATGACCGCTCCCGCAGCGATCATCGACGTCAGCACCACGCGGCGCCGGTCTCGGAACACGTCTTCGTGCATCCGATCCTCCTTAAGAGTATGAATATCATGCACATGATTAGCATGTGTTCGGCCTACCCTAAAGGCTCGGGACAGCGCTGGCAAGCACTTCCCGGAACCCCGTGGCAGACTCGTTACCCGGCCTCCGGGGACTCGGACGGCACGACTCCGACGAACCGGTCGAACGCCTCGTCACGGTCCCTCCGGTAACGGCGGGAGACGCCGGCATTCGCAGCGAAGAGGTCGAAACCGTGCACCGCACCGGGGTAGACGTGCAGCTCGGTCGGCACCCCGGCGGCGAAGAGGCGCGACGCATACTCGACGTCCTCGTCGCGGAAGAGGTCGAGCTCGCCGGTCGCGATCCAGGTCGGCGGCAGCCCGCCGACGTCGGCCGCTCGGGCCGGTGCGGCGTAGGCGGGAACCTCGTCGCCGTCGAGGCCGGAGAGGTATGCGGCCCAACCGAGCCGGTTGCTCTCGTGGTTCCAGAGGCGCGGGTCGCGGACCTCGCGGCTCGAGACGGTGACCTCGCGGTCGTCGAGCATCGGGTAGACGAGGATCTGCCCGGCCAGCGGGACCTCGCCCCGGTCTCGGGCCAGCAGGGCGAGGCCGGCCGCGGCTCCCCCGCCGGAGCTCGCGCCGCCGACGACGAGGCGTTCCGGGGCCACTGCCGGGTTCACCGCCAGCCAGCGCAGCGCCGCGTAGGCGTCGTGGACGGCGGCCGGGTACGGGTCCTCCGGAGCGCGGCGCCACTCGACGGCGGCCGCGACGCAGCCAGTGCGGGCGACGAGGTCCTGGAGCAGCGGGTCGTCCTGGGCAGCAGTGCCCATGACGTGGCCGCCGCCGTGCACCCACAGCAGCGCCGGACGCCGCGAGGTGGCCGGCCCGGCCGGCTCGTGGACCCGGACCACGACGTCGGGCTCGCCCTCCGGCCAACCCGGTATGCGGCGGTCCCGCGTCCGTACGGTCGCCGGCGGCACATGGCCGGCGGCCGCCCGGGCGGCCAGGTCCGCACGCTCGCGGCGAGCGGTGGAGATGTCGGTGAGGTCGAGACGGGGCACGAGGTCGAGCACCGCCCGGATCTCGGGGTCGATCCGCCGCGTCCAGGCCTGCGCGTCGGCGGTCATGAGCCGATCCGGTGGCCGGGCGTGAACGTCGTGGGGATCCGCTGGAACCCGGCGTTGACGCCCTGGTGGGGGTAGGCCTCGAGGCCGTCGAGGTCGACCACGTAGTCGGGCATCCGGGTGATGACCTGCCGGATCAGCTCGCGGGCGATGGCCCGACCGATGTGCGCCCCGGCGCAGCGGTGGATGCCCATACCGAAGGCGGTGTGCCGGTTCGGCCAGCGGTCGAGGTCCACCCGGTCGGGGTGGTCGAACTGGGCCGGGTCGCGGTTCGCCGACGACCACGCCAGGAGCACCCGGTCGCCCTCCTTCATGGGGCAGCCGTGGAAGTCGACGTCGTGGGTGACCGTGCGGGCCAGAGCCTGGGTCGGCGAGAAGACGCGGAGGAACTCCTCGACGGCCCGGTCGAGCAGCTCGGGGTGCTCGGCCAGACGAGTCCGCTGGTCGGGGTGCTCGTAGAGGTGGACGAGGGTCTGCGAGACGAGCGAGGCCGTCGTGCCGACGCCGCCGGAGATGAGCAGCTCGACGATCGAGTAGACGGCGTCGTCGGTGATGGGCTGCCCGTCGACCTCGGCCTCGAGGAGGATCGAGATGACGTCGTCGCGGGGTTCGCGGCGGCGCTCGGCGATGGCCTCGGTGATGGTGCGCTCCATCCAGGGGATGTCCACCTCGACGGCGTGCGCGTGCTCCGGGCTGCCGACCCGGTGGGCCAGTACCGAGTGCAGGGCCCGTGAGTACCGCCGCCAGTCGTCGACGTCGAGTCCGAGCCAGTCGATCGTGACGATCGCCGGTACGCCGATCACGGACGCGAGGTCGCAGGTGCCGTCCTCGATGACGTCGTCGACGAACGCCGTCGTCCAGCGCTCGATCATCGGCTGCATCCGCTCCACCGCCGCTGGCGAGGTGAGCGGGTTGATGACCTTGCGGTACGACCGGTGCTCCGGCAGGTCGAGCTCGACGGGGATGTGCAGGCGCACCGGCGCCTTGGGGATGACGTTGTTGAGGCCGGTGCCCCCGTGCTCGCTGCGACCGGACGCGAACGTCGAGTCGTCCCGCGCCGCGTCGAAGACGCCGGTGTAGTCGGAGACCACCCAGTAGCCGCCGTGAGCCTCCGTCCAGGCCAGCGGCGCCTCGGCCCGCAGGTGCCGATAGACCTCCACCGGGTCGGCCGAGTGCTCGGCCGAGTTGTGGTCGAACCCGACCACCGGGCAGCCGCCGTGCTCCGTCGCCATGCAGACCTCCGGTCCCTATTAGTGAATATGATAGATACTGATTCAGAGAGCCGGAAGACGAACTTGGAGTCGGCGTGGAGATCGGTGTCATCCTCGGAGACGTCCGCACGACTGTGTCTCCGCGCGACCACCTGGACCTGCTGCTCCGTCAGGTCGAGGCCGCGCAACGCAACGGCCTGACCTACATCACGATCGGCCACCACTACCTGTACGGGGACCTGCGCTGGCTGCAGCCGGTGCCGACCCTGGCCCGGCTTGCCGCCGAGCTGGACGAGCATGTGACGCTCGCGACGACGATCATCCAGGCGCCGCTCTACCACCCCGTGGCCCTTGCCGAGGAGCTCGCGACGCTGGACATCATGAGCCGCGGCCGGCTCGTGGTCGGGATCGGTGCGGGGTATCGCTCCGACGAGTTCACCGCCCTCGGAGTCGACTTCGCGGCCCGGTTCGCGATGCTCGACGAGTCCGTGGCCCTGATGAAGCGGCTCTGGACCGAGGACCACGTCACGCATGCCGGCCGGTTCTGGCCGCTGGACGACGCGCGCCCGCACATCAAGCCGTGGCAGGAGCCGCACCCGCCACTCTGGGTCGGGGCCATGGGCCGGGTCGGCGTCCTCCGCTCCGCCCGGCTGGGCGACGGCTGGCCGGTGACCCCCGAGACCAAGATCCCCGACATGGTCCGGCTCCTGTCGCTCTACGAGGACGAGCGGGAGCGTCTCGGCAAGCACCAGGTCCGGCACCCGCTACGTCGCGAGATCGTCCCGGCCGCGACGACGGACGCCGCCTTCGAGCGGTTCGAGTACATGGCCAAGGAGCGGCTGGTGGCGTATGCGCAGCGCCAGCTCGCGACGCGGGACGCCGGAGAGCTGACGTCCTCGTTCCGCGAGGTGGCGGCCAAGGAGACGTTCATCGGCACGCCGGACGAGTGCGTCGCCCAGATCCGCGAGCTGGCGGCGGTGGTCCCGATCGACCCGATCCTGGTCCGCGCACAGTGGCCGCACCTGACCGGTGACGAGGTGGTCGAGTACCTCGACGACCTGGGCCGCGACATCGTGCCGGCGGTCCGCGAGATCGTGCCGGTCGCGCGGGTCGTCCGCGGCTGACCACCCGCGATGCTGCGTACAGTCGACCTGTCCGACGATCCGCGCTACGTCGTCGTCGATGGACGCCGTTGGCGCGCCACCGATCCCGGCGTTCCGGAGCAGCTGCGGACCGAGCTGGTCGCGGAGCTGATGTCCGCTCGCCGAGCGGTCGCCGCCGCTGAGGTCGTCGCCGGGGCTCGAGGCCGCGTCCAGGACGCCAAGGTCGCGCTCGGGGAGCGGGGCGAGCCGTGGTGGGAAGCCGCCAGTCCTGAGGGCCGGGCCGAACGTCTGGCAGCTGCCATGCGGACCCTGCTGCGGCACCGCGCGCCGACCTCGACGATCTGCCCCAGCGACGCGGCCCGGGTCGTCGCCGGGGATCGCTTCCGCTCGGCGATGGACGACGCGCGCCGCGTGGCCGGGCAGCTGCGCGAGGCGGGGATCGTGCGAACAACCCAGAAAGGCAAGGACGTCGACCCCCTTGCCGTCCGCGGACCGCTCCGCATCGGTCGAGGCCCGCAGTGGAATGCCTAGCCGTCCGGCGTCTGCCATGGGTGAGGGACGAGCCCGGTCACACCCTCGGGGCTCAGAGCGGAGCTCCGCATGGCCGAGACCACTCTGCCGGAACGCTGTCGCATGACCCCCGGCGCCACTAGCCTCTAGTCCGTTGAGCTGAGCCCAGGCTCTGAGTGCTGCCGATCCGATCATTCCCGGATCGCGACGGTGACACGAGGACCGGGCAGAGGAGAGGGCAGTCGCGAGATGAGTACGTCCGCCGATCACGAGCATCACGACACGACCGAGCACGAGCACGTCCACGGCGAGGGCTGCGGGCACGAAACCGTCCAACACGGCGACCACGTCGACTACGTCCATGACGGGCACCGGCACGCCGAGCACGCCGGCCACTTCGACGAGCACAACGACAGCACCTGAAGGCCCGACCCGCGAGGTGCCGGCGCGCTTCACGCGGTGAAGGTTGCGGTGCCGTGGAGCCGCGTCACCTGGCCACCGCCTCGGACATCGAGACGATCGTTCGCCTTCCCGCGAGGAGGCCGGTCGGCGGCGTGGAGGCACCTAGCCCAGGACACCCGCCTCACGCAGCGCTGCGACCCGCTCCGGCGCATACCCGAGCTCGCTCAGGACCGCGTCGGTGTCCGCGCCGACCTTCGGCGGCGGTGGTGGGACCGGGGTGCGGCTGCGGCTGAACCTCGGCGAGACGACGGGTTGTGGGACGTCGAACCCGGGGATCGGCTGGTATGCGCCGCGGGCCGTGGCCTGCTCGTGGCGGGTGGCCTCGTCGAGGTCGAGTATCGGCGTGACGCAGGCGTCGTGCTCGCGGAAGGCGGCGGCCCACTCGTCGCGACTATGCGTCCCGAAGGCCGCGGTCAACGCCTCCCGGAGGGCGGACCAGCGCGACCGGTCCTTGTGCGCGCCGCGCAGCGGGTCGTCGGCGGCGAACCCGAGGACGTCGAGCGCGGTCAGGAAGAACCGCTCCTCGACCGTGCCCATGGCGACCCACCGGCCGTCCGCGCAGGTGTAGGTGTCGTAGTACGGGGCGCCGGTGTCGAGCAGGTTCGTGCCCCGGTCGAGGCCCCACACGCCCTGCGCACGGAGCCCCTGAACGAAGCCCATGATCGTCGTCGTGGCGTCGAGGACGTTGGCGTCCACGACCTGGCCGCGTCCGCTGCTCCGCGTCTCCAGAAGCGCGCAGACGATGCCGAAGGCCATCGACGCCGCTCCCCCGCCGAGGTCGCCGACCAGGTTGATCGGGGGGACCGGTCGCTCCCCCGCACGCCCGATCGACCACAACGCCCCGGTGAGGCCGATGTAGTTGATGTCGTGGCCGGCCACCCCCGCCCATGGGCCGTCCTGGCCGAACCCGCTCAGCCGCGCGTACACGAGGCGCTCGTTGGCCTCGTGACACGCAGAAGGGCCGATGCCCAGCCGCTCGGCCACGCCCGGCCGGTAGCTCTCCAGCAGTACGTGCGCGTCGCGGACGAGATCGAGCACCACCTGAACGCCGTCCGGCGCCTTGAGGTCGACGGCGACCGACCGACGCCCCCGTTCGATGACCGGGTTCACCGTGTAGTCGGCGCTGGCCGCACCGACGCGGTCGACGCGGACCACGGAGGCGCCCATGTCGGCGAGGAGCATGACGCAGAACGGCCCCGGCCCGATGCCGGCCAGCTCGACGACGCGCACGCCGGCCAGCGGTCCGGTCGCTGCGTCCTCAGGCACCGGCGGACTCCTCCACGAGCAGGGCGCGCAACCGCGCCTTGGCGACCTTGTCGAGCGTCGATCGTGGCAGGTCGTCGACGACCCGGACCTCGCGGGGCCGTCGCGGTCCGGTGAGCAGTGCGGCGCAGTGCTCCTCCAGCGCCGGACCGGTCCAGACGGAGTGTTCGGCCACGGTGACGAACGCGACCGGGACCTCACCGAGCATGGGGTCTGGGCGCCCGACGACCGCCACCTCACGGACTCCCACGACACCGCGCAGGACCCGTTCGATCTCGGGTGCACCGACGTTCTCGCCGCCGACCTTGAGGACGTCCTTGTCGCGCTCGACGAAGGTCAGCGTGCCGGACTCCTCCCACCGCACCCGATCCCCCGTCCGGAACCAGCCGTCGTCGGTGAAGGCCATAGCCGTGGCGTCGGCGTCGCCGAGGTACTCGGCGAACAGGGAGACGCCGCGCTCGCCCCGGACGAGCAGCTCGCCGGACTCGCCGGGACGGACGGGTCGGTCGTCCGCGTCGACGACCGCGACCGCATACTCCGGCGCCGGCCGGCCCATCGTGCCCTCGGCATCCGGGTGGACGAGGCTGCCGACGACCGGGTGGGAGACCGTCTCGGTCATCCCGAACCAGCCGACGACCGGCACGCCGCCGGTCGTCGCCGACGGCGCGAGGGTCGCACTGTTGCCCCAGCCCCGGTATGCGTGTCGCTCCGGCGCCTCCTGGGTCGCCAGCGCGCGCACGCAGAACGAGACCACGGAGGTCCACGTCGCCGCATACCGGACCGAGACGTCCCAGAACCGCGACGCCGAGAACCGCGGGACGAGGACCACCTGACCGCCGGACCACAGGCTGGAGAGGAACGAGTACGAGAGGCCGTTGGTGTGGAACAGCGGGAGGTGCAAGAGGTTGACGTCGGAGATGGTGAGGCCTTGGTGGGCCGCACCGACCTGGCCGCCCCAGAGGCAGTTGGCCTGGGTCCACACGACCGCCTTGGGCCGCGCGGTCGTCCCGGACGTGTACTGGATCGACGAGGGCGCGTCGTGCGCGACCGGCCCCAGCGGCTCGGGGGCGGCAGCGAAGGGCCGGAGGGTATGCCGGTGCTCGCCGAGGTCAGTGACGTCGAGGATGTCGGCTCCCGGCATCGCCGTGCCCGCGGTCGCAGCAGCCAGGCCGGAGGCGATCACGGCTCGCGGGTCGCTGTGGCCGGCGACGTAGTTGAGGTCGTCAGCGGTCGCACGAGGGTCGAGGCAGATCGCGACCGCCCCCATCGACGCGACGGCGGACCAGGCCACGAGCAGCTCGGGGCAGTTGGGCAGGAGCAACGCGACGCGGTCTCCAGCGGTGACACCGCGCGCGGTGAGGCCGGCCGCGAACGCTCGTACGTCGGCGGCGAACTCGCCCCGGGTCCACGTGAGCGGGCCACCCTCGACCGGCACCCACGTGAGGAACGGCCGGCTCGCATCGACCTCGGCCCACCGTTCGACCAGCCAGCCGACATCGCGGCCGAGGCTGGGGACGAGCGGCTTCGGTGTTACTCCTCCGGCCACTGCAGGTGCCGCACGGTGAAGAACTCGGCGTAGCCGTCCAGCCCCATCTCGCTGCCCACACCGGACCGCTTGAAGCCGGTCCACGGGACGTCCGGCCGAGCACCTCCGCCGCCGTTGATGGCGACGGTGCCCGTCTCCAGGCGGAGCGCTACGTCTCGGGCCTCCTCGGAGTCACCCCACACGAGGGCGTTGAGGCCGTACCGGCTGTCGTTCGCGAGCGTGACCGCCTCGTCGACGGTGTCGTAGGGCATGACCGTCGCCACCGGGGCGAACAGCTCGTCCTGGCAGATCTCGTCGGCCGCATCGACGTCGCCGACCAGCGCCGGCTCCAGGTAGAACCCCGGAGGGTCGGGGCGGCCGCCGCCGGCGAGGAGGGTCGCGCCGCGGTCGACGGCTCTACGCAGGTAGCCCTCCACCCGGTCGCGGTGCTCCGCGCTGATCAGCGGACCGACCTCGGTCTCCTCGTTGCGAGGGTCGCCCACCGGCACCCCCTCGCGCAGGAACGCGACTGCCGCGTCGACGAACTCGTCGTACTGGCTGCGGTGCACCAGGATCCGCGTCGTGGCGCCACAGCCCTGACCGGCGTTGCGGCAGAACCGCAGTATCGACGGCCCCACCGCGCGTGCGAGGTCGGCGCCCGGGAGGACCACGGTGGGCGACTTGCCGCCGAGCTCGAGGACGACCTTGGTGTGCAACGGCGCGGCCGCCTCGGCGACGGCGGCACCGATGGCGTTGGACCCGGTGAACGACACCAGGTCGACGTCCGGGTGCGCGCTGAGCCGATGACCGACGTCCGGGCCGCCCGGCACGAGGTTGAGCACACCGGGCGGGATGCCGGCCTCCTCGGCCAGCCGGACGACGGCGACCGAGCAGAGCGCTCCGCGCGGCGACGGCAGCAGGACGACGGTGCAGCCGGCCGCGAGCGCGGGGCCGACCTTCCAGGCGATCATGTTGACCGGGTAGTTGTACGGCGTCACTGCGGCGACCACCCCGATGGGTACGCGGAGCAGCTCGCTCTCGACCCGCGGCGGACCGTCCAACGCGGGCAGCCGCTCGCGGTAGCCACCGCGCGGTCCGGACTCGGCGACGTCGGCCGCCCACCTCAGGTTGGTAACCGGTGTCGCGGTCTGCAGGGTGCGAGCGAGCGATATCGGCGAGCCGACCTCGGTGGTGACGAGCTGGGCCAGCTCCTCGTGGTGCTTCTCCAGCAGGTCGGCGAACCGGCGCAGCGCTGCCGCTCGCTCCCCCGGTTCGGTGCGGCTCCAGGCGGCGAACGCCGCGCGTGCGGCAGCCACGCCCGCGTCGGCCTGCGCGACGTCGGCGAGCCGCCACCTCGCGAAAGCCTCCGCCGTGCTCGGGTCGACTGACGCATACTCGTGGCCGTTGCCGGACGACCAGCGACCGTCGACGAACACCGTTGCGGCGGCAAGCTCCTCGACCGACGGCACCTCAGACCTCCATGTCCAGGACGTGCGACTGGAACGACTTGCCGTGCGGGTCGACGCGCAGGGTCATGGAGACGCCGCCGCCGAGCGCCCGGTCGAGCACGAAGTTGAGCCCGTGCACGTTCGGCAGCTCGTACCGCACCACGTCGCCTTCGACCAGCCCGCCGAAGTGCGCGCGGACCCGGTCGGCCGTGAGGCGCTCGACGAGGAGCGGGTAGTCGACGGGGTCGTCGACGAAGACGCAGATGTTGCTCACGTCGCCCTTGTCACCGGACCGGCTGTAGGCGATCTCGCGCAGCTTCACGACGTCACGACCTCGGTCTCGAGGCTGACCAGCTCGCGCGGGACGTACGCCGGGGTGACCCCGAGTGCCGGCAGGACAGACGTGACGACTCCGCCACCACCGGCCGGCCCGAAGTAGAGCAGCTCGACCTCGTGGGCGGCGTCTCGCGCCAGGTCCTCGGACTCGGTCCGCACGGCCAACCGCAGCCGGACCTCCTCCGGGTATGCGGTGCCCTCCTTGTCGCCGAACAGCGAGTTCATGCCCTGCAGGTCGACCCGGACCTGGTCCCCGGGATCGAGCAGCTCGTCGAGGTGTGCCCGCAGGATCTCCTCGGCGCGGCGGGCGCGTTCGAGACAGCCGGGGCCGCCGTAGGAGATCTCGCCGGTCGCGCGGTACCCCTGGTCGACTCCCACGAGCACCTTGAGCGTGGCGGGCCACTCACGGCCCGTCGCCCCGGACAGGCGGACCCGGTCGCCACCGAGGTCCTCGACTCGCACCTGCGAGAAGTCGGCGGTGACGTCTGGCGTGAGGTAGGTCCGCGGGTCGTGGATCTCGTAGTACAGCTGCGTCTTCATGGTCCGCTCGTCGACGGCGCCGCCGGTCCCGTCGAGCTTGGTGACGACCGCGGAGTCCTCGGACACCTCGGCCAGCGGGAAGCCGAGCCGGTGCGGGTCGGGCACGACGCGGTAGGGCGGGTCCTCAAAGTTGCCTCCGGTGCTGTGCACGCCGCACTCGAGCAGGTGGCCGACGAGCGTCGCGTGGCCCACGGCCTCCCAGTCGTCGAGCGACCAGCCGAGCTCGTGGCAGATCGGGCCGACGAACAGGGACGGGTCGGCCAGCCGCCCTCCGAGCACGATCTGCGCGTCCTCGCGCAGGCAGTCGACGATCGGCTCGGCGCCGATGTAGGCGTTGGCCGACACGATCCGATCGCCCAGCGCGCCGACGGTGGTCCCCAGCTCGGGCAGCTCAGCGTCCTGGGCGACGACCAGGTCGAGCACGTCGTCGCCCCGGATCACCCCGAGGCGGACCCCGGGCAGGCCGAGGGCCCGCAGCCCCTCGACGAAGTCGGCGGCCGCCGCATCCGGGTTGGCCGCGCCGAAGTTGCCGACCACGCGGCCGCCCGCGGCGAGGTACGCGCGCAGCAGCGGCAGCAGCCGGCGGATCCGCTCGTCCTGGCCGGAGGCGGGGTTGCGGCGGCGTCGCACGTGGGCCAGCGCCATGGTCCGCTCGGCGAGACAGTCGAACCCGATGTAGGAGACCCGCCCGCTGTCCGCCATCGCGGCCGCGGGGGCCAGCCGGTCGTTCGCGTAGGCCGAGCCCGACCCGATGGCGAGGGTGCCACCAGAGGCGCGACGAGGCATACCGCTACTCGACCTCGATGGCGAGCTCGGGGCAGCTGTCGGCGGCGAGCTGGGCCTCGTCCTCGCGACCCTCAGGAACGGTCTCGCTCAGCACGTAGGCGTGTCCGTCCTCCTCGCGCGCGAAGAAGATGTCGGGCGCGCTGAGGCGGCACAGGCCGTGTCCCTGACAGCGTTCCTCGTCGACACGTACCTGCATCGAAGCCTCCTGGGCAGCATTGACATCGGCCGGATCTAGTATAACCATGATCACTTAATAGGGAACCCCTTCGAGAGGCGAACAGCGATGACAGAGGCCGGCGGTTGCCCGGTGGTCCACTTCGACCACAACTCCGACGAGCACTCCGCGGACCCGGTCGGGTCCTACCGCGCGCTGCGCGAGAAGGCGCCGGTCGCATGGTCCGAGGCGCACGGAGGCTACTGGGTCCTGTCCAGCTACCAGGCCGTGTTCGAGGCGGCGCGCCATGACGAGATCTTCTCGTCCGAGCGCAACAGCTACGGCGGCGAGGGTCTGTCCGTCGTCATCCCCAAGACCCCGATGCACTTCCACATCCCCATCGAGATCGACCCACCCAACTTCCGCAAGTGGCGCAAGCTCATCAACCCGATCACGGCGCCGGCGGCGGTCGACCGGATGAAGGGCATGGTCGAGCACTACGTCAGCTACTTCGTCGACCAGGTCATCGAGTCCGGCGAGGCCGATATGACGTCGGTCATCGGGGTCCCCTCCCTCGTCACCGTCGACTGGCTGGGGCTCGACGTCAAGGACTGGCGCCGGTATGCCTCGGCGCACCACGCGGCGCTCGCGGCGATCCCCGGCTCGGAGCAGTACCAGCATGCGGTCGAGGTCGACTTCCCGTACATCAACGAGAAGACCTGGGAGGTCATCCGCGCACGGCGGGAGAACCCGCAGGACGACATCATCAGCTACCTCGTCCAGCAGGAGGTCGACGACCGCCCGGTGACCGACGACGAGGTGTTCTCGATCGTCGACCTGCTGCTCGCCGGCGGCGTCGGCACGACCGCGTCGCTGGTCAGCAACACGGTGGTGTGGCTCTACCAGAACCCGGACGTGCGCCAGCAGCTCATCGACGACCCGTCGTTGCTGGACAAGGCGATCGAGGAGTTCCTCCGCTACTTCTCCCCCACCCAGGCTCTCGCTCGGACCGTCGTCGAGGACACCGAGTTCCTCGGCTGCCCGATGAAGGTGGGCGACCGCGTGCTGCTCGCGTGGAACTCGGCGAACCGCGACGCGCAGCAGTTCGACGACCCCGACCAGCTGAACATCACACGGTGGCCGAACCGGCACACGGCGTTCGGTATCGGGGTCCACCGCTGCGCCGGGTCGAACCTCGGCCGGGTCATGGCCAAGGAGCTGCTGGGGCAGATCCTGGAGCGGATGCCCGACTACGTCGTCGACGTCGACGCCCTCGAGCCGTACCCGCACCAGGGCACGAACACCGGCTACCAGCGGATCCCGGCCACCTTCACGCCCGGGCCTCGGCGGCTGACCGGCGCGGACGCGCCGGCGGTCGCGTACTGAGCGCCCTCGGTATGCGGGTGGCCTCGCCTCCCTCCGTCGAGGTCGTCGATGTCGTCGATGTCGTCGTCCTCGGCACCGGCGCGGCGGGGCTCGTCGCGGCGCTGACGGCAGCGGACTCCGGGGCGTCGGTGGCGCTGGTCGAGAAGGCGGACCTGGTCGGCGGGACGACCGCGCTCTCCAGCGGCGTCGTGTGGATCCCGGCCACGTCCGTGGCGGCGGCTCAGGGCGTCGAGGACTCCCGCGAGGCGGGCCTGGCCTACCTGGAGTCGTTGTCGCACGGGATGATCCGGCCGGAGATGGCGCAGGCGTTCGTCGACAGCGGCGACGAGGTCGTCGAGTGGCTGCGGACGCATACGCCGCTGACGTTGCGGCTGGTCCCCGGGTTCCCCGACTACCACCCGGAGCACCCGGGCGGGATGCCGCACGGGGGCAGGTCGCTCGAGCCCGAGCTCATCTCGGTGGACCGGCTGGACGGGTGGGGCGAGCGACTGGTCGGTACGCCACGGCCGATGCGCGTCACGGAGACGCCGGTCGGAGGTGGCACCGGGGTCCTCCCGACTGACGTCGAGACCGAATGGCGGGCGGCCCATGTCGAGGGCCTGGGCCGGGCGTTGGTCGCGGCCCTCCTTCGCGGGTGCCTCGACCACGACGTAGTCCCGGTGACCGGTACCCGTGCGGTCCGGCTCGTCGTCGAGGACGGCGCGGTCACCGGCGTGGAGCTGTCCGGTCCCGAGGGCAAACGGGTCGTCCGGGCAGGCGCCGTCGTCCTGGCGACCGGCGGGTTCGAGTACGACGACGACCTGGTCCGGGCGTTCCTCCGCGGTCCGATGCGCGAGCCCGCCGGCGTCCCGAGCAACACCGGCGACGGCCTCCGGATGGCGATGCGGGTCGGTGCGGCGCTGGGGGCGATGCGTGAGGCGTGGTGGGTGCCGGTCGTCCGGCTGCCGGGCGAGCGCGCCGACGGCGGCAGCAACGTCCAGCTGGTCCTGCGGGAGCGCACACTGCCACGCTCGATCGTCGTCAACCGGTCCGGTCGCCGGTTCACCAACGAGGCGGCCAACTACAACGCCCTGGGCGGCGCGTTCCACACCTTCGACCCGGGCTCGTTCGACTACGTCAACCAGCCCTGCTGGCTGGTGTTCGACCAGGGGTTCGTCGACGCCTACGGGGGCTTCGGCACCGGGCCGGGCGGCCCGGCTCCGTCGTGGCTCATGCGGGCCGACTCGATCGCCGAGCTCGCCGACCACCTCGGCGTCCCGGCCGACGCGCTGGCCCAGACCGTCGCCCGCTGGAACGGGTTCGTCGCCCAGGGTCATGACGACGACTTCGGTCGCGGTGACAGCGCGTACGACGGCTGGTGCGGCGACCGCAGGCAGTACCCGGGGGTCTTCGCGACGCTCGGTCCGGTCGACCAGGGTCCGTTCTACGCGGTGGAGCTCATCGGGTCGGCGCTCGGCACCAAGGGCGGTCCGCTGACCACCGTCGACGGCGAGGTCCTCGACGTCGACGGCGAGGTGATCCCCGGTCTGTACGCGGCGGGCAACGCGATGGCCGCTCCCACCGGAATGGTCTACGGCGGCGCCGGCGGCACGCTGGGTCCGGCGCTGGTGTTCGGTTACCGTGCGGGGCGGGCGGCGGCCGCGGCAACGAGCTCGGCCTCGGTTCACCATGAGCTGGAAGGCGTCCCGACGTGACGGCCCCCATCGTGGTCGTCGGGGCCGGCCTCGCCGGGCTCCGCGCGGCTGAGCAGCTCCGCGCGGCCGGCGACACCGGGCCGGTCGTCGTCGTCGGCCGGGAGGTCCATCCGCCCTACAACCGGCCGCCGCTGACCAAGGACGCCCTCAAGAACGGCGTCGACGCGGCCGCCCTGCACTACCGGCAGCGGGCCAGTACCGCCGACGTGACCTGGCGGCTCGGTGAGTCGGTGGTCGCCGCGGACCTCGACGCGCACACCGTCACCCTCGACGGACCCTCGGGGGGCGAGGTGCTCGCGTACCGAGGGCTCGTCGTCGCCACCGGCGTCGGGACGCGGCGGCTTCCCCTCGACGCGCCACTGGAGTGGCGGTACGGGATCCGGACCATTGACGACGCGGCCGCGCTGCACGAGGCGCTGCAACCCGGACGCCGGGTGGTCGTGCTGGGGGCCGGGTTCGTCGGCACCGAGGTCGCCGCCACGGCGACCCAGCTGGGCTGCGAGGTCGACGTCGTCGACCTGCTGCCCCTGCCCCTGGTCCGTGCCCTCGGGCCGGTGGTCGGCGCCGAGACTCAGCGTCGGCACGAGGAGCGGGGGGTGCGGTTCCATCTCGGCCGGTCGGTCACGGCGGTCCACGGCACGGAGGGGCCTGAGCGCGTCGAGCTCGATGACGGCACGGCTCTGGACGCCGACGTGGTGGTCGAGGCGGTGGGCTCGCTCCCCCACGTCGAGTGGCTGGCCGGTAACGGGCTCGACCTCGCGAACGGTGTCGCCTGCGACGGCGCGCTCCACCCGCTGCGCGACGGCGAACCGGTTCTCGACGTCGTGGCGCTCGGTGATGTCGCACGCTTCCCGGTCCCCGGGTTCGGCACCGTCCGGATCGAGCACTGGAACTGGCCCACCGAGATCGCCGCCCACGCGGCCCGGAGCCTGCTGGCCGGGATCGCCGGCGACCCGGAGCCCGAAGCGCCGTTCCTCCCGATGCCGACGTTCTGGACCGACCAGTGGGGCGTGCGGTTCCAGTCGCTGGGGATGCCGCACCTCGGCCTGGCCGATGTCCGGGTGCTCGAGGGCGACATCACCGCTGAGTGCGCGGTCGGGTACCACGACGAGACCGGCCGGCTGGTCGGCGTCGTGCTGATCGGGCTGACCCGCGAGCTGCTGACCTACCGCACCCGCATCGCGACCGAACGCCCGACGCCTACCGACGCCCCGACCACGCTCTCGACGGCGCGCTGATCCCGACGTGACCGAGGCCCGCGCGACCCCGACGAGCGCGGCCGAGGGCCCCGCCGACGTGCTGCAGCAGCGTGTCCCGGCGTGGCTGCTCGTGGTCATGGTCGCTCTGATCGGGCTGAACCTGCGTGCCGCACTCGGCTCGATCCCTCCGCTGCTCGGCCCGATCTCCGACGAGCTCGGCATCCCCGGGTCCACCCAGGGGATGCTCACGTCGCTGAGCGTCGTCTTCATGGGCCTCTTCGCCCCGGTGGGTCAGCGGGTCGCGGCCCGGTTCGGCTCGGAGGCCACGACGGTGGCCTTCCTCGGCGTCCTCGCGGTCGGGGGTCTGCTCCGCCTGGCCGCGACGACCACCACCGTCCTGCTGCTGTCGTCGGCGGTGTCGGGCGCGGCGATGGGCGCCATCTCGGCGCTGGTGCCCGGCTTGATCGCCCACCACATCCCGCGGATCAAGGGTCTGGCCACCGGGATCTACTCGACCGGGCTGGCCCTCGGCGTCGCCCTCGCCGCGTGGGTGGCGGTGCCCACCGCCGAGCTGCTCCACGGCTGGCGACGGTCGCTCGCGCTCTGGGGCGTGGTCGCGCTGGTGACGATGGTCGCATGGTTGCTTCTCGCCCCCCGGCTTCGACGGCACGTGGTGCACCCCGATCCCGACGAGGCGGCGGCCAGCCATCGGCTGCCGTGGCGGTCCCGGACGGCGTGGTGGGTCACCATCTTCTCGTCGGTCCAGATGATCGTCGGGTTCAGCGGACTGGCGTGGATCACGCCGTACTACGCGTCGCTGGGGATGCCTGTAGCCGACGCCGCCCGGCTGTTCGCGTACTTCCAGGTCGTCCAGCTCGTCGCGATGCTCAGCCTGCCGACGATCACGGACTTCACCCGCGACCGTCGCCCCCTGCTGGCGGTCAGCGTCGTGGCCACGGCGTCAGGGGTCCTGCTGATGGTCGTCGCGCCGACACCGTTGGCGCTGCTGGCAACCGGGCTCTTCGGGTTCGGGGTCGGCGGCGGCTCGGCGCTGGTCCTCGTGCTCGTGTCGGACTACACGTCGACGCAGCAGCAGGCCGCCCGGCTCGGCGCGATGACGCTGATGGTCGCGTTTCTCGTCGGGGCGCTCGGACCGGTCGTCCTCGGCTGGCTGCACGACCTGACCGGCAGCCTGGTCGCCGGGTATGCGGTGATGGTCGCCCTCAGCGTCGGGCTGGCGTTCACCCTCCCGGCGTTCCGGCCCGGGCGGAAGCTCCAGTAACGCTGCGCCTGCGACACAGTGCGCGTCATGTCTCCGGTCACGTCGCGTCTGGTGCTGCCATTACCCCCTCAGGCGCGACATGACGCGCGACATGACGTGCGACCTGACCGAGACGACGGCCGCGTCGATGCGCGGCATTCAACCGAGGAAGTCCCACAGCCAGTCGTTGCGCTTGCCGCCGTTCTGGAGCGACTCGGGCCAGTCCGCCGGCCGGTGGTCGCCGTACGCGCGGACGCTTCCCGTCCCGTCACCCAGACCGTCCGCGTACTCCGCGATGGGCAAGTAGTACATGTACGACATCAGCCGGTCCTGGAACTTCCACTGGCCACCGTCGCGCCGGTACGTGTCCTTGTAGCGCAGCGCGACGACCATGCCGACCCCGTTGCGGGTGACCTCCGCGTGGGAGGCGAGCAGTCCGTAGGCGACGTCCGCGTCGTCGTCGTCGAACCGGACCACGTGGCCGTGGCTGTAGTGGTTGGTCGGGCCGAGCGCCGCGAACCGGCCCAGGTAGGTCGTGACGATCTCGTCCATGCCGGTTGCCGCGAAGACGCCGTCCTGCGAGCGCAGCGTCGCGTCCTCGCAGAAGATCCGGCGGATGCCGTCCTCGTCGCGCTCGTCCATCACGTAGCCGTAGAGGATCCCGAGCGCCTGAATCGCGTTCGTGTCCTCCAGCCGGGCGATCCGCGTCTCCAGGTCGGTCGTCATCCGCGCTCACTCCCCTCGGTCGCGGCTCCGTCGCCGCCACCCATATTGATGATGATCGTGATCATGGTATGCAGAGAGTCGCCTCTCGACAAGGGGTCCACCGTTCGAGGGGACGGAAGAACCAGCCGGGCCGTGCCCTCGGCAGCGGATCGGCCGCACACCGAACTCTTGACACGCTGAGATCAGGACGAACCGCGAAGCCGCCGGAGATGCCAGCGAGAGGTTCAGAAGGACTGATCCCCATGCGCACCCTGTCGAGAATCACCTGTGCAGTCCTGGCCGGCACCGCCCTGTTCGGCGTGGTGGGGCTTTCCTCGACCGCCACCGCCGCACCCGCCAGACGGCTGGGCGCCACCGCAAACGGTGATCGGGAGGACGAGGTGTCGACCAGCGCGACCCGAGCGTTCTGGATCGAGAACCGCACCTCGGAGGGGATGACGGTGTACGGGCTCGCCGGAGCCGGTGACGTGCTGCTGCCCGACGACTCCCTCCCCGACAACAGGTTCATCGGGCCAGGGCAGACCCTGCGAGTCGAGGTGACCAGCGGAGTCTTCTCCAACGCCGGCCACCAGGTCGAGGTCAGCCTCACGAGGACGTCGCACGCGATGTCGAGCAGCTTCGGCCCGGTCCTGGCGGGTGGCGAGGCGATACTGATCACGGACGGTCCCGGCACGAGCACCGTGCCGGCCTCGAGCTGACGACCCGACCGTATTCGGTCAGGGCAGGTGCTCGGCGACCACTCTGAGGTCGGCCACCAGGGCGGCGTGGTCGTCTTCCCGGTTGCGGGAGCGCAGCACCGACGACGGGTGCACGGTCGCGAGGAAGGTCGGGACCGGGCCGTCGACCCGCCACCCGGCCGGCGCGTCCAAGGGCCGTCCGCGCGAGACCCCGACCCGGAAGCTCGGCCCGAACACCGCCTGCCCGGCGGTCGCGCCGAGGGCGACCACGAGCTGCGGGCGGACCGCGTCGAACTCGGCCAGCAGCCACGGTCCGCAAGCGGTGACGTTCCAGCGGCTCGGCGTCGAGTGGATCCGCTGCTTGCCCTTCGTCGTGAACCGGAAGTGCTTGACCGCGTTGGTGACGTAGGCCCGACCCGGGTCGATCCCTGCCTCCTGCAGCGCGCCGACGAGGAGCCGG
>NZ_DATBTV010000156.1:0-37360 GCF_036559105.1 Lapillicoccus sp. | reverse complement strand
CGTGCCCGTACAGCGTCTCCAGGGCCTCGACGAGGTCGCGGCGGCGTCGCTCGACGCGAAGCTCGAAGAGCTCCTCGCGGTCTGCGCTGACGGGCATGCCCCGAATCCAACCGCACCGGCGTCACTCCGTGGAAGGCCGCGGCACCGGCTGTCCGCCTGTCGAGAGTCGGAGCGGGGTATCTCTGTTCATCATCCGCATTGATGTGCTAGGAATGGGGAGACCCGTCCGCGCGAGGAGAGGGGGCACCGGTGCCCGCCCCGGAAGCCGGCCTCGACGCATACCCGCACCTGTTCGAGCCCATCACCGTGGGAACGATGCGGTTGCGCAACCGAGTCATGCTCCCGCCGCACGCCTCGGCGATCGGCAACATCTACGGCACCGACGAGGACGCCGAGCGCAACATCGCCTACTTCGAGGAGCGCGTCCGCGACGACGGTGTCGCCTGGGTCGCGAGCCTGTCGACCCACCTGCGCAACACCGTCATCCCCGGGTTCGACCCGACCGGCGTCGGCGCGGCGACGACCGGCTTCTTCCGGCTGCCGTTCTTCGTCGAACGCGTCCAGGCCTTCTCCGACGCACTCCACGGGCACGGAGCGACGGTCTCGGTCCAGATGGTCCACCAGGGCGGTATGCCCCATGGAGCCTCGGCGGTGATGAGCGCGCCGGTCATCAACCTCATGCCGCACGTCATGGACCAGGACGACATCGACGCGTTCGTCCGTGAGTACGCCGCCTCGGCGCGGCTCTCTCTCGAGGGACGGGCCGACGGCGTCGAGGTCCACCTCAACCACGACGACATCCACGAGTGGTTCCTGTCCCCGTTCACCAACCAGCGCACCGACCGCTACGGCGGGTCCCTGGAGAACCGCACCCGCTTCGCCGTGGAGACCCTGCAGGCGATCCGCGACGAGGTCGGCTCGGCTCTCACGGTCGGCGTCCGGCTGAACATCCGCGAGGAGGTGCCCGGTGGCTACGACGTGGCCGGGGGCGTCGAGATCGCGCAGTACCTCGAGTCCACCGGCCTGATCGACTACGTCCACGGCGTCGTCGGCTCGCCGTGGGGGAACCCCAGCTACATCCAGCCGACCTACTTCGACCCGGCGCAGTGGGCCGCCCTGGCCGGCGAGCTCACCGCCGCCCTCTCGATCCCGGTGGTCCACACCGGTCGGATCAACGGCCCCGACGCGGCCGAGCGGGTGCTGGCGGCGGGGCACGCGGACATCGTCGGGATCGCGCGGGCGCACATCGCCGAGGGCCGGATCCTCCAGAAGGCGCGTGAGGGCCGGGTCACCGAGATCCGTCCCTGCGTCGGCGGGAACGAGTGCATCAGCCGGCGCTACGTCGAGGGGCTCGGCTTCGCCTGCGCCGTGAACCCGCGCACCAGCCACGAGGTCGAGGGTCCGTGGCCGGCGGTCTCGGGTGCACGGAGCCTGCTCGTCGTCGGCGGTGGGCCGGCCGGGATGGAGCTCGCCGCGCTGACACGTGAGTCCGGGTTCGACGTGACGCTCTGGGAGGCCGCGGACGAGCTCGGCGGCCAGCTGCGGTACGCCGCGATGGCGCCACGACACGAGATGTATGCGGCCTACCTGGACTGGCAGCGCCGCCGGTTGCGCGACCTCGGAGTCGACGTGAAGCTGGGTCATCGGGCGACGGCCGACGAGGCCGCGTCGCTCGGCGCGGACGTCGTGGCCGTCGCCACCGGCGCGACGCCGCGAGTGCCGCAGGTCCCCGGGGCCGACGGCCCCTCGGTCGTGGACGTGCGCGCGGTGCTGGCCGGTCACGCGAGAGTCGGGGCCCGCGTCCTCGTCGTCGCGCAGGACGACCATGTGGCGCCGCTGTCGGTCGCGGACCTGCTGTCGGGCCAGGGCCACGAGGTCGTCCTGACCTACGCCACCGCCGGTCCGGCTCCGCTGCTGGGCCGCTACATCGTCGGCGGCATCCTCGGCCGGCTCGACGCCCAGGGCGTGCGGATGCGGTTCATGGAGGAGGTCGTCGCGATCCGCGGCTCCTCGGTCGTGGTCCGCAACGTCTACTCGCTGCGCGAGGAGACCGTCGGTGGGTTCGACTCGGTGGTCCTCGCCTGCGGCTCGGTCTCCGACTCCGCCCTGTACGACGAGCTCAAGCCGCGGCTCGGCTCGGTCCACGTGCTCGGGGACGCGTATGCGCCGCGTCGCCTCGTCTTCGCCACCAAGCAGGCCTACGCCCTGGCCGAGCTGCTCGTCCGATCCTGAAGCCCACGACCACCCGACCCACGCATACGGAGGAACCATGCTGCTCAAGGACAAGGTCGCGCTCATCACGGCCGGCGCGTCGGGAATGGGACGCGCGGGCGCCGAACGGTTCGCGGCCGAGGGGGCGCATGTCATCGTCGTCGACTTCAACGAGGCCAACGCCGCCGAGACCGTCGACGGGATCACCGCCGCCGGCGGCAGCGCGGCCGCGGAGATCTGCGACGTGCGCGATCTGGGGGCGCTCAAGGCGCTGGCCGGGAAGGTGGAGCGCGAGCACGGCGCCCTGCACGTGCTCTACAACAACGTCGGTATCCCGGGCGCCGCCGGGCTCGAGCTGACGCAGGACGAGTGGGACTTCGGCATCGAGGTCAACGCGCGGGCGTCGTTCTTCCTCAGCGGATACCTGACGTCGGCGCTCAAGGCCGCGAACGGCGCGTCGGTGATCTTCACGTCGTCGACGTCGGGGCTGATCGGGTCTCCGTTCAGCCCCATGTACTCGTTCACCAAGGGCGGCATCATCGCGCTGGTGCGCTCGATGGCCCTGGCCTGGGCGGCCGACGGGATCCGGGTCAACGCGATCGCGCCGGGGTCGGTGGAGACGCCCGGGCTGCCGGCGTTCTTCCGCACCGACGACCCCGAGGAGATCGCGGCGCGCAAGAAGGCATTCTTCGCGACCATTCCGATGGGCCGGGCCAGCCAGCCGGAGGAGATCGCCGGTGTGGCGCTCTTCCTCGCCAGCGACCTGTCCAGCTACGTGACCGGCGTGACCATCCCCGTCGACGGCGGCATCACCGCGAAGTAACCGCAGCGCCTCGGCTGAGCAGGGCCGGGCCTCTCCCACTTCTCAGACATGTCCGAGAAGTTTCGGCCCGACCGCGAGCTGGCCCGCGACTACTCAGACATGTCCGAGAAGTTTCGGCCCGACCGGCGATGTGGCGCGAAACTCCTCAGACATCTCCGAGAAGTCGCGAGACGTGGACGCCAGGCCCTGTCGGTCAGAGGGCCGGGATCAGCTTGGCCACGCCCTGTCCGAGCGGGCCGAGCCAGCCGACCAGAGCACCCAGTGGTCCGGCGAACGCCGTGGCCGCCGTGGCCAGCGGGCCCGCCGCGACGAGGACCCGCGTCAGCCTCTCCAGCGCCGTCGCCGCCCGCGCCCGGTCCGGCTCGTCCCCGGACGTGGCCAGCTCGAGCTCGTCGACCTGGGCCGCCGCCTGCTGTGCGACGTCGGCCGGCAGACCGGCCGCCGCCACCGCCGCGCGCAGATGGGCCACCGCTGACCCGACGTCGACGCCGGTCGGGGCATACGTACCGTGCTGTCCGCCCGTGATGTGCTGGTCCCCTCCGACGTTGTTGATGACGCCGCCCTGCTGCGAGGGGATGTTGAACGTCATGACGCGCTCCTGCCCGGTGGGCCCGTCCACGGTGGGGACGGCAGTGGAAACTGCTGGTCCATACGGCGCCGTCGGGCCGCTGCGACGACGTGCAGAACGATCCCGACGATCAGCATGACGGTGCCGACGAAAGCCGCGAGGAACCCGATCGCGATCCCCGCGACGCCGCCGGGGCCCCCGTTCAGTGAGCTGAAGTCCGGCTGTCCCTTTCCGGCCATCGAGTCCCAGATCAGCGCGATGAACCGCAGAATTACCTGCGCGTAGACCAGGAACCCGACGACGTAGATCGCCAGACCGATCCACGCCAGCCAGCTGCCTCTGGTCTTGGTGGCCGCGATGTCCCGCGCGAACGAGTCGCGCTGCTGCTGGACGTGGGTGACATACGACAGGTACTGGTCGCGACCCACGTTGTTGATCGTCCCCGCCTCCTGGCGCTGGACGTCGAACCGGGCCCCGCCGCCAACCGGTGCCTCCGTGTCGCCCGCCGCGGACACCGGCCTGCGGTACCGCAGGTGGTGTCCCGCGAAGCGGATCTCGTCGCCGTCGACCAGGCGTCGCGGCTCGCCCAGCCGGACGCCGTTCACCCATGTCCCGCCGCGGGAGTCGAGGTCCTCCAGCCAGTCCTCGCCGTTGCGCCGGCGCATCGCCGCGTGGCGGCGGCTGACGGTCGGGTCGCTCAGGACGATGTCACAGTGCTCCTCGCGTCCGACGAGGAGGTACCCGCGTTCGGGCAACGCGAAGACCTCGTCCGCCGTGGGACCGACGAGAAGGACCTGACCGACAGTCGCACTCATGCGCGCTCCCTGTTGCGGACGCACTCGAACGATGAGTAAGAGCGTGACGCTCTCCCCGAGATACGGCAAGCCCCTCCTGAGTCAGCGGCCGCCGCCGGCGCGGGCGGCCGCGACGATGAACGCCGCGACCTCAGGCTTCTGGATGTCGGAGTGCGCCCCTGCGAACGAGCTCTGGCTGGTGTCGGAGATGACGAAGTTGCCGTCGGCGCGGTGGAACTCGCCCGCGACGAACACCTCCTGGCCGTTCAGCGGCAGCGAGAAGTCGTGGGCGGTCACACCCCGGTACCCGTCGGAACCCATGCCGCCCCAACGGTCCGCGCCGTCGCTGTCCTGGTTGTCCTGCTGCGACAGGAACGACGCCTTGGGGTACCAGTTGCCCACCGCCCAGTCGGCCGTCGAGTACGTCGCGCAGAGCGGTCCCTTGACCCGGTTCTGGAAGCCCGACAGGGCGCCTTGGATCCCGATGTCCGTCGACCCGTCGCTGAACGACCAGTGCGAGAAGGCGCCCTGCACCAGGTTGAGCGACGCCACCGGGCTCTGCTCCGGGCTGGCGATGCCGGCCAGCGAGAACGCGACGAGCCGGGCCCCGAAGCTGTGCCCGATGAGGTGCACCCGCACTGTCGGCGCGGACGTCTGCAGCGCGACGAGGAAGGACGCCAGGCCACTGCGACCGATGTCGCCGGCTCGACCCTTCATCTGATAGTACGAACCGACCCGCAACGCGTCCTTCGCGCCGTTCCAGACCTTGCCGAAGAAGTCGCCGATGCCCTGGACGTCGCTCTCCGGCGGAGCGCTCCCCATGACCACGGAGAGCTTCTCGTATGCGTCGCGCGGGTCGTCAGTGGTGAACAGCGCGGTCTCCCCGGCGTCCTCCTCGGTGGTCGCGCCCTGCGCCGGCGTCGTCGCGAACACCTTGCCGAGCAGGCCGTGGAACTCGTCGAGCCGCTGCTGCTGGACCGCCGGCGACTCCCCCGCCGCCACGCCCTTGAGGCCCTGGTCGACGAGCTTGCCCATGCGCTTGACGTCGTCGCGGTCGCTGCCGGAGAACCCGCCGGCCAAGGACTTCGCGATCGCCTTACCCGACACCGCGGCATCCGCCTGTCCGGGCGGCGGGGGCGCCATGTCCCGCGCCCGCGGGAGGTCCCGCTGCTGCTCCTCCGGGGCGTCGGGGAACCACAGCGACGGCCAGTAGACCCCGAGGTACCGCGCCGAGCTCGGCACCCCCGGGCTGGACTGGATGAGGTTGAACATCGCGGTGTAGAGCTGGTCGGCGGCCGCCTCGCTGTTGCCCCAGCCGTGGCTCATGACGAACACGTCCTGGGTGCCGCTGTCGCGGATCTGCCCCACCAGCGTGGCGGTGTCTTCACCCCCGGCCGCGATACCGCCCTGCTCGTCGAAGCGCAGCTCCCAGTACGAGCCTGCCGAACCATCCATGTTCTTCTCCTGCCTCCGTGGGTCAGCTGTCGGCCAACATCCGCATCGCGTCGACGAGCCCGGCACCCTGCGCATACCGGTCGCGTCCGAGGTCGGTGGCCGTCCGCATCAGCAGCGCCTTGACCTCCGCGGGCCGGCCGATGAACTCCGGCCGGCACGAGAGGAACCCGGCGATGACACCCGACACGTGGGGTGCCGCCGAGCTGGTCCCGCTCTGCTCCGCATACGTCAGCGTCTTCTTGACCCCGCGTCCGGTGAGCCCGGCGCTGTTGCGCACCAGTCCAGTCGCGGCGGAGCAGATCCACTCCCCCGGAGCGACGACGTCGGGCTTCGGGCGACCGTCGAGGGTCGGGCCCTTCGACGACGTCCACGACACCCCGAAGACGTGCGGGGCCTCGCGGTGCGTGGAGCCGACGGTGATGCAGGTGGCGGCGTGGCCGGGCTCGGTGATCGACGCGAGGACGCCCACGGACTGCTTGGACGACTGAGCCGAGAGGGTCTGGCCGTTGTTGCCGGCCGAGATGACGACGACGACACCGGACGCGCTGAGCTCGTCGATCCGCTGGCACAGCGGTGAGAGCCCCGCGGCGTAGTGCGACGGGTCCCAGTCGGCTCCCAGGCTGAGGTTCACGCCGTGGATCCGCAGGTTCTGCCGGTTGGTGTTGACCTCGCGCAGGATGTACTCGATCGCCGCCATCACGGCGGACGACGAGGTGACCGCGGCGCCCTGGATCTGGCGGAACACCTTGAGGCTGACCAGCTCGCACTCCTGCGCCATCCCGGCGAGCGGCCCGACGTTGGTGCGTCGGACGAAGCCGCCGTTGACCGGCTCCATCGAGTCCGCGACGATGGGCGTGCCGCCTTCGGGACACGACCCGGCGATGATCCCCGCGACGTGCGTCCCGTGGCCGACCTCGTCGGTCAGGGCCGAGCCCCCACTGTCCGGGAACGGGATGTTCGGCTGCACCAGCCGGGAGAAGTCCTTGTGCAGCCCACCGGTCCGCGGCAGCTTGTCGGCCTCCACGCGCCCCTCGCGGGCCAGCTCGAGTCGCGAGAAGTGGCCGTGGGCTGCGTCGATGCCCGTATCGATGACCGCCCACACGATCCCGGAGCCGTTGGCGTTGAACGCCCGCCGCGCGGCGTCGACCTTGACGGTCGGTGCCGAGCGGTCCACCTGGGCGAAGAGGACGTAGTCCGGCCACGCGTGCCGGATGACTGGCGGGCCGGTGGTGCGGTCCTGGTCCAGCTGGACCAGCCCAGCCAGGCCGGCCCGGGTGAGAACGCACTGGTAGAGCGACCCGGTGATCGGCTCCCTGGTCGCGGCGGTCTCCGCGGACGACTCCCGCCAGGCGTCCCACACCTCTTCGAAGGTCCTCTGCTGCTCGCGCAGACCACCCGGGAACGACGAGTCCAGCTCGACGACAACGACGATCGGCTGGTCGGCCGCCGGGACCCCCTCGATGAGCGACAGCTCGCGATCGGCGAGCTCGGGACCGCCCACGCCGCGCGTCGGCGGCGGTGGCGGGGCCGTCAGGTCGCCGATGATCGGCGACCGCCCGCGCCCCGCCGACACTCCCGTGATGCGCACGTTGTAGTCCGGCGGCTCGACCACGCTCACCCTCGGACCCCTTTCCCTGAGCGGGAACCAGCATCCCGCGTCCCGGTGCCGGACCGCACGGATATGTCCGAACTCGCACCGACCGCTCAGCCCAGGTCGGCGAGCACCCTGTCGATCCGGGCTCGGGCCATCTCCGGCGTGCCCGGTCCAGGCAACACGTAGCGCCGCCCGGACTCGATGGCCGCGCACACCTGTTCGGCCACCGTAGCGGCGTCCACCGGTTCGAGAGTCAGCTGGAAGTCCGGTGGTGGCAGCGAGCTGCCACCACCGGCCACAGCGACCAGGTCGGCCGGTCGGTTCCGTTCGGCGCTGTGGATCCGGCTGGGTACCGGTCCGGGGCAGAGCACGGTGACGCCGACCTCCACACCCACGGTGGCCAGCTCCTCGACGAGCGTCTCGGAGAGCCCCACGACCGCGTGCTTCGAGGCGGTGTACGCGCCGTTGCCGCCGCCGGGGATCGGCGCGAGACCCGCGATCGAGGCGGTGTTGACGACGTGGCCGCTGCCCTGCCGGATCAGGTGCGGCACGAACGCCCGGATGCCGTTGACGACACCGAGGAGGTTCACCTCGAGGGTCCACCGCCAGTCCTCCGGGGACTGCTCCCACACCGGCAGGCGCGGGGTGACGATGCCGGCGTTGTTGCAGACGACGTCGACGCGGCCGAGGTCGTCGAGGGTGCGAGCCGCCAGTCGTAGCAACGCATCCGGATCGCGGACGTCGGTCACCTGTCCGATGACTCGGCCGCTGGCGGCCATCGCGCTGACCGCCTGGTCGAGGGCAATGGCCTCGACGTCGGCGGCGACGACCGCGAGCCCACGCCGGAGGAACCCCTCGGCCAGCCCCCGCCCGATCCCGCTCGCCGCCCCGGTGACGACGGCGACCTGCCCGGCCTCGAGCCTCATCGCGATCCCAGCAGCTTCGGGACGACCTCGGTGCCGAACGTCTCGAGCTGGGACATCGCCTCGCGGTGCGGCAGTCCTGGCCAGTGTGGCTTGAACACGAAGTCGGTCATCCCGAGGTCGGCCTCCAGTGCGCCGAGGGCGTCGGCGCACTCGGCCGGGCTCCCCATGACGAACCGTTCCTCGATGTCGGCCCGCACCTCGTCGCCGGACTGCATCGGCGTGTTCTCCCCCGACAGCCCCCACTTCCGGTACACCTCGTAGCGCGCGCGGTACCGCTGCAGCGCGGCCTCGACGCCGGACTCCTTCGACGACGCGATGAGCAGCTCGCGGCGGACCGGGAACGCACCGTCCGTCGGGAGTCCCGCAGCGGCTCGGGTGTCGAGGAACAGCTGGCGCAGGGACGCGAGCTCGGTATGCGTGGGGAACGGTGGCGCGTACCAGGCGTCGCCCATCCGGGCCGCGCGCCGGACGGCTCCCGAAGCCTGTCCCCCGACCCACACCGGCGGGCCGCCCGGCTGGACCGGGAGGACCGACGGCCGGGCACCGCGCACGCTGTGGAACCGCCCCTCGACGTCGACTTCGTCGCCGCTCCACATCGCGCGAACGATCCGCAGCGACTCCTCGAAGCGGGCCACCCTCGTCCCCGGCTCCACCCCGAACGCGTCGAACTCGTGGGCGCTGTAGCCGAGCCCCACCCCGAACACCGCCCGGCCGTCGCTCAGGACGTCGAGGGTGGCCATCTGTTCCGCGATGTCGACCGGGTTGACCATCGCCAGCAGGATGATCCCGGTCGCGGCGCGCATCGTCGGAGCGACCGCCGACAGGTGGGTCAGCCACGGAACCGGTTGGTAGTAGCGCAGCTCCGAACCGAGGAAGTGCTGGCCGCACACCATGAGGTCGAAGCCGAACTGCTCGGCGGCGCGCACCAGCTCCTCGTGCTCATGCACCTGCTGGCGCGGGTCGACGCTCGCGTCGTGGACCGAGGTGAGCAGGATCCCGAACCTCACGACTCGGCTCCCTGGGGAGTCAGCTCGGCCTGGGCCAAGGGGGTGTGCAGGTGCGCGCCGAAGAGGTCGGAGCAGAACGGGTCGCTGCTCGACGACCACCGGACGAGCGAGACCTTGGCCGCTCGGATCCGGTCGTCCCACCAGACGCCCTTGACCTGGTCGACGGGCACGGCGTAGGCCGCCGCGACACCCTCGACCGTGAGCAGCGATGACGAGCGGGCCGCCGCATACTTCGGCTCGTCTCCGAAGAACAGGTCGATGGTGACGGTGAAGGGGCCGGCATTCTTGCTGCGGATGACGTCCGCCGCCTCAGACAAGCGCATGGCGGTCCTCCTCGACCTCGGAAACCGTTGCGGCGCGCGGGAACCGCACCACCTCGGTCGGGAACGGCGCCACCGGGTCGGCGAGCGGCAGCAGGTGGTAGATCGAGAACGAGAACACCTCCGACACCGGCACGACGACCGGCATGATCGGTGCGGCCGCATTGCCGGCGGTGGTCTTCCGCCCGGGGTACGGCCCGATGAAGAGGCGGATGAACGCGAAGTATGCCGCCTCCTTGGCCAGCTCTTCAGTGTCAGCGACGACGTCGACGAGGACGCCGGCTTCGTGCCCGGTCACGGCCTGGTTGGGCTCCAGCGCACCCAGGACCGCATCCAACCCGAAGATCCGTGTCGCGACGCGGAGCCGACCGTCGCGGACCGCGTCGGCGAACCGCGGGGCGTTCACCACCGCCGCCTCGGCGGAGTCGGCCCACGAGCGGGCCTGTGCGAGCAGGGCGGGCTCGCGGACCCCGAGCAGGCTCACCGCCCGGAACCCCTCGCGCCGCGCCCCTTCCATCAGCACGGTGTAGGGCGCCTCGACCCAGCGGGCACCTTCGCAGCGGATGCCGGTCGGCGTCTCCACGTAGGTCGCGTCGGCGAGGTCGAGGAGTCCTCCCGGGTTCTCCTCCTGCGTCGGGTGGGAGCGCTCGTAGAAGGTGTGCGACACCAGCGAGCGGACGGTCGCCCGGGCGTCCGCCGACGGCGACCGGACCTCGAGCCCGGTCTCGTCCAGGCTGGCCCAGAGACACCGGCCCGAGTCGCCGGGCTCCAACGCGAGGCCGCCGCACTCCAGGAGCTTTCCGGCGAAGGCGGCCACGGCCGTCGGGACACCGCGCAGCATCGGCAGTGCCATGAACAGACCGATGTCGAGCGCCCGCCCGGTGATGACACCGTCGACGCCGCGGTCGAGCGCCGCCATCACCGGCTCCGGACCGATGAGGGCCACGATCCGCTCTGCCTCCTGGACGTCGTCGGCGCTGAGGCGGGGCGACAGCGCCGCGCCCGGGCCCGCCGGGACGACCGGCTGGCCACCCGCGATGGTGGCCAGCAGCAGGTCGCGGTCGACCTCCGACCGGACGACGCCGACGTCCAGCGACCACCCGTTGCGGAGGCAGAGCGCGTCGAACGCCTCCAGGCAGGTGTCGAGATGCGGGTCGGCCCCGGCGATCCCGAACGAGAAGACGAACGGCACACCGTGCTCGATCGCTGCCCGGACGTAGGGCTCCACGTTGGCCGCCTGGTTGGCCGAGACCTGCTCGCCGGAGCCGAGCCAGTACGGGCCCCAGTCGCTGCCGGTGCCCTGCGCCACGACGACGTCGACGCCCCACTCGAACGCCCGCGCGATGTCGGCCTCGATCCCCGGGACCGGCGCGATGTGGTTGACGAAGGCGAGGATCCGGACCGGTTCGACGCTCATGCTGTTCCTCCTGACGGAGCGGCGGTAGCCAGCAGCTCCCGTAGCTGCGCGGTCGCGACCTTGCCTGACGCGTTGCGCGGCAGCTCGTCGACGATGTGGACCCGACGGGGACGCTTGTACCCGGCCAGCTCGCCGCGGGTGGCCTCGATGATCGACTCGGGGGTGCGGTGGGACGCCGAGTCCAGGACGACCACGGCGACGACGGTCTCGCCCCAGGTCGGGTCGGGTTCGCCGAGGACGACGACGTCGGCGACCTCCGGGTCGAGGCGCAGAACCTGCTCGACCTCCGCGGGGTACACGTTCTCACCGCCGCTGATGATCATGTCGGTCAGCCGTCCCGTGACGTAGAGGTAGCCCTCCGCGTCGAGGCGGCCCAGGTCACCGGTCCGGAGCCACCCGTCGTGGAGCAGCTCCTCCGTCGCCAGCGGGAGGCCGTGGTAGCCCACACAGTTCTGCGCCGACCGCGTCCACACCTCGCCGACCTCGTCCACGCCGAGACGAGCCTCGGTCGCCAGGTCGTGGATCTCCACGTCCACCCAGGGGTATGCGCGGCCGGCCGACGCGCTCCGAGGGTGGC
The DNA here is from genome assembly GCF_036559105.1 of Lapillicoccus sp. Taxonomy (GTDB): domain Bacteria; phylum Actinomycetota; class Actinomycetes; order Actinomycetales; family Dermatophilaceae; genus Lapillicoccus. Next base: position 25,668 of record NZ_DATBTV010000156.1, on the reverse strand, counting down.
CGTCCGGTCGGGACGGGTCGGGCTCCAGCTCCGTGAACCCGCCGGTGGTCTCGGTCATCCCGTAGACCTGGCGCAGTACCGGCCCGAGAACCGTTGTCGCCACTCGACGTTCGCCATCGCTGATCGGCGACCCCCCGTAGACGACCGTGTGCAGTGCGGGGAAGGCCGTCGCTCTCCCGACCTCGCGGGCCAGCGCCGCCAGCATCGACGGCACCAGGAACGCGTGCGTCACCCCTTCGTCCTCGAGGTGGCGGGCGATCGTGGCCGGACGGGCGTCGTCGGCGAGGATCGTCGTCGCTCCGGAGGCCAGCCCGACAAGGCCCCAGCTGAGGGCGCCCACGTGGAAAAGCGGGGTGGCCAGCAGGCTGGTGCTCTCCTCGTCGAGTCCCCAGCGCTCGATGACTCCCGTCACCTTGGCGGCGAGGTTGCGGTTGGTGAGCAGGACGCCCTTCGGCCGCCCGCTCGTCCCTGACGTGTAGATCTGGAGCACCACGTCGTCGGGCGTCCCGGTCAGACCGTCGACGGGCTCGGAAGCGAAGAGCCACGTCTCGTAGTCCTCCCCGACCGCGACCCGGTGGCGTTCGGTGTCCAGTCGGGGGATCCGGTCCAGCAACCCCGCGTCGCCGACGACGACGGACGGACGGGAGTCCTCGGCTACCAGCCGCAGCTCGCGGTCGGAGAGGCGGGTGTTGACCGGCACCGTGACCGCTCCGACTCGCGCACCCCCGATCAGCATCTCGAACAACCGCACCGAGTTGGGCAGCGCGACGAGGACCCGGTCGCCGGCCCCGACCCCGGCGGCCACCAGCCCCGACGCATACCGCCAGGCTCGCTCGTCGAGCGCTCCGAAGGTGACCGACGTCGAGCCCTGCCGCAAGGCGACCCGGTCCTCACGGCCGGGTGGCCCGAGGTCGGGCTGGGCGTCGAGGCGGTAGGAGCTCAACCGCGAGGACCGAGGTCGGTCGGCAGCGACTGGATGGCGCGCAGCATGGCGCTCCCGCCGTAGGTCAGGTCGTCGGTCAGCAGCCGTGCTTCGGGGAATCGTTGCACCAGGGTCGAGAACACGACCTCGCCCTCGATCCGGGCCAGCGCGGCACCGAGGCAGTAGTGCGCGCCGAAGGCGAAGGACAGGTGGTCGGACTTGTTGGCCCGCCGCACGTCGAGGACGCCGGGCCGGTCGAACACCGAATCGTCGCGGTTCGCGGCGCCCATGACCACGATCGCCGTCTGCCCGGCCCGGAGCTCGACGTCGTGGAGCCGGAAGTCCTCCTCGACGACCCGCGGCAGGTAGTGGTGGGGCGAGTCGTAGCGGATCAGCTCCTCGACCGCTCCGCGGACCAGGCCGGGGTCGTCGACGAGGAGGTCCCACTGGTCGCGGTTCCGTTGGAGCGCGGCGAAGCCGTTGCCGAGCAGGTTGGTGGTCGTCTCACTGCCCCCGAAGAGGATGAGCAGGTACATCGCGACCAGCTCGTCCTCGGTCATCGCCTCGTTGTCGCGGTGGTCGAGCAGCAGCCGGGCGAGCTCCGGACCCTCACCGGTGGTGCGGAGGTGGTGGATCATCTCGCCGACGTAGGCGCGGAAGGCGTCGATGGCCTCGTCGGCCTTGCGCAGCGAGGTCTCGTCCAGGCTGAACAGCGCGCCGATCGCCTCGGACCACTCCCAGATCATGTCCCGGTCGGACTGCGGGATCCCGATGAGGTCGACGATGACGCGCACGGGGAGCTGGTTGGCGAGGTCCCGCTTGACGTCCGGTGTGGGGTTCTCGAGCATCGCATCGACGAGGTCGTCGACGTGCCCCTGGATCGACTCGCGCAGCATCTCGATGCGGCGGGCGGTGAACGCCCGCGACGAGATGCGGCGCAGCCGCGCGTGCCCGGTCGCGTCCTGCCGGCTCATGAAGTTGCCCTCGAAGTCGAGGACCTTGAAGAAGATCTCGTGCTGTGCGGCCGGCAGCCGCCGCATGGTCCCCTCGGCCAGCTCGCCGAACCGGTAGGCGTTCTGCCCGATCGGGTAGGCGCCGGCCATCACCGCCTTGACGTCGGCGTGGTGCGTGATGAGGGTGGCCGGCCCGCCCTGCCACCGGACGACGCCGGAACCCTCACGCCACCGCTCGTACATCGGGTACGGCCAGGCGATGGTCTCGGGGTCGGCGGCGAAGAACGCGCTGATCTGCGCGTCGTCCACCGCGGGGTCGACCGTGTCCATCGTCGTCATGCGCACCTCACCGTGAATTCATCCGCATGGTTATCCTGAATTTAGGCGCAATCTCTTTGGCTGTCAACGCACTCAGGTCAGCGGTGAGACCGCCGTGGGCGGCGCCTCGTCGACGGCCCCGGCCCGGTCGGCCGGCACGAGCACGAACGCCACGATGGCCGCCGCCACGGCCGCGACGACCGCAGCGACGGCCGCCAGCCCGTAGCCGGTCTCCTCAGGGTCCAGCCGTCCGGGCGGCACGTGCGCCGCCAGGATCGCGGCGGCGCCCGCAGCCCCGACGGCACCCCCCATGAGTCGCAGCACCTGGTTGATCCCCGTCGCGCTCGCCGTCCGGTCGCGCGGTGTCCGCTCGACGATCAGGGCCGGCATGACGGCGTAGGCGACGCCGATCCCGAAGCCCATCAACGTCATCGCCACCACGATGTGCCACGTGGAGTGGTGGGCTACCGCGAAGAACCCGAACGCCGCGGCCACCGCCAACGCGCCCGCCGGCAAAACGAACCGCAGGCCGGTATGCCGGATCACCCAGCGGGACACCGGTGGAGACAGCAGGGTGGCCACGGACATCGGGACCATCAACAGCCCGTTGACGAACACCGAGTACCCGAGGCCCAGCCCATCCGTCGTGGGCCGCTCGACGAGCAGGATCATCACCGCCACCCCACCGAACACCGCCATCCCGAGCAGGATCGCGGAGAGGTTGACGCCGAGCACCCCGTGGGCGCAGGCCAGCCGCACGTCGACCAGCGGCGAGCTCACTCGCAGCTCGACGCATACCCATCCGGCCAGGGCCAGCAGTCCCACCACCGCCAGCCCCACGACGGGAGCGGACCCCCAGCCCCAGCTCTGCCCCTTGGCGATGGCCAGGAGGCTGGAAGCCAGCCCGACGCCGAGCAGTACCGCTCCCCCGACGTCCACGCGGACACCCGGGCCGCGGGCGGCCGCGGTCGACGGGACGACCCGCCAGACCCACACCGCGCCGGCGACGGCCACGAGGAGGGCCACGAGGAATGCGACGCGGTAGTTGGCGACCAGCACCGCGAACCCCATGACCGGGTTGCCCAGGCCCACACCGACCGCGACGCTGGTGGAGAGGACGGCAAGGGTCCGGTTCAGCCGTGGCCCGCGCAGGTGCTGGCGCGCGATGGCGACGGTCAGGGGCACCATGGCGTACCCGAGGCCCTGCATCGCCCGCCCGGCCAACAGCCCTGGAAAGGTCGGGACCAACGCGGCGCAGACACTACCCGCGCCGACGACGAGCAGCGACGTGACGAGGATCGGCCGAGTCCGATGACCGTCGCCGAGGCGGGACACGACGGGAGTGCCGACGACGCCGACCAGAAGGGTAATGGTCAGGGTCCACTGGGCGGCCTCGATCGACACGCCGCGCTCCCGAGCGACTTCGAGGACGATCGGGCTGCCCAGTCCGGCCACCACGGCGCCGGTGAGCGCCGCGAAGGCCAACGCTGGAACCAGCCCGCGAGGGACCGGCGTCGCGTCCTTGGCGGACACCGGCCGGCTCTCCGTCCTGGGCCGCGCGTCGCTCAGAGCAGCTCCAGGACGGTCGCGTTGGCCATCCCGCCGCCCTCGCACATGGTCTGCAGGCCGAAGCGGGTCCCGTCGCGGCGCATCCGGTGCACCATCGTCGTCATCAGGCGGGCGCCGGTCGCCCCGAGCGGGTGGCCGAGGGCGATCGCGCCGCCCTGAGGGTTGGTTCGATCGAGGTCGGCGCCGGTCTCGGTCGCCCACGCGAGAACGACGGAGGCGAACGCCTCGTTGACCTCGAACGTCCCGATCTCGTCGAGAGAGAGGCCGGAACGGCGCAGGGCCGCCTCGGTGGCGGGGATGGGTCCGGTGAGCATGAACACGGGGTCGGAACCGACCACGGCCATGGTGTGGACGCGGGCGAGCGGCCGGAACCCGTGGCGGCGAACGGCATCCGCGGACGCGACAAGGATCGCCGCTGCGCCGTCGCTGATCTGGCTGGCCAGCGCGGCCGTGAGCCGTCCACCCTCGCTGATCGGTGTCAGCGCAGCCAGGGCCTCGGCGGTCGAGCCCCGGCGGGGGCCTTCGTCGCGGACCAGGTCGGCCACCGGCACGATCTCGTCGGCGAACAGCCCGGCATCCGTCGCCACCAGCGCGCGTCGGTGGCTCTCGAGAGCGAACTGCTCCATCGCCGACCGGCTGAGGTCCCACTTATCGGCGATGAGCTCCGCGCCGCGGAACTGGGTGATCGGCTGGTCACCGAAGCGCCGTCGCCACCGTTCGCCGCCGCGCGGGTGGGCCATCCCGTGCTCGAGCCCGATGGTCGTCGGAGACGCGATCGGCACCTGGCTCATCACCTCGACGCCACCGGCGACGACCAGATCCTGGACCCCCGACATCACGGCCTGCGCCGCGAAGTGGACGGCCTGCTGCGAGGACCCGCACTGCCGGTCCACCGTCGTGCCCGGCACGTGCTCCGGCAGCCCGGCCGAGAGAGCGGTGATCCGGCCGATGTTGGACGCCTGCGGTCCCATCTGCCCGACACAGCCCCACACGACGTCGTCCACCGCGTCGGGGTCGGCGCCGGTCCGCGCCAGCAGTGCCTCGATGACCGTCGCGCCGAGGTCCGCCGGATGGACGGCCGAGAGAGCGCCGCCGCGCTTGCCGACCGGCGTGCGCAGGGCGTCGACGAGGTACGCCTCAGCCATCGCCGTCCGCCCACGCCGGACGCCGCTTCTCCAGGAACGCCCCGGCCCCCTCCGGCAGCTCGTCACCGAGGAAGAACGCGAGGTTGAACAGCTGGGCCGCGTCGAGCGCCTGAGGCGCCGGCAGATCGGCGAGCACGGCGAACGCCCTGCGCCCCAACCGGATCGCGTCCGGGGCCGCGTCGGCGAACCAGCTCGCATAGCGGTCGGCCTCGGCGTGGAGCGCCTGGGTGTCGGTACAGATCCGCGCCACGAACCCGAGCCGGTAGGCGTCGTCGACCGACAGCGGCTGCCCGGTCATCATCATCTCGAGCAGGACCTTGCGCGGCAGGGAGCGGGCGAGATGCGCGACGACGATCATCGGGAACAGCCCGATCCGTACCTCCGGCAGCGCGAAGCTGGCCCGCGGGGTCGCGAGGACGATGTCGCAGATCCCGGCCAGGCCGAAGCCCCCGGCGTAGGCGGGTCCGTCCACCAGCGCCACGAGGGGCTTGGGCGCCTGGAGCGCGAGGTGGTGAAGCTCGACGATCGCGCCGGGCCAGCCGTGGGCGGCGGGCGCCGGCGACGCGGCCAGGTGGCGCATCTGGCGCAGGTCGCCGCCGGCCGAGAACGCAGAGCCCTCGGCGGCGATGGCCACCGACCGGACCGCATCGTCGGCCATCGCGTCGCGGACCGCAGCCAGCAGGGCGGTCGACAGCTCCGGGTCGAGCGGGTTGCGCGACTCGGGCCGGTTCAGGGTGACCACGGCCATGCTCCCGCGACGGGCGACCACCACCGCGTCGCTCACGGCAGCTCCATCCGGAGCAGCCACGCATACATGACCTTCCCCAGATGGTCGGACCGCAGCGACATCGTGCCGCCGCCGTCCAGCGCACCGGTGAGGACGAAGTTGAGAGCTCGGATCCCGGGCAGCTCGTAGCGCGTGACCGAGCCCTTGACGAGGTCGCCGTAGTGCGCGGCGACCCGCTCCTCGGTGAGGGCCGCTCGCAGCGTCGCGTACCCGGCGTCGTCCCAGGCCACGATCCCGACGTTGCAGGTGTCGCCCTTGTCCCCGGACCGGCCGTGGGCGAGGTCGGCGACCCTCATGGCGCGGCCGCGGTAGCCGGTTCGAGCATCTCCACCCGCTGTACGACGTGCTCGCGCGGTACCAGGCAGGGCCAGATGGCGTACAGCTCCTTGAGCGGCGGCCGCGTCCCGACCCCGGCGACTCCGGCCGGACCGTTGTTGTAGAGCGGCACGCTCTCGGTGAACACCTTGCGGGCCTCGGTCGCGTCCGGGCAGCGCGCCGCATACCGGACAACGAGCTCGAGGAGGTCAGGGTCGTCCGGCGCCGGGACCCGAGACCCCCACATCGAGGTGTGACCGGGGTACTCGACGATGTCCTCGGTGTAGCGGAAGTCGGCGCGCTCCAGCCGCTTTCGCAGGAACGCGAGTCCGCGCTGGGCCTTGGCGTAGGCGTCGGGCCAGGTGTAGGTGAACTGCGCCTCGCCGACGAACCCGGCGCGGTAGCCCATGTTGACCTTGAGCGTCGCCGGACGCTCGCGGCCGGTGCCGCCGGTGATCCGCACGCGGTCCGGGCCGACCTCCTCGAGCGTCACCCCGGTGAAGTCGGCGGTGACGTCGGCGGTCAGGTAGGAGCCCGGGTCGAGGATCTCGTAGACCAGCTGCTCGCTGACCGTGCCGATGCTCACCTCTCCCCCGGAGCCGGGCGTCTTGGTGAGGACCGCGGTGCCGTCCTCGCTCACCTCGGCGATCGGGTACCCCAGCGTCTCGAGCCCGTCGACGTCGGCCCAGCCCCCCGCGTACAGACCGCCGGTGGCCTGACCGCCGCACTCGATGGCATGGGCGACGACGGTGGCCATCCCGAGCCGCTCCCAGTCGTCGAGCGACCAGCCGAACTCGTGGACGAGCGGCCCGAGGTAGAGCGCGATGTCGGTCACCCGGCCGCAGACGACGATGTCCGCGCCCAGGTCGAGCGCCTCGACGATCCCCTCGCAGCCGGTGTAGACCGCGGCGTGGGTGAGCCGGTCGCGGACCGTGTCGAGCTCGGCGCCGGTGTCGAGGTTGTCGAAGGAGACTCCCGCGCGGTCGAGGTCGTCGATCCGGTCCTCGAGGTCGTCGCCGAGGACCACGGCGATACGGACGCCGGGGAGGCCGAGCTCGTCGGCCAGCGCGCGGATGGCCCGCGCCGCGGCACGGGGGTTCGCACCGCCGGCGTTGGTGACGACCTTCACCCCCTTCTCCACACAGGCGGGGAGGGCGCCGCGCAGCAGGTCGATGACGTCGCGGGTGTATCCCCGCTCGGGGTTGGCCGCACGCTGCTTCGCGAGGATCGACATGGTCAGCTCGGCCAGGTGGTCGCAGCAGAGGTAGTCGATGTCGCCGCGCTCGACCATCTCGATCGCGGGACGCACGCTGTCGCCCCAGAACGCCATGCCCGCGCCGAGCCGGACGACCTTGCCGCTCATGCGGCGTGGAGCCCGAGCAGCCGGGCCAGGTTGTCGCCGAGGATCCCGTCGATCTCCTCGGGCGTCAGCGGGAGGGCCCGGATGGCGGTCATCTCGGCCGACGGGTCGGCCATCGGCCAGTCCGAGCCGTAGACGACGCGGTCGGCCCCATGCCGCCGGATGATCGCGACGACCCGCTCGGGGTCGAGCTCGGCCATGGTCGGCGGCCACGACGTCTCGAGGGTCACCCTCGACCCCACGACGTGCTCCTCCGCCTCGTCCAGCCGGTGGTACCCGCCGTAGTGGCACGCGATCAGCGTGAGGTCAGGCAGCGCATCCGCGAGCTCACGCAACAGCTTCGGCGCGCCGCGCTGGTTCGCCGCCTCGTCCTCGCCGGCGCCGACGTGGGTGACGACCGGCATACCCTCCTGCGCGAGCGCCGCGAGGATGTCGTGGACCCGCGGGTCGTCGAGGGACAGGTTCTGGAACAACGGGTGAAGCTTGACCCCGACGATCCCGTTGTCCTTCAACGACGTGACGTTCTCGTCGACGCTCAGCTCGGGGTGGACGGTGCCCATGGGGAGGAGCCGGTCGCGCGGAACCGACCCGATGAACTCGTTGGTGCGGCCGACGGTCGACGCCTTGATCCCGACGCCGAGGGCGAGCCCCTTGTCGATGCCCGCCTCGTCCATGGTCCGGAGCAGCCCGGACAGGGTGCCGTCGAACCGCAGCGGCATCCCGGCCGGACGTTGCGCCTGCATGGCCTGCGCGATGCGGTCCGGCCACACGTGCATGTGGCAGTCGACGATCATTGCTGCCTCATCGCTGCCGGTCCTTGACCAGCTTCTTGGCCAGCGAGTCGAGGATCACCTCGGTGGACCCTTCGTAGATCCGCATCGGCCGGGCCTCCCGGTAGAGCCGCTCGATCTTGCTGCCCCGGACCAGACCGAACCGGCCCATGGACTGGACCGACCGGTCCACGACACGGCTGGCCATCTCCGTGGCACCGACCTTGGCCATCGACGAGAGGTGCAGCGCACCGAGCGGGTCGCGGGCGGCGGCCGCGGCCGCGCGGTAGACGAACGCACGGGCCATCTCGATCTCGACCCAGCTGGTGGCGAGCGAGGCCGGTACCCCACCGAGGCGCGCGAGAGGCATACCGAACTGCTCACGCGATGTCGTATGCGCCAGAGCCTCCTCGAGCGCGGCCTGGGCCACGCCCACGGCGGCGCCCCCGACCGAGACGCGGAAGGTCGCGAGCGTCGAGAGCATCAGCTTGAAGCCGTTGCCCTGGTCGCCGAGCCGGTGGTCGAGCGGGACGCGAACGTCCTCGAACACGACGTCCCCGAGCACGTGGGGCGCGATGATCTGGTGCGGGGCGGTGATGCTCACCCCGGGCGTCGACGCGGGCACGAGCACGAGCGAGTAGGCGTCGCCTTCGCGGCACAGGACGCTGTAGAAGTCGGCGTCACCGGCGTTGGTGATGAACGACTTGTGACCGTTGACGACGATCTCGTCGCCGTCGGCCGCCGCGCTGGTCGTGATCGCGCGCAGGTCGGAGCCGACGTCCGGCTCGGTGAGCGCGAGGGCGCCGATGGCGTCGAGGCTGGCGACCTTGGGCAGCCAGGTGTCGCGGACCGCGTCGGAGCCGTGGTGGGAGACGACGAAGCTGCCGATCCCTTGCATGGCGAACATCGAGTCCAGGTGGGCGCTTTCGAACGCGAACGCCTCCCGGACGACGGTGACCGCCAGCGAGTCGACCGTCTCGTAGCGACCGCCGTAGCGCGCCGCGACGACCACGTCGACGAGTCCGGACGCGGCGAGCCGCTGGCGGATGTCCGGGTCGAACCGGTCGGCCTCGTCGGCGCGGGCGGCGATGTCGGCGCACGACGCGGCGAGAGCACGGGCCTCGGACTGCAGCGCCAGGTACGGCGCGGTCAGCTCGAAGGACGGCGCGTCGGTCACTGCATGACCTCGGGCACCCTCTGGCTGAAGGTCCGGCCGAGCAGCTCGGCGGCGATGCGGGTGCGCTGGATCGCGGGTGTGCCACCGGCGATGGCCCAGCCGTGCGCGTCGCGATGGAGGCGCTCGATGCCGAACTCCTCGCTGTAGCCGTTGCCGCCGTGCAGCTGCATGGCCTGGTCGCTGACCTTCTTGGCCATCTCGTTGGCGAACACCTTGGCGACCGAGACCTCGAAAGGCACGGGAAGCCCGTTGCCGGCGTTCATCGCCGCGCGGTAGATGAGCAGCCGGGCCGCCTCCACCTGGGTGGCCATGTCGGCGAGGACCATCTGCACGTTCTGGAACTCGATGAGCGCGCGACCGAACTGCTTACGCTCCTGCACGTAGGCCTTGGTGCGGTCCAGGGACGCCTGGCCGATCGCGAGGCTCATCGTCGCGTTGCCGAGGCGCTCGATGGAGAACACCCCGAACAGCTGCTTGAACCCGCCGGCCGGGATGACGAGGTTGTCGCACGGCACCCGCACGTCGTCGAAGTAGAGGTCCGCGCTGGGGATGCCGCGGAAGCCCATGAGCTTCTCGGGGGCGCCGAAGCTGAAGCCCGGCGTGCCCTTGGCGACGCGGATCGCGCCGATGCCCTTCGCGCCTGGCGCGTCGCTCAGCCGGCAGTAGACGAGGTACTCGTTCGCGTGGCCGCCGTTGGAGATCCAGCGCTTGCTGCCGTTGAGGACGTACTCGTCGCCCTCGAGGCGGGCCTTGGTGCGCATGTCCGTCGCAGCCGACCCGGCGTCCGGCTCGGAGATGCCGATGGCCATGGTGATCTCGCCACTGACCGTCTTGGGCAGGACGTCCTTCTTCTGCTGCTCGGTACCGAAGAACTCGATGACGCGGCACGGGCCGACGTTGGTCTCGAACACCTGGAACGCGGCGGGACGGCACTCCTTGGCCAGCTCCTCCTGGACGATGAGCGCGTCGAGCAGGGTGCCGCCGTGGCCGCCGTACTCCTCCGGGAGCACCATCCCGAGGAAGCCGAGCTTGGCCAGCCGCTGGACCTCGTCGTCCGGCAGCGGGGTGCGGTCGCGGTCCCACTCGGCGGCCTTCGGCGCATACACCTCGCGGGCCACCTCGGCCGCGAGCTCGCGCAGCGACACCTGCTCCGGTGTCAGTTCGAAACCGCTCAAGGGGTCCCCCGTTCGCGAGAGTGTGATGGTGCCCTATCTATGATCACCATAGTGATAGATTACGGTACGTCACAAGTCCAATGACCGCCCAGATTCGGGAGATCCGATGAGCGATGCCCCACGGCAGACGATCCGCCTCGACGGGAAGGTGGCGCTCGTCACGGGCGGCAACCGCGGTCTGGGCCGCGAGATGGCGCTTGGTTTCGCGCGGGCCGGCGCCGACATCGTGGTGGCGAGCCGGCACGAGGACGCCTGCGCGGAGTTCGCAGCAGCGCTGCGGGACGAGCTCGGCGTGCGGGCGATCGGCGTCGGGGTGCACGTGGGCCGCTGGGACACGTTGGACGGGTTCGTGGAGCGGGTCTACGGCGAGATGGGGTCGGTCGACGTCCTCGTCAACAACGCGGGCATGTCGCCGCTCTACGACTCGGTGGACTCGGTGAGCGAGGAGCTGTTCGACAAGGTGCTGGCCGTCAACCTCAAGGGGCCGTTCCGGTTGAGCGCCTTGGTCGGCACGCGGATGGCCGCCGGTGGCGGTGGCTCGATCATCAACATCTCCAGCGTCGGCGCGGTGCACCCCCGGCCGAACATCCTCCCGTATGCGGCGGCCAAGGCCGGTCTCAACGCCCTCACCGAGGGGCTGGCGCGCACCTTCGGACCGTCCGTGCGGGTGAACGCGATCATGGCCGGCACGTTCCTCACCGACGTCAGCAAGGCGTGGGACATGGAGGCGTTCGCCGAGCGGGCCAAAGGGTTCGCGCTGGGGCGGGGCGGTGAGCCGCACGAGATCGTCGGCGCGGCGCTCTACCTCGCCAGCGACCTGTCCAGCTACACGACCGGCTCGATCCTCACTGTCGACGGAGGCCAACCCTGACCGGTTCACGCGGAGCGGGACCCGGGCCTCAACAACTCAGACCTGTCTGACCAGTAGGCGTCGATCGGCCGACACGCCCGCAACTTCTCAGACATGTCCGAGTAGTGGCGGCCGCCGGGGTCGGGTTTCGAGTCGCCTCCCCCGCGGCCTCGACTGCCAGTCGAGCGGGTGTTGGCGCGGGCCGGCCGCCGGGGTTCTGAACGCCGTCCCGCCCGTCAGCCGAGGAGCTCGCGGAGGACCTCGTCGGTGTGCTCGCCGACCTTGGGCACGCCGTCGTAGGTCGGCCCCGCGTAGTCCTTGACGTGGAGCACCGGTCCGGGCGTGAGCACCCGTCCGAGCGCCTCGGAACCGGTCAGCTCGACCAGCGTCCGCACCTGGTAGTGCGGGTCCTCGACGATGTCGCTGGCGTCGTTGACCTGGCTGCAGACGACCTCGTGGTCGTCGAGGACCTTGAGGATCTCCGCGCGCGGCCGCTCCGCCACCCAGCCGGTGACCAGCGCCTGCAGCTCGTCGTTGTGCTGCATCCGCACCTCGTTGGTGGCGTACCGGGGGTTCTCGATCAGCTCCGGCTGGCCCATCGCGGCGAACAGCCGCTTCGCGATCCCCTGGTTGGACGCGGCGATCGACAGCCACTTACCGTCGGACGCCTGGTAGACGCCACGGGGCGACGCCGAGCCGGTGCCGTTGCCCACGCGGCCCTGGACGAACCCGGTCCCCGTGTAGTTCATGATCATGTCGCCGACGATGAACATCAGCGGCTCGTAGAGCGCCACGTCGACGTGGTCGCCCTGACCGGTGCGCTCCCGCCGGAACAGGGCCATCGCGGTCCCCATGGCCGCCGAGATCCCGGCGATCGAGTCAGCGAACCCGAACGGCGGTGACGTCGGGGGCGTCTCCGGCCAGCCGTTGATGTACGCGAACCCGCTGCCGGTCTCGGCCACCGTCCCGAACCCGGGCTTACCGGTGTTCGGCCCGTACTGCCCGAACCCGCTGACGCTGGTCATCACCAGCCCGGGGTGGTCGGCCGAGAGCGCGTCGTAGCTCATCCCCCACGCCGACATCCGCCCCGGCCGGAAGCTCTCGATGACGACGTCGACCGTGCCGATCAGCCGGCGCACCGTCGATCGGTCGACCTCACTGCGCAGGTCCAGTGCCACCGACCGCTTCCCGGAGTTGAGCCGCGCGAACCCGAACGACTGGCCGTTCTTCATCGGCGTCCACTGTCGGGCGTAGTCACCGGTGCCCGGGTCCTCGACCTTGATGACGTCGGCCCCGAAGTCGCGCAGCATCCGACCGCAGGTCGGCGCCGCATACATCGTGCCGAGCTCGAGGACCCGCACCCCGGCGAGCGGGCCGCGAGTGCGATCGGCCATCACACTCTCCACTGGATGTGCTTGACCTCGAGGTACTCGCGCATGCCCCACTCCCCCAGCTCGCGCCCGACACCCGACCGGCCGTAGCCGCCGAACGGCGCGTCCGGGCGCATCGCGCCGCCGCCGTTGATCCACACCGTGCCGGCTCGGATCTGCTGGGCGATGCGCCGGGCCTCGACCGGGTCGTTGCACCAGACGTTCGCGGCCAGCCCGTATGCGGTGTCGTTCGCCAGCCGGATGGCCTCCTCGGTGTCCTTGAACGGCAGGATCACCGCGACCGGACCGAAGATCTCCTGCTGGACCGCCCGGGCGTCGGCCGGGAGGTTGCCGAGCAGCACCGGGTTGACGAACCAGCCCTTCTCCGGCACCGGCTTGGTGACCTCGAGCAGCTTCCTACCGCCGGCGGCGACCGAGTCGTCGATGAAACCGAGGACCCGCGCCTTGTGGTCGGGGCGGATCATCGGGCCGACGTTGGTGGCCGGGTCCCAGGGGTCGCCGACCACCATCTGGTCGAAGGCGGAGGCGCCGGCCTCGAGGAACTCGTCGTACTTCGACTGGTGGACCAGTAGCCGGGCCAGGGCCGCGCAGCCCTGTCCGCCGTTGCGCGACCAGCGCAGGTGCATCTCGACGGCGATCTTCTGGACCTCGACGTCGGGCATCACCAGGCTGGGCGACTTGCCGCCGAGCTCGAGGGTGACCCCCACGAGGTTCTGCGCGGCCTGGGCCATGATCTTCGAGCCCACCGCGTCGGACCCGGTGAACGACACCCGGTCGACGCCGGGATGCGTGGTGAGCCGCTCCCCCACGTCCGGGCCGCCGATGACGACGTTCATGACGCCCGGCGGCAGCCCGGCCTCCTGGATGAGGTCGCCGAGCAGCAGCGTCGTCAGCGGGGTCCGCGGCGACGGCAACAACACCACCGTGCACCCGGCGGCCAGTGCGGCGCCGAACTTGAAGATCGCGAGGTTGAGCGGGTAGTTGTACCCGGTGATCGCCGCGACCACGCCGACCGGCTCGTAGACGACGTCGCTCTGCGTCGGGGCCGGCTTGTCATAGCCGCCGAGGTGGATCGTCCGGTCGACCTCGGCTGCGTCCGCCGCCCAGCGCAGGTGCTCCTGCACCGCCATCTTCACCTGGAGGTACTCGGCCAGGGAGACCGGCGTACCGACCTCGTTGACGATCGAGGGGAGCAGCCGGTCGGCGGCCGCCTCGAGGACGTCGGCGAACCGATGGATGTGCCGGGCGCGCTCCTCTCCGGAGAGCGCGGACCACATCGGGAACGCCGCGCGGGCGGCCATCACCGCCGCATCGACCTGGTCCGGCGAGGCCCCGCCGACGGTCGCGATGACCGCCTCGGTGGCCGGGTTGAACACGTCCCAGGTGTCGCCCTCGGGTTGCTCCATCTCACCGCCGATGAGCAGGGTCCGGGTCTCGGGAACCCAGTCGCGCCGGGGGTGCTGGGCGGTCGTGGTAGCGGTCATGAGTCCTGATCTCCTTGCGGCGAGGGCGTTTCGGGCTCGGTGGTCGGCCGTCTCGCCATGAGGCCGACCCGGACCATGTCGACGACGACCTCGTCGCGCTGGTTGATGCCGACGTGGTGGAACCAGACGATCCCCGAGTCGGTCCGGCTGGCCGACTCGCGCTTCTTGACGATCGTCGTCTCGCCGCGCAGCGTGTCGCCGTGGAAGACGGGGTGGGGGAACTTGATCGAGTCGTACCCAAGGTTGCCCAGCGTCGTGCCCATCGTCAGCTCGGGCACGTGGAAGGCACCGATGAGGGCGACCGTGAAGAGGCTGTTGACGACCCGCTGGCCGTGGATCGTCCCCTTGGAGAACTCCTCGTCGAGGTGCAGCGGCTGCACGTTCATGGTCAAGGAGGTGAACAGGACGTTGTCCATCTCGGTGACGGTGCGTGTGAGTGCATGCCGGTAGTGGGCGCCGACCTCGAACTCCTCGAAGTACAGCCCTCTGAACAGTCGCGACGTCTCGGTCACGGCGTCTCCTCCTCGGTCCCGCGCAGCCGGGCCGCACGCTCCAGCCACTCGACGGCCTTGTCGTAGTGGGCCTTGTCGATGTGCAGCCCGCGGTAGCGCAGGGCACCCGTGCCGGCGGCCGCAGCCTCCTCGTACGCGGCGACCATCCCCTCGTAAAACGCCACCGTCTCGGCCGACGGGGTGAATACCTCGTTGACCGTCGCGACGTGGCTGGGGTGGATCGCGATCATGCCGCGGAAGCCCAGCTGCCGGCCGCGGATGGCGAACTCCTTGAGCCCGCTGAGGTTCTCGAGGTCCTCCCACAGCCCGGTGAGCGCGTGGATGCCCGCCTCGCGGCAAGCGAGGAGCACTTGGCTGCGAAGGTACAGCGTCTCCAAGCCCTCGGGCGTCCACTCGTAGCCGACCGCTCGCGCAATGTCGGCGTGCTCCGCCGTCGGCCCGATCATCGCGCCGACCCGCGGCGACGCCGCGGCGATCTCGCGGGCGTTCTGGATCGCCTTGACCGTCTCGACGGGGACGATGTACTCCAGCCCGGTCACGCCGTTGCGTGTCTCGAAGTGGTCGAGCAGCGCGTCGTACTGGAGCACGTCGGTGGCCTGCTCGATCTTCGGCGCGAAGACGCCGTCGAGGCCCGGGACGACCACGGCCTCCAGGTCCGCTCCGGT
Organism: Lapillicoccus sp.; assembly: GCF_036559105.1. Classification (GTDB taxonomy): domain Bacteria; phylum Actinomycetota; class Actinomycetes; order Actinomycetales; family Dermatophilaceae; genus Lapillicoccus. The sequence continues at coordinate 10,275 of NZ_DATBTV010000156.1, read as the reverse complement.
GAGCTTGGTCGCGAGCGGGTTGACCCGGACCAGCAGGCCCACGTCGGAGTTGGTCTCGCGCACGCGGGCGATCGAGGCGGCCACCGTCTCCCGCGCAGCGGCCTTCTCCCCCAACGGAACGGAGTCCTCGAGGTCGAGCACGACGGCGTCCGCGCCGCTCGCGATCGCCTTGTCGACCCAGTGCGGCCGGTGGCCGGGGACGAAGAGGACGGATCGGTATGCCTGCATCAGTAGCTCCGTGGGAGACCCAGGACGTGCTCGCTCACGTAGTTCAGCACCATCTCCTGGCTGATCGGCGCGATCCGCATGAGCCGGGACTCGCGGAAGTACCGCTCGACGTGGAACTCCTTGCCGTAGCCGAACCCGCCGTGCACCTGCAACGCGACGTCGGCGGCGTAGAACCCCGCCTCGGCACAGAGCCACTTCGCGTAGTTGGCCTCGGCGCCGCAGGGCAGCCCCTGGTCGACCATCCACGTGGCCTTGTTCAGCACGGCCTCCGCCGCCTCGATCCGGATCTTGGCCTCGGCGAGCTGGAACGCGATCCCCTGGTTCTGGCCGATGGGCCGGCCGAAGACGACCCGTTCCTTCGCATACTGCGTGCCGCGCCGCAGCGCGGCCTTGCCGAGGCCGAGCGCCGCGTTCGCGGAGATGACCCGTTCGGCGTTGAGCCCGCCGAGGATGGCCTTGAACCCCCCGCCGACCTCGCCGACGACGTCCTCGTCGGCCACGAACAGGTCGTCGATGAACAGCTCGTTGGTGTCGACGGCGTTGCGGCCCATCTTGGGGATCGGCCGGATCGTCACGTGGTCGCGGTCCATCTCCGCGAACATCAGCGTCATCCCGGCGGTCCGCTTCGCGCCGGGCTCGCGCGGACTGGTGCGGCAGAGCAGCAGCATCCGCTCGGCCTCGAGCGCCTTGGTGATCCACACCTTCTTGCCGGTGACCCGCCAGCCGCCGTCGACCTTCTTGGCGAACGTCGAGATGTTGGTCGTGTCGGTGCCGGCGTCCGGCTCGGTCACCGCGAACGACGTGTGCAGCTCGCCGGTCACGACCCGGGGCAGGAAACGCTGCTTCAGGTCGTCCGAACCGTGGTGGATGATCGGCTCGAAACCGAAGATGCCGATGTGGACCGCGCTGCAGCCGCCCATGCCGGCGCCGGACGCGGAGATCTCCTGCTCGACGATGGCCGCCTCGGTGACGCCCAGGCCGCCCCCGCCGTACTCCTCCGGGATGGTCAGGCCGAGCCAGCCGCCCTTGGCCACCGCGTCGTAGAACTCCCAGGGAAACTCGTGGTTGGTGTCGTGCTCCATCCAGTACTCGTCCGGGAATGCCTTACACATCGTGCGGATGGCGTCGCGGATGTCCTCGTGGATCGGGTCCGGCGTGTAGTCGACCACCGTCGTCTCGCTCTCTGCTCCGGTATGCGCGTCGGCTCGCCTCAGCGGGCGACGACGGCGGCCCTGTCGTAGGTGTCGGTGGTGCGTCCCGCGTCGCGCAGGACCGACTTGCGGACCTTCTCGGACGGGGTCTTCGGGAGGGCGTCGACGATGCGGAGGAACCGCGGGATGGCGAACGCGGGGATCTTGCCGTCACACCACTTCAGGACGTCCTCGGGGTCGACCGGCTCGCTGACGACGACCACCGCGAGGACCTCGTCCTCACCGGCCTCCTGGTCGGCCGGGATGCCGAGGACCGCGCACTCGGTCACGGCCGGGTGCTGGAGGACGGCCTGCTCGACCTCGTAGGAGCTGATGTTCTCGCCCCGCCGGCGCAGGGCGTCCTTGTAGCGGTCGACGAAGTAGAACCAGCCGTCCTCGTCACGGCGCAGCGCGTCGCCGGTGTGGAACCAGAGGTTCCGCCAGGCCTCGAGGGTCTTCTCGGGCATGTTGTAGTAGCCGTTGCTGCAGGTCCACGGGTGAACCGGGCGGACCACGAGCTCGCCGACCTGGCCGACCGGGACCTCGCGGTCGGTCTCGGGGTCGACCAGCCGGATGTCGAACCACTCGGCGTTCTGCAGTCCGGCGGCGCCCGCGGGCCGCGGCACCCCGTAGGGCGACATGATCGGCGCGCAGGTCTCGGTGAGACCGAACGCGTCGAGGAACGCCTCGATCCCGTACCGCTCCTTGAACTGGTCGACGATGGTGCTCGCCGTCGGCGCCGCATACACGGCCCGGAGCGTGTTGTCCCGGTCGTTGTCGCGCGGCGCCTGCTTCCAGGCGAAGTCCATCATCACACCGACGAAGTTGGTGACGGTGACGCCGGAGTCGCGCACGTGGTCGATCCACCGGCTGGCGCTGAACTTGCGGCGGATCACCGCACGACCACCGGCGACGATCACCGGGTAGACGGCCATGAACGTCGCGTTGCCGTGGAACAGCGGCGTGGTCGTGAGGTAGACGTCGTCGGGGGTGAGCCGCGTGAGGCTGACGACGATCTGAGCGAAGAAGTACAGCTGCGAGAAGGGCATCGCGACGCCCTTGGACGGGCCGGTCGTGCCGGACGTGTAGAAGATCGCGCCGAGGTCCTGGGGCTTCGGCGTCGGCAGCGGGTCGATGTCGCCGCGCTCGAGCTCCTCCCAGGCGTCGGCCGCCCAGCCATTCTCCCGGAGCAGCGCGACCGCCTTGTCGCGAATCCCACCGCCGGTGTCGATGACCCAGAACCGTTCGACCATCCGGGCGTGCTCGGCGACGGCGACCCACCGCTCGGCCTGCACGTCGTCGATGACGGCGTACCGGGCCTGGGCGACAACCAGCTGGTGGCGCAGGAACTCGCCCTCGTAGTTCGTGTTGATCGGCACCTCGACGAGGCCGCCGACCGCGGTCCCCCACCAGGTGCGGACGAAGTGGGACGAGTTCTGGGCCATGAGGACCACGCGGTCACCCTGAGCCGCACCCGCTCGGTAGAGCGCCGAGGCCACGTGCTCGGCGGCGGTGAGCGCCTCGCTGTAGGTGTAGGTCACGTTCTCGTCGGGGAAGTCCAGGCACATCGCGTCCGGCCGCTCGGCCACGTGGTGGCGCAGCACATGGTTGAGCGTCCACGTCTCCGGGTCGGGAAAGGCCGGGACGAGGTCGGTGTAGACGAGGGGTCCGGCCGTCACGTCGCAGCCCCCGCGGCGGTGGGGTCGAGCAGGGCCTCGTCGATGTCCTGTCGTGGCGTGATCGCGGTGATCGCCGGGACGACGGCGCGGCCGAGCCGGTCGAGGGTCGCGATGGTCTCGTCGGCCGTCATCGTCGGCCACTGCGGGCGCAGCAGCAGCGGGTCGACCGGCAGCGCGGTGACGAGGTCGACCAGCTGGGCGACGACCTCGTCGGGGGTGCCAATGACGGCGTGCCCGGCGACGGCCTTGGCGAACTCGTTCTCGAGGTCGGCGTCCTTCATGACGTCGAGGCCCTTGGCCGCGTAGGTGAGGTAGCGGCCCTGGGCGACCCGCGCATACTCGACCATCGCCTCCTCGCGGGTGTCGGCGACGAGGCAGTTGCGGCGCAGCGGCTGCGGCCCGAAGGTCTTGCCGCGGGCCTCGAAGCCGTCGCGGACGATCGCGTAGCGGCGCGCGACCTCGTCCTTCGGCGTCTCCGGCGGGCAGGCGTACGCGTCGCCGTACTTCGCCGCGCGGCGCACGCCGGGGATGGCGTGGGCACCGATCCAGATCGGCGGGTGCGGCTTCTGCACGGGGAACAGGTGCGGGTGGACGTCGTCGAGCGTCCAGTACTTCCCGTGGAAGGTGACGGTCTCCTCGGTCCAGAGCCGGGTCATCAGCTCCAGCGACTCGTCGAACCGGCCCGCGCGCTCCTTGTAGGGGACGCCGAGGTAGTCGAACTCCTCCGGGCGGTACCCCAGGCCGGCCCCGAAGACCAGGCGGCCCTCGGTGACGACGTCAAGCGTCGCGATCTCCTCGGCCAGCATCACCGGGTGGTAGAGCGGGGCGATGAGGATCTGGGTGACCAGCCGGATGTGCGGGTCGACCTCGGCGGCGAGCCGGGCGAGGAGCGGCACCGGCTGGAGCCAGCGCAGGTCGCCGTAGAGGAAGTGCTGCCCGATCGCGATGTAGGTGAACCCGTTTCGCTGCGCCGCCTCGACGATCCGCAGCACGTCGCGGAACTGGTCGCTGGGCGAGACCGACCGCGGGACGTCGCTGAGCAGCAGTCCGACCTGCACCATGCCTGACCTTCTCTCTCGTTCGTTTGCGCAGTTCTGATGGGCCCTAGGCCTGCGCGGGAAGTCCGCCGACCGCCCACCCGCCGTCGACGGGGAGGACGACGCCGGTGACGTAGCTGGCCCTCGGCGAGGCGAGGTAGATGACCGCGTCGGCGATCTCGGAGGGATCGGCGATGCGGCCCATGGGGATCCGGGTGAGGTAGCCGTCCATGGAGATCCGGCCGCTGGCGACCATGGACTGCTGCATCTCCGTGGCCACGGTTCCCGGGGCCACCGCGTTGACCCGGATGCCGAACGGGGCCCACTCGACGGCCAGCGCCCGCACCAGGCCGTCGACGCCCGACTTCGAGGCGCAGTAGGCGGCGCGGGCGCCGAAGCCCTGGGAGGCGCAGATCGAGGAGACCATGACGATGCTCGATCCGGGCTGCAGATGGGGATAGGCCGTCTTGGCGCCGAGGAAGGCGGCGCGCAGGTTGACGCCGAGGATCCGGTCCCACTGCTCGACCGGGTAGTCGGCGGTCTCCCCCGGCGCCGTGACCCCGGCGTTGAGGACCAACGTGGCGAGGCCGCCGCCAGCTGCCGCGGCCGTCCGGAAGGCGGCTTCGAGGACGGCCGGGTCGGCAACGTCACCCACCAGACCGGCGTGACCCGGACCGAGCTCGTCCATCGTGGCCTCGACCGAGACGTCCAGGTCGACGCCCACGACGACGGCACCGTCACGGGCGAACCCCGCGGCGATGGCTTTGCCGAGCCCCCGTGCGGCGCCGGTGACGACAACGCCGTTCGGGCGCGGTGCGGGTTCTGTTCCCTGGGGTACGTCCACCGTGGACACCTGCGTCATCGGCCACCTCCTAGCGCGTTCTGCGACGGTAACACCAACATCGAGTTCCTGACAATGATGCGCCTAGATTATGCCTCAGGCGTCGAGCCGACGTACGTGTAGCTACCGGCCGAGCCGGGGAGCATGAGGACGCGCTCGGCGACGATCTTCTTGTGGGCCAGCAGGTGCTCGTCGCCGTCGACCACGTGGACGTCGTCGTAGTAGCCGATGATGACCTTCGTCTCGGCGTCGGTCAGCAGCTTGGCCTCGAAGTACGCGTGCGTCGTCACCGTGCCGTCGGCCGCCTCCGGCCGGGCGGTGATGTTGGTGATGACGTGCTTGCAGACGGGGACCTTCAGGGCGTTGTGCGCGCGGTAGACGTCGAGGAACGCCTCGATCCCCTCGGCGGGGTCGCCGCCGCCGCGGCTGACCTTGACGTCGGGCGTGGCCAGGGCGCGAAGCTCCTCGAGGTCGCCCTCGTCGACCGCGCGGGCGTAGCGGTAGTAGAGCCGTTCGGCGCGAGCGGTGGTCGTCGCGACGTCGGTGCTGGTGGTGGGTGTGGCAGTCATCTCGCGGTCAGTCCTCCATCAATGGGAATCGTCGTGCCGGTGACGAACCCGGCGTCGTCACTGGACAGAAAGGCGACCACGCCGGCGATCTCGTCGGGCGTGGCCGGCCGGCCCAGGGGCACCAGGCCGATGAACCCGGCCATGAGGTCGGCGATGTCGGCGCCGGGCTCGCGGCCGAAGAAGGTGGGCAGCATCGGGGTGTCCACCGGCCCCGGGCAGATCACGTTCACCCGGATGCCCTCGGGGCCGCCGACCAGGGCCAGCGCCCGCGTGAAGGACGTGAGGGCGCCCTTGGTCAGCGAGTAGAGGGGACTGAACGGCGAACCCACGAGCGCGGCGGTCGAAGCGGTGAAGGTCACGGAGCCCTTGCCCTCGGACCGGCGCAGCAGCTCCCAGCCGAGCGTTGCCCCGTAGAAGGCGGTCTTGACGTTGACGTCGATGGCCCGCCGGAAGTCGTCCTCGGCGACGTCGAGACCCCCGGCGCCAGGCATACCGACCTGGTTGTGGAGTATGTGAAGGCGACCGTGGTCGGCCTCGATGGTGGCGAAGAAGCCCCTGAGCGCTGCAGTGTCAGTGGCGTCCAGCTGGTGCCAGGAGGCGCTGTCTCCCGCGGTCGTCACGGCGTCGGCGACGGCGACGGCGGCATCCTCCGACAGGTCGGCGACGTGGACGTGCGCGCCCTCGTCGGCCAGCCGGAGCGCGATCGCACGACCCATGCCCGAGCCGCCCCCGATCACCGCGGCGACTCGGCCCTCGAGCCGGCGGGTCACGCGAGCTCCCGAGTGCGGTTCGAGGGCACGCGTTCGGTGATGGGCGAGAAGAACCCCACGAGGAACGGGTCGGGCTGCAGCGTGTCCGACACGGATACCACTGGCGCGCGTCCAGCCGCCGTAGCCTCCGCGCGTTCCGCCCGCTGCCAGGTGAACTGGGCGTACGCGGTGTCCAGCTCGTCCTCCGGGATCTCGTAGATCGCGAGGTACCGGTAGGGACAGGGCGGCGCGCCGTCGAGGTCGGCCTGCCGGAATCGTTGCGCCGCAACGAAACCGTCGAGCCTGTCGATGGTCTCGATCATGTGGACGTCGCTGTACCAGCGGTTGAACGGCTCGTCCTGGCCGGGCTTGGCGTTGCTGAGGACGACCATGAGGTGGGCGCTCACGTCGCGGCCCCACCGCGGCCGTTGCCGGGCATCTTGCGGGAGTCGTGGCTCACCGCGATGGCGACGGGTCGCACCTCGATGACGAGGCGCTTCGGACTGTCGAGTAGCCGTGCGAACGCTGCGGGGTCGGCCGGCTGCATTCGCGACGTGAACTTCGGGAGGAACCACTCGAGGGTGGCCCGGTCACGGTGAACGGTGGCGACCCCGCGGACCGCCAACATCTGGCGTCCCGGACTTCCCGTACCAGCATTGGTCACCACCAGCGTCACGCGCGGTTCGCCGGCCAGCGCCTTCACGTGGGCGCGCCCCTCGACCGCAGTGAGCCAGAACGCGCCGTCGGCCCGGACGAAGCTCATGATGACGCCGCTCGGCCAGCCCTCGGCGTTGGAGAACACGAACGTGCACTCGGTCTGAGCGACGAACAGCTCGTCCTGCTCCGACAGGTCGAGCTTCAGCGTCTGCAGGGCCTCCAGGTCGTCGATGCCGATCCTGCCCACCTTTGTCCTCCTCGTCGCCGGTCCAAACCATGATATTCGTAGTCATGGTTAGGCCGTCAAGCGTGTAACCTATCCATGATCATTGATCGGACTTCTCCCGGGAGGCCGCCCGTGCCCAGCGCAGTCATCGTCGACGCCGTCCGCTCCCCCATGGGACGCGGCAAACCGGGCGGTGCCCTGTCCGGGCTGCACCCGGCCGACCTGCTCGCTCAGGTCCTCACGGCCCTCGTCGAACGCACCGGGATCGACCCGGGCACCGTCGAGGACGTCATGATCGGCTGCGTCGGCCAGGCCGGTGAGCAGTCCGCGACGCCGGGTCGGCAGGCGTGGCTCTCCGCCGGGTTCCCCGTCCACGTGCCGTCGGTGACCATCGAGCGGAAGTGCGGATCCGGCCAGCAGGCTGTCGAGTTCGCGGCCCACGGGATCATCGCCGGCGCCTACGACATCGTCATCGCGGGCGGCGTCGAGTCGATGAGCCGGGTCCCGATGGGGTCCGCGCGGATGGGGGCCGACCCGTGGGGCGCCGGGGTCGCTGAGCGGTTTCCGGGTCTCGTCCCGCAGGGGGTCTCCGCGGAGCTCGTCGCCGACAAGTGGGGCCTCTCCCGCGTCCAGCTCGACGAGTATGCGGCGCGCTCGCACGCGCGGGCGGCGGCGGTCGCGCGGTCCGGTGGGTTCGACGACGAGCTCGCGACGGTGACGGTCGAGGGGACCAAGGTCGAGGCCGACGAGTCGATCCGGCCGGACACCACGGTCGAGCGGCTGGCCGGGCTGAAGGCGGTCTTCGGAACCCCGGAGATGGCCGAGCGCTTCCCCGAGATCGAGTGGAAGGTGACGGCCGGCAACTCGTCGCAGATCACCGACGGGGCGGCGGCGCTGCTGCTGATGAGCGAGGAGATGGCGGCCAGGCTGGGGCTGCGGCCCCGGGCCCGGATCCACGCGTCGAGCGTGGTCGGGGACGATCCGCTCCTGATGCTCACCGGTCCGATCCCCGCCACCCACAAGGTGCTGGCCCGTGCCGGGCTCTCCCTGAGCGACATCGACGCGGTCGAGGTGAACGAGGCCTTCGCGTCGGTGCCGCTGGCGTGGCAGGCCGAGTTCCCGGTGGCCGACGCGATCCTGAACCCGCGGGGCGGCGCCGTCGCCCTCGGGCACCCCTTGGGTGCCTCTGGGGCTCGCATCATGACGACGCTGCTCAACCATCTGGAGCAGACCGGCGGACGCTACGGGCTGCAGACCATGTGCGAGGCCGGCGGGATGGCCAACGCGACGATCGTGGAGAGGCTCGGCTGATGGACCTGACCAACAGCTCCGCTGTCGTGACCGGCGGTGCGTCCGGCCTCGGGCTGGCGACCGTCGAGGCGCTGGTGGCTCGCGGCGTCGCCGTGACGATCGTCGACCTCCCCCAGTCGCCCGGCAAGGACGTGGCGTCGCGGTTGGGCGATCTCGTCACCTTCGGGCCGGCGGACGTTCGCGACGCCGCTGCTGTCGACGCGGCGCTGGACCTGGCCGTCGGGCGGGCGCCTCTGCGGACGTTGGTGCACTGCGCCGGTCGGGGCGGGACGGTGCGGCTCGTGAACCGGGACGGGACGCCCGGCGACTACGACCTCTACCGCGAGATCGTCGACATCAACCTCGTGGGGACGTTCAACGTGCTGCGGCTCGCGGCGACGCGAATGTCCGTGAACGAGCCGGCCGACGGTGAGCGCGGCGTCTGCGTGCTCACCGCGTCGGTGGCCGCGTGGGAGGGGCAGATCGGCCAGATCCCCTACGCGTCGGCCAAGGCCGGGGTCGTCGGGATGACACTCGTGGCCGCGCGGGACCTCTCGAGGGCGCTGATCCGGGTGTGCTCGATCGCACCCGGAGTCTTCGACACGCCGATCCTCAGCCGGTTCTCGGACGAGATCAAGCAAGGCCTGGCCGCCCAGGTGCCGCACCCCGCTCGTCTGGGACAGCCGGCGGAGTTCGCCTCGACCGCCATGCACATCGTCGACAACCCGATGCTCAACGGCGAGACGATCCGGCTCGACGGGGCGATTCGGATGGCGCCGCGGTGAGCGGTCCCGTCAGCACCCGCGTCGAGTCGGGCGTCCTGGTCGTGACCATCGAGCGCCCGGAGGCGCGCAACGCGATCAACACGGTGACCGCCGAGGCGATCGGGGCGGCCATGGACCGGCTCGACTCCGAGACCGCCCTGGTGGCCGGGGTCATCACCGGCGCCGGCGGGACGTTCTGCGCGGGGATGGACCTCAAGGCGTTCCTCGCCGGCGAGCGTCCGTCGATCCCCGGCCGCGGCTTCGCCGGGGTCGTCGAGGGACCGCCGGAGAAGCCACTCATCGCGGCGGTCGAGGGGTATGCCTTGGCCGGCGGGTTCGAGATCGCGCTCGCCTGCGACATGGTGGTCGCCGCCGAGAACGCGCGGTTCGGCCTGCCGGAGGTGAAGCGCGGCCTGGTCGCCGCCGGCGGCGGGCTGATGCGGCTGCTGCAGAAGGTCCCGCCCGGGATCGCCCAGGAGTGGGCCCTGACCGGCGACCTCGTCGACGCCCGACGGGCATACGAGGTGGGGCTGGTCAACCGGCTGACACCGCCCGGCGAGGCGCTGCCCGCGGCGCTGGAGCTCGCGGCGACGATCGCGGCCAACGGTCCGCTGGCGGTCCGCGCGACGACGCGGATCCTGCGCGAGGCGCCCGAGTGGCCAGCGGCGCAGATGTTCGACCTCCAGCGCCAGATCAGCGAACCGGTCCGCGCCTCCGAGGACGCCCGGGAGGGCGCGACCGCCTTCAAGGAGAAGCGCGCCCCCCAGTGGCGTGGCGTCTGACCGGTTCCTGCTCTGAACCGCACTGAATTGCGGCTCGCGACACCACGAACCACTGCCGCCCGGGCCCGTCGGTACCGCAACGACTCGGACATGTCTGAGTAGTTGTCAGCAGATTCGCCAGCTCGGCCGCTTCTTGTCCGCCATGTCCGAGTTGTTGCTGCCGTACCGGCCTGGGCCTAGCGGCGCGTCGGATACCCGGTCAGGTACCCGACAGCGTTGCGGCAACGACCATCCGGGTTACCCGACCTGGATCCGACCATGGC
>NZ_DATBTV010000155.1:0-14299 GCF_036559105.1 Lapillicoccus sp. | reverse complement strand
GACCAATTGGTCACATGTCAAGGAACGATCAGACGGCGGTGACGACGTCCTCGTACTCGAGCCGGGGCTGCCGGGCGCGGAACGCGTCCTCGGCCGGGTGGCCCACGTTGACGACCACGAGGGAGCGGTGCCGACCGTCGGGGAAGAACTCGGCGTCGACACCGGCGGGGTCGAAGCCGGTCATCGGGCCGGCCGCGAGACCCGCGGCGCGGATCCCGACGAGGAGGTATGCGGACTGCAGGAGAGCGTTGAACGTCGCCATCCGCTCGCGGCCGGTCTCGTCCGCGTCGAGGCGGTCCCGGGCGCCCACCGCGTGGGGGGAGACGCGCGGCAGCTCGTCGTGGAAGTCGACATCGGCGGCCAGGACGAGGGTGAGGGGGGCGATGGAGGTCTTGGCCTTGTTGCCGTCACTCATGTGCTCGACGAGGCGCCCGCGGGCGTCAGGGCTGCGGACGAGGACCACGCGCAGGGGCTGCGCGTTCATCGCGGTCGGACCCCACTTGACGAGATCGTGGATGGCTCGGACCTGCTCGTCGCTCACCGGCTCGTCGGTGAAGGCGTTCGCGGTGCGGGCCGAGCGGAAGAGGAGGTCCTGCGCGTCCTTCTCCAGCTCGAGGTGGGAATCGGGGAGGGTGGTGGTGGTCACGGGTGGTTGAACCGTCAACTACTGACGGTTGTTCCCTCGCGCAACTACCGGCCGTCGACGCCCGCCACCGGGACCAGCGGCATACCGGCTCGTCCTACCCTCGCACGTCCCAGACGTGGTGGAAGAGGTCGTGCAGGAGGTAGCGCCCGAGGGACTCCACGGTGAACGTCGAGCCGTTGCTGCGCACACCGGTCCGGGCCCAGTCGCCCTCGCCGACCCGGGTGTAGGCGTCGGCGAGGTCCGCGCCGGACTCGGTCACCTCGGTGGCGACCACGGCGGGGGCCTGCTCCCAGTAGCGGTCGGCCAGGGCGGTCTCGTCCTGGTCCCAGTTGGCGAAGGTCGGGTTGTCCTGCTCGAGCATCAGCTCGAGACGCTGCCGGAAGAGGCGGTGGACGTCACGGACGTGACAGGCGTACTCGAGCGGCGACCACGTCGCGGGAACGGGCCGGCGGGTCGCGTCGGGACGGGCCAGGACGTCGGGCCAGCGGGACGCCGCGTCGCGGACCAGCGCCGGGATGGCCACCGGCTCGATGGTCGCCGCGTCGAAGCCGCATTCCGGACAGGGGCGCTCCAGCGTCCAGGTCCAGTCCTTGCCGTCCGGTTCGGGAGTGGCCGGGTCCGCGGGTGCAGGCTGGCGTGCGGGCTCGGTCACCGCTCGAACCTACTGCCCGGACACAGCGCATCGGCACCCGCTAGCGTCGGCCTGTGTTCGACAGCCCGGCGTTCTGGATCGTCGCCGCGCTCGTCGTTCTCGCGATCATCGTCGCGGTCGTCGTCGCACGGCGGGACACCGTTCTGGAGGCCACGGGGATCGCCCGACGTCGCCGCCCCCACCGCGACGACTTCCGCCCCGAGGGTCTCGACGAGGATGCACCCCCGTTGAAGCGGGCCGGGATCATCGTCAACCCGACGAAGTTCACCGATCTCGACGCCGTCCGGGCGCGGGTCACCACGACCTGTCTGGCGCAGGGGTGGGGCCAGCCGATCTGGCTCGAGACGACCATCGCCGACCCGGGCACCGGCCAGGCGCGACGGGCCGTCGAGGAGGGCGCCGCAGTGGTCTGTCCCCTCGGCGGGGACGGGACGGTGCGGGCCGTCGCCAGGGCGCTCGTGGGGACCGAGACCCCGCTCGGCCCGTTGCCGGGCGGCACGGGGAACCTGCTCGCCCGCAATCTCGACCTGCCGTTCGACTCCATCGAGAAGGCCCTGGTCGTGGCGTTGACGGGCCAGAACGTCCGCATCGACGTCGGTCGCCTGTCGGTGGACCCGTCGGGACAGCACGCCGTCCCGGACGAGCACCTCTTCCTCGTCATGGCCGGCGTCGGCCTGGACGCGGCGATCATGGCGGGCGCGCAGGAGCGGCTCAAGGCCCGCGTGGGCTCGGCCGCCTACGTCGTGTCGGGGTTCCAGAACTTCCTTGGTCCACAGTTCCGGGTGCGGATGAAGGTCGACGGTGAGGGCGAGTTCGCACGACGGACCCGCACCGTGATCGTGGGCAACTGCGGCCGGCTCTTCGGTGGGCTGGTCCTCATGCCCGGCGCGCGGCTCGACGACGGGGTGCTCGACTCCGTGGTCCTCTCCCCGCGCGGTGTCGTCGGTTGGTCCGCCGTCGCCGGGCACGTCGTCACCCGCCAGCGCCGCGGACACCCGCTCATCGACCGGCACGCCGGCCAGGAGATCCACATCGAGGTCGACCAGCCGCAGGAGGTGCAGCTCGACGGCGACACCATCGGGACCGCGCGGTCGATGACCGCCCGGGTCGACCCCCTCGCGCTGGTCGTGCGGGTCGGGGTGAGCGCTCAGGCGAAGAGCGCGTCCCCCCAGTAGCCGCCCTCGGCGACGCCGGGCGGGCACGCGAAGAGGGCCGAGCCGTTGTGCTCGATGTACTCGTTGAGGACGTCCTTGGCGGCCAGCGCCTGCTGCATCGGGACGAACTGCTTCCCGGGGTCGCGGACGAAGGCGATGAAGAACAGGCCGGCGTCGAGGTGGCCGACCCCGTCGGTCCCGTCGGTGAAGTTGTAGCCGCGGCGCAGGATCTTGATGCCGCCGAGGTTGCTCGAGTGGGCGAGCCGGATGTGCGCGTCGACGGGGATCGCCGGCTGGTTGTCGGCGCCCTTGAGCGCGAAGTCCGGCTCGTCGAACTCCTTCTCCTGGCCCAGCGGGGCGCCGACGGCCTTGGTCCGGCCGATGGTGTCCTGCTGGTCCTGGAGGTTGGTGCGGTCCCACACCTCGATATGCATCCGGATCCGGCGGGCGACCAGGTAGGAGCCGCCGGACATCCAGGCGGCGGCTCCCGGCACGTCGGCGGGTGCGACCCAGACGTGCTCGTCGATGGCCGCCGGGTCCTCGGCCTTGAGGTTGTTGGTGCCGTCCTTGAACCCGAACAGGTTCCGAGCCGTGGTCTGGGTGGTGCTGGTGGACGACGTGCGCCCGAACCCGAGCTGCGACCACCGGACCGAGACCACCCCGAAGCCGAGCCGGACGAGGTTCCTCACCGCGTGGACGGCGACCTGCGGGTCGTTGGCGCAGGCCTGGATGCAGAGGTCGCCGCCGGATCGGGCCGGGTCGAGGTCGTCGCCGCGGAACGCCGGGAGGTCCTGCAGCGCCGCCGGCCTGCGAGCCGACAGCCCGAACCGGTCGTCGAACAGGGACGGCCCGAACCCGATGGTGACGGTCAGCCCCGACGCCGGCAGCCCATACGCCTCGCCGGTGTCCTGCGGAACGCCGTAGGGTCCGCCGCCGACGACGCCGCCCGGCGCGGCCTCGGCGCCGACCGTCATCCGTTCGGCGGCGCGGGTCCACCTCTTCAGCAGGTCGACGAGCAGGGCCCGGTCCTTGGTGACCACGTCGAGGGCGACGAAGTGCACCCGGTCCTGGGCGGGGGTGACGATGCCGGCCTGGTGCGGGCCACGGAACGGGATCGGCGCGTCGAGGCTCGCCGGGGCGGTCGCGGGGGCCGCCTCGGCCGCCGGAGCGGCCGCCGCGTGCGCCGCATACCCGCCGCCGAACCCGACCGCGACCCCGGCGGCCGCCGCTCCCGCGGAGACGCCGAGGAGCCCGCGGCGGCTCACGCCGCTCGCGGGCTGGGGCTGGGGGATGGGCCCGGTCACGACGTCGGCGTGCCTCCGGCCCCGGCCTCGACGACGCCGGACACCTTGGCGACCTCCTCGGAGAGCGCGTCGAGGTGGACGGTGAGGGCCTTGACGTCGTCGGCCGACACCGCGGTGAGCGCGGCGTAGTCGGCGCCGACCCGGTGCTGGTCCAGGGCCTGGTTGATCGTCGTGAACGCCTGGTCGAGGGCCGTGGCGAGGGCCGGCTGCCGCTCCGTGATCACGGGGCGGAGGACCTCGAGCGCGGACTGCGAACCCTGGAGGTTGGCCTTCATGTCGGCAAGGTCGGTATGCGAGTAGCGCTCCTCCTCGCCGGTGATCTTCGTCCTCGCGACCTCGTCCAGCAGCTCCTTCGCACCGTTGGCGATGCTGAGCGCCGTGAAGTCGACCGCCGTGGACTTCTCGACGATGGTCTTCACGTCGGCGAGCAGCTGGTCGGCGACGGCCGGGCTGTCGGCCTTGAGGCCGTCGGCCCAGAGGTCCTTCTCGAGGCGGTGGTACCCGGTGAACGGCAGACCCTCCTCGACGACGTCCTCGCGACCGTCGATCTTCGGGTCGAGGTCGCCGAACGACTCCGCGACCGGCTCGATCCGCTCCCACGGCTGGCGGGCCGGCGTGTAGAGCGCCTTGGCCTTGGCCACGTCGCCGGCCTTGACCGCCGCGACGAACGCCTCGGTCCCGGCCAGGAGCTCGTCGGACTGCGCCGCGACGTACGCCTGGTAGTCGGCGATCGCCGTGGCGACCTTCTGGTCCGCGCTGCCCGGCTGGGAGGTGCCGGTGACCGTGAACGCGGCCCGGATCCCGTCGCCGACCATCCCCGGCTTGCACGCGGTGGTGAACGTACCGGGCTCGGCGATCTCGACCTTCAGCTCGCGGCTGAGGCCGGGCGTGACGTTCTCGATCTCACCGACGATGCGGTCCCCGGCGCCGTACACGTAGAACTCGGTGACCTTGGACCCGGTGTTCTGGACCTGGAAGGTGATGGTGCCGGCCGAGGCGGTCGCGCTGGAGATGCCGCACTCGTTGTCGGTGGCCTTGACGGCGATCGGGCCGCCGGCGCTGGAGGACGCGGTGGACGAGCCCGTGGCGCCGCCGGACGACGTGCAGGCGGCGAGCGCAAGCAGGCTCGCGGCTCCGGCCACGGCGGTCAGGGTGCGGGCGAGCGACATGCGGCTCCCGAGGGTTTCGTGAAGGGGCGGGGGGACGGTCAGGCGCCGGTACGGGCCGCGGGCGCCGCACTCGGTGACGGGGTGCTGTGCACCTTGACCGGCCGGAGGAACAGGGTGAGGACGATGCCGACGTAGAGCACCCAGGCGACCGCCTGGAGCCACGTCGTGTTGGGGCTGAAGTTGAAGATGCCCTTGAGCAGGGTGCCGTACCAGGAGTCCGGGGGGACGGCGGCGCTGACGTCGAAGGCGAGGTTGTTCAGGCCTGGCAGGAAGCCGGCCTCCTGGAGGTCGTGGATGCCGTACGAGAGGATCCCGGCGGCCACGACGACGAGCAGGATCCCGGTGTAGCGGAAGAACAGGCCGAGGTTGATCTTCAAGGCGCCCTTGTAGATGGCCATCCCCATCAGCACGGCGCCACCGAGGCCGATGATCCAGCCGAGCATGGGCTGGATCTGGCCCTGGCCGGCCGCCTCGGTGGTCGCGTAGAAGAAGATCGCGGTCTCCAGACCCTCACGACCGACGCCGAGGAACCCGACCAGCGCGATCGCCCAGGGGCCGACGTCGAGGGCCTTGTCGAGGCGGCCCTTGAGCTCACCGGAGATGGTCCGCGCGGCGGTCCGCATCCAGAACACCATCGCGGTGACGAAGCCCACGGCGATGATCGAGGCGATGCCGCCGATGAGCTCCTGCTGCTCGAAGGACAGCCGGCTGGTGCCGTAGGTGAGCAGGGCGCCGAGCCCGATCGAGAGGACTACCGCGGCCGCCACCCCGAACCAGACGTACTTCAGCGCGTACCGCCGGTCCGTCTTGACGAGGAACGCGGCGAGGATGACGACAACGAGTGCCGCTTCGAGGCCTTCACGCAACCCGATGAGGGCGTTGCTCACAAGCACAGGGATCCTCCGGTGCGGCGGTCGGCACGAGGCCGAATTACGTGACAGGGCCCTGCCCTAATCAGGACGGGCCTATCACAACACAGGTAAGCCTCACCTAACAAGTCCTGGGCTGGTTCAGCCGCGCAGACCCTCGAGCCAGCGCCGGGCGTCGTCGAACTCCGCGTCGCTCGTGCCCGCCATCGGCGTCGAGGGGCGGCCGTCCGCGCGGGCGTACGAGCCGAGGTAGCGCACCTGCGCGCATACCCGCCGGAGTCCCATCAGGGTCTCGGCCACCCGCTTGTCCGCGACGTGGCCCTCGATGTCGATCGAGAAGCAGTAGGAGCCCATCGCCTCGCCGGTCGGTCGCGACTCGAGGCGGGTCATGTTGACGCCTCGGGCGGCGAACTGCTCGAGCAGCTCCAGCAGGCCGCCCGGGTGGTCGTCGCGCTGGTAGAGGACCAGCGTGGTCTTGTCGGCCCCGGTCGGCGGCGGCGTGTGTCCCGGACGGGCCACGAGCGCGAACCGGGTGACCGCCCGACCGTTGTCGCCGATGTCCTCGGCCAGCACCTCGAGCCCGTGGATCGTCGCGGCGCCGGGGGCGCAGACGGCGGCCTGGTATGCGGCGACGTCCCCGGCCGAGAGGTCCAGGTCGGCGGCCGCGGCGGCCGTGGAGAGCGTGGTGAGGTAGGCCGCGGAGGGCAGGTTGGCGTTCATCCACGTCCGCACCTGGGCCCAGCCGTGCGGGTGGGTGCCGACGGCGCGGATGTCCCCCAGACGGGTTCCCGGCCGACCGGCGAGGACGAAGGTGACGGGGACGAGGACCTCGCCGGTGATGACGACGTCCGAGCCCACCGAGAGGGCGTCGAGCGTGGCGCTGACCCCGCCCTCGACCGAGTTCTCGATCGGCACCATCGCGGCGTCCAGGCGGCCCGCCCTCAGCGCCTCGAGGGCTCCGACCACGGAGTCGCACGGCACGTGCTCGGCGTCGGCGGCGGGGGTCCAGGCGTCGAGGGCCATCTGGCAGAACGTGCCCGCCGGGCCGAGGTAGCCGTAGCGGAGGGCGGTCATCGGCGCTCCCTGGCGGTCGTCGGTGCCGTGGTTCTCGTCGTGGACCGCACCGGACCGCCGCGGGCGGCGCTGAGCGCCTCCTGCTCCTCGGGGGTCAGCGTGATCTCGCTGGAGCCGCCGACGATGCCCTTGGCGTAGGTGCGCGACTCGCCGCGCGCGTGGATCGAGGAGATGACCAGGCCGTCGCCCTCGTCGTCGACGACCGCGCAGGAGAAGCTGAGCCGGCCACCCATGTCCCCGAACGCGTCGTAGCGGACGACGGCGACGTTGCGCAGCGACTGGCGCAGGTCGCGGCGTACGCCGTGCACGTCGTCGCGGACCGTCTCGACCTGTTCGGCGAGAGCGACCAGCCGCCGTTCCTGGCCGGCCGCCAGGGTGGCGACGTCCGTCTCGCCCCCGGCCCAGAGGACGGCGAACCGGTGTCGCATTCGGGACAGCCGTAGGTGCGACCCGACGGCGAGCGCGAGGGCGACCAGCGCGACGACCCCGAAGGAGACGGTCAGCCCGGTGAGCTGAGCCGTGGTCAGGGTCACCTGGGCAGAGTATTACGCGGGCGACGGCCGGCTCAGCGCAGCGTGACCTGGCGGTTGAGCAGGCCGGCCCGGGCCCGGCGCTCGTCGGCGGTGAGCGCCGTGGTGTCGGCCGTAGCGCTCTCCAGAGCGGTGGCCATGGCGGCCACGGCGTCGGGGAAGTCGCCGGCCTTGGCGTCGGCGGGTACCTCCCAGACCGGCACCAGCAGCCCGCACGCCCGGAAGGCGCCGAGCAGCCGCGCGTTGGGGGTGAGTCGGTCGGCGTCGCCGGCGTGCAGACGGGCCAGCGCCGCGGTGGCGGTGTCCTCGTCGTACGGGAGGACCCAACGGACGTAGCTGCGTCCGTTGATGACGCACCAGTAGACGGAGTCGCCGCCCGAGACGCGCTCGGTGGGGATGGCGGACTCGTTGGCGCGGTCGAGCGACTCCTGGCCGTCCTTGTCGAGCGCGTTGTTGCCGACCCAGAAGTCGAAGCCGTCGTGGATGGTCACCTCGAACGGGATGGTCGTGTCGAGGACGTCCTGGAGGCGTGGGGAGTCGGCGCCGGGGTTCGGCACGGCGGTGATCGGCGTGCCCTCGTCGGCGTCGGCCGCGAGGAGCAACGCGGCCGCGATGTCGCGGCTCGGGTCACCACTCGTCGCGCCGGACTGGGTCGCCACGAACAGCTCGCCGCCGTTGCGGTGCAAAGCCGGCCACGCCAGCGGGAGCACGGTGCAGACCGTGGCGGGCGTCGTGGCGCCGTCGGTGGTCAGGGTAACGGCGCCGGTCGCCGCCGGGAGGATCTCGCGGAGCGCGACCCATTCGGTCTCGGACGGCAGACCCTCGAAGGGTCGCGCGACGAAGGGGGCCGGTGCCGGCCGTGACTCGGTATGCGACGGACGGTTCGTGCGTCGACGGCTGGCCTTGCCCATGCGCTGAACCCTAACGGCGCCGGCGAACCCCGCTGACCGCGTCCGGCGGGGGGCGGTCCGCCCGGCCCGGCCCAGAGGGTGCCCGGCGCGAAGGGTGCACCGCCTGGCTCGACTGCCGGTCAAGGCCCTCGGCTGGGGGTCTACCGGCAGCCGAGCCGCTCGACGGCCAGTCAAGCCGGACGGTTCGCGTGCGGGCTGCCGACGAGACGTCCCTTGGAGCCGAGTCGGCGGCAGGGAACCGGCCGGCTCAGTAGGAGCGGCGGCGGGACGGTCCACCGAGGGCCGCCCAGACGGTGCGGCCGTTGCGCTCCTCGGTGACGCCCCATTCGTGGGCCAGGCTGCGGACGATGCGCAGCCCCCGACCGGAGGACGCCCACAAGGACTGGGGCGCGGGCCGTGGCGTGGAGACGCCGCCCCCGTCGCTGACCTCGACCTCGACGACGCCGGCCTTGACCTTCCAGTGCACGCGGATCATGCCGTCGGCGAGCGGCCGGGCGTGGCGCAAGGCGTTGGCGATGAGCTCGCTGACGACGATCTCGGCCTCGCCGACGGTCTCGGTGGCCACGCCGCGAGCGTCCAGGTCGGCGACCAGCACGCGACGCGTCTTGGCCACGGCCGAGGGCGCCCAGGGCACGCGGATCGTGCGGGGGCGCTCGCCCGTGTCAGAGGTGGAGGCCGCGGTCATCGGGGTCGGCCACACGGGCGCCGTCGTGACCCCTGCCCGCAGGGTATCGGCGCGTTGTGCCAATAACTGCTCACCGCCTTGTCGTGCACTGCCCCTCGCGGTCGCCGTTTCCCCCCGGGCCGACCGAGCCACGCTGAGATTAGCGGTTACGGCCCAGCAGGTCGAGCACGGCGGCTGGACGGTTGCTGATGATCGCGTCCACCCCCAGACGCGTGCAGAGGCGCATGTCGTCCTCGTCGTCGACCGTCCACACCCAGACGTCGTTGTCCGCCTCGTGGCGCTCCGCCACGATCTCGGGACGTTCGCGGACCAGCGCGATGTCGAGCCCAGCGGTTCCGGCCCCCGCGACCAGCCGCGTGCGGCGCATCGGCAGCGGCTGCTGCGACGACACGAGGAGAGCCAGCGGCAGGTCCGGGCACAGGCTGGACATCCGACGAACTGCCATGGCGGAGAACGACATCATCCGCGCCCAGACCTGCCCGGGACGGCGAGCACCGTCGATCCCGTACTCGCGCAGCACCGTCGCGACCTCGTGCTCGACACGGCCACCGGCCCGGGAGGGGTGCTTCGTCTCGACGGCCAACCCGATCTCGCGACCCGCACCGAGGGCCAGCTCGACGAGCTCCCTCAGTGTCAGCAGGGCGCCGCTCTCGGGGTCGCGGTCAGCGTCGCTGTCGTGCTTCCAGGCACCCCAGTCGACCGCACGGAGCTCGGCCAGGGTCATCGACGAGACGATGCCCGTCGAACCTCCGGTGCGCTCGAGCGTGCGGTCGTGCAGGCATACGAGCTCGCCGTCCGCCGACAGCCGGACGTCGCACTCGAGGCCGTCCGCCCCCTCGGCGATCGCCTGCCGGTATGCGCCGACGGTGTGCTCGGCGACGGCGGCCGACGAACCCCGATGGGCGATGACGAGGGGCCCGCGTTCGGAGGTCACCACCGGCATATCGTGGCACGGTGGGCGAGCCGCGGGACTCACACGGGAGCCCACGAGGGCGTTCTACCCGTGTGAACCTTCCCCCCTTCCAGCGACTCGTCGACGACCACTGGCGCGACGTCGCCCGGCTGGCCCGCGGTCTCGCGGGACCGGTCGATGGCGACGACGTGGCCCAGCAGGCATGGACCCAGGCGTATGCCGCATACCCGGGTCTCACCTCGACCCGGAACCTGCGCGGCTGGCTGCTGACCATCACTCACCGCTGCGCCATGGACCTGCACCGCTCGCGCGGCCGCAGGGCCGTACCGACCGACGACGAGACCGTCCTCGCGGGCACCGCCCGGGTCGACGGCCCGGAGTCCGGCCTCGTGGACGAGGACCTGTGGGGCCGGGTCTCCCGGCTGCCCGAGCGACAACGGGAGGCGGTGGTCCTCAAGTACGTCGGGGACCTCGACCATCCCGCCATCGCCGAGCTGCTCGGCACCACCCCCACGATGAGCCGTCGCCTCGTCAGCGACGGCCTCAAGAACCTGAGAGAGAGCGCCTGATGAACGACAACACCACCCTCGAGCAGCGGCTGACCGGTTGGGAAGCCGGCGATCTGCGGCCTCCGACCTTCCCGTCGGCCGACGTCTCCTACGTCGTCGGCGACACCGCCGTCGGACGGATCCTGTTCGCCCGCAACGACTCCGGGGCGCTGGTCGCCACCCGCTACGTGACCGACGACGTGGCGGTCGACGCCGTGCTCGACCGGCTGGCTCACTCCGTCTCGCCGCGAGTACTCCGGATGCCGGCCGCACTGGACGACGTCCGTCACCAGCTCGACGACTTCCTGGCCGGGCGCCGCCACGACTTCGACCTCGACGTCGACCTGTCCCTGGCCACGCCGTTCCAGCGCAGTGTCCTCACGACACTGGCCCGCACGGTGGGGTACGGCGCGCGCGAGACGTACGGTGGCCTGGCCCGCGCCATCGACCGGCCGACGGCGTCGCGAGCGGTCGGTGCCGCCCTCGGCGCGAACCCTCTGTGCATCGTCGTGCCCTGCCACCGCGTGGTCGGGTCCCACGGAGCCCTGACCGGCTACGCGGGCGGGGTCGCTGCCAAGGAGTACCTCCTCGATCTCGAGACGGCCGGCTGACGGCGTCCTCGGGCCGGTTGGGTCGGTCGGCACGCGCTTCCGAGCCGCCGGTGTCCGTGGCCTGACCAAGATCGCCTGCGCCGTCAACGGGGCCGACGCGAACTACGGCAAGGACGAGTGGGCCGTCCCGTGCGTGAACGACCGGAACGCTGTCGTCGACTACGTCCGGCAGGCGAAACCCGCGGTACCGCTGATGATCGAGACCTACGCCTGGGCCACCAAGCTGAAGTCCAAGGCCACCGGCGACGCGATGGCGACCGAGTGGACCGCCGCCGACCAGGGCCTTGTCGACCAGGTTCGCGACGGCGTGGGGCACGTCGTCATCGTGTCGCCGTCGATCCCCGGCGTCGCCTTCCTCGACTGCTACCGGGCGGGCGGCTCCCCCAGCCGGTGCGTGACCGGCATCCCGACGTGGTGGCAGCAGGCCCAGGACGCCGAGCGCCGGGTCCAGGGCGCGACCTTCCTCGACACCCTCCACTGGTACTGCGTCGACGGCCGGTGCCCGATCTTCACGACCGACCACGACACGGTCATCAAGGGCGACTACCTCCACCCGTCGGTGCAGTACATGCGGCTCGTCGCCGAAGACCTGCGCTACCGGCTGACGGCGAGCGGCGTCCTGCCCTGATGGGACGTCACCGCCAGCGGCCGGGTCTGGGGACCGCCTCCGGTATGCGCGTCGCCTCGTCTCCGCGGGCCGCCGTCAGCTGCGGGACGGTGACGAACAGGGCGTCGGCGAGGTCGGTCCCGCGCAGGTCGGCGCCCCGTAGGTCGGCGCCGAGGAGGTCGGCCACGCGGAGATCCGTCCTTCGCAGGTCGGCCCCGATGAGCAGCGCACCGCGCAGGTCGGCGCCCCGCAGGGCTTCCCGCCGCAGGTCGCGACCGGCCAGATCCTGACCGCCGAGGGCCCGCCCGTCCAGTCCGGCTCGCACCGCCGCGCTCACCCGGCCGAGGAGGTCGCCGACCTCGCGGCGGAGCGCATGGACGTCGAGCGCGCCGAGTCCTGCGGCACTCCCTCCCGAAAGATCGGTGAGGCGCTCCGTCGCTTCGATGAGCTCGCGGTGCAGGTCGTCCGGCAGCGCGCGCGTCCCGGCGTCGGCGAGGTACCACCGCATCTCGTGCACCGCCCGGAGCGTGTCGAACGCCGCGAACATCGGGCCCGCGACGGCGTCACCGTCCCGCCACGAGCGACCGCCGAACGTGACCTGCACGACCTGCTGTCCCGCCCCGAAGCAGTCGAAGACCTCACACCCCGGGAAGCCCTCGGGCCCGAGGCGGTCGTGGATCCGGCACCGGTCGTCGACCTGCAGGTGACGGCACGGCATACCGGCCGGCTTGTCGATGGCGAAGTCGGCCGAACGTACGAACGGCAGTGCGACACAACAGAGTCCGGCGCAGCGGCTGCAGTCGGCCCGCAGCTCCGCGCGCCGGTCCGCAGCGTTGGTCGGCACACCAGGAGGCTACGTCGTTAGGGTGGCCGAGTGGTCTACCGGTTCACCTCCGCGGCCCTGACCGCCGACACGTGGAACGACCTCGGGAGGGCCGGTTTCCGCGAGGTCGATCGGCGCAGCCCGACGCGCGTGGTCCTGCGACGGACGCTGCCCCCGCGGACGCTGGCGTGACCGCGGTCCGGCCCGGTGTCGCGGACGACCTTGTCGCCTTGACCGCGATCTACAACCACTACGTGACGACGAGCCACGTGACCTTCGACGTCGTCCCGTTCTCGGTCGAGGAACGGCAGGAGTGGTTCTCGCACTACGCGACGAAGGGTCCGCATCGGCTCCTCGTCGCCGAGGACGACGGCGGGGTGGTCGGGTACGCGACGAGCAGCCCGTTCCGGCCGAAGCCGGGCTACCGGACCACGGTCGAGACGACGGTCTACGTCGCGGCCGACGCCAGTGGTCGAGGTATCGGGAACGCCCTGTACGCAAGGCTGTTCGAGGTGCTGGCGGAGGAGGAGGAACTGCACCGCGCATACGCCGGGGTCGCCGTGCCGAACCTCCCGTCCCGCGCGTTGCACCTCCGGTTCGGGTTCGCCCCGATCGGGGTGTTCCGCGAGGTCGGCATCAAGTTCGGGCGGTACATCGACGTGGAGTGGTTCGAGCGCCCGCTGTGAAGGCCGTCTGCTAAGAAGGCCCATGCTCATCGCGGCCCAGCTGGTGGCCGGCCTCGCCGCCGTGCTGCACGTCGTGTTCTTCGTGTTCGAGAGCCTGCTGTGGACGCGGCCGGAGGTGTACGCGCGGTTCGGCATCGGCTCGCGCGAACAGGCCGAGACCATCCGGCCGATGGCCTTCAACCAGGGCTTCTACAACCTCGCGCTCGCCGTGGGGCTGTTCGTCGGCATCGTCATGCTGGGTCGGGACGGCGCGGCCGGGATCGTCGGGAAGACCCTGGTGATCTTCGCGACGGCGTGCATGGTGGTCGCTGGCGTGGTCCTGGCCTCCACCGGCAGGAAGTACTGGCGTGCGGCGGCGATCCAGCTGGTCCCCGCCGCGGTGGCCATGGTCCTGGTCCTGCTGGCGTGACCGCGGGCGGCGTCGGAGCCGCGCGATAGCGTCGAGGGCATGGCACAGACCCTCAGCCTCCACGAGGCCAACCACGCAGTTCCGGGCTGGCGAGCGCTGGCCAGTGGGCTGCACATCACCGTAGCGACCGACGACTTCGCGGCCGCTCTCGCACTGGTCGACCGGATCGGCGCGATCGCCGAGGAGCAGCAGCACCACCCCGACCTCGACCTGCGGTGGGGCCGGGTCCACGTCGTCACCTCCAGCCACGACGCCGGCGGCATCACCGACCGCGACGTCCGCCTGGCCACAGCCGTGAACGAGGTTCTCACCGAGATGGGCCTCGAGCCGGAGACCACGCGGGTCGCCCAGCTCGAGATCGCCATCGACGCCCTGGACATCTCAGTGGTGCGCCCGTTCTGGGCGGCGGTCCTCGGCTACGACGACGGCCGCGGCCAGACCCTCGAGGACGCGGAGTCGATCCGCCCGGCGCTGTGGTTCCAGCAGATGGACGAGCCCCGGCCGCAGCGCAACCGCATCCACTTCGACGTGTGGGTCGCGCCCGAGGAGGCCGAGCCGCGCATCGCTCGCGCCATCGAGGCCGGGGGCCACATGGTCTCGGACACGGAGGCACCGTCGTTCTGGGTCCTCGCCGACCCCGAGGGCAACGAGGCCTGCATCTGCACCGCGCAGGAGCGTGGCTGAGTCAGGCAGCGAGCAGCCGCTCGT
>NZ_DATBTV010000154.1:0-5686 GCF_036559105.1 Lapillicoccus sp. | reverse complement strand
CCGAGGTCGCCTCCTCGAAGAACGCTTCCGTCCTGTCCAGGGTCACCGAGCTCGTCGAGGCGCACGAACGGTTGGTCACCTCGGTTCCGGAGCTGGTCGTCATCGGGTTGCCCGCGCCGGCCGACCTCGGTGCCGCCGTCGGTGCGGCCCTGGCCGAGCTGGACCGCGGCAACGCACCGGGCGAGTCGGTTCCCGACGCCTCCGCGGACACGGCGGCCCGCGCCGGCCAGTCCCCTGACTCCGCCGAGGCGCCCGACGGCACCGAGGGCACCGAGGGCACCGAGGCGCCAAGCGGCACCGAAGCGCCAGGCGGCACCGGGTCGCCCGACAGCACCGGGTCGCCCGACAGCACCGAGGCGCCAGAGCCGGTCGGGGCCGGGTCCGCCGCGACCCCGACCGAGACCGAGGCCGGCCCCACCGACGCCGAAGCAGGGTCGGACGAGGCGGCGCATACCGACGACGACGCCACGCCGAGGTCCGAGGCGTCCGACGTCCCTACCCACCAGGGTGAGCCGGAACCCGAACCGGCACCGTCGCCTACCGAGCCTCTAGCAACTCCCACCCGCTCGACCACCCCGAGCGGCCCCGAGTGGCTGTGGGTCCTCGAGGACACCGTCGCGCCACAGCCGACCGCGCTGCGGCGACTGGTCGAAGCCGTCCGCCGGTCGCCCAGCGTGGGCATCGCCGGGCCGAAGGTGGTCCGCTGGGAGAACCCGCGGCTGCTGGTCGAGCTCGGCCGACAGGTCACCCGCACGGGGCGTCGCGTCGACTCGCCCGCGTTCGGGGAGGCCGACCAGGGCCAGTACGACACGCGGACCGACGTCCTGGCCGTCGGCACCGCCGGCATGCTGGTGCGTCGCAGCGTCTACACCGAGCTCGACGGGTTCGAACCGACCTTCGCCGCGGCCGGCGCCGACCTCGACCTCGGGTGGCGGGCGCAGCTGGCCGGCCATCGCGTGGTCGTCGTCCCGAGTGCCGTGGTCCGACGGACCCGGTCCGCCGCCGAGCGTCAGGCCGGCCCCCTCACCACCCGTCTGGCCGAGCGCCGGGCCGCTCGCCGTGTCGCGCTGACCCGGTGCTCGCCGCTGGCGGTGCCGTTCCTCGCGCTGTGGACGGTGGTCAGCGGGGTCCTCTCGGCCGTCGGCCTGCTCCTGCTCAAACGACCGCAACACGCGTGGGCCGAGCTTTCCGACATCGGCGCGCTGGGCCGGCCGTTCTCGAGCACCGCGGCGCGCTGGCGCTTCCGCCGTGCCACCACGGTCCGGCGCCGCCACCTCACCGGGCTGTTCATCGGGTCCGGGGCCGCACTCGGCGCCTCCTGGGACCGGGTGCAGGACGCCGTCACGCCCGACCGCAGTGGCACCCAGCGGGCCCCCGCCAGCGACGTGGCGGCCGCCGAGTCCGGCCCGGTCGCGGAGGAGGCGGAGTCCCTCAGCGGGCTGCCGCCCTCGCTGCCGGAGCGGATCGCGACCCACCCCGGCTTCCTGGCCGTCCTGGCCTGCGCGATCCTGTCGGCCCTCACCTTCCGGACGGCCCTCACGCAGGGTGTGCTCGACGCACGGGGGCCCGGTCTCGCGGGCGGCGAGCTGTTCGGCGTCACGACGAACGCCAGCGGCCTCTGGCACCTCTACCGCGACTCCTGGCACGGTGCCGGGTTCGGCAACGCGCTCGACACCTCGCCGTCGATGGGGGTGCTCTCCGGGCTGACCTGGCTGGTGCAGTGGGTGCCCTACGTGGACGACGGCCGCACACCGGCCGGCGTGACCCTCTCGTGGCTGATCCTCGTCGCGATGCCGCTGTCGGCACTCACCGCATACCTCGCCGCGCGGGTCGCCACCCGCGCCCGTTGGGGCCGTGGACTCGTCGCTCTCGCCTGGGGGACCAGCGGCGTCCTCACGGCTGCACTCACCCAAGGCCGCGTGTCCGTGGTGATCGCGCACATCCTGCTGCCGCTCGTCGTCGCCGGGTTCGCGTCGGCGATGAAGCGCGACGGCACGTGGACCGCGACGTTCGCGGCCGCCCTGGCCGCCGGGCTGCTCGGCGCGTTCGTGCCGGTCCTTCTCGCCGTGGGGGTCGTCGCCGCCCTCGTCGCGGTGGTCGTCGCACCCGGTCTGGGGCGTCGGCTGCGGGCGGCGGTGCTCGCCGTCGTCCCCATCGCCCTGCTCGGCCCGTGGGTGCTCCAGTTCGTCGAGGAGCCGTGGCTGCTGCTCACCGGTCAGGGCCTGCTCGACATCGGCCCCGACTCCCCGCCGGCCTGGCAGCTCGCGCTGGCCCAGCCCGACGGGGGCCCCCAGCTGGTCGGGCTCCTCTTCGTCCCGGCGCTCGTCGTCGCGATCGTCGCCCTGGCTCGCCGTAGCGGCGGCCGTCCGCGCAGCATCGCCCTCACCGCGCTTACGGTGACCGCGCTGCTCGGCCTCGCCCTCGCCTACCTCTTCGAGCGCGTCGGGGTCGGCCAGGCCATCGGCGAGGACGGCCAGCCGACCCTCGCGACGGTGTGGGCCGGGATCGGGCTGGAGCTCTACGTCGTCGCCGTCCTCGGCATCCTGCTGGTCGGCTGGCACGGGCTCGCCCATGTGCTCGGCGAGCGGCGGTTCGGCTGGCGCCGGTTCGTGGCGGGCGCGGTCGCCGCGGTCCTCGCCGGAGCGCTCGCCGTGGCCGCGGGGGTCACCGCCTGGGCCGGCGCCGGCGCGCTCCAGCTCGGGTCCGAGACCTACCCCGCCGTGGCCGTCGAGCAGGCCAACGGGCCCGACGCCAACCGCCTCGTCGTCCTGACGCCCGGGGCCGACCGGCTGGACTTCGCCGTGATCGGCAACGAGCCGGGCGCCTTGATGCGAGACGTCGATCGGCCCGCCGACGTCACCGATCCCGGGCTCGCGCCGCTGCTCGGCACCATGGCCTCGGGCGGCCTCATCCCCGGCGGTGCCGGCGACGCCCTCGCCGACCTCGGCGTCGGGTTCGTCTCCGTCATGTCGACGGCGGACGACCCGCTGACCCGAAGGCTGGACGCGGCCTCCGGCCTCACCCGGCTCGGGTCGACGGCCGACCAGACCCTGTGGCGCGTCGTCGCCAGGCCGTCCACGGTCGCGCCCGACGTCCCGGTCCCCCCGTCGCGAGTGCGCCTCGACAACGCCGAAGGTCGCCCCCTCGAGGTGGTGCCCGTCGACGGTCCGCACGGCGCGGTCCTGCGGGACCTGTCGGTCGCGGCCTCCGGGCGACAGGTGGTCTTCGCCGAAGCGCCCGAGTGGGCGACTCACGCCGTGGTGACGTTCGACGGACAGGTCCTCACGCCGGTCGCCACGACGGGCACCCCGACCTACCTGCTGCCCTCGGCCGCCGGACGGCTCGAGGCCGACCTGCCGCCGTCGCACGAGCGATGGTTCCTCGCCCAGCTGGCGCTGCTCGCCGCCGTCGTGTTCCTCGCGATCCCGTTCGGGTCGCGCCGCTCACGGAGGCTCGTGTGAGGCCGGCCGTCTGGGGTCTCGTCCGCGCCGGGGCGGCGGTCGTGGCCGGTGTCGGTCTCACGTATGCGGCGGTGCAGGTGCCCTGGACGACAAGCGTGGGCCCCGACACCCCCACCTCGGCCGCCGCGACCGCCACGCTCGCCCCGGTGGCCACCGCGGTCCTGTCCTGCCCGGGGCCCGAGAGCGAAGGGCTGACCGGTGTCCCGGCCGTGGCCGGGACGACCACGGCCCTGGCGGCCAGCCCGCCGGCACAAGTGCTGCAGGGCGTCGACGTCGCCGGCAGCACGGGGACGCTCACCGTGACGGCGAACCCGGCCGGCACGCCCGTCGGCACCTCCGACGAACGGGGCGCCCTCGTCCAGGGCTCCCTCACCGGCGCTTCGGTGGGCCAGGTGGTCGGCACGGGCGCGCTCGCGGGAGGCCTGTCCGCTCTGCAGAGCACCGTCATCACCGAGGGCGACGACCGCGCGGCCATCGCGACCGCATGCCAGGCACCGCGCGCGGAGCTCTGGCTGGTCGGCGGTGGCGGCGGCAGCACGCGGCGCGAGCGGGTCGTGCTCGCGAACCCCGGCGCCAACACGGTCACCGCCGACGTCACGGTCCTCGGCTCGTCCGGAACCCTCCCGTCGGCGAACGGCCGGAACGTCGCGGTGCCGCCCCGCGGTCGCACCAGCCTGCTCGTCGATGCGCTCGTCGGACCCGAGTCCACACCCGTCGTCCACGTCGTGGCGTCGGGTGGCGTGCTGACCGGCGTGCTGGAGGACAGCTGGATCGACGGTGCCGTCGGTCGTGGCGCCGACGACGCCTCGCCCGCCGCGGAACCGTCCAACGAGCAGGTCCTGCCCGCGGTCTACCTGAACGGCCCGGCTCGCCTGCGGGTCGCGGTACCCGGGGCGGAGGAGACCGTCGTCCAGGCCCGGGCCCTGACCAAGGACGGACCGGTCGCGTTGCCAGGTGACGGTGTCGTGCGGGTACCCGCCGGCACGGTCCGCGAGGTCGACCTCAGCACCATGCCCGCCGGCGCCTACGCGATCCAGGTCCGCGCCGACCACCCGGTCGTCGCGGGCGCGATGTCCGAGCGCCGCCCGAAGGCGACCGGCCAGTCCGACTTCGGCTGGACCACGTCGACCGAACCCGTCACCGTCGTCGCAGGGACACCGCTCCCAGCCGGTGCCACCGCGTCGGCGATGCTCGTCGCGACCGGCGGCACCGCCAGCGCGACGATCTACGTCGTCGGCGAGTCCGGCACTGTCGACGTGCGCCCGTTCTCGATCGTGGCCGACAGCGTCGCCACCCTCGACGTCTCGGGCGCTCGACAGGTGTGGGTCCGCACCACCGAGGGCACCGTACGGGCCGGCCTCTCGCTCAGCCTCAACGCGGCCGGTGCCGAGCCGTTGTTCGCGCTGGTGCCCCTGCCGCCCGCGCAGGTCTCGGCCACCCAGGTCCCGGTCCGCCAGATCCCGGGATGACCCCTGCATCCCACATCGGGATTCATTTTGGTATGATCGGATCATGAGTACGCAGATTGCTGTTCGGTTGCCGGACGAGGTCGTCGCGTTCCTGGATCGCACTGTCGCCACCGGGAAGGCCACGAGCCGTGCCGCCATGGTGACGTCCGCGCTGGAACGGGAGATGCGTCGTCAGCTGGCTGAGCACGATGCCGCGATCCTGCGAGGTGAGGGCGCGGCGGACGATCTCGACGACCTCGTCAGGTGGGCGGGCACCCCCTCGATGATCGAACACTGACCCGTGCGGGAGATCTGCCTGGTGCGTCTGGACAAGACTCGTCCGGCGGTGGTCCTCACCCGGGATGCGGCCCGCGCAGCGATGACGAAGGTGACCGTCGCCCCCATCGCGACGACGGTGAAAGGGCTGTCCAGCGAAGTGCGGGTGGGTGCGTCGAACGGGCTCGACCACGACTGCGCGATCTCCCTCGACAACGTGATCACCGTTCCGACGGCGCTTCTCGGGCGCACGATCGGGTTCCTGAGCGAGGAACAGGAGGCGCTGCTGGCCCGCGCGGTGGTGCTGGCCTACGACCTGGACATCGCGGTCATGGGCTGACGCGACGTTCAGTCGTCGGGGTCCCCGTCGGCGTAGTGGGGGTCGAGCTGCTCCGGGGTCACTCCGAGGAGCGCGGCCACCTGCTCCGTGACGACGTCGGAGATGAGCAGGGCAAGCTCACGCTGACCCTGGGTGCGCGTCTCCACCGGGCGCCGGTAGAT
>NZ_DATBTV010000153.1:0-71633 GCF_036559105.1 Lapillicoccus sp. | reverse complement strand
AAGTCGGACTCGCGCACCCGACCAGCCGCTAGGGCGGCGTCGTAGCGCTGCTGCCAGCGGGCCGCGCCGCTGTCGGCCGGGGACGAGGCGAGGCTCATGTCCCCGACATTACTAGGACGTCCTAGTAAATGACAGCCGAGCACGTCACTCGGTGAAGTCGCCGCGCGCGACCCGGACCTTGCGCAGCAGCATGAAGAGCTGGTCGTGCTCCTCGGCCGTCAGCATCGACAGGCCGAAGCCGCCCTGCACGAGGTCCGTGGTGGCCGCCTCCATCACGTCGCGTCCGCTGTCGGTGATGGCCGCCAGCGTGCCCCGCCCGTCGCGCGGGTTCGGGCTGCGCGAGACGAAACCCTGCGCCTCGAGGCGCTGCACGATGTTCGTCGCCGACGTCGGGTGGACCATGAGCCGCTCGCCGATCTTGCTCATCGGCAGCTCGCCGGCCGACGAGAACGCGAGCAGGACCAGCGCCTCGTACCGCGCGAAGGTCAGCCCGTGCCGCCCGACCACCGTGTCGAAGTCGCCGAGGAGGAGCTGCTGGACCCGCATGATCGAGGTCGCCGACGCCATCGACCGGGGCTGCGACGACGGCCCCCATCGACGGCGCCACAGCTCGGCGGCCCGCCGGATGGGGTCGAAGCGCAGTCGCAGGACGTCGGCCACGACGGGCAACGCTAGTGGTTGGCTGGCGACATGGACGAGATCGTCGAATGGGTGGACGCGCAGGCCCGAGTCATCGCGCTGGTGGGCGGCCTCGACGCTGAGCGCGCCGAGCAGCGGGTGCCCGCGTGCCCGGAGTGGACCGTCCGGGACGTGTTCTCGCACATGGTCGGACTCGGGGTGGACGTGCTGGCCGGCGACGAGCCGGACGACCACAACGCCGCCTGGACCCAGCGGCAGGTCGACGACCGGCGGGGGCACGACCTGCCCGCGCTCGTCGCGGAGTGGGCTGGCATCACCGAGCCGATGCGGGCGTACATGAGGGTGCACGGCAGCCGGCCGCTCGGCGACGTGGTCATCCACGAGCAGGACCTCCGCGGGGCGCTGGGCGTCCCCGGGGCTCACGACACCCCAGGCCTGGCCGTGGTCCGGGACCGGATGCTGCGCCGGTTCGCCCCGAAGGTGGCCGGGCGGCCGCCGATCGCGCTGGTGGGTGACGACTGGCGGTGGGCCTCGACCGACGACGAGCCGGCGGTGGTCGTCCGGGCGCCGGACTTCGAGCTGGCCCGCGCCCTCATGGCCCGGCGCTCGGCGGCGCAGCTGAGGTCGTGGACGGTGACCGGCGACGTGGAGCCCTACCTGGACGCCTTCGCGACCTTGGGGACGCTGCCGGGCAGCGACCTCGCGGAGTAGCCCTCAGCCACCCGCCAGCAGGTCGTCGATGCGGGCCACCTTGGCCTCGAGCTCGCCGGTGAACCCGGGCCGGATGTCGGCCTTGAGCACCAGACTGACCCGAGGGCTGGCCGCCGCCACCGCGTCGACCGCCCCCTTGACGACGGCCATCACCTCGTCCCACTCCCCCTCGAGGGTCGTGAACATCGAGTCGGTGCGGTTCGGCAGCCCGCTCTCGCGGACGACGCGGATGGCGGCGGCCACCGCCTCGCTCACCGAACCGGTGTCGTCGGCGGCGACGGCGGGGGCGACAGAGAAGGCGACGAGCATGGCCTCACCGTAACGGCCGCGCTGTGGGCGGGATCAGAGGTCGGTGAGCACCTTCCGGCACATCCGAGCCACCTCCACGACGTGGAACCCCAGCTCCTCGTTGATGCCGACCATGTAGGAGTTCGTCGCGTCGTTGCCCGTGCCGACGGTCTCCCGTTCCGGGTGGGCCGACTGCAGCTCGCGCAGGTTGGCCACCTTGACCGCCATCCCGAGCCGGTGTCCGCGGTGCGCCCGGTCCACGAGGGTTCCCCACTGCCACGTCTTGGTCGGGGCGCCCGAGGGCAGCACGAGGTCGGTGTAGGCCACGACCTCGCCGGTCGACTCCTCGAGGGCAACCGTGGTCAGCCGCCGTCGTCCCTGACGCCGTTCGAGGTCGAGGTAGCCGCGGTAGCGCTCCGGCGTCAGCGTCTCGGCCTCGAAGTCGACGGCCCCGGTCGGCGCGTCGACGTTGAGGAGGTTCGAGACGCGGCAGTACCCCTCGACGAGGTCGTCGGGCAGCCCGTCGGTATGCGTCTCGAGCCGGTATGCGCCCGCCCACCGCTCCCGGGCGCTCGCCTCGAGCCGGTCGAGCGCGGCGTCCGGGACGGGGAGGTCGAGGATGCGGACGTTGTCGGTGGACTCCGCGACGAAGCCCGCGGAGGCGGCGAACCGCTCGAAGGGGTGCTCGTCGGTGTCGACGGGGGGGAGGTAGACCTCGACGATAAGCTCCGGCCGGCTCAGCTCACGGCCGCGACGCTCCAAGAGCTGGGCCAGGGCCGTTCCGGCGCCTCGCCGGCGGTGGTCCGGGTGCACGTCGACCTCGGCCCAGATCTTGTCGGTGTTGTCGTCGAGGCTGATGTACAGCGTGGCGACGCCGACGACGAGGCCGTCCGCCTCGACCACCCAGCGCTCGTCGCGCTCGGACGGGTCCTCGTAGCGCCACTCGACGAGCGTCTGCTGGAAGCCGTCGCTGTCGTCCCACGGTCGCTGATCCGTCCGGCTGGCGATGAGGGCCGTCCACGCAGCGCGGCAGTCGGCGTCGTCGTGGAGGTCGACGAGCCGGACCTGGGACGTCGCCAGGGACGGTACGGAGGCGGTGGCGGACATGCCTCGACGGTAGAAGGCGAGTCATGCCGTGCGCCAACGGTTTTCGGTGAGGCAGCGCAGGTCGGGCTCAGCGCAGCCGGGTCAGGCGTCCCTCGTCGAGCCGGACCTCCCCGTCGCACACCGCTGCGGCTTCCGGGTCATGGGTCGCCATGACGACGACGGCGCCCACGTCGGCCCGGGCCCGCAGGAGGCCGAGGACGTTGGCCCGGTTCGCGTGGTCGAGCTCGGAGGTCGGCTCGTCGGCGAGGAGGACCGGCGTCTCGGCAGCCAGCCCACGGGCGACGGCGACGCGTTGCTGTTGGCCTCCGGACAGCTCCTCGACGAGGTGGTCCCCGGACTCGGCAAGGCCGAGGTCGGCGAGGGAGGATGCGGCCCGGGTGGCCACGTCGGCGGGCGCGGTCCCCGTGGCGAGCAGCGGAAAGGCGATGTTCTCGTGGGCGGTCAGGACGCCGGCCAGCCCGTTCCCCTGTGGGATCAAGGCGATTCCGACCCGGATGCCGGCGCTCCGGTCGGTGACGCGGACGTCGCCGACTGTGACCTCCCCGGCCGCTGTGGTCACGGCACCGGCGATCGCCCACAGCAGCGAGGACTTCCCGGCTCCGGACGGACCGGTGAGGGCCAGGAGGGTGCCGGGCGGGACGACGAGGTCGACGTCGTGGACGGCCACCAGGTCCCCGTAGCGCACGGTCACCCCACGGGCCACCACCGACCCCGGCTCGGTTGCCGGCTCCGGCATTCGGGTGGAGGTGTATCCGAGCGCCTTCGCGCTCTCAGCACCCTCCACCGGGGTTTCGGCGGACGGCCTCGGACGCGCATACGGGTTCTCGTCAGTCATGTCCCGCACCTTCCCCCGTGAGGAGGGTCCAGCGGTCGCCGTCGCGGTGCACGCGGACCAGCGTGCCCGGCGGCAGGTCGTCGAGGACGTCGTCCGGCAGGGGCAGCGAACCGTCGGCCGACACCACCGCGTACTCCTCGCCGCGTCGGCCCTCGCCACCCACGCGACCGTCACGGATGGTGACCGTCCGCGGCAGCCGGGCGGCGACCGCGGCGTCGTGGGTGACCAGGACGACCGTGGTGCCCACCTGGTGGTTCACGTCGTGCAGCCGGTCGAGGACGAGGTCCCGCGCGTGGTGGTCGAGCTGGCTGGTCGGCTCGTCGGCCAGCAGCAGGCCCGGAAGGGTCGAGATGGCCACCGCCAGCGCGGTGAGCTGGAGCCGCCCGGGCGTGAGCGTGTCCAGCGGCGCTCGGGCCACGTCGGTGAGGCCCACCAGGTCGAGGACCTCCCCCGGGGTGGGGACCGGGCGTCCGACGGCGCGAGCGGGCCGCTGCGCGAACGCGACGTTCTCGCGGGCGTCGAGGTAGGGCAACAGGTTGCGGCCGGCGCCCTGGAGGACCAGCCCGACGTCGGCGGCGCGGTACTCGTCGAGCGCGGGCTCGGCCATCCGCCCGAGGTCGTGACCACCGATCCGGATCCGGCCGGCGCTCGGCCGCATCAGCCCGCCGAACAGGGTGAGCAGGGTGGACTTGCCGGCCCCGGACGGGCCGAGCAGACCGACCATCTCCCCGGCCCGCACGTCGAGGTCGACCCCAGCGAGGGCGGCGACGTCGTGGCCTTCGGACCGGTAGATGTGGACCAGACCGTGGGTGGAGACGGCGAGACCCCGACGCTCGACGCCGACCGTGGCCGTCACAGCTGCTCCCGTACGCGGGAGAGCGAGGCGCGGTCGACGAGCCGGACGCCGACCACCGAGCCCACGGCGAGCAGCAGGACCAGGACCGCGAGCGTCGCGAGGAGGACCGGGCTCGTCGCGAGGGTCGCGTCGATCGGCAGGACCGCCGAGGGCGTGGTGAAGAACGGGATGATCGGCATGGCCAGCTGGGCGCCGAGGATCCCGGACACCGCGCCGACGACGACGCTCACCACGACGACGATCCACTGTTCCGCGAGGCCGACCCGGCGCAATGTCCGCGGCGCGATCCCCGCCATCCGTAGCGCGGCGTAGTCGCGGGCCCGGCCCCGCCACGAGGTGACCGCCACGAGAACGAGGACGAGCGCGGCGATGGCCAGCGCCAGGAGGCCGACGACCAGAGCGAGCCGCAGCCCCCACGCCGACGCCGAGCTGGCGAAGAGCTGCTCGCGTTCGGTCCTCAGGTCGACCGACCGCACCGCCAGGCCGGCCTTCCTCAGCACGTCGGTGACGGCGGGCACCGCTTCGGCGTCGGCCACCCAGACCTGAGCCTGCCCCAGGGCGGCGATCTCGGTCGACTTGGCCGCGAGGACGTCGAGGTTGACGATCGCCTGGTCGGAACCTCCTCCCGGGGCGTAGGGGATCCCGGCCGCCCGGGTGTAGTCGAGGGTCAGCCCGTCGAGCCCGGCGGCCTGGAAGCCCGGCCCGGGCGAGCCGTTGGGCAGCGAACCCGAGACGAGTGCCGGGATCGGGGCCGAGCTGCCCCGGGCCGTCAGCTTGACGTTGTCCGCAGTGGTCTGGACGGACACGCCGAGTCGCGTCGCGTCGCCGGCGTCGGTCGCGGTGGCGTAGGGACGGAGCTGGTCCGGCGGGGCAGCCGGATCGCCGGAGGGCAGCCATGCGGCAGCCCCGCCGAGGACGGCCGGCGCCGACCCGTCCATCGTCACGGCGCTCACCGTCAACGTCCCGCGCATGACCCCCTGGAAGCCCAGCGGCGGGGCGATGCTCATCCCGACCAGGCGGCAGCCGGACGCGCAGGCGACGTCGTGGTTGAGCGTGACGGGTCCGGCCGAGGGGATGGCGATATCTCCCACGTTCACGGTGAACGGGCCCTGGCCGACGGGTGCGAGGTACACGATCAGCGACGCCAGGCCGTTCCCCGGGAAGCCGAGGGGGACGCCCGGAGGCCGTGTGGTCGGCGAAGCCGCGCTGGGCGTCGCTCCGGCCTGGGTGTCCAGCACCAGCGCCGAGTCGCTCACGGTCAGGGAGAACGCCCGTCCGGAGAGCAGGATCTCCGGAGCGCTCCCGCCGCTGATCGCAGTCCAGGGGAAGGCGCCCGCGTCGCGGGGAAGCTCGGCGATGCGGGAGAACTGGTCGGGAACGACGGCCAGGGTCGTCATGGCCGCAGAGCTCCCCTGCCGGACCTCGACGACCGGCGTGGCGACCGCGCCCGTCGGATCGGCGGCGGTGACCGCGTTGCGCAGGGACGTGACGTCGGTCGGCGCCGTGGTGATGACGGCCTCCGCCCCCGTCTCCACCTTGGCGCGGTCCTGGCGGTTGCGCGCGCCGACGACGAGCGCGTCGGTCGCGAAGATCGTCAGGGCGGTGGCGACGGTGATGATCGCCATGATCCGGCGTACCGCTGGACGTCGCGCCACCTGCACCGCCGTGAGGCCTCCGACGACCCGGCCTCGAGCGGTCAGTCGACGCGCGTTCGTGTCCGCCAGCGGGATGAGGACGTGGGCGAGGACCAGCCCGAGGGCGAGAGCAATGAGGGTGGGGGTGGCCAGAGCCAGCGGCCCGGAGAGGTTTCCGCTCAGCAGCGTGACCAACCCGGCGGCGGCCACCGCGACGACGACCGCGTCGACGACACCGACGGCCCAGCCCGCACGCCGGGGCGGTACGCGGCGCAGGAGGGTCGAGATCGGCTCGCGCAGGGTCGGGCGCGCGACGACGGCGACGGCGAGGAGCGCCACGACCAGGGACAGCACGGCGGCCACGAACGTCGTCGACGGCAGCTCGAAGGGGACGCCCTCGGCCAGCCAGAACCTGCGCGCCACCTCGCCGAGGAGCAGTGCCAGCAGGAACCCGACGGGGACCCCTGCGGCCACGACCGTGCCCAGCTCGAGCATCACCATCCGCCGCGCTCCCGCCGGCCCCAGGCCGCGAAGCCGGCCGAGGGCGAGCTCGGGGCGACGCTGCTCGACGGCCGCCGCGGCCACCAGGCCGAGCACAACGACGGCCAGCACGGCGAGCTGCCCGACGAGGAGGGGGACGATGGTTCGGGCCTGACGCTGCCCCTCGACGACGCCGGCGACGAGGTCGGACACGGAGGTCCGGACGGCGACGGCCGGGACCTTGCCCACCCCCGCCTCCTGCATCTCCTGGACCGCGGGTGGTACGACCTCCAGGCCGTCGAGGGTGACCAGGTCGCTCCGCACCAGCCAGACGACGTCGAGCCGGCTCGACCTCCACCCCGTCGCGAACGTCGACGTCGGCGTGACCCATCCGTCCATCAGCGGGGTGTCGGCCGGGGCGGGGGAGGCCTGGCCGGCGCGACCCTCGAGGCCGAACCCCTGCCAGTGACCCGGATCATCGAGCTGACGGTAGAAGGCGGTCACGACGAACGGATTGGGGAACGGTCGGCTCTGCTGGCCCGCGACGAGTACCTCGGTCGGGTTGAGCTTCGCCCCCAGCTGCCAGCCCTGGACCTTCGCCTCGGCCGCCGACACCGCGATCTCATAGGGGTTCGAGGGGCAGATGCCCTGCGTGATCTCGAGCGCACGGCAGGTGTCCTGGGGCCCGACGAGCTGGACGGTCGACGGGAGGCCGACCACGCCGGTGTACGTGACGCGCCCGGACCACAGGTCGCTCCCTGCGTCGTAGAACGGGACGAGGCCCGCAGGGAAGATGTCGCGGATCCCGGCCGGCTGGGGCGAGCTCACCGCGGACTGGACGGACTCGCCGACGATCGAGGTCGCCAGCGCGCTCTGGCGGGTCAGCCCGTCACGCAGCAGTGACTGCTCGAGGGCCCGTTCGTAGAGCGGGGCGAAGACGGCGCAGGCGGTGAGCAGCGCCGAGAGGAGCATGAGGGCCAGGGCCTGGGCTCGGCGGTAACGGATCGCCGCCCACACCGCGCACCTCCGAGTCCCGCTTCAGCGGCATCCTCCTGCCACCGGCCGGTAGACCATACCGGTGGATGCTGTCCGTCAGGACGCGAGTCGCAGGAGCACGACGGAGTGGCCGGGAAGGGTCACGGACCCCTCGGTATGCCACGTGCCCGCTGGGTCCCAGGCGAGGACCACCTCGGCGGAGCCACCCAGGTCCGGGACCGGCACGGTCGCGGCCTCGGTGGCGAGATTGACCACGACGCGTACCCGCCCGTGGGACAGGACGAGCCACGCGTCGTCGTCGGCCGCCACGACGAGCGTGTCGAGCGCATCGAGCTGGTGGTCGGCCAGGTCGGGGTCCCGCCGCCGCTCGGCGACCAGCGAGGCGTACCAGTGGAACATCCGCTGGTGCTCCGGACGGTCGAGCTCGGACCAGTCAAGGACGCTGCGGTCGCGGGTGGCCGGGTCCTGCGGGTCGGGTACGTCCTCCCCGGCCCAGCCGTGGGCGGCGAACTCCGCACGCCGACCGTTCCGCACCGCGTCGGCGAGCTCGGGTTCCTCGAACGAGGTGAAGAACTGCCAGGGCGTGCCGGCGGCCCACTCCTCGCCCATGAACACCATCGGCGTGAACCCCGAGGTGAGGTAGAGCGCGGCCCCGATGGCCTGCTGGCCGGGAGTGATCGTCGCGGAGATCCGGTCGCCGCAGGCGCGGTTGCCCACCTGGTCGTGGGTCTGGAGGTACCCCAGGAACTGCGATGCGCGGTGGGCCGACCGGTCGACCCGGGCTCCCCAGACGCGACCGCGGAACGAGGACCACCGGCCGTCGTGGAAGAACACGTCACGCAGCGTCCGGGCCAGGACGCCCGGTGCTGCGAAGTCGGCGTAGTAGCCCTGTCCCTCGCCCGTGAGGGCCGAGTGCAGAGCATGGTGGATGTCGTCGTCCCACTGGGCGCTCATCCCCCAGCCGCCGTGCTCCGTGGGGGTGACGACGACGGGGTCGTTGAGGTCGCTCTCCGCGACGAGGGTCAGCGGGCGCCCCAGCTCGTGCGACAGCCTCACGACCTCGTCGGCCAGCTCGGCGAGGAGGTGTGGTGCGCCGTCGTCTCGCAGCTCGTGGACCGCGTCCAGCCGCAGCGCGTCGAGGTGGAAGTCGCGGAACCAGCGAAGCGCGTTGTCGAGGACGAACCGGCGCACCTCGCCGGACCCCGGCCCGTCGAGGTTGACCGCGGGTCCCCAGGGCGTGACGTGACGGTCGGTGAAGTACGGCCCGAACTGCGACAGGTAGTTCCCGCTCGGGCCGAGGTGGTTGTAGACGACGTCCAGACTGACGCCAATCCCCCGTTGGTGGCAGGCGTCGACGAACCGCTGGAGCGCAGCCGGACCGCCGTAGGGGTCGTGCACCGCATACAGCGCGACCCCGTCGTACCCCCATCCCCACCGGCCCGGGAACGCGGCGACCGGCATCAGCTCCACGACGTCGACGCCGAGCGCGACGAGATGGTCGAGGCGGCTGGTCGCCGCGTCGAGGGTGCCACCCGAGGTGAACGTGCCGACGTGCAGCTCGTAGAACACGCCGCCGACCGCGCCGGCACCGCCGCGCGGCCCGGGCCAGCCGGTGTCGCTCCAGACGTGTGTCGCTGCGTCGAAGGTCCGGCTCGGCCCGTGCACCCCGCGGGGCTGCCAGGGGCTCCGCGGGTCCGGCAGGGGCTGTCCGCCGTCGAGCCGGAACGCGTAGTCGAGGGGCGTCGGCCGGTCCGTCGACATGGTCCACCAGCCACCGGGCTGTCGGGTCATCGGCGTGGTCGTCACCACGCCGCCCAAGGGCTCGATGTCGACGTCGACGCGCTTTGCGTTCGGCGCCCAGACGCGAATCTCTTTGTCAGACATGCGTTCTCGTCAGGAGGGCCACCGGGAGGCGGTCGAGTATGCGGGCCAGCGGCACCTCTGCGTCGCTCTCCAGCGCGCGCCCGGTCAGCAGGTCGGTCCAGGTGCCGGCGGGCAGCTCGAGGCGCTCGTCGGCCCACGCGTCGAGGGACGCAGCGAGGCGGGTCACGACGGCGACGACGTGGTCGCCGGACGAGTCGCCGCGCGCGACGGCGAAGGCGTGGTCGCTGTCGGTTCGGACGCGACGGACCGTGGCGGTCGGTCCGGTGAACCACTCGGGCCGGTCACGCCGCAGCCTCAGCGCCCGGCTGGTGACGACGAGCTTCTCGTCGTCGAGGTCGTCGGGTTCCGCACCGCCGTCGAGACGGGCGAGGCG
Source organism: Lapillicoccus sp. (assembly GCF_036559105.1). Classification (GTDB taxonomy): domain Bacteria; phylum Actinomycetota; class Actinomycetes; order Actinomycetales; family Dermatophilaceae; genus Lapillicoccus. Next base: position 61,830 of record NZ_DATBTV010000153.1, on the reverse strand, counting down.
CTCCGCACGGAGGCCGAAGTCGACCGGCCGCCGGTTGTCGGGGTCGACGAGCGAGAGGTCGACGAGCTCGGTGCCCTGGTAGACGTCGGGGATGCCGGGCAGCACGAGCTGGAGCAGCTTCTGCCCCAGGGTTCCCGCTCGCGCGGCGTGGGCGGTCCCGGTGACCCACGACGCGACGTGTCTCCGCAGGCGTTCGTCCTGCAGCACACCGCTGACGAAGCCGGCCACCGCCGCCTCGTACTCCTCGTCGGGGTCGGACCAGCCCGTGTGCAGCTTCGCCTCGCGGACCGCCTTGGTGGCGTAGACCTGCAGCCGGTCCTCGTCGATGGGCCACACACCGACCAGGGTCTGCCAGAGCAGGTACTCGGTGGCCCCGTCGAGCCGCTCGGAGCGGTACGGCCGGGCCGCCTCTTGCGCCTCGCGCACCCAGTGCTGCCACGCCTCGGGTCGCTCGGACACCACGGCCAGCCGGGCGCGAAGGTCCTCGGAGCGCTTGGTGTCGTGGGTCGAGAGGGTGGTCATGGTGAGCGGCCACTCCTGCGCCAGCCGTTCGACGAAGTCGGTCAGCTCGTCCGGCGACTCGGCGAAGTGGTCCGGGTCGGCGCCCACCTCGTTGAGGCCGACGAGCCGGTGCCAGCGGTAGAACGCCGTGTCCTCGATCCCTTTCGCCATCACCGGTCCGCAGGTCTGCTGGAACCGGACCACGAGATCGTCCAGCGCCGGACCCACCTCGGCACGGACGTCGTCCCCAACCCGTCCGAGGACGAGGTCGCACACGACGTCGAGGGTCGGGTGATCCTCCTCGGACAGGTGCTCGCGAGCGCGCTCGGCCGCCGTGTCGAGCGCCCGTTGCGCCTCCGGGTGGACGGCCTCTCCGGGGACGACGTAGGCGCGGTAGCGGTCCATCGCCACCAGCAGGGCCACGAGGGCACGCACGACCGAGTCGGACGGCGGATGAGCCGGGGACGACGGGGCGGCCAGCACCTCGTCGGCCCGGCGGGCGAGCCGCAGCACCTCGGGGACGAGCGTCGTCGCGACCACCTGCTGCTTGGACGCCGTGACGACCTCGTCGAGGGTGAGCCGCGCACCGGACGCGAAGGCCAGCTGGTCGGTGAGCGGCTGCTCGCCGGCCGGGTCGACGAACAGGGCACCGATGCGCCACAGCAGGTCGTAGCCGGTCGTACCGGCGCACGGCCAGTCACCGGGCAGCCGCTCGTCGCCCTCGAGGATCTTCTCGACGACGACCCACGCGTCGTCCGTCACCTCGGCGAGCCGGCGCAGGTACCCGCGCGGGTCGGCCAGTCCGTCCGGATGGTCGATGCGCAGACCGTCGACCAACCCCTCGCGGACCAGGTCGACGACCAGGGCGTGGGTCGCGTCGAACACGTCGGGCTCCTCGACGCGCACGGCGACCAGCGAGCCCACGTCGAAGAACCGGCGGTAGTTCAGCGTGCTCGCCCCCGCCCGCCAGGACTCGAGTCGCCACCACTGCCGGTCCAGCAGCTCGGCCAGCGGGAGGTTCTCGGTCGCGGGCCGGACCGGGAGCTCGTGGTCGAAGTAGCGCACGACCGCCTCGTCGCCGTCCGGCCCACCGTCCGCCACGGTGACGAGGTCACCCGACGCGAGCGCCTCGTCCACGGTGCCGCCGAGGACCGGGATGACGATGCGGTCTCCGGCAGCGTCCCAGTCGACGTCGAACCAGACCGCGTAGGCCGACTCGCGCCCCTCGCGGAGCACCGACCACAGCGGCGCGTTGAGGTGCTCCGGTTCCGGCACGGTCATGTGGTTGGGGACGATGTCGACGACCACGCCCACGCGGCGTTCGTGCAGCGCCGCCACCATCGCGTCGAACGCCGCACGGCCGCCGGCCTCGTCGCTCAGCCGGCCGTGGTCGAGGACGTCGTAGCCGTGCGTCGAGCCGGGCGTCGCCTGGAGTACCGGCGAGAGGTATGCGTGGCTGACGCCCAGGTCCGACAGGTAGCCGGCGAGCGCGCTGACGTCGTCGAACCCGAAGGCCGCCTGCACCTGCAGCCGGTAGGTCGCCGTGGGGACCCGGCGCTCCGCACGCGGGGCGGTCAGGTCCGTCACTCCTCCGGCCCGCAGGGGCTGCGCAGCACGACGATGCTTCGTCCGGCGACGGAGAACTCGGTCTCCGGCTCGAGGACCGCGGAGGCCGCCGCCGACGAGGACGCGGCCACCCCCGGGTCGCTGGCCAGGGCACTGGCGTGAGTGGCCGCCGAGGCGTTCAGCGCCGTGTCGATCTCGATGTACCACTCCGGGCCGTACTCCTCCTCGGGCAGCGTGAAGCTGATGGGCTCCTCGTGGGCGTTGAAGACGACGAGGAAGCAGTCGTCGCGCACGACGTTGCCGCGCCGGTCCGGTGCCGGGATGGCGTTGCCGTTGAGGAAGACCATCAGCGACCGGGCCATACCGTCGCGCCAGGCCTCCCCGTCCATGTGCTTGCCGTTCGGCATGAACCAGGCGATGTCCCCGAGGTCGCTCTCCCCACCGTGGTCCGCGGTACCCGCGAAGAAGCGGCGCCGGCGGAAGACGGGGTGGTCCTTGCGCAGCTGGACCAGCCGACGGGTGAACCGGAGCAGCTCGGCGTTGTCGTCGTCGAGATCCCAGTCGACCCAGGTCAGGTCGCTGTCCTGGCAGTACCCGTTGTTGTTGCCGAGCTGCGTGCGACCCAGCTCGTCTCCGTGCGCGAGCATCGGAACGCCTTGCGAGAGAAGCAGGGTCGTGAGGAAGTTGCGCTGCTGCTGCAGCCGCAGGACCTTGACCTCCGGATCGTCGGTCGGGCCCTCGACGCCGCAGTTCCACGACCGGTTGTGGCTCTCGCCGTCCTGGTTGTTCTCACCGTTGGCCTCGTTGTGCTTCTCGTTGTAGGTCACCAGGTCACGCAGGGTGAACCCGTCGTGGGCGACGACGAAGTTGATCGACGCGATGGGCTTGCGGCCGGAGTGCTCGTAAAGGTCGGAGGACCCGGTGAACCGGGACGCGAACTCACCGAGGGTGGCGGGCTCACCCCGCCAGAAGTCCCGGACCGTGTCGCGGAACTTGCCGTTCCACTCGGTCCACAGCGGCGGGAAGTTGCCCACCTGGTAGCCACCGTCGCCGAGGTCCCACGGCTCCGCGATGAGCTTCACCTGGCTGATCACGGGGTCCTGCTGGATGATGTCGAAGAACGCGGAAAGCCTTGACACGTCGTGGAACTGGCGCGCCAATGTTGCGGCGAGGTCGAACCGGAAGCCGTCGACGTGCATGTCGAGCACCCAGTAGCGCAGCGAGTCCATGATCAGCTGCAGGACGTGAGGGTGCCGCATCAGCAGCGAGTTCCCGGTGCCCGTCGTGTCGTAGTAGTGGGCGGGGTCGTCGTCGACCAACCGGTAGTAGGAACCGTTGTCGATCCCGCGGAAGGCCAGCGTCGGGCCCTTGTGGTTGCCCTCGGCCGTGTGGTTGTAGACGACGTCGAGGATGACCTCGATGCCCGCCTCGTGCAGCGCCTTGACCATCCCCTTGAACTCGGCAACCTGCTCGCCACGGGTGCCGTACGCCGCATACTCGTTGTGCGGAGCGAAGAAGCCGATCGTGTTGTAGCCCCAGTAGTTGCGCAGTCCCTGGTCGAGCAGGGTGAAGTCCTGGACGAACTGGTGGACCGGCATCAGCTCGATGGCGGTGACGCCGAGCTTGGTCAGGTGGTCGATGGTGGCCGGGTGCCCGATGCCGGCGTAGGTCCCGCGGATCTCTTCGGGCACGTCCTCCAGCTGCTCGGTCAGGCCCTTGACGTGCGCCTCGTAGATGACCGTGTCGTGGTACTCGTGCTGAGGCTGGCGGTCCTGGCCCCAGTCGAAGAACGGGTTGATGACGACCGACATGAGCGTCTTGCCCAGGCTGTCCGTGGTGTTGGCGATGTCGTCGAGGCCACCGTCGGGATCGTCGAGGTTGTAGCCGAACAGCGACGGGTCGCCGCGCATCTCGCCGTCGACCGCCTTGGCGTAGGGGTCGAGGAGCAGCTTGGCGGGGTTGCAGCGGGTGCCCTGCGACGGCTCGTAGGGACCGTGGACGCGGTAGCCGTAGCGCTGCCCCGGTTGCACGCCGGGGAGGAAACCGTGCCAGACGAACCCGTCGACCTCCGGCAGGGTGATCCGGGTCTCCTTGCCGCGCTCGCCGATGAGGCAGAGCTCCACGCGCTCGGCGACCTCGGAGAAGATCGCGAAGTTGACTCCCGTCCCGTCGTAGGTCGCGCCGAGGGGGTAGGGCTTGCCGGGCCAGATCTCCATGAATGCCTTTCCGTCGGTCTGCGGCCAGTCGCGCCACAGATCAGGCCGACGTCACTGGCGAGCCGGACCCATCCTAGGCAGCGCGGGAGGTCGTGGCTGCGCGACGGGGACGGGGTCCGTCCGCCAGGATGACGTCATGCCCTCCGCGGGGCGCGCGAAACCTCCCGCACGAGCGTGGTGGCGCGATGTCTCGTGGCGCATGCTCTCGGAGCCGGTTCGGGACGCGGCGGCGCACGGACACTGACGAGCAGACGGAGAGCGCCGGGGTCCGGTGGTGGTCCCCGGCGCTCTCATCCGTCAGCAGTGCTCGACGGAGCCGTCCGGCACGATGAACTCCTTGTGGACGAAGCCCATCTGGCCCCCCTGGCCGACTCGGAACCAGTAGTCGTTGCCGTAGACGTTCTCGCCCTCGGTGAAGCAGACGATGGAGATCTTCTGGCCCGGCTGTAGCCCGAACTGCACGGCCGGGGACTCGCTGTGGGGGGCGGAGTAGACGTTGGTCGAGAGTCGGATGGTCCCGGTCGACGGGGCGGACGTGGCGTTGGCGGTCCCGGCCGCGGCGACGACGGTGATCCCGGCGGCGACGGTCAGGGCGGCGGCGACAGCGGCGAGCTTGCGCATGACGGTGGTTTCCTCTCGAGGGTCCGAACCGGCGTGTCCGGCCCGGATGCGGTGTGCTTCGGTGTGCTTCCAGCGTGCTGGACGGCGCATGCATGGCCGGTCCGCCGAGAGGACGACAGCGGGGGTGACGTGGGTCCACCGCACCGGTGGACCGCCGTGTGGGGCCAGCCCCACGTGAGGCTTGGTCCCTCAGGTCAGGGCGTCGAGGACCTGGTCGGCAGCCGCGTACGGGTCGGTCCGTCCGTCGACGACGTCGGCGGCCAGCCGGTCGACACTGTCGTGGTGGCGCAGGTTGCCCATCCGTCGCCGGAGGGCGGCGAGGACGATCGCCTCGATCTCGTCGCCCGCCCGCGCCTCGCGGCGCTCGCGCAGATGACCCGTGCGCGCCAGCCAGTCGGTGTGCTTGTCGATCGCCTCGACCACCTCGTCGATGCCCTCGTTCCGGGCGGCGACGGTCTTGACGACCGGCGGCCGCCAGAGGCCCGGTTCCGTCCGGTCGCCGAGGGAGATCATGTGCCGCAGGTCGCGAACCGTCGCGTCGGCGCCGTCGCGGTCGGCCTTGTTGACGACGAACACGTCGCCGATCTCGAGGATCCCGGCCTTCGCCGCCTGGATCCCGTCGCCCATTCCCGGGGCCAGCAGGACGACCGTGGTGTCGGCGAGGCCGGCCACCTCGACCTCGGACTGGCCGACGCCGACCGTCTCGACGAGCACGATGTCGCAGCCGGCCGCGTCCAGCACGCGCAGCGCCTGCGGCGTCGTCCACGACAGTCCGCCGAGGTGTCCGCGCGAGGCCATCGACCGGATGTAGACCTCGGGGTCGAGCACGTGGTCCTGCATCCGAACCCGGTCCCCCAGCAGCGCACCGCCCGAGAACGGCGACGAGGGGTCGACAGCCAGGATGCCGATCCGCTGCCCGCGCTTGCGGTAGGCGGCCACCAGGGCGTTCGTCGACGTGGACTTCCCCACGCCGGGGCTCCCGGTGATCCCGATGATGTGCGCGTTGCCGGCGTGCGGAGCCAGGGCCGCCATGACCTCGCGCAGTGCCGGATGCTCGTCCTCGACCAGCGAGATCAGCCGCGCGACGGCACGCGGCGACCCGTCCCGGGCCGACTGCACCAGCGCCGGGACATCGACCGGTCGGGACGCCACCGGAGGGACGTTAGCGAACGGCGAACCGACCAGGTTCACCGACCGGACTCAGATGTTTCCCCGTTCCGGACGGCGGGAGCCGCGAAACAGACAAACATCTGAGTTCGGCGGGGAGAGAAGCGGCCGGTCAGGAGGCGGCCGGGACGCGGACGACGAGGGCGTCACCCTGACCGCCACCCCCGCACAGCGCCGCCGCGCCGACTCCGCCGCCGCGCCGCTTGAGCTCCAGCGCGAGGTGCAGGACGAGGCGGGCGCCGGACATCCCGATCGGGTGGCCCGTCGCGATCGCCCCACCGTTGACGTTCACCTTGTCCAGGTCGATGCCGAGGTCCTTGGTCGACGCCAGCGCGACCGAGGCGAACGCCTCGTTGATCTCGACGAGGTCGAGGTCCGCCGGGTCGATGCCCTCCTTGGAACAGGCCTTGCGGATCGCGTTGGCCGGCTGCGCCTGCAGGGTGGAGTCCGGGCCGGCGACGATGCCGTGGGCGCCGATCTCGGCCAGCCAGGTGAGGCCCAGCGACTCGGCCTTGGATCGCTTCATCACGACCACGGCGGCCGCACCGTCGGAGATCGGCGACGCGGAACCGGCGGTGATCGTGCCGTCCTTGGAGAAGGCCGGCCGCAGCCGCCCCAGCGCCTCGACCGACGTGTCGGCGCGGACGCCTTCGTCGGCCTTGTACTGGAGCGGGTCGCCCTTCCGCTGCGGGATCGAGACCGAGACGACCTCGTCGTCGAAGACGCCGTCCTTCCACGCCCTGGCGGCGAGCTCGTGCGAGCGCGCGGCGAAGGTGTCCTGCTCCTCCCGGCTGAACGCATACTCGCCGGTGTTGGCCTGATCTGTGAGGGCGCCCATCGCCTGGTCGGTGAACACGTCCCAGAGCCCGTCGTAGGCCATGTGGTCGCGCATCGTCACGTCGCCGTACTTGTAGCCCTCGCGCGTCTTGAGCAGCAGGTGTGGGGCGTTGGTCATCGACTCCTGCCCTCCGGCGACGACGATCTCGACCTCTCCGGCGCGGATCAGCTGGTCGGCCAGCGCGATGGCGTCGAGCCCTGACAGGCAGACCTTGTTGATGGTGATCGAGGGGACGTCCATGGGGATCCCGGCGTTGACCGCGGACTGGCGGGCGGGCATCTGGCCGGCGCCCGCCTGGAGCACCTGACCCATGATCACGTAGTCCACCTCCTCGGGCGAGACACCCGACTTCGCCAGCGCACCGGCGATCGCGAACCCGCCGAGGTCGGTCGCGGAGAAGTCCTTGAGCGACCCGAGCAGGCGGCCCATCCCGGTACGGGCACCCCCGACGATGACGGTGGGATCGGCGCTGGCGCTGGTCATCTGGGGGCCTCCTGCGGGGGTCAACGACGTCGGTGGACGAGCATCAACTCTAGTCTCGCGACGCGTACCCTCCGCCCCCGCCGGAGGGTGGCCCTCCCCACATCGACCGCCCGAGTGACCGACGTGTCCAACCCCTGTTCAGGGGCCGTATCAGGGAGCACGCTGGACTCCTCCCCACGGTCATCGCCCCCAGCGCATGATCTGTCCCCGGAGGTCGCCATGCCCTACGTCAGCGGATTCCTGCCGAGCCGCTCCGCCCCGCTGTTCCACAACGGTCCGTGGCCGGCCGGCCTCGACCTGCGGATCTCTCTGGCCGGGCTGCCGTCGGCGTCGATCGACGTCACGAAGATGGGCCTCTGCGGCGGAATGTCGTTCCTGGCGCGGGACATTCACGAGTCAGGCGCGCCGCAGCTTCGGTCCACGATCTCCCAGGGCATCCCTCTGCCGCTCGGACGGCACATCCTCTCGCGGCTGCTCGACAGCTTCCTCGGTCCGGGCGTCATCCCCTACTGGATCCACGCGACCCAGGAGCTCGACCACGGCACATGGTTCTGGGGCAAGGGCCTGTATGCGGAGACGGTCGACGCCGCGCGCCAGGTGATGCGCTACGTCGACGCCGGTGGCCTGGTCCCGATCGGGGTCGTCCTGGCCCAGAGCGCGTGGCCGTGGGACGTCTTCCAGAACCACGTCGAGCTGGTCTACGGGTACGACCTCGTGGGGACCCAGCTGACCCTGCACGTCTACGACTGCAACTACGAGGGCAGCGACAACGTCACGATCACCCTCGACGTCGGCTCCTCTGCGCCCGCCCGGCCGATCCTCACCAACGGCACGTCGACGGCCGGCCAGTCCGGCCACGTGCGCGGCTTCTTCGTCCTGCCGTACCAGCGCAAGGACCCGAGCCCCGCCTACGTCGACGACGGGCTGCTCACCGTCGCCGGCGGCGTCCCGACGTCGGTCTCGCCCGGCGAGACCCTGAACCTCGCGGTGACCATCGACAACACCGGGTCGACGACCTTCGAGTCCGGTCGCGGCTACCGGCTCGGGACCCAGTCGCCCCCCGACAACACCGAGTGGGGCACGCCCCGGTTCGAGCTGTCCGAGAGCGTGGACCCCGGCCGGGTCTCGACGCAGACCGTGTCGCTACGGGCGCCGCTCTCCGGCTCGCCGACCCTGCAGCTACAGCTGCTCCGCGAGTCGGTGCACTGGTTCGGCCAGGCGACCGACCCGGTCCAGGTGACGGTCAGCACACCGGCCACCGTGGGCTGACCATCACCTGCAGGGTCGCCCTCGCGGGAATACCCTCGCCGCATGAGCGAGTTCCCGCACCTCTTCACGGCGATCGACCACGTCGGCGTCGCCGTCGCGGACCTCGACGAAGCCAAGCGCTTCTACGAGCGGACGTTCGGTATGCGGCTGGTCCACGAGGAGGTCAACGAGGAGCAGGGCGTCCGCGAGGCGATGATGTCGGTCGGCGACTCGGGCTCGTGCGTGCAGCTGCTCGCCCCGCTCAGCCCGGAGTCCACGATCGCCAAGTTCCTCGACCGCAGCGGTCCCGGGGTCCAGCAGGTCGCCTACCGCGTCGAGAACGTCGACGAGGCCAGCACGATGCTGCGCGAGCGCGGGCTTCGGCTGCTGTACGACGCCCCGCGGCGCGGTACCGCGGGCAGCCGGGTCAACTTCGTCCATCCCAAGGACGCCGGCGGTGTCCTCGTGGAGCTCGTGGAGCCCCCCGGGCACCACTGAACGGGTTGGCACCCGCGTCTGAGGTACCCGTCTGAGGTACCTGGAAACGGCGGCCGTCTGAGGTAGCTGCGCCCGGAGAAGATAGGGCGTCCTCCTCATGTCCCGGGGTACCTCAGCAGCGCACTCTCAATGGCGTCGGACAACCAGGTCCGGCAAACCGCACAAGGAGTGCTGCGATGTTCCCCATCACCACCGTCGACACCGTCTCCACGGACCGCAGCCGTCGTCTCGAGGGCTACCGCGGCTGGTCGCGTCGCCGCCACCAGACCGCCGGCCCCGACGCCGACGACTCGTCCCGCCCCGTCGAGGGGCACCGCCCGGTGCTTCGTCCCGTCTTCGGGCGCTGAGCCGGGTGGCCCGTGAGGGCACCTCGCCGCCGACCGCCACGGTCGTCGGCGAGTCACACCACCAGGAGCAGACCGCGAACCCCGCGACCTCCGTCCAGGAGCCGTCGCGGGGTTCGTCGTTGTCCGCGATGTCGCCGCCAGCCACGATGATGGACCCCATGACCACCCTGGACCGACGCGCGCCCCTGGTCGGTCGCGACGAGCTCCTCGCCGACCTGGCGTCGTTCTCGGCGGTCGACGACCCGGAGGGCAGTGCGTCGGTCCTCATCGGCGGCGACGCCGGGGTCGGCAAGACCCGGCTGCTGCTGGCCCTGCGTGACCGCGCGGTGGCCGCCGGCCGGCTCGTCGTGGTCGGGCACAGCCTCGACTTCGGTGACAGCGCCCTGCCCTACCTCCCGTTCTCCGAGATCCTGGGCAGGCTCCAGGACGAGCTCCCCGCCGTCGTCGACACCGTGGCCCAGACCTACCCCGCGATCGTGCGCCTGCTCCCCCGCCAGCGCGTCCGGGTCGCCCAGACCACGCCCGAGGGCGTCGAGGCCGCCGAGCACGCGTCCGGCGCCGACGACCGGTCCAGCCGGTCCGACCTCTTCGCGGGGATCCACGCCCTGCTCGAGGAGGCCGCCCGCACCCAGCCCCTGCTCGTCGTGATCGAGGACGCCCACTGGGCCGACCAGTCCTCCCGCGAGCTGCTCAGCTACCTCTTCGCGCGACAGCTCGAGGCGCCCGTCTCGCTCGTCGTGTCCTACCGCAGCGACGACGTCCACCGCCGCCACCCGCTGCGTCCGACCCTCGCGGAGTGGTCCCGGCTCCCGACGCTCCACCGACTCCAGGTCGGTCCCCTGTCCGAGGCGTCGGTCCGGATCATGGTCCACGCCCTGCACCCCGACCCGCTCACGGACGAGCAGGTCCGGGCGATCATCTCCCGGGCCGACGGCAACGCGTTCTTCGTCGAGGAGCTCAGCGGGATGGAGGGTCTCTCCAGCGCCGCGACCCTCCCGGTCGATCTCGCCGACCTGCTCCTGGTCCGGCTCGACCGCCTCGACGAGCCGTCCCGGCGCGTCGTCGGCGCCGCGTCGGTGGCCGGCCGCCGGGTCTCCCACGACCTGCTGGCCCGGGTACTCGCGGCCTCCGGGTCGGACGCCCGGGACCTCGACCTCGGCCTGCGCCAGGCGGTGGACGCCTTGATCCTCGAGCCCCGTCAAGCGGGCAGCCAACCGGGGTATGCGTTCCGCCACGCCCTGCTCTCGGAGGCGGTCTACGACGACCTCCTCCCCGGCGAGCGCGCCCGCCTGCACACCGCTTACGTCACCGCCCTGCGGGACGGCAGCATCCCCGGCACGTCCGCGGAGCTGGCCCTGCACGCGCGGGCGGCGAACGACATCGAGACCGCCATCGCCGCGAGCACCGAGGCGGGTGACGAGGCGATGCGGGTCGGAGCGCCCGAGGAGGCCGCCCAGCACTACCAGTCCGCGCTCGAGATGCTCGGTCCACGGGCCGCCGTCGAGGTCGGCCTCGTCGCGAGCGCCGCCGACGCGCTCGTCGACGCCGGTGATGCCTACCGCGCGGTCAAGCTCGTGTCCGCCCACCTGACGATGCTGCCCGACACCGCGCCGGTCGAGTCGCGCGCCCGGCTGCTCCTCGCCAAGGCCGAGTCGGCGTTCACCACCGAGGTCGACTTCGACCCTCTCGACCTCACGACCTCGGCGTTGGCGCTGATCCCGGAGGAGCCACCGTCCAAGCTCCGGGCTCGGGCCCTGATGATCCACGCCCAGTCGCAGCGCTGGCACCACAACACGGCGGGTGCGGCCGCGGCGGCCTCCGCGGCGGTGCAGATGGCCACCGAGCTGGGTTACCCCGGGCTGGCCCGGGCCGCCTCGCTGGTCCTCGCCAAGGTGGCCGACCTCTCCGGCCAGCCGGACGACGCCATCGCGCGGCTCCAGAAGGTTCTCGGCGAGGCCGGTGAGGACGTCGACGTCGAGATCCGGGCCCTGCACCAGCTGGCCACCGTGCACTTCGGCATCGGGAAGTTCGCCGACGCTCGACGTCTCTACCTCGAGGCCCTGGCGCGGTCCAAGGCGAGCGGGCGGCCCTGGTCCCCGTGGGGGCTCGACGCCCGGGCTGTCGCCGGACTCGCCGCCTACATCCTCGGCGACTGGGACGACGTGCTCGCCATCACCGACACCTCGGGTGAGGCCCCGCCGCCTCTGGCGGAGGCCTACCTGCGCTCCGTGGCCCTCGACGTGGAGGCCGGACGCGGGATGGCGGAGGTTCTCGACCACATCGCCGCCGTCCGCCCGTTCTGGGAGCGGGACGGCGCCATGGTGCTCTACTGCACGACCGCGGCGATCGACACCTATGGCGACCGTGGCGACCTCGAGGCGGCCCGTGACTTCCACGACGACTCCATCGCCACGCTCCACCGGCTCTGGCCGGGCAGCATCATGTGGCTCCGGGTGCGACTGAGCGCCCTTCTCGTCGGCCAGATCGCGTCCCACGTCCCGGCGCTGTCCCGTTCGGAGCGGGCCCAGTGGGCCGCTCTCGGGGAACGCCACGCCGAGGGCAACCGCGACTTTGCGGCCTCGGTCTCGCTGGAGGGTGCGTCGCGGGTCGAGGCGCGCGCCTGGTACGTCCGCAGCAAGGCGGAGATCCTCCGGCTGCGGTGGCTGGCCGACGTCCAGCCGCCGTCCTCGGCCGAGCTCGTCTCCGCCTGGCGGGCGAGTGTCGAGGCCTTCCAGGAGATGGGGCACACCTTCGAGGTCGCCCGCTCCCAGACGCGGCTCGCCGCCGCCCTCCACGCCGCGGGCGAGGCCCCCGAGGCCCGGCGGCTGGTGACGGTCGCGCGGGAGACCGCCCGGCGGCTGCGGGCCGAACCGCTGCTGGCCGAGCTGCGCACCGTGGCCGGCACGACCGGCCGTCGCGGACGGGAGGATCACCCCGCCGAGTCGGTCACGCTCACCGCCCGTGAGCAGGAGATCCTCGGCCTCGTCGCGCAGGGCCGGAGCAACGGCGAGATCGGCCGCCAGCTGTTCATCAGCACCAAGACGGTGAGCGTCCACGTCTCCAACATCCTGGCCAAGCTCGGCGCGGCCGGACGCACCGAGGCGGCGGCGATCGCGCGTCGCCAAGGGGTCCTGCAGGACTGAGCTGCGCGTGAGCCAGGTCACGCCGTGACGGCCGTCTCACCGTTCGAGGGGCAAAGGCTACTCGCCAGTACGGTCGGGCCACCTGCCGCCGACGGAACAGGAGCCGGGGTCCTATGGACGAGATCCGCGACGCGATCATCGCCGGAGAGCGCACCGCCGCTGCGTGGCAGGCGCTCCCGGTACCGGACTCCTACCGCGCCGTCACCGTGCATCGCGACGAGGAGGGCCTGTTCGAGGGCCTGCCCAGTCGCGACAAGGACCCTCGCACGTCGCTCCACGTCGACGACGTCCCTGTCCCGGAGCTCGCGCCCGGCGAGGCGCTCGTCGCCGTCATGGCGAGCGCCATCAACTACAACACCGTCTGGACCTCGATCTTCGAGCCACTCTCGACGTTCCGGTTCCTCGAGCGCTACGGCCGCCTCTCCACGGAGACCAAGCGACACGACCTGCCGTACCACGTCGTCGGGTCGGACCTGTCCGGCGTCGTCCTGCGAACCGGACCCGGCGTGCACCTCTGGCACCCCGGCCAGGAGGTCGTGGCCCACTGCCTCTCCGTCGAGCTGGAGTCGGCCGACGGCCACAACGACACCATGCTCGACCCGGAGCAGCGAATCTGGGGGTTCGAGACGAACTTCGGTGGCCTGGCCGAGCTGGCCATCGTCAAGACCAACCAGCTGATGCCCAAACCCCCTCACCTGACCTGGGAGGAGGCGGCCTCCCCAGGGCTGGTGAACAGCACCGCATACCGGCAGCTGATCTCCCGCAACGGGGCGGGCATGAAGCTCGGCGACGTCGTCCTCGTCTGGGGCGCCAGCGGCGGGCTCGGCTCGTACGCGACGCAGATGGCGCTCGCGGGCGGCGCCACGCCGGTGTGCGTGGTGTCCAGCCCGGACAAGGCCGAGATCTGCCACCGGATGGGCGCCGAGCTGGTCATAGACCGGTCGGCGGCCACCGGTGAGGGGTACCGCTTCTGGACCGGCGACGCTCCCGACGCGACACAGGACCAGTCGGAGTGGCGCCGGTTCGGTGCGAAGATCCGCGCGCTGACCGGCGGCCACGACCCCGACATCGTCGTCGAGCACCCCGGTCGCGAGACGTTCGGCGCGAGCGTCTTCGTGGCGCGCAAGGGCGGCACGATCGTCACCTGCGCCTCGACCTCGGGGTACCTGCACGAGTACGACAACCGGTACCTCTGGATGAACCTCAAGCGCATCATCGGCTCGCACTTCGCGAACTACCGCGAGGCGTGGGAAGCCAACGCCCTCATCGACCGGGGATTGATCCACCCGACCCTGAGCCGGACGTACCCGATGGAGGACGTGGGTCAGGCGGCGTACGACGTCCACCGGAACCTGCACCAGGGGAAGGTCGGCGTCCTCACGCTCGCGCCCCGGGAGGGCCTCGGCGTCACCGATCCCGAGAAGCGAGACCGGTTCGGCGACGAGCTCGGCTGGTTCCGCGACGGGTGACGGCCGCGCCTCCGCCGACCCGGCGCGGGGCGCGGTTAGCGTCGAAGCATGCTCGACGTCGTCGGCCGGCTCCGCGGTCTCCGGGACCGCGAGCGGGCGTTCCGGGCGCGGCAGCGCGAGCGCGTGGAGGAGAGCCGGCGGCGTCCGCTGGCCGACCTCGGTGGCGAACGCGGCGGTGACGACGAGCAGCTGACGCACTCCCTGCTGGCCGACACGCTGCCCCGGCAGGACACCGAGCCGACGACCGCCGAGCCCGACGGCCGAGGGGCGCGGCGCGCCTTCGGACAGGCCGGACGACCGCTCAACCGGCAGTCGCCGTTCTACGTCGGGTTCGTCGGCGCCATCGGGGTGCTCGCCGCCTACGCGCTGTGGCAGGCCGTGTCGTCCCTGGGCACGGTGCTGACCCTGCTGACCGTCGCCTTCTTCCTCACCCTCTCCCTCAACCCGGTGGTGGAGCTCCTCGTCCGCCGTGGGCTGCGGCGCGGCGGGGCGGTGGCCGCGGTGTTCGCCCTGGCGGTCGGCGCGTTCGTGCTGTTGGGGTTCGTCGTCGTGCCGCCGGTGACGCAGCAGGCCGGCGAGCTGGCCCAGAGTGCCCCCGGCTACCTCAACGACGTGCTCAGCAACCCCCGCGTCCAGGACATCGACCAGCACTACCACGTGGTCGACAAGATCCAGGAGGAGGTCGACAAGCGGCTGACCGACAGCGACTTCATGTCGCAGGTCGCCGGCGGCGTCCTCGGCGCGGGACGGATCGTGGCCGAGGGGGTCTTCTCGGCGCTGACCGTCCTGGTCCTGACCCTCTACTTCCTCTCGTCCCTGCCGACGCTCAAGCAGGCGGCGTATGCGGTCGTGCCGGCCAGCCGCCGCCCCCGGGTGATCTCGCTCTCGGAGGAGATCATGCGGCGGGTCGGCTCCTACGCGATCGGGCAGGTCGCTGTCGCGGCGGTCAACGCGTTCTGCGCATGGATCATGATGTCGATCGTCGGGATCCCGTACGCGGCGGTGCTCGCCGTGGCCGTGGGGTTCCTCGGGCTGGTCCCGATGGTGGGCGCCACGCTGGGGGCGGTCCTCGTCGCGGTGGTGGCGCTGTTCGACGACCCGACCAAGGCGGTCATCGCGCTCATCTACTTCATCGTCTACCAGCAGACCGAGAACTACCTCGTCGCGCCACGCATCATGCAGCGGACCGTGTCGGTGCCGGGGGCGGTCACCATCGTCGCGGCGCTCATCGGCGGGACGCTGCTGGGGATGCTGGGGGCCCTGCTGGCGATCCCTGCGGCAGCCGGCTTGCTGCTGCTCTACGACGAGGTGCTCGTCCCGCGACAACGCCGGGTGTGACCGCGCGCCGGTAAAGTCGTGCGGTGCGGTTCCTCAACGGCCTCGGGCCGGCGTTCGACCTGACCTACGACGATGTCTTCATGGTCCCGGCCCGCTCGTCGGTAACCTCCCGGATGGACGTCGACCTGTCGTGCTCCGACGGTTCGGGCAACACCATCCCCCTCGTCGTGGCGAACATGACCGCCGTCTCGGGGCGACGGATGGCCGAGACCGTGTCCCGGCGCGGGGGTCTCAGCGTGATCCCCCAGGACATCCCGACCGACGTGGTCGGCGACGTCGTGGCCTTCGTCAAGTCGCGGCACCTCGTCCACGACACCGCGATCACCGTGGACCCGGTCGAGACGGTCGGCGCCACGTTGACGTTGCTCCAGAAGCGGGCCCACGGCGCCGCCGTCGTGGTCGACGAGCGCCACCACCCGATCGGCCTGGTGACCGAGGCCGACCTCAGCGGCGTCGACCGGTTCACCCAGGTCCGCGACGTGATGAGCCGCGACGTCGTCACGATCGGCGCCGACGAGTCAGCCGAGGACGCGTTCAGCCGGCTCAGCACAGCCCGTCACCGGCTCGCCCCGGCGGTGGACGCGGACGGCCGGCTGGTGGGGATCCTCACCCGTCAGGGCGCCCTGCGGGCGACGGTCTACCGCCCCAACGTCGACGAGCACGGCCGGCTTCGCGTCGCCGCGGCCGTCGGCATCAACGGTGACGTGGTCGGACGGGCCAAGGAGCTCGCAGCGGCGGGCATCGACCTGCTCGTCGTCGATACCGCGCACGGCCACCAGGAGAAGATGCTCGAAACGCTGCGGGCCGTCCGGGACCTCGGCCTCGAGATGCCGATCTGTGCGGGCAATGTCGTTGCGGCACAGGGGGTTCGGGATCTCGTCGAAGCGGGTGCGGACATCGTGAAGGTCGGGGTCGGGCCGGGCGCGATGTGTACGACGAGGATGATGACCGGCGTGGGCCGCCCCCAGTTCTCGGCGGTGCTGGAGTGCTCGACCGCTGCCCGCGAGCTCGGGGCGCACGTCTGGGCCGACGGTGGGGTGCGGCATCCACGGGACGTGGCCCTGGCCCTGGCCGCCGGTGCGTCGAACGTGATGATCGGCTCGTGGTTCGCCGGGACGCTCGAGTCCCCCGGCGACCTGCAGGCGACGGCCGACGGACGCTCATACAAGGAGTCCTTCGGGATGGCCTCCTCGCGCGCGGTCCGGACCCGGACGGCGACCGAGTCCTCCTACGACCGGGCCCGCAAGGCGCTGTTCGAGGAGGGCATCTCCAGCGCGCGGATGTTCATCGACCCGGCGCGACCGAGCGTGGAGGACCTCCTCGACGCCATCACCGCCGGTGTGCGGTCGGCCTTCACCTACGCGGGGGCCCGCACGGTCGAGGAGTTCCACGACCGCGCGGTCGTCGGGCTGCAGAGCACCGCCGGGTTCGCGGAGGGCGCCCCGCTGCACACGTCCTGGTGAGGTTCGCGGTCACCCGAGGCGGGTCGCCGGGGAGGGCTCGTGCTGTTGGTCGGCGGCGGGCCAGGTCGTCCTCAGCGGCAGCGCGGCCGGGTTGACGCGACGGACGATCTCCTCATGCACACGCCGCACGTACGGCTCGCCGACCCACAGGTGCTTCGCACCGTCCACGCCGACGACCTCGGCCTGGGGGACGGCGGCAAACCGCTCGAGAGCCTCGGCCGGCCGCAGGTAGTCGTCGAGCTCGGGGACGAGAGCGAGCATCGGCTTGCCCGAGTCCGCCCAGGCGGCAAGGTGTTCCGGGCTGGAGTACCGCAGTGGCGGGCTGAGCAGGATGGCCCCGCCGACCGACGGGTCGTTGCCGTACATCAGGGCGAGGTCGGTGCCGAACGACCATCCGACCAACCAGCGGTTGGGCAGCTCGGGCGCCTCGTGGAACTCGGCGTACTCGATCGCCGCGGCGACGTCGAACCGCTCGGCGTCCGCGTTGTCGAACGTCCCGTCGGACGTGCCCCGCGGTGACGTCACCCCTCGAAGGTTGAACCGGAGCACGGCGAGGTCCGCGAGTGCGGGCAGGCGGTACGCCGCCTTCTTGAACACGTGGCTGTCCATGAACCCGCCGTGCGTCGGCAGCGGGTGGAGCGTGACGAGCGTGGCGACCGGGTCGCGGTCCGCCGGGAGCGCAAGCTCACCCACCAGCCGCAGGTCGTCCGCGGTGTGGAGCACGACCTCGGCGCGCCGGGCGGGAAGAATCGAGCTGGCCCGGATCTCGTCAGGGTCGCGGCTCATGGTGGGCAGGCTATCGAGGTGCGGTCAGCGGTACGCGTTGCCCGCCGGTCTGGCGTCCCGACGGGACCAGCAGCCGGTATGCCAGTGCCGCCGGTCCCCGAGCCCGCCGACACCCTCAGCGGGCCAGGCGACGACGTGCGGTGTCCCCACCGCGACCTCCTGCTGGCAGCCCGGGCAGAGGTAGGTCCGGGTCGCCCGGGCGCCGCTGACCCGGCGCACGGTCCAGAGCGAACCCGCATACCGTTCGGTCGTCGTCTCCCCGAACCCTCCGGCCGCGAGCGGGCGGTGCTCATGGCGGCGGCGGTTGGCGCGGGGCATACCGACGATTGTCCCGTGCTCAGCTCGGCGTCAGCAGGCCGGTGGCGCCGGTGGTGAACAGGTCGACCAGCGCCGGGAAGGTCTGCTCGATCTTGTTGGCCGGGTCGTCGGGGTCGACGTACTCGTGGGGGGCGTGCAACGAGGCGGGGAACTCGTAGACGCTCACCAGATCACCCGCGTCTCTTTGTTGGCCGACGAGCACCCGGATGGCCGCCGGGTCGACCGACTCGTCGCCCGCGTTAAGCACGTGGACGACGTAGGCGTTGCTGCGCGTGGTGCCCAACGTCGAGGCGATGCTCATCAGGCCGGCGAGGCTGCGGGTCGCGAACTTGGCGTAGCTGTAGCGCGGGACCTGGTCGGCCTCCTTGAGCGAGAAGTCCCACCAGACGTCGAGGTTGGGCGCGTAGCGCATCAGGTTGCCCGCGGCGTGCGAGAGGCGCGTCGGGACCGCGGCCGGGCTGAGGAACGGCGCGAGGGCCACGACGCGCTGGACGCCGGCGTTGTGCTCGGCCGCCCAGAGCGCGAGAGTGGCCCCGCCGGAGAGCCCACCGACGACGGTGCGCTGGTCGAGGCCGAGGGCGATGGCCGTGGTACGCATCGCGAAGTTGGCCAGATCCTGGGGGTCGACCGGGACCGGCTCGGCGTTGGTGTCGGCGATGCCGTGCTCGGGCCAGCGCGGGACGAGCACCCGGTACCCGGCGGCGGCGAGGCGGCCCGCGAGCGCGGAGAACTGGTTCGGGCAGCTGGTGTAGGCGTGGAACAGCAGGACCACGCCGAGCTGGGGCACGGTGGGGTGCACGTCGAGGGACTTGCACTCCGGCAGGACGGTCGGGTTGGCGGTGTCCTTGGCGATGAGGTCCGCGTAGCCCGCCTCTGCCTGCTCGGCGGTCAGGGCGCCCGGGCTGACGGCGACCGGCGGGTTGTAGGGCAGCACGGTCAGTCCGATGACCAGGGCGGCGAGGACGGCCACCACGGTGACGAGGATCGTGACGGTCCGGCGGAACCACCGAGGCGCGCCGTGTCCGGTCCGTTCCGTCACCCGGCGATCGTATGCAAGGACCCCCACTCGCGCGCGGAGGAGTCTCAGCGGAGCGAAGTCAGCGTCATTACGCCGACTTCGCTCCAGTGGGGCTGTGGATGACGACGGCGGGCGTCGCCCGACATGAGCCACCGTGGCCAGATGAAGGAACCGGACACGCGAATGCTCGGCGCCCCCGTCCTGCCGCACGACGAGGCGTCACTGATGTCCGTCGCAGCCGAGCAGAGCGGAATGCTCACCCGGGCGCAATGCCTGGCCGCCGGCATGACCGACCCAGCGATCCGCTGGCGGCTGAGCCGAGGCCACTGGATCGCCCTCCACCATGGCGTCTATCTCACGGTGCGGGGTCGGGACGACTGGCGCACCGGCGCCCTCGCCGCTCAGCTGGCGGTCGACGGCTCGGCGTGGTCGCACCGGACGGCCGCGTTCGTTCACGGCCTCAACGCGGTCCCGCCGAAGGAGATCGACGTGGTCATCGACGCGCAACACCGGATCCGGCCGCGACGGGTCGTGCTGCATCGACGAGCGGAGGCCGACGACGCCGTCGATCCTCTGCACTGGCCATGGCGGACCACGGTGGAGGAGACCGTGCTCGATGTCAGTGCTGTCGGGTCGGTCGACGAGATGTTCGCGATCCTCGGTCGAGCGTTCCAGCGCCGTCTCACCACGGAGCAGGCGGTGCTCGCGCGGTTGGCAGCGCGCACGCGACATCGTCGGCGTGAGCTGCTGCAGCTGGTGCTCGCGGACGCGGCCGACGGCGCCAAGAGTGCCATGGAGGTGCGGTTCGTGCGAGATGTCCTGCGACCGCATGGTCTCCCGATCGGCGTACGGCAGCGCTCGACCTCTCCCGACCGGCGTGAACTTCACGACGTCGGCTTTCCGGAACAGCGGGTCCTGGTCGAGCTGGACGGACGGCTGGGTCACGAAGGTCGCGAGGCCCGCGTCCAGGACGGCAGACGCGACCGACGAAGCGCCGCAGGCGGATGGCTCACGGTGCGCGCCTTCTGGCCGGATGTCGCCGTCACGCCGTGCGAGCTGGCTGTCGAGGTCGCAGCGATCCTTGGAAGCCGCGGCTGGCGGGACCCGGGCCGCACCTGTCGTCGCCAAGGGTGTGCTTTCCGGCTGGGGTCTCCCGGTGGAGCAACGTCAGCGCGATAGCACCGACTTTGCTCCATCGAACCAGTCAGGGGTAGGTGCGGAAGCCGCGGCCGGTCTTGCGACCCAGGTAGCCGGCGGTCACGAGGTGCTCGAGCAGGGGCGCCGGCGCATACCCGCGCTCGCGGAACTCGAGGTAGAGCTCGCGCTGGATGGCCAGCGACACGTCGAGCCCGACGACGTCGAGCAGCTCGAACGGGCCCATCGGGTACCCGCACCCCGTCCTCATCGCCGTGTCGATGTCGTCCGCCGTCGCGTAGTGCGCCTCGAGCGTCCGCACGGCGTCGTTGAGGTAGGGGAACAGCAGCGCGTTGACGATGAACCCCGCCGGGTCCGCGCACGACACCGGGTGTTTGCCCAGCGTTCCGCACAGACCGACCACCGTCGCCGACACGTCCGGCGCGGTCGAGACGGTCGACACCACCTCGACGAGCTTCATCAGCGCCGCGGGGTTGAAGAAGTGCATTTCGACCACGTCCTCGGGGCGCGCCGTCACCGCGGCCAGGTCGATCACCGGCAGCGACGACGTGGTGGTGGCGAGGATGGTGCCCGGGCGGCACACCTTGTCGAGGGTCCGGAACAGCTCCTGCTTCGCGCCGAGGTCCTCGACCACCGCCACGACCACGAGGTCCACCTCGGCGAGGTCGTCGGTCGACGTCGAGGGCGTCACCCGCTCGACCGCCACCTCCGCATCGGCGGCCGACATCCGCCCCTTCTCCACGGCCCGCTTCACCGACCGGGACATCCCCGCGACGACGCCCGCCGCCTTCTCCGGCGACCGCGCCACGACCGTCACCGCGTACCCGGACCGCGCGAACACCTCCACGATCCCCGACGCCATCGTCCCCTAACCGACCACGCCGACGCGCGTCACCGGCCGCACCGACCGGCCCCCCACACCGACGCGCTCGGCGTCAGCGCGTCCGGCACCACCGCGGACGAGCCCGGTTCTGCGTACGTGTAGAAGCCGCGACCGGTCTTCCGGCCGCGCAGCCCCGCGGAGACCATCTGCTTGATGAGCGGGCTCGGGGCGTGCAGCCGGTCGCGACCCTGCCGGTACATCGTGTCGAGGATCTCGTATGCGGTGTCGAGCCCGATGAGGTCCATGAGGGCCAGCGGGCCCATCGGCAGCCCGCACCCCAGCCGCATCGCCGCGTCGACGTCCTCGCGCGACGCATACCGGGTCTCGTACATCGACACCGCGTGGTTGAGGTACCCGAACAGCAGCGCGTTGGCGATGAACCCGGCCTTGTCGCCGACGACGACGGGCTGCTTGCCGAGCTGACGGGCCAGCTCGACGACGTCACTCACGACCCCCTCGTCGGTGACGACGGTCCGGATCACCTCGACGAACGACAGCACGGGTGCCGGGTTGAAGAAGTGCAGCCCGACCACCCGCCGCGGGTTCGCCGTGGCCACGGCGATCTCGGTCACCGACAGCGAGGAGGTGTTGGTCGCGAGCACGGTCTCGGGACCGACGAGCCGGTCCAGGGCCGCGAAGATGTCCTTCTTGAGCTCCAGGTGCTCGGGAACCGCCTCGACCACCAGTCCGCAGCCGGCCACGGCGTCCAGCGACGTCGCATACCGGACCCGCGCGTGCACGGCCGCGGCCTCGTCGGGCGTGAGCTTCCCGCGCTCGACCGCCCTCGCCGTCGAGTGCTCCAGCGCCTCCCGGCCCCGGGCCGTGCCAGCATGGTCGACCTCGACCGCGACGACGTCCAGCCCGGTCCGGGCCACCACCTCGACGATGCCCGCGCCCATCGTCCCCAGTCCGATGACGCCCACCCGAGCGAAGTCCCTAGCCGCTCTGTCGACCATGTCGGCAAGGGTGGCAGCCGGGGCTACCGGTGGGTAGGGATGGCGGACGCGACGGTGCTCACACTCGTACCGGCGGTGGACTGGACGAGGCGCGCCGGTTCGGAGACCATGGGGTACGTGCCCAGAGCCGGTCTGCGCCCACCGAGAGTCTTCCGCCAACGACGCCGCGTCGCAGTGCTGACCCTGCAGGGCTGGACCCAGGACCCGGGTCCGGACGAGGGCGGCGGCCGCGCCGGGGTCCGCGAGCCGCGGCGCCCCAGCCCGGTCCCGCCGAGCCTCATGGCCGCACTCCCGCTCCCCGAGGACGAGAACGCCCGCTGACCGGAGCGGTCGGTTCCCCGCGACGTATCGGAGCGGAGAACTTCGTGGGGTGACCTAGTCTTCCCGGGTGCGTCTCGTCATCGCCCGGTGCCACGTCGACTACGACGGCCGGCTGACCGCACATCTCCCGCTCGCGACCCGCCTCCTCATGGTCAAGGCGGACGGGTCGGTCCTCGTCCACAGCGACGGCGGCTCCTACAAGCCGCTGAACTGGATGTCCCCGCCCTGCGCGATGGCCGAGGTGCCGCCGACACAAGAGGAGGCCACCGACGGCGTCACGCAGGTGTGGCTCGTCCAGCACACCAAGTCGGAGGACCGGCTCCGGGTATGCCTGCACGAGGTGCTCCACGACTCCCACCACGACCTCGGGATCGACCCCGGGCTGGTCAAGGACGGGGTCGAGGCGCACCTCCAGAAGCTCCTCGCTGAGCACATCCACACCCTGGGCGACGGGTGGAGCCTGGTCCGCCGCGAGCACATGACGGCGATCGGGCCGGTCGACATCCTCGCCCGCGACCACTCGCGGCAGCACGTCGCGATCGAGATCAAGCGGCGTGGCGAGATCGACGGGGTCGAGCAGCTCACCCGCTACCTCGAGCTGATGAACCGCGACCCCCACCTCGCGCCGGTCGTCGGCGTGTTCGCGGCGCAGGAGATCAAGCCGCAGGCCCGAGTCCTGGCCGAGGACAGGGGGATTCGCTGCGTAGTCCTCGACTACGACGCGCTGCGCGGGATCGACGACGTCGGTGCCCGCCTGTTCTGACGGCCCGTACTAGTCGGCCGCGCCCGGAGCGCCCACGTCGGGCTCCGGCTCCTCGAAGCGCCGGCCCGGCCACGGCCCCACCAGCCGCCAGCCGTCCGCGTCGACCTCGACCTCGGCCATGGCGCAGTTCGGGATCATGGCGTCAAGGGCCAGCTCGGGCCGGACGTTCTCCGCGGTGTTCGGGATCGCGAGGGTCATCACTCCCCCGTGGCTCACGACGAGGACCGTCTCGCCGCGGTGGCGGTCGGCGAGCGCCTCGACGGACGCGACGAACCGGGCCACCACCTCGGACCCCGTCTCGGCCCCGGGCCACCGCCGGTCGAGCTGACCGTTCACCCACGCCACGAACACCTCTCGCGCGTCCGGGCCCATGGCCGGCGTCCCCGCCAGCGACCCCACCGAGAACTCCTGCACGCCCTCGACGGTGGCTGCCGTGAGGCCGAGCCGGTCACCCACGACTGCGCCCGTCTCCCGAGCTCGGGCCAGCCGGCTGGTGTAGACCGCCGCCACCCGCTCACCGCGCAGCCGGTCGGCGAGACCGGCGGCCTGCTCCTTGCCGAGGTCCGTCAAGCGGCCGCCCTCGTCGCTGAGCAGCTCCGGATGGGCGTACGTCGCCTCACCGTGCCGCGCGACGAGGAAGCGGGCCGGGCACTGCAGGTCGCTCACGACCTCACCGTATGCCCGGGCTCACGCCAGCGGCCGGGCCTCCTCCTCGACGCCGCGCTTCGCGAGCACCTCAGCGCGGTTAGCCACATACCCGACCATCCACGTCGGCTCGAGCCGGAAGAACACGACGTCACCCCACGACAGCGGTGACGAGCCGTAGTGGGCGGTCCAGTGCGCGTCGACCTCGGCCAGCTCGTCACCCTCCAGCACCACCGCGTGGCCGTGGGTGAACACCGCGACCTCCTCCCCCTCGATGCATGCCGCGCTGACCGCGGGGTTGGCCACCAGCTGCCGACCCTTGGGCGACGTCCGCAACGTGCTCAACGTCCAGTGCCCGTGCAGGAAGTGTCCGTCCAGCGCACTGACCCGCGGTTCGCCCCGAGCGGTGACCGTGGCGAAGCTCATCACCCGCATACCGGTCATCAACCCGGCGATCTCGCGGGCCGACAGGGTGCGTCCGTCGTCGATAATGCTCTTCAGGTGGTCGCTCGCCCCCGCGTGCGACCGGTCCAGCAGGGTCTGGAGCGCCGTCAGCTCCTCGTCCGTCTCCTTCATCGGTCCAGTCAACCGCTGGCCACCGACACGCGGCAGAATCGGGTTCGTGACCGCTGCCGTCGCCGCACCGAACTCCCTCGCCGTCCGAGCGGGCCTGGATGTCGTCGAGGCCGGCGGCACCGCCGTGGACGCCGCGGTCGCCGCGATGCTCGTGGCGATGTGCACCGAGCCGGGTGTGGTCTCCCCGCTCGGTGGCGGGTTCGTCGCGGTCTGGCCGCACGACGGCGACCCCGAGGTCATCGACGCCAATGTCGAGATGCCGGGCCGAGGACTGCCGGCGGAGCGGTTCGGTGAGGGGCTCGTCGAGTTCTCCATGTCCTACGGCGGCGGGATCACCGTGTATGCGGGTCCGGGCAGCGTCGCGACGCCCGGCGCCATCAGCGGTCTCGGCCTCGCTCACGAGCGGCACGGCCGGGTTCCTTGGCGCGAGGTCGTCGCGCCGGCCGCCAACGCTGCCCGCCAAGGCTTCCCCCTCGGGGCGGCGGCCGCGAGCTACCTCGCGATCACCGGCGACTCGCTGTTCGCCTGGGATCCTCAGACGGCGGCGCTCCTGCTGCACTCTGGGGGCGAGCCGAAGGTGGCCGGCGAGAAGATCGTCGACCCGAACCTCGCGGCCGCCCTCGACCGGATCGGAGACGCCGGCGCCGGCGACCTGTTCACCGGCGACCTGGCCGCTGCCCTCGCCGCGGACCAGGAGGACCGCGGCGGCCTCGTCACCCGGGCTGACCTCGCCGCATACCGCCCCGTCGTCCGCGACCCGCTCCGGCTCCGCGCCGGGAGCTGGGACCTCGCCACCAACGCGCCACCGTCGATCGGCGGCCCCGTCCTCGCCGTCATGCTCGGGGAGCTGGTGCGTCGCGGCCGGGTCGAGGTGGACGACATTCTCGAGATCCAGCAACGGGTCCTCAGCCACCGTCTCGGCGTCCACGACTTCTCGCGCGACCTGGAGAAGGACGGGTACGACCTGCTGGCCCTCGTGGAGCGCCACGGGCTGATGGGGCTGCCGACGTCCGGCTCGACCGCCCACGTGTCGGTCGTCGACGCGGCCGGGACGGCCTGCGCCATCACGGCGTCCGCCGGGTACGGCTCGGGGGCGACGGTGCCGGGTACCGGGCTGATGCTCAACAACTGTCTCGGCGAACCGGAGCTCAACCGGCTCGGGCTCCACGCCCTCGTCCCGGGGACGCGGCTGGCCTCCAACATGTCGCCGACCGTGGGCCGGGCCGCCGGTCCGCCGTCGGGCGTGGGACAGGTGCTCGCGATCGGGTCACCCGGCGCCGACCGGATCACGACCGCCCTGATGCAGGTGCTCGGCCGGTTCTGCCTCGATGGTCTCGACCTGGCCGAGGCGATCGACCGGGCCCGGATCCACGTGACGTTCCGCGGCGAGTTCGCCGACCCGAGTGCGGCCGCGGCGGACGCCGGCGACGAGACCGCGCTGCCGCTGGACGAACCCGTGACCGTGGTCCAGGTCGAGGACGACGACGATCTGGTGACGGCGGTCCAGGAAGCGGGGCTCGAGGCGGTGGTCCACCCGCGCCGCTCGATGTTCTTCGGTGGTGTTGCGGCCGCCTACCGTCGCGACGACGGCACGCTCGGCGCCGCCGCAGACTCGCGCCGGGAGTCCGCGACCGGCGTCAGCTGACCGGAACCGCGGCGTCGAGGCCGTGGGCCGCACGGATGAGCCGGACGAAGTCGCCCATGATGTCGGTGATCGCGAAGTCCTTCGGCGTGAACACCGCCGCTACCCCCAGGTCGAGCAGCACCGCCGCGTCGGCCTCCGGGACGATCCCGCCGATGACGACCGGCACGTGGCCGGCGCCCGCCGCACGCAGACCGTCCAGCACGTCGGGAACCAGCGAGAGGTGCGACCCGGACAGGATCGACAGCCCGACCAGGTGCACGTCCTCGGCCACCGCGGCCGCGACGATCTCAGCCGGAGTCAGCCGGATCCCCTGGTAGACCACCTCGAACCCCGCGTCGCGCGCCCGGACCGCGATCTGCTCGGCGCCGTTGCTGTGCCCGTCGAGGCCGGGCTTGCCGACCAGCACCCGCAACCGGCGGCCGACCTCGGCGCTGGTCCGCGCCACCTCGCTCCGCACCGCCGCGAGGTCGCCCGCTGCCTCACGCGGAGCCACCGTCGACGAGACCCCGGTCGGGGCCCGGAACTCCCCGAACACCTCCCGCAGCGCTCCGGCCCACTCCCCCGTCGTCAGACCGGCGCGGGCGCACTCCAGGGTCGCGGGGACGAGGTTGGTCGCGCTCGCAGCCTCGGCTCGCAGCCGCTCGAGCGCTCGCTCCGCCCGTATGCGCCGGGCCGGGTCCGCGTCGCGCTCCGCCCGCCAGCGGCGCACGGCCGCCACCGCAGCCTCCTCCACGTCGGCGTCGACGGCCTGGATCGCCGAGCCCAGGTCGGCCGTGAGCGGGCTCGGTTCGGTCGTGGTGAACCGGTTGAGACCGACGACGACCTCGTCGCCCGACTCGATCCGGCCCCGGCGGGCGGCGTGCGAGGCCACCAGTGCGGACTTCATGTAGCCGGACTCGACCGCGGCGACCGCGCCACCGAGGTCGGCCACTCGGGCCATCTCCGTCCGTGCACCCTCGACCAGCTCGGCCACCTTCGCCTCGACCACCACTGACCCCGTGAAGAGATCCTCGTACTCGAGGAGGTCCGACTCGTAGGCCAGCACCTGCTGGAGCCGCAGCGACCACTGCTGGTCCCACGGCCGCGGCAGCCCGAGCGCCTCGTTCCACGCCGGCAGCTGCACCGCGCGAGCCCGGACGTCGCGCGACAGCGTCACGCCGAGCATCTCCAGGACGATCCGTTGCACGTTGTTCTCCGGCTGGGCCTCGGTCAGGCCTAGCGAGTTGACCTGCGCGCCGTAGCGGAACCGACGCAGCTTCGGGTCGGTCACTCCGTAGCGCATCGACGTCAGCTCGTCCCAGAGCTGCGCGAAGGCGCGCAGCTTGCACATCTCCTCGACGAACCGCACGCCCGCGTTGACGAAGAACGAGATCCGGCCGACCACCTCGCCCAAGTCCGCGGGGTCGACCTGGCCCGAGTCACGCACCGCATCGAGCACGGCGACCGCCGTCGACATCGCATACGCGATCTCCTGCACCGGCGTTGCGCCCGCTTCCTGCAGGTGGTAGCTGCAGACGTTGATCGGGTTCCAGCGCGGCATCTCGCGGACCGTGTAGGCGACCATGTCGGTGATCAGCCGCAGCGACGGACCGGGCGGGAACACGTAGGTCCCGCGCGAGAGGTACTCCTTGATGATGTCGTTCTGGGTCGTGCCGGCCAGCCCCGCGACGGGGGCGCCCTGCTCCTCGGCGGTGACCTGGTAGAGCGCGAGCAGCCACATGGCCGTCGTGTTGATCGTCATTGAGGTGTTCATCCCGGTGAGCGGGATCCCCTCGAAGAGCGCCCGCAGGTCGCCGACGTGGCTGATGGGGACCCCGACCTTGCCCACCTCGCCGCGGGCGAGTGGGTGGTCCGGGTCGTAACCGGTCTGAGTGGGCAGGTCGAAGGCGACCGACAGGCCGGTCTGGCCCTTGGCCAGGTTGGTCCGGTAGAGCGCGTTGCTGGCCGCGGCGCTGGAGTGACCGGCGTACGTGCGCATGACCCACGGCCGGTCAGGCTCTCGGCGGCGCGCCTCGGTGTGCGAGGAGGCGACGTCGTCCGGCATACCGATGGACGGTACCGGCGGGTAACCCGCCCGGGCAGGTCCTCAGGCGGTGAGAGGCGCCACAGTGGCCGGCCGGTCGGCCGCCACGTCCAGGTGGAAGACGCGGTGCAGGCGAGCGGCGCGCAACAGCCGGGCGGTGCGGGGGGTGATGCTGGCGAGCACGAGGCGACGACCCTCGCGGCGGGCGCGGCGGTGGGACTCGAGCAGGACGCCGAGCCCGGTCGCGTCCCCGATCTCGACATCGCCGAGGTGGAGGAACAGGTCGCCGACGCCGTCGTCGATCGCGGCGTGGAGAGCGAGGCGCAGATCAGCCGCCGAGCGGACGTCGATGCGTCCGTCGATCACGACCTCCTGGCCCCGGGCGGAGTCGAGGACGCGAACCGGTACGGTCGCTGTCGGCTGCAGTGCCATCTGGTCCCCCTTGTGGGCCCCCGGCCCGTGTGGGCCTCATTCACTCATGTGCGACACCGCGCGCACGCGAGTCCGGCGGTAACGATCCGGACTACTTCGCAGGAGTGCGGTCCTCGACGGGTGATACGTGCGCTGGTGGAACGGTGGTTCGGTACCAACGACGCTACGGCCAGCCACCGCGGGCAAACGCCATGACACGCACGCTCTCGTGTGACGAATGCGTGACGATCCGGTGGAGCGGCTCAGCCGTAGAGGTCGTCGTCGGGCTCGCGGACAACGTCGGCGCCGAGCCCCTGGAGCTGCCGCTCGAACCGGTCGTACCCCCGGTCGACGTGGTGGGCGCCACTCACCGTGGTCACCCCGTCCGCGACGAGACCCGCGACGACGAGCGCTGCGCCGGCGCGGATGTCGCTGGCCTCGACCGGCGCCCCCGACAGCAGCGGAACGCCGTGGACCATGACGTGGTGGCCGTCGATCCGGGCGTCGGCTCCGAGCCGGGCCAGCTCCTGGACCGTCCGGAACCGGGCCTCGAACAGATTCTCGGTGATCATGGCGCTGCCGTCCGCGACCGCGTTGTAGGTCAGGGCGAACGGCTGCAGGTCGGTCGGGAACCCGGGGTAGGGCAACGTCGCGACGTCCACCGAGCACGGGCGGCCCTGAGGACCGACCACCCGGAACCCGTCGGGCGTCACGGTCACGGTCGACCCGGCGCCGGCCAGCAGGTCGAGCGAGATCTCCAGATGCTCGGCCCGGCCACCGACGACCTCCACGTCCCCGCGCGTCGTCGCCGCCGCGAACGCCCAGCTGCCGGCGGCGATGCGGTCGGGCACGACGTGGTACTCCGTCGCGTGGAGCGCGTCGACGCCGTCGATCTCGATGGTCGACGTACCGGCCCCGCTCACGTGGGCGCCCATGGAGACGAGGAACTCGGCGATGTCGGCGATCTCCGGCTCGCGGGCGGCGTTCTCGATACGGGTGTGCCCGGTGGCGAGCACCGAGGCCATGAGGACGTTCTCGGTGGCCCCGACGCTCGGGAACTCCAGGTGCACGCTCGCGCCGTGCAGCCCCTGGGGGGCTGCGGCGATGAGGTACCCGTGGGCGACGTGGACCTTCGCGCCCAGGGCCTCGAGGCCCTCGGCGTGCAGATCGAGGCCGCGCGAGCCGATGGCGTCGCCGCCGGGCACCGCGACGTCCGCCTCGCCGACGCGCGCGATGAGGGGTCCGAGGACACAGATGGAGGCCCGCAGCGCACGGACCAGCTCGTAGTCGGCCCGGTGCCCGATGCGCTCGGGGACGCCGATCTCGACGACACCGTCCTCCGGCCGCCAGTCGACGTCGCAGCCCAGCCGCCGGAGCAGCTCGGCCATGATCGTCACGTCGACGATGTTCGGGACGTTGGTGAGTCGGGTGCGCCCCACGGCGAGCAACGTGCCGGCCATCAGCTTCAGCGCGCTGTTCTTGGCTCCGACGACGCGGACCTGTCCCCGGAGGCTGGCGCCGCCGGAGACCCGGAACCGTTCCCGCACCCGCCAACCGTAGCGACCGCGGGGGTGCGGCGGCCCGTCGCGTCGCTCCGAGAACGGGTGGCACGCTTGGCCCATGGTCAACCTCACGCGGATCTACACACGCACCGGCGACGACGGCACCACGTCGCTCGGTGACTTCAGCCGGACGTCGAAGAACGACCCGCGCCTGGCCGCCTACGCCGACACCAACGAGGCGAACGCCCAGATCGGCGTCGCCCTCGCCGCCGGCGACCTCGGCGAGGAGGTCGCCGCGACGCTGACCCGGGTCCAGAACGAGCTGTTCGACGTCGGGGCGGACCTGTGCAACCCCCTCCAGGCGTCGTACGAGTACCCGCCGCTGCGGGTCGCCGAGCCCTGGGTGGACGACCTCGAGGCCGACTGCGACCGCTACCTCGAGCGGGTCGAGCCGCTGCGCTCGTTCATCCTTCCCGGCGGGAGCCCGGGCGCCGCATACCTGCACGTCGCCACGACGATCGTGCGGAGGGCCGAGCGCAGCGCCTGGGCCGCGATCGCTGCCCACGGCGACCAGCCGGGCACCGAGAAAGGCGTCGGCGGGGTCAACCGGCTGACGGCGACGTACCTCAACCGCCTCTCCGACCTGCTGTTCATCCTCGCCCGGGTCGCCAACGTCGAGCGGGGCGGGGACGTGCTGTGGCAGCCGGGGGGCGGCCGGGTGGAGAAGCCCGAGCGGCCGCGCCGGACCTAGTCGAGTTGTCTACGCCACGTTGGCGGTGGACCCCGGCGGCGACGCCTCGGACCAGGACCGCAGCGCGGTGTAGGCGCCCGGCGTGAGGGCCAGCTCGAAGGTCACCCCGTTGTCGGTGCACGGCACGGGGACGGCGTCGGGCATGAAGTCGATGACGTCAGAACGTCGGACAGCACGCGGAGACTCGAGGTCGACACTGACGCGGTCCCAGCCGCGCTGGGGCCGCGAGGACACGCCGAGCAGGCTGAACCACTCCAGCCGGGTGTTCCCGAGCCGTAGGTGGCCCAGACGCCACCGGTTGCGGCGGTTGGGCCGCCAGCCGCAGGGGACGAAGAGGATGGCGCCGCGGGAGATCACCCGCCGACGCGCATACGTCGTGGCGAGGAAGACCGCCAGGAGGACGAGCACCACAACGACCGCGATCTCGACGGAGAGGAGTGCGGTCGGCATGGGCGTATGCGGCAGACGCGGGCCGGTCAGCTCTGACCGGCGGCGCCTACCGACTCCGCGATGATGGTCACGCGGTCGTGCTCGACGGAGATGAACCCGCTGTCGATGGTCGTCGTCTGCTCGCCACCCTCGCCGTGGATGACGACGTCGCCGGCCACGAGGACCCCGAGCAGCGGAGTGTGTCCGGGCAGGATCCCGAGCTCACCGTCGACGGAGCGGGCGCGGACCATGGTGGCCTCGCCGGTCCAGACCCGGCGGTCGGCCGCGACGAGTTCGACCTGCAGTGAGCTCACGATGTCCTCCGGTTCGTGCTGCCTGACGGGGCGGTCCGGCGTTTCCCCGCAGTCTAACCGCCGTGGGAGGTCGTTCCGGCCGCCCTGTCCACGGCACGCGGGCCGCGCCGCCGAGACGTTCAACGCGGAAGTCTGCACCCCTGCGCGGGGGTGCGAACTTCCGCGTCGACCACTGCCGAGGGTCAGAGGTTCTTCTGGATCTCCGCCCACTGGCGCTCGACGTCGTCGAGGCCACCGCACATGAAGAACGCCTGCTCGGCCACGTGGTCGT
Organism: Lapillicoccus sp.; assembly: GCF_036559105.1. Taxonomy (GTDB): domain Bacteria; phylum Actinomycetota; class Actinomycetes; order Actinomycetales; family Dermatophilaceae; genus Lapillicoccus. Next base: position 30,165 of record NZ_DATBTV010000153.1, on the reverse strand, counting down.
AGTCGCCGTCGGCGATCTTGGTGAACGCCTCGATGCACTCGTCCATCGGAACCGTGGATCCCTCGAGGCCGGTGAACTGCTTGGCCACGTAGGTGTTCTGTGAGAGGAACCGCTGGATGCGGCGGGCCCGGTTGACGAGGATCTTGTCCTCTTCCGACAGCTCGTCGATACCGAGGATCGCGATGATGTCCTGCAGCTCCTTGTTCTTCTGGAGGATCTGCTTGATCCGGACCGCGGTGTTGTAGTGCGCCTCGGAGATGTACCGCGGGTCGAGGATCCGGGACGTCGAGGCCAGCGGGTCGACCGCGGGGTAGATGCCGAGCGAGGCGATCTCGCGGGAGAGCTCGGTGGTCGCGTCGAGGTGGGCGAACGTCGTCGCCGGTGCCGGGTCGGTGTAGTCGTCGGCCGGCACGTAGATCGCCTGCATCGAGGTGATCGAGTGCCCACGGGTCGAGGTGATCCGCTCCTGGAGCACGCCCATCTCGTCGGCGAGGGTCGGCTGGTACCCCACGGCGGACGGCATCCGGCCGAGCAGCGTCGACACCTCGGAGCCCGCCTGGGTGAACCGGAAGATGTTGTCGATGAAGAGGAGCACGTCCTGGCCCTGCACGTCGCGGAAGTACTCCGCCATCGTCAGCGCCGAGAGGGCCACGCGCAGGCGGGTGCCCGGCGGCTCGTCCATCTGACCGAAGACGAGCGCCGTCTGGCCGAGGACGCCGGCCTCCTCCATCTCCGCGATGAGGTCGTTGCCCTCACGGGTCCGCTCCCCCACGCCGGCGAACACGGACACACCGCCGTGGTCGCGCGCGACGCGGGCGATCATCTCCTGGATCAGCACCGTCTTGCCCACGCCGGCGCCGCCGAACAGGCCGATCTTGCCGCCCTGCACGTAGGGGGTCAGCAGGTCGATGACCTTGATCCCCGTCTCGAACATCTGCGTCTTGGACTCGAGCTGGTCGAAGGCCGGAGCCGACCGGTGGATGCCCCACCGCTCCTTGACGTCGAGGGTCTCGCCCTCCTCGAGGTTGAGGCAGACACCGGTGGTGTTGAACACCCGGCCGAGGGTGACGTCGCCGACGGGCACAGTGATCGGGCCGCCGGAGTCGAGCACCGCCGCTCCGCGGACCAGGCCGTCGGTCGGCTGCAGCGAGATGGCGCGGACCATGTTGTCGCCGATGTGCTGGGCGACCTCGAGGTTGACGTTCGACGTCTCGCCGCCGAGCTCGACCTGCGTGGTCAGCAAGTTGTACTGCTCCGGGATCCCGTCGGCCGGGAACTCGATGTCGACGACGGGGCCGGTGATGCGGGCGACCCGTCCGGTGGCGCCGGGCTGGGTCTCCTGGCGCTCGTCGGTGGCGGTTGCGGTCATGTGTCGTTCCTTCTCTCCGGCGGAGGGGTACTGAAGCTACTTCTTGACGGCCAGCGCGTCGGCGCCGCCGACGATCTCGCTGATCTCCTGGGTGATCTCGGCCTGGCGGGCCTGGTTCGCCAACCGGGTGTAGGTCTTGATGAGCGCGTCGGCGTTGTCGGTCGCCGACTTCATCGCCCGTTGCTGGGCGGCGAGCTGCGAGGCCGCCGCACCGAGCAGACAGGTCCAGATCCGGGCCGTGACGTACTTGGGCAGGACCTCGTCGAGAACCCGGCCGATGCTCGGCTCGAACTCGTAGAGTGGCAGCACCTCGTTGTTCGCCGGCGCGTCGTCCTCGTCCTCGTCGACGATCTCGATGGGCAGCAGACGCAGCGCGCGCGGCTCCTGCACGACCATCGAGCTGAACCGCGTGTAGACGACGTGGACCTCCTCGGTCCCGCCCTCGTCGTAGTCCTTGAGGAAGTCCGTGACGATCCGCTCGCCGATCTCCTTGGCCGCGTCGTGCGTCGGCTGGTCGGAGAACCCACCCCAGGCTTGCGCATACTCGCGCCGACGGAACTTGTAGAAGTTCATCGCGCGGTTGCCCACGAGGTAGACGACGAGCTCCTTGTCCTCCTCGCGGAGCTTGCGGACCAGCTGCTCGCTCTCCTTGAGCACCGACGCGTTGTAGGCCCCCGAGAGGCCCCGGTCGCCCGCGATGATGACGACACCGGCGCGACGCACCTTCTCCCGCTCGGTGGTGAGCGGGTGGTCCTCGTTGGAGTACGTCGCCAGGGCGGACAGCGCCCGGGTCAGCGCGTGAGTGTACGGCGCCGATGCGAGCACCCGCTGGCGCGCCTTGACCACCCGCGACGCAGCGATGAGCTCCATCGCCCGGGTGATCTTCTTGGTCGCCTGGACGGTCCGGACGCGCTGGCGGTAGACCCGCATCTGCGCTCCCATGTCGCCGCCTCTCTCTCGTGTCTCGTCTGGTGTCGGTCAGAACCGTTGGGATGCCAACCCTCGGGGCTCCGCCCCGAGCTCCCCGAAGGGTTCAGCGTCGCTGCCGCTTGATCTGCTCCTGGTCCACCGAGCCGGCGTCGAGGTCCTCGGCCTCCGCCTCGGTGCCCACGTCGGTGCGCCGGTCGTCGACCGGCTCCTCCGAGGCGAACTCCTTGCCGAACTCGGTGATCGCCTTGTCCAGGGTGTCCCTCGCGTCGTCGTCGAGCTTGCCGGTCTCCCGGATCCCGTCGAGCACGCCCTGGTACTTGTGGTGGAGGAAGCCGAGGAAGTCCTCCTCGAAGGTGCGGACGTCCTCGACCTTGATCTTGTCGAGCTTGCCGGTCGTGCCGGCCCAGACGCTGACGACCTGCTCCTCGACGGGGAACGGGCTGCTCTGCTTCTGCTTGAGCAGCTCGACCAGGCGAGCGCCACGCGCCAGCTGGGCCCGCGACGCCGGGTCGAGGTCGGAGGCGAACATCGCGAACGCCTCCATGGCCCGGAACTGCGCGAGGTCCAGCTTGAGCCGGCCGGCGACGTCCTTCATCGCCTTGATCTGGGCGTTGCCGCCGACCCGGGAGACCGAGACACCGACGTCGATGGCCGGGCGGACGTTGGCGTTGAACAGGTCCGACTGGAGGTAGATCTGACCGTCGGTGATCGAGATGACGTTGGTCGGGATGTAGGCCGACACGTCGCCCGCCTTGGTCTCGATGATGGGCAGGCCGGTCATCGACCCGGCTCCGAGCTCGTCGGACAGCTTGGCGCAGCGCTCGAGCAGCCGGCTGTGCAGGTAGAAGACGTCGCCGGGGTAGGCCTCGCGGCCCGGGGGGCGGCGCAGCAGCAGCGACACAGCACGGTAGGCCTCGGCCTGCTTGCTGAGGTCGTCGAAGACGATGAGCACGTGCATGCCCTGGTACATCCAGTGCTGGCCGATGGCCGAGCCGGTGTAGGGCGCGAGGTACTTGAACCCGGCCGCGTCGGAGGCCGGGGCCGCGACGATGGTCGTGTACTCCATCGCGCCGGCCTCTTCGAGCGTGCCCTTGACGCCCGCGATGGTCGAGCCCTTCTGGCCGATCGCGACGTAGATGCAGCGCACCTGCTGCTTGGGGTCGCCCGACTCCCAGTTGCGCTTCTGGTTGATGATCGTGTCGACCGCGATCTGGGACTTGCCGGTCTGCCGGTCGCCGATGATGAGCTGGCGCTGGCCACGGCCGATCGGCGTCATCGCGTCGACCGCCTTGAGGCCGGTCTGCATCGGCTCGTGCACCGACTGGCGTTGCACGACGGTGGGCGCCTGCAGCTCGAGCGCGCGACGAGTCTCCGCCTCGATCGGCCCCAAGCCGTCGATGGGCTCGCCGAGCGGGTCGATGACGCGGCCCAGGAAGTTGTCGCCGACGGGCACGGAGAGCACCTCGCCAGTCCGGGTCACCTCCTGGCCCTCGTCGATGCCGCTGAAGTCGCCGAGAACGACGACACCGATGTCGGCCACGTCGAGGTTCAGCGCGATGCCGAGGGTGCCGTCGGAGAACCGCAGCAGCTCGTTCGTCATCGCCGAGGGCAGGCCCTCGACGTGAGCGATGCCGTCACCGGCGTCGATGACGCGGCCGACCTCTTCGCGGGAGGCGGCACCCGGCTCGTAGGACTGGACGAAGGTGTCCAGCGCGTCCCGGATCTCCTCCGGACGGATCGAAAGCTCCGTCATGGTGTCACTTCTCCTGTAGGTCGGGTATGCGAGTAAGTCGAGGGTGCGTCAGGTGCCGAGGTGGCGCTTCGCGGCCTCGAGGCGGCGAAGGATGGTGCCGTCGACGACGTCGTCGCCGACCTGCACCCGGATGCCACCGATGACCGCGGGGTCGATGACGACGTTCAGGTGGACCGTCTTGCCGGCGTAGTAGCCGGACAGCGCCGCGGCCAGCCGGCGCCGCTGCTCCTCGTCGAGTGTGACGGCTGTAGTCACGGTGGCGGCGAGCTGGTCGCGCCGGGTCGATGCGACCGCGAGGTAGCCGTCCAGCACCCGGTCGAACCGGCGGCCGCGCGGCGAGCGGACGGCCTGTCGCACGAGCCGCACCGCCTCGGGGTTGGCCTTGCCCTCGAGCAGCGAGCCGACGAGGGCCTCCTTGCTCCCGGCGTCGGCCCGACGGTCGGTCAGCGCGTCGCGCAGTCCGGGGTTGCCGGCGACGATCCGCTCGAAGCGGAAGAGGTCGTCCTCCATCTGGTCGGCCCGCCCCTGCGCCTCCGCGGCGGCGACGACCGCCGCCACCGCCAGCGACTCCAGGGTGTCGGTGAGGTCCCGCTCGGCCGCCCAGCGCTGGCCGGCCGCCTGCTTCGCGACGACGACCGCCTCCGGGCTCACCTTCCCGCCGAACAGCTTCTCGACGAGGCTCGCCTTGTCCGCCCCGTCACGCGAGGGGTCGCTCACGGCCCGGCGCAGCGCGATGGTGCCGTCGAGGGCGTCGGTGATCCCGAACAGGTCCTCGCCGAGACGGGCCCGGTCGACCTGTCCGTCCAGGACGCTCTGGAACGTGTCCTGGACGGCGCGGGCGGAGGTGCGGGACGAACCGCGCATCAGGTGTCCTGCGACCCGGGTGCGCCGGCGCTGCCCGCGTCGCCCACCGACTCGGCGCCGGCCGGCTGGCTCACCTTCTCGGGTGTGATGTTGCCGGCCTCGAGCTCGGCGAGGAACCGCTCGACGATTCCGCGCTGACGCGTCTCGTCCTCCAGTGACTCGCCGACGATCCGGCTGGCCAGGTCGGTCGACAGGCGGCCGACCTCGCCGCGCAGCTGGATGATCGCCTGCTGGCGCTCGGCCTCGATCTGCTTGTGCGCGCTCTCGGTGATCCGGCCGGCTTCCTGGTTGGCCTTCTCCCGCAGCTCGGCGATGATCTGAGCACCCTGCGCCTTGGCGTCCTCCCGGATGCGGGTGGCCTCCTCCCGGCCCTCCTGCAGCTGCAGGTTGTACTGGTCCAGCGCGGCCTGCGCGGCCGCCTGGGCCTCCTCCGCCTTGGAGATGCCGCCCTCGATCGCCGCGGTGCGCTCGGCGTAGATCTCCTCGAGGCGGGGCACGACCCGCGTCCTCACGATCCAGTAGAGGATCCCGAAGGTCACCAGCCCGAAGATCAGCTCGACCGGGTGCGGGAGGATCGGGTAGGCCGATGACCAGAAGTCGCCGCTCTCCCCGCCTTCGGCGGCCGGCAGCGCGAGTGGCCCTGACAGAGGGAGCGTCACGGCATACATGGGGTTCTCCTCACCAACGGTGGGTGGGCGGTCGGGGCGGTGTCGGGAACCGCGTCAGCCGCGGAAGACGAACGCGAGCGCGATGCCGAAGATGGCCAGCGCCTCGGTGATGGCCATGCCGAGGAACGCGATCGGCTGGAGCATGCCGCGGGCCTCAGGCTGACGGGCGACGCCGTTGATGTACGCGGCGAAGATCAGGCCGACACCGATACCGGGGCCGATGGCGGACAGGCCGTAACCGAGGATGGCGATGTTGCCGGTCATGACTTTTTCCGTTTCTTGTGTGGTGTCCCGTGAGCGGATGCCCCCGGGGCCTTTCCGTACTGCGGGTCCTAGTGCTCGTCGGCGACGGCGCCGGCGATGTAGAGCGCGGTGAGCAGGGTGAAGACGTAGGCCTGCAGGAACTCCACCAGGAGCTCGAAGAGGGTCATGACGAACCCGAAGATCCAGGTCACGGCTCCGGCGGCCGGGAGGAGGATGCCGCCGCTGGTCAGCATGTACCAGCCGCCGGTGATGAACAGGACGATGAGGATGTGTCCGGCGAACATGTTGCCGAAGAGCCGCAGCGCCAGGGTCACCGGTCGCGTGAAGAGGTCGGTGATCAGCTCGAGGAAGAAGATCACCGGCACGATCCAACCGGGTAGGCCGGAGGGCACCAGCGACTTCCAGTAGCCGACGAATCCGTGCTTGCGGAAGCCCACGACGTGGAACGTGATCCACGAGATCAGCGCCAGTCCGATGGGGAAGCCGATCCGGCTCATCGTCGGGAACTGGAACGGCGGCAGGACGCCGAAGAGGTTGTTCACGAGGATGAACATGAAGAACGTGAAGAGCAGCGGGACGAACCGCAGGAACTCCTTGCTGCCGATCAGGTCGCGGGCCACGCCGTTACGGACCAGGCCGTAGACCGCCTCGGTGGCCATCTGTCCCTTGCCCGGGACGAGCGCCTTCTTCTTCGTCGTGGCCAACAGGAACCAGGCGATGAGCGCGACCGAGATGACCGCGACGAAGCACGCGCGAGTGATCGCCGTCGAACCCGAACCGATCAGCGGCTGCCAGAAGTCGGACACACCAGGAGCCTCGTAGTCCGCGGGAACTGCGGCAGCGAGGATGCTCACGGGTGACTCCTTCGTACGCGCGGGACACTGCAGTGCAGATGGGTCGAGCGCCGGATCTGGGACGACCGCTCGACCGCCAAACTCACTGGAGCCAAACCGCCGTCCTCAGCGTCCGCCGAGTTCAGTGAGAACCGTACCTGAACCAGATCAGGTAGAGCGACAGCGCCATTCCGCCAACAATTCCCACGCCGACGATCCAGGTCGTGCCCAACCATCGGTCGAGCAGATAGCCGATCCCGCCGTAGACAAGCGGTCCGCTGATGAGATAAGCGACCGACCTCCAGGCCGCATCCTGCTCCCGGGTGTTGAAGGCGCGCAGCTCCTCCGCCTTCTCCTCGGACGTCAGCTCGCGCGGCGGTTCGGGCTCCGGCGACGACGGGCTGGAGGGCGGGTCGGCGGGCGGGTCGGACGGTGCCATGACGGACTCGATTCTGGCTCACGTGCGGTCCTCCTGACCGGGCAGCGCCGCGGCGCCGTCAGGGTCGTAGGTGAAGATCCGCAGCCGCTTGTAGGCGCGCAGCTCGAAGAAGAGCCACACGAGCGCGCAGACCGTGATCGTCACGCCGACCGCATACCCCGACAGCCACGAGACGTCACGCACCGCGAACATCACGATCCCGAGGACGATCACCTTGACCGTGTAGCTGACCATCACGACGAGCATCACCGTTGTCGGAGGCAGGTCGGCGGTGCGCTTCATGACCAGCAGCGTCAGGCTGAAGAACCCGACGACGAGCGTGGCGCCGAGCGCGGCCGACCAGGCGGCCATCGGGCTGGAGAAGAGGCCCACGACGACGCAGACCACCGCCGCCACGAGCGTCGGCCAGAGCGAGCCCCGCAGCAGCTCGCCGAACGCGTCGCTTTGACCGCCGGCGCGGGCATCACTGCTCATGTCGAACCTGCTCTGTCGTTGTGGCAGAACCCTTTTCAGGATCTTTCCAGGTGCTTGTGAAAACTATCACAAGCGCTTCGGTCGGGTCCACCTGGGCAGCCACACGGTCAGGGACACCACCACGGCCAGACAGACCCCGATGACGATCGCCGCGCGCCAGCTCTCGACGAACGCGAGCGACACCGTACCGAGAGCCAGCAGCGCAGCCCACATGTAGAGGATGAGGACGGCGTTGCGGTGGCCGTGCCCGAGGTCGAGCATCCGGTGGTGGAGGTGCTTCCGGTCGGGGTCCCACGGGTTCTTACCGGCCAGGGTCCGCCGGGCGACCGCGAGCACCATGTCGAGGAACGGCAGGCTCAGCACGGCGAGCGGAACGGCGATCGGCAGCAGCGCGGCGGTGAGGCTCCCCCCGTTCGCGGAGCCGGGGTCGACACTGCCGCTGAGCGAGATCGTCGCGGCGGCGAGCAGCAGCCCGAGGAGCAGCGCACCCGAGTCGCCCATGAACAGGCGCGCCGGATGGAAGTTGTGGGGCAGGAACCCCAGGCAGCAGCCGAGGACCGCGGCACTGATGAACGTCGCGTTGGAGAAGACGTTCGGCGGGTTGTAGCTGTTGGAGATGTAGTACGAGTAGATGAAGAAGGCCAGGGCCGCTATGGCCACGACGCCCACGGCCAGCCCGTCCAAGCCGTCGATGAAGTTCACGGCGTTGACCGTCGCGAGGACGACGATGACCGTCACGGCGACCAGAACCGGTGTCGGCAGGACGGTGCTGGTCCCGAAGAATGGGACGGAGAGCAGCTGGACGCCCTTGTAGGCCATGACGCCGGCCGCCAGGATCTGTCCCGCGAGCTTGGTCAGCCAGTCCAGCTCGCGGATGTCGTCGATGGCGCCGACGAGACAGACGATCGCGGCGCCCATGAGGACGCCGGAGATCTGGCCGCTGCTGTAGACCCCCTTGAGGTACGGCAGCTCCCGTGCGACCAGGCTGGCCGCAGCGAACCCGAGGAAGATCGCGACGCCCCCCAGCCGCGGCGTCGGCGTCGAGTGGACGTCACGCTCACGGACGGGGGTGAAGGCGTTGGTCGCCACGGCGACCGCGCGGACGAACGGGGTCGCGAAGTACGTGATCGCCCCGGCGACGACGAAGATGACGAAGTACTCGCGCACGGGCTCTGCTCAGGACACCTGGGTCGGCCTCGCGACCGGACGTCAGGGACGCGGGTATGCGGGGAAGCGGGTCACCAGGTCGGTCACCTCGGCGCGCACCTCGCGAGACACCTCATGGTCCGGGTCGGCGTCGCCCTTGATGACCGCCGTGGCGATGAGCTCGGCGATGGCCGTCATCTCCTCGGTGCCCATCCCCTGCGTCGTCGTGCACGGTGTGCCGACCCGGATGCCCGAGGCGATGTTGGCCTTCTGGGGGTCGAAGGGGATTGCGTTCTTGTTCAGGACGATCCCGGCGGCGTCGGCCCGGGCCTCGGCGTCGACACCGGTGACGCCGACCCCTTGGAGGTCGTGCAGCGACAGGTGCGTGTCGGTCCCGCCGGTCGTCGGCCGGATGCCGTGCTCCCCGAGGGAGGTGGCCAGCTGCCGGGCGTTCTCGACCACCCGGCGGGCGTACTCCGCATACTCCGGCGTCGCGCACTCCTTGAAGTTCACCGCCTTGGCGGCGATGGTGTGCATCTGCGGGCCGCCCTGCATCATCGGGAAGACCGCCTTGTCGAGCGCCGCGGCGTGCTCCGCCTTGCAGACCAGCGCGCCGGAGCGCGGCCCGCGGAGCACCTTGTGCGTCGTGAAGGTGACGACGTCCGCGTACGGGACCGGGCTGGGGATCGCCTTTCCGGCGACGAGACCGATGAAGTGCGCCGCGTCGACCCAGAAGATCGCGCCGACCTCGTCGGCGAGGTTGCGGAAGAACTCGAAGTCGATGAGCCGCGGGATCGCGCTGCCGCCGGCGAGGATCACCTTGGGCCGGTGCTCGCGGGCCAGCTGGGCGACCTGGTCGTAGTCGATGTCCTCGGTCTCACGGTCGACGCCGTAGTGCACCGCGTTGAACCACTTGCCGGAGAAGGACACCTTGGCGCCGTGGGTCAGGTGGCCGCCCATCGGGAGCGCCATGGCGAGGAACGTGTCACCCGGCTGCATGAACGCGCCGTAGACCGCCTGGTTGGCGCTGGCGCCGCTGTGCGGCTGGACGTTGGCGTGCTCCGCGTCGAACAGCGCCTTGCACCGCTCGATGGCGATCGTCTCGGCCTTGTCCACCTCGACGCAGCCGCCGTAGTAGCGCCGGCCCGGGTAGCCCTCGGCGTACTTGTTCGAGAGGGTCGAGCCCAGCGCGGTGAGGACCTCGGGCGACGACATGTTCTCGCTGGCGATGAGCTGCAGCCCGCCGCGGATGCGGCCGAGCTCGGAGAGCAGGACGCCGGCGATGTCGGGGTCGAAGGCCTGGAGGGCGCCGAAGTCGGAGCCGTAGAAGGTGTCGTCCGGCGAGGTGGGCTCGTGGTGCGTCAAGGCAGTCTCCGGGTCGGTCGGGCAGGGCGACCTCAACTGTAGGCCCGCCGTGACCGGCCACCTCGCCGATCCCACCGGTTACGACACGGCTCCGACCCGGAAACTCCTCCCGCGCGACCGCCCGGTCTGTGAGACTTCCTGACGTCATGGCCAAGCCGACCATCCTCGCCGTCGACGACGACCCGGGCGCTTCGCGCGCCATCGCGCGCGATCTCAGCACCCGCTACGGCGCCGACTACAGCGTCGTGCGGGCCACCTCGGGCGCCGAGGCACTGACCCATCTCGCCCGGCTCGCCCTGCAGGACCGGCGGGTGGCCCTGGTCGTGTCCGACCAGCGGATGCCCGGGATGACCGGCATCGAGATGCTCGAGGAGGTCCGCCGCCAGTCCCCGGACTCCAAGCTGCTCCTGCTCACCGCCTACGCGGACACCGACGTGGCGATCACGGCGATCAACGAGATCGGCCTCGACTACTACCTCGTCAAACCGTGGGACCCGCCCTCGGAACGGCTCTACCCCGCCATCGACGGGCTGCTCGACGACTGGAGCAGCGACCACCCGCCGGAGACCCAGGACGTCCGGGTGGTGGGCCATCCGTGGGCCGAGCACACCTACGAGGTCAAGACCTTCCTCACTCGCAACCACGTGCCCTACCGCTGGCTGGACGTCGAGCACGACGACGAGGCCGGCCGGCTGCTCGACCTGGCCGGTCTCGGCGACCTCGACCCGGCGCGGCTGCCGGTCGTCGTCATGCCCTCGGGCACGGCGCTGGTGTCGCCGTCGAACCTCGAGCTGGCCGGTGCCCTCGGCCTGCGCACCCAGGCCCAGCAGCCGCTCTACGACCTCTGCATCGTGGGTTCCGGCCCTGCGGGGCTCGCGGCCGCGGTGTATGCGGCGTCCGAGGGGCTCTCGACGGTGGTCGTCGAGCGAGACGCACCGGGCGGCCAGGCCGGGCAGAGCGCGTCGATCGAGAACTACCTCGGCTTCCCGCGGGGGCTGTCCGGCGCCGACCTGACCCACCGGGCCGTGGCCCAGGCGTCCCGGTTCGGGGCGGAGACGGTGCTCGCGCGCGACGTGGTGCGGTTCGAGGCGCGCGGTCCGGTGCGGGCGGTCATCCTCCGCGACGGCGGCGAGATCGAGGCCCGGGCCCTGCTCGTGGCCACCGGTGTTTCCTACCGGCGGCTGGAGGCGCCGGGCGCCCCCGAGCTCGTGGGCCGCGGCATCTACTACGGCGCGTCGGCCGCCGAGGCGCTCCAGTGCGCCGGGCAGGACGTCTACGTCATCGGCGCGGCGAACTCCGCCGGGCAGGCAGTGCTGAACTTCGCGCGCTACGCCAAGCGGGTCGTCCTGCTGGTCCGCGGGGGTGGGCTCGACGCGACCATGTCGGCCTACCTCGTCCAGCGCATTCGCGACGCCGACAACGTCGAGGTCCGCCTCAACACCGAGGTGGCGGCGGTCCACGGTTCGGGCCACCTGGAACGGCTGACCCTGGCCGACCGCTCCACCGGTGCCCGGGAGGAGGTCGACGGGAGCTGGCTGTTCGCGTTCATCGGCGCCTCCCCGCATACCGACTGGCTGGGCGACGCGGTCGAGCGGGACGACAAGGGGTTCGTCGTGACCGGCCGCGACCTGCACGCTCCCGAGGGCAGCGCGCCGGCCAGGGCTCCGTTCGCGCTGGAGACGAGCGTGCCGGGCGTCTTCGCCGCCGGCGACGTGCGGCTGGACTCGATGAAGCGCGTCGCGTCGGCGGTCGGCGAGGGCGCGATGGCCGTCTACCTCGTCCACCGCTACCTCGCGACCACCTGATGGAGCGACCGGTGGATCCGACTGAGCTGCGCGGCATACCGCTGTTCGACTCCCTGGCCGACGACCAGCTGGCCTGGCTGGCCGGGGAGGGCGAGGTCCGCACCTTCCGCGAGGGCGAGGAGCTCTGGCACGAGGGCGAGCCGGCGGTCCTCTGGTGGGTGCTGCTGGGGGGGTCGATCACCCTGCTGCGGCACGTGGGCTCCGAGGACACCGTGATGGGCGGGCTGACCAGCCCCGGGCACTGGGCCGGCGGGTTCGCCGCGTGGGACGAGCTCGGGAGCTACCTCGCCACGGGACGCGGCGACGGCGTCGGGCGGGTGTTCACGCTGAAGGCCGACGCCCTCGGCGCGCTGGCCGGCGAGTGGTTCGCGTTCGGCGTGCACTTCATCCGGGGGTACGTCGGGACGGTTCGCCGGGTGGAGACGCACGCGCGCCAGCGCGAGGCCCTCGTGGCCCTCGGAACGCTGGCCGCGGGCCTCGCCCATGAGCTGAACAACCCGGCGTCCGCAGCGACCCGAGCCGTCGACTCGCTCAGCACCACGTCCGCGCGCATGTATGCAGCGCTGAGCCGGCTCGCGGCCCAGCAGATGAGCCCCGAGCAGTTCGCCGGTCTCGACTTACTGCGGCGGGAGCTCCAGGGCGGCACGCCACCGGCCGACTCCCTCGCTGAGTCCGAGCTGGAGGACGTCCTGAGCACGTGGCTGGCCGACCACGACGTCGCCGAGGAGTGGCTGCTCGCGCCGCCCCTCGCGGCCGCCGGCGCGGACCTGGTCTGGTGCGAACGGGTCGCGGAACTCGTGCCCGGCGACCTCCTGGGACCGGGCATCGACTGGGTGGCCAGTGCGCAGTCGATGGACGGGCTGCTGGCCGAGGTGAAGGAGTCCACCGGCCGGGTCTCCGGCCTTGTCGCGCGGGTCCGCTCCTACACCCAGCTCGACCGCGCCTCGCTGCAGTCGACCGACATCCCCGAGGGCCTCGACAGCACCCTCGTCATGCTCAACCACAAGATCGGCCCTGGCGTCGTGGTGGAGCGCGACTACCGCCCGGAGGTGCCCCGGATCGAGGCGATGGCCGCCGAGCTGAACCAGGTGTGGACCAACCTCATCGACAACGCGGTCGACGCCATGGACGGTCGCGGGACGCTGCGGATCCGGACGCGGCTCGACGAGCTGGGCTGGGTGGTCGTCGAGGTCGAGGACTCCGGACCGGGGATGAGCGCCGAGACGGCCAAGCACGTCTTCGAACCCTTCTACACGACCAAACCGGTCGGCCAGGGCACCGGGCTCGGCCTCGACATCTCCCGCCGGATCATCTCGGACCACCACCACGGTGAGATCTCGGTCGAGTCGGTCCCGGGCCGGACGGTGATGCGGGTCCGGCTACCGGTCCGCTGACCCCGCCGTTGCCGAGCGGCGCCAGCGTGGCCGCATCGCCGTGTGCGCGCATTGCCGGCGCGCGCGCTCAGCTCCGTCCGCGGCGGCGCGAGCCGGCGATCCGCGGGCCGGACCGGTTCCGCGGGGGCTTCGCGGCCGCGGCGGCGACAGCGGCGGCCCGGGCCGCCTCCTCCGCCTCACGCTTCGCCGCCTCCTCCAGCGCCGCATCGACCTCGGCGCGGGTCAGCGCCCCTTCTCGCAGGGTGATTGGTGCGTCGCCGGTGCAGTCGAGGATCGTCGAGGCGAACCCGCCCGGAGCGGGGCCACCGTCGAGGTAGACCGCGACCGAGGCGCCGAGCTGTTCCTGGGCCTCCGCAACGGTCTGGGCCGGCGCCCGGCCGGTGAGGTTGGCGCTGGTGACCGCCATCGGGCCGGCCTGCCCGAGCAGGGCGAGGGCGATCTCGTGGTCGGGCATGCGCAGGGCGACCGTCCCGTTGGTCTCGCCGAGGTCCCAGGTCAGCGACGGCTGCGACTCGAGCACCAGGGTGAGGGCGCCCGGCCAGAAGCGGTCGATCAGGTGGCGGACGTACGGAGGGACCGACCGCGCCAGGCCGTCGACCGTCCGGGCGTTCGGGACGAGGACGGGGGGCGGCATGTCGCGACCACGGCCCTTGGCGGCGAGCACGGCGGTCACGGCCGACGCGTCGAACGCGTCGCACCCGATCCCGTAGACGGTGTCCGTCGGGAGCACGACCACCTGACCGGACTGGACGGCCCGGGCGGCCGCCTCGATGCCTGCCGTCAGACCCTCGGGTGTGGTGCAGTCGAAGACCTCACTCATGCTTGTCCCACCAACGCGTCACGACCTCGCACCCTATGACGGGTGGCCACGACACAGCGCGGCCGGCCCAGCAGGTCGACATGGTCGATGACCCTGTCCCAGTCCCCCGTGCCCGCCAGCGCCCGGGGCAGCGACGCGCCCTGGGTCTCCGCGTGCTCCATGACGAGGGTGCCACCGTCGCGCAGCAGCTCGGCGGCACGACCGGCCATCGCCAGGGGCAGGGCCAAACCGTCGACGCTGCCGCCGTAGAGCGCCTCGACCGGGTCGTGGTCCCGGACCTCGGGGTCGACGGGGACCTGGTCGTCCGGGATGTAGGGCGGGTTGCAGGTCACGACGTCGACGGCGTCCACGTGCTCCGGGTATGCGTGTCGCGCATCGCCGCGGTCGACACTGACCTCGAGCCCGAGCCGGTCGCGGTTCCGGACCGCCCACGCGTGGGCGAGGTCGGTCAGCTCGACCGCATACACCGTCGCCGCCGGGCACTCCGCCTTGACGGCGAGCGCGATGGCGCCCGACCCGGTGGCGAGGTCGACCACGACCGGTGCGTCCCGGCCGGCGAGCGAGCGCAGGGCCAGGTCGACGAGCAGCTCGGTCTCGGGGCGCGGCACGAAGACGCCGGGCCCGACCTCGAGCTCCAGCCCCCGGAAGTACGCGCGTCCGGTGAGGTGCTGCAGCGGCACCCGGCTCGCGCGTTCTGCGACGAGGTCCGCATACCCGTCCGGCGCCTCGACCCCACCCCGGACCATGAGCCTCCGGGTCTCGCTGACGTCCTCGCCGCGCAGGTGGGCGGCGAGGTGCACGGCGTCGACCGGGGCGGACTCGACGCCGGCCTCGGCGAGGGTCATGGTCGCCCGCCGGACCGCGTCGCGGAGCTCAGTCACAACGCCTCACGCGCCCGCCACCGCGGCCAGCCGGGCCTGCTCGTCGGCCTCGACGCAGGAACCGATGACGGCGTCCAGGTCGCCGTCCAGCACCTGGTCGAGGTTGTACGCCTTGAAGCCGGTCCGGTGGTCGCTCAGCCGGTTCTCGGCGAAGTTGTAGGTGCGGATCCGCTCGCTGCGGTCGACGGTCCGGACCTGGCTGCGGCGAGCGGCGGACGCCTCGGCCTCCGCCTGCTCCTTGGCCGCCTGGTGGAGCCGGGCGCGGAGCACCCGCAGGGCGGCCTCTTTGTTCTGCAGCTGCGACTTCTCGTTCTGACAGGACACCACGATGCCGGTCGGCAGATGGGTGATCCGGACCGCGGAGTCGGTCGTGTTGACGCTCTGGCCGCCGGGGCCGGACGAGCGGTAGACGTCGATGCGCAGGTCGTTCGGGTGGATCTCGACCTCGTCGGTCTCCCCGACGTCGGGCATGACGAGCACGCCCGCCGCGCTGGTGTGGATCCGGCCCTGGCTCTCGGTGACCGGGACCCGCTGCACCCGGTGCACGCCGCCCTCGAACTTCAACATCGCCCACGGTGCCTCGCCGGGCGGCGGCGTGCCCTTGGCCTTGACGGTCAGCCGAGCCTCCTTGTAGCCGCCGAGGTCCGACTCGGTGGCGTCGGTGACCTCGGCGCGCCAGCCGCGCTTCTCGGCGTAGCGTAGGTACATCCGCAGCAGGTCGCCCGCGAAGAGCGCGGACTCCTCGCCGCCCTCACCCGCCTTGACCTCGAGGATGACGTCGCGGTCGTCGTCGGGGTCGCGCGGCACCAGCAGATGCCGCAGGTGCTCGCGAGCCGCCGAGGCGGTCTCCTCGAGCGCGGGTACCTCGGCCGCGAACGACTCGTCCTCGGGCGCCAGCTCGCGGGCCGCGGCGAGGTCGCCCTCGGCGGTCTCCAGGGCCCGGTACGCGGCGACGGTCGGGGCGAGCGCGGCGTACCGCTTGTTGAGGGTCCGGACCAGCGTCTGGTCGCCGAACACCTCGGGGTCGGCGAGGCGCTGCTCGAGGTCGGTGTACTCCTCGAGCACCGCACGCCCGCTGTCGACGACGGACCCTGGGGACGTCTCGCTCATCGCCGCACCCCTTCCGCGAACTGGCAGGTACCCGCATATACAGACGATCGCCGGCCCCGGACCTGGGTGAACCCAGGCCGGGACCGGCGATCAGGAGAGCTACTTGGAGGCGTCGGCCTTCTTGCCGTAGCGCTGGTTGAACCGGGCCACGCGGCCACCGGTGTCGAGGATCTTCTGCTTGCCCGTGTAGAACGGGTGGCACTGGGAGCAGACGTCGGCGTGGATCTGGCCGGACGCGGACGTGCTGCGGGTGGTGAACGTGTTGCCACAGGTACAGGTGACCGTGGTCTCCACGTAGGTGGGGTGCAGGTCCTTCTTCACAAACGGCTCCTCAGTCTCAGGTAGGCCGGGTCGGCGGGCTCTGGACGCCCTGCTGCCGTGAACCGGTCCAACGGGAAAGTGTGCCAGAGGGGGGCACACATCCCCTAAACGTCGAGGGTCGTGACGGCATTCCAGGCCAGCGTCTGCCTGAGCCGCGCATGACAACGCGGTGGTTCGTACCCTCAGAGGGTGTAAGAACCACCGCGTTGACCGATGCGGGCGCGCTCAGTCGTCGGCGTCGAGCTTGCTCGACGAGCTCATCTGGACCTGCCGCAGGAACTCGATGTTGGTGCGGGTCCGGCGGATCCGGTCCAGGAGCAGCTCCAGCGCCGGCTGTGGTTCGAGGGCGCCGAGGACGCGGCGCAGCTTGTACATGATCTTCAGCTCCTCCGGCCCGAGGAGCAGCTCCTCACGCCGGGTGCCCGAGGCGTTGACCTCGACGGCCGGGAAGATCCGCCGGTTGGCCAGGTCCTGGCCGAGCCTCAGCTCCATGTTCCCGGTGCCCCTGAACTCCTCGAAGATCACCTCGTCCATCTTCGAGTCGGTGTCCACCAGCGCCGTGGCGATGATGGTGAGGGAGCCGCCGTTCTCGATGTTGCGCGCCGCCCCGAAGAACTTCTTCGGCGGGTAGAGCGCCGCCGAGTCGACGCCGCCGGACAGGACGCGGCCCGAGGCGGGAGCGGCGAGGTTGTATGCGCGGCCCAGCTTGGTGATCGAGTCGAGGAGCACGACGACGTCGTGACCGAGCTCGACGAGCCGCTTGGCCCGCTCGATGGACAGCTCGGCGACGCTGGTGTGGTCGTCGGCCGGGCGGTCGAAGGTCGAGGCGATGACCTCGCCCTTCACGGCGCGCTGCATCTCGGTGACCTCCTCGGGCCGCTCGTCGACGAGGACGACCATGAGGTGGCACTCCGGGTTGTTCTGCGTGATCGCGTTGGCGATCGACTGCAGCACCATCGTCTTCCCGGCCTCGGACGGCGCGACGATAAGGCCACGTTGGCCCTTGCCGATCGGGGCGACCAGGTCGATGACCCGGGTCGTGAGGTTGCTGGTCTCGGTCTCCAGCCGCAACCGCTCCTGCGGGTAGAGCGGCGTCAGCTTGCCGAAGTCGACCCGCGTCCTGGTCTGGTCCGGCGGCAGGCCGTTGATGGTGTCGAGGCGCACCAGGGCGTTGAACTTCTGCCGGCCGCCGGTGCCGTTCTGCGGCTGCTCGCCCTCCCGGGGCGCCTTGATCGAGCCGGTCACGGCGTCGCCCTTGCGCAGCGAGTAGCGCTTGACCAGGCCGAGCGGTACGTAGACGTCGTTGGGCCCGGGCAGGTACCCGGAGGTGCGGACGAAGGCGTAGTTGTCGAGCACGTCGAGGATGCCGGCCACCGGGACGAGGATGTCGTCGTCGGTGATCTGGAGCTCGGGCTCGTACTCCTGCGTCGTCCCGGTCGTGCCGCGGCTGCGCTTCCGGTCGCGGCTGCGCTGCCGGCTGCGCCGGCGGCCACCGCGGGTCTCGTCGTCGTCGTCGGAATTCTGCGCCGCTGATGAGGACGTCGGCTGCGCGGGCGGGGCGGACGACGGTGCCGTCTGGCCCTGCCGGTTCGCCTGGCGGTCCGGCTGCCGGTCGGACTGCCGGTCCTGTTGCCGATCCTGCCGGCGGTCGGCCTGACGGTCGGTCTGGCGCTCCTGCTGAGGCCGCTGCTGGGTGCGCTCGGAGCGTTCCGACCGCATCGTCGTGTCGGTGGTCGTGCCGGTGGTCGTGCCGGTGGTCGTGTCGGTGGTCGTGTCGGTGGTGGTCCGAGTGGCGTCCTGCGCAACCTCGGGAGCGACCGAGGTGCGCTCACGGGTCGTCGAGTCGGACCGCTGCTCGACGTGCTTCGGCGGGTCGGCCGGAGTCTCGACGGGCTCGGGCGCCCGCTCGGCCTCGGGCCGGCTCGTCGGCTGGGCCCCCGTCTCGGAACGCGGAGCGCTGCCGACCTGGCGCGCGGTGATCGCCGCGACGAGGTCGTCCTTGCGCATCTTCGTCGACCCAGTGATGCCGAGCCCCGAAGCCAGGCGTTTGAGCTCGACGACGTTCATCGTCGCCAAGCCTGAGCGGCCGATGGTGGCCACCCGTTCGGTGGTGTCTGTCACGAAGGTCCTTCCCCCTCGTCGTCGGCGCGGCCCTCGTGGGCGGCACCGGTGTCGGTCGGAGAGTCCGACCGTCTGGTGTGATTGAGGATCACGCTGCTGGGCAAGCGAACGCTGCCGGGCCTTGCGGCTCCGGGAGGCTGTCGCTCACCTTCGCGTGGGATGTCGCCGCTGCCGGGCCACCAGAGGGGGGCCTTCCGTGCGTCGCGGCATCACAGTAACACCGCCGGGGTGCCTCGTGTTCCTCAACGGGCTGGCCTCGGCCTGGCTCAGGTCCGAACCACCTCCACCCCCGTGGAGGGGATGCCCGGCTCGAGCCGGGTCCACCCGACACGGTTCGCCGGGACCAGCACGCCGCCGGCACGGGCGTGCGTGGTGAGGACCACGACGCTGGGTCCGGCTCCCGAGATCACGGCCGCGTGTCCCTCACTCCGGAGCGCGTCGACGAGGTCCATGGACGGCGCGAACGCCGCCCGCCGGAACCCTTGGTGCAGCCAGTCCCGGGTCGCCGGCAGCAGGAGGTCGGGACGCCGGGTCATCGCCTCGACGAGCAGCGCCGCGCGGCCCGAGTTGAGGGCGGCGTCGACGTGGTCGACGTGAGGCGGAAGGACGGCCCGTGCGGTATGCGTCGCGAGCTGCTCGCGGGGTACGAGGACGACCGCCGTGACCTCGGGATGGGTCACGACCGATGCGGTGCCGGTCGCGGACGGCGAGGGGTCGTCGGGGTCGCGGCTCCACGACACCGTCATACCGCCGCGGACGCTCGCCGAGGCGTTGTCGGGGTGGCCCTCGAGCTCGGTCGAGAGGTCGGTGGCGACGTCGAGGTCGACGTCGACGACGGTCCCCGGCTCGGTCCGGGCCAGCGCCTCTAGATCCGAGAGCACTTGCGCCGCAACGACTCCGGCGACGATGGCCGACGCCGAGGACCCGAGGCCGCGGCTGTGCGGGATGCCGTTCCGGGCGACGAGGCAGAGGCCGGAGGGCATGGGCGACTCGAGCCGGGCGAACCCGTGCGCCATGGCGCGGACGACGAGGTGCGTGGCGTCCCGGGGAACCTCCTCGGCCCCCTCACCGGAGACGGACACCTGCAGACCGTCGTCCTCGCCGACACTGACGTCGTACTCGTCCCAGAGGCCGAGGGCGAGCCCGACGGAGTCGAACCCCGGGCCGAGGTTCGCCGTGCTGGCCGGGACGCGGATGCGGACAGCGGGTCGGACTGGCATACCCCTGCTCATCCGTCGAGGCCGAGCGCGACGGCCGCGGACACGGCGTCGACCGACACCCGCACCGGGACGAGCTCGGACCCGTCGGCCTGACGCAGCGCCCACTGCGGGTCCTTGAGGCCGTGTCCGGTGACCGTGCAGACGATCCGCGCGCCCGCGGGCACGAGCCCGGCCTCGTGTGAGGCGAGGAGGCCCGCTACCGAAGCCGCCGACCCGGGTTCGACGAAGACGCCCTCCTTGGACGAGACCAGGCGGTGCGCAGCGAGGATCTGCTCGTCGGTGACCGCGTGGATGAGCCCACCGGACTCGTCGCGCGCCGCCTCGGCCTGTGTCCACGAGGCGGGGTTCCCGATCCGGATCGCCGTCGCGACGGTCTCCGGCTCGTCGACCGGGTGCCCGAGCACGATCGGCGCGGCTCCCGCGGCCTGGAATCCCCACATTCTGGGCGTGTGCGTCGCTGGCCCCGGCTGGGCCGAGTTCTGTTGGTACTGCTGGTAACCCAGCCAGTATGCGGTGATGTTGCCGGCGTTGCCGACGGGCAGGCAGTGGATGTCGGGAGCGTCGCCGAGGGCGTCGACGACCTCGAAGGCCGCCGTCTTCTGACCCTCGATCCGGGCCGGGTTCACCGAGTTGACGAGGTCGATCGGGTAGGCCTCGGCGAGCTTGCGGGCCAGGGTCAGGCAGGCGTCGAAGTTGCCCTCGACCTGCAGCAGCGTCGCGCCGTGGGCGATCGCCTGGCTCAGCTTGCCCATCGCGATCTTGCCCTCGGGAACGAGGACGCCGCACGTCATGCCGGCCTTCGCCGCATACGCCGCCGCGGACGCGCTGGTGTTGCCGGTCGACGCGCAGATCACCGCCTTGGCGCCGTGTCCCGCGGCCACCGAGATGGCCGTCGTCATGCCCCGGTCCTTGAACGAGCCGGTCGGGTTGAGCCCCTCGAACTTGAGCCAGACCTCGGCCCCGACCAGGGCGGAGAGGCGTTCCGCCGGGATCAGCGGGGTGCCACCCTCGAGAAGGGTGACCACCGGCATCCCGTCCAGGGAGGGCAGCCGCTCGGCGTACTCGCGGATCACGCCGCGCCACTGGTGAGCCACGTCAGGACCCCTCGACGCGCATGACCGAGTCGACGGCGCGGACGATGGGCATGGCCGCCAGCGCCTCGACGGTCGCCGAGAGCGCCGAGTCGGGCGCCGTATGCGTGACGACGACCAGGCTGGCGCGCCCCTCGGACCCTTCCTCGTCGGTAGCCGGGACGATCTGCTGACGGACGGTCTCGATGGACACCTCGTGGTCGGCGAAGGCCGACGCCACCGCCGCGAGGACACCCGGGCGGTCCGCCACGTCGAGGCTGATGTGGTACCTCGTCTGGGCCCGGCCCATCGGCAGGATCGGGAGGTCGGCGTAGGAGCTCTCCCCCGGTCCGCGGCCGCCGCCGATCCGGTGCCGGGCGACGGCGACCACGTCGCCGAGGACCGCGGAGGCGGTCGGGTCGCCACCCGCGCCACGGCCGTAGAACATCAGCTGGCCTGCGGCGTCGGCTTCGACGAACACCGCGTTGAAGGCCTCGCGCACGCCGGCCAGCGGGTGCGACCTCGGGATCATGGCCGGGTGGACGCGGACCGAGACGCCCTCGTCGGTGCGCTCGCAGATGGCCAGCAGCTTGACGACCGAGTCCATCTCCTTGGCGGCGGCCACGTCGGCGGCGGTGACCTCGGTGATGCCCTCGCGGTGGACGTCGGCGCCGGAGACCCGGGTGTGGAAGGCCAGCGACGCGAGGATCGCGGCCTTGGCGGCGGCGTCGAACCCCTCCACGTCGGCGGTGGGGTCGGCCTCGGCGTAGCCCAGGGCCTGGGCCTGCTCGACGGCGTCGTGGAAGCTGGCGCCGGTCGAGTCCATCTTGTCGAGGACGTAGTTGGTGGTGCCGTTGACGATCCCGAGGACGCGGCGCACGTCGTCGCCGGCCAGGGACTCGCGCAGCGGACGCAGCAGCGGGATCGCGCCGGCCACCGCGGCCTCGTAGTAGAGGTCCACGCCGGCGTCCTGCGCCGCCGCATACAGGGTGGGACCGTCCTGGGCGAGGAGCGCCTTGTTGGCGGTGACAACCGAGGCTCCGTGCTTCATGGCGTGCAGGATGAGCGACCGGGCGGGCTCGATGCCCCCGATGACCTCGACGACCACGTCGGCGCGGGTGACGAGGTCCTCGGCGTCGGTCGTGAACAGCGCGGGGTCGAGGCCGAGGTCGCTGCGGTCGCGGCCGGCGCGGCGCACGGCGATGCCGACGATGTCCATCGGGCGGCCGACCCGGGCCGCGAGGTCGTCGCGGTGCTGGGTGAGCAGCCGGGCCACGGCGGAGCCGACGACACCACAGCCGAGCAGCGCAACGCGCAGCGGTTCGTCCGGTCTCGGCTCGCTCACGGCGTCGATCCTGCCGTTCGTCCACCCATCGGGACGGACATGTTTCGAGATCTGGTCACGGAGGCGGTCACCCGACGTCCAGGGCCAGCAGGTCGTCGACCGTCTCGCGGCGGACCAGGACCCGTGCGCGACCGTCCCGCACGGCGACCACCGGAGGCCGTGGGGTGTGGTTGTACTGGCTGGACAAGGACCGGCAGTAGGCGCCCGTACCCGGCACGGCGAGCAGGTCGCCGGGCGCGACGTCAGCGGGCAGGAACTCGTCCATGACGACGATGTCGCCACTCTCGCAGTGCTTACCGACCACGCGGGACAGGCGCGGTGGCGCCGTGCTGGTCCGGCCGGCCAGGGTGCAGGAGAAGTTCGCCTCGTAGAGAGCGGTACGGATGTTGTCGCTCATGCCACCGTCGACGGAGAGGTAGGCCCGGGCGGCGCCGCCGTCCAGGTCGACCACCTTGACCGTCCCGACCTCGTACAGCGTGAAGGTGCTCGGCCCGGCGATGGCCCGACCGGGCTCCACCGAGATGCGGGGCACGGAGACCCCGCTGGCCCGGCACTCGCGGTCGACGATCTCGGCCATGCCGGCCGCGAGGTGCTTCGGCGGCAGCGGGTCGTGCTCGGTCGTGTAGGCGATCCCGAAGCCACCGCCGAGGTCCAGCTCGGGGAGCTCGACCCCGTGCTCCTTGGCGACGGCCGCGTGCAGGGCGAGCACCCGCCGGGCGGACACCTCGAACCCCGACGTGTCGAAGATCTGCGAGCCGATGTGGCTGTGCAGCCCGATCAGCTCGAGATGAGGGGCCGCCCCGAGGATGCGGCGGACCGCCTCGGCCGCGTCGCCGCCGCTGAGCGAGAACCCGAACTTCTGGTCCTCGTGGGCCGTCGCGATGAACTCGTGGGTGTGCGCCTCGACGCCGACGGTGACCCGGACCATGACCCGCGCGACGGTGTCGAGCCGGCGAGCCACGTCGGTCAGCCGGTCGATCTCGTCATAGGAGTCGACGATGATCCGGCCCACGCCGTAGCGGAGCGCCTGCTCCAGCTCGGGGACCGACTTGTTGTTGCCGTGCAGGCCGAGCCGGGCGCCTGGCATACCGGCCCGCATGGCGACCGCGAGCTCACCGCCGGTGCAGACGTCGAGCCGCAGGTCGTCGTCGCGGATCCACCGCGCCACCTCGGTGCAGAGGAAGGCCTTGCCGGCGTAGTAGACGTCGGCGCCCCCGCCGAGATCGGCGAAGACCTCGGTGTAGGTGTCGCGAAAGTCGCGGGCACGGGCGCGGAAGTCGGCCTCGTCGAGGATGTAGGCGGGGGTGCCGATCTCGCGTGCGAGGTCGTGGACGGACACGCCACCGACCGTCAGCGCGCCATCCGTACCGCGCCCGACGGACGACGCCCAGAGGGACGGGATCAGCGCGTTGACGTCGCGGGGAAGGGCCAGCCACGCCGGGCTGCCGTACCCGTCGGCGTGCAGCGCCCCGGCCTCGTGTGCCCGCATGGCGTCCAGCCTAGGGCTGGGGCGTGCGCCGTCCCGACACCGCAAGGTCGCCGACCAGGTCGACGAGGTCCTCCGGCTCGAACGGCTTGGCGACGAAGGCGTCGACGCCGGCCGCGATCGACCGCTCCTTCTCGCGCTGCTGCAGGCTCGCCGTCACCATGACGACCGGCAGGTGCGCGAGGGCGGGGTCCGCACGGATCGCCGCCACGGCTCCCCAACCGTCCAGGGGCGTCATCTGCGCGTCGAGGAGGATGACGGCCGGCAGCCGGTCCGGGTTCCGGTCGAGCACGTCGAGGGCGGCCTGGCCGTCGCCGGCCTCCAGCACCTCGAAACCGGCCAGCTCCAGGTTGATCCGCATCAACAGCCGGATCGACGCGGTGTCGTCGCACACGAGGACCCACCCGGTTCCGGACTCCGTCCGGACCGGCGGCGGGCTGCCTCCCGGTTCCATGAAGGGCACCCTAGGCTGCTAGCCTCACCGGGCACCAAAAGGCCGGTATGCCAGCGGGTCCGCCCGCGCACGACCACCATCCGGCCCCCGTAGCTCAGGGGATAGAGCGCCGCCCTCCGGAGGCGGAAGCGCAGGTTCGAATCCTGCCGGGGGCACCGATGTGATGTCTCAGGACATCGCACTGCCGGGGCACCGAGGCCGAACAGGGTGGGCGTGGTGCCCCCGGCAGAAGTAACAGGCGCTCGTCACGACGTGAGAGCGCCGACGGGGGCACCAGGTCATCGGAGCGCGTCACCCAGGTTCAGACGCCAGCTGGCCCCTGAGTCCGGCCACGATGAAGTCCTGGTACCTCTCGACGCTCCAGCCGCTCCGTCGCACCAGCAGGTCGTAGATCTCCGGGGAGCTGTACGTCCACAACAGGTCAGCGGCGATCGACACCGAGACGGATGCGGGCAGGTGCCCGGCGGACGCGAGACGGCCGGCGTTGTCGGTCATGCGCATCCGCCGGTTCTCGTCGAGCTCGTGGACGAGGTCGTCGAGCTCGGGGTGCTGTGCGGCGGCCGCCTGAACGAGGAGCAGCATGGGCGCCACCCGCGGGGCGATCTCGGCCGAGAGATGACCCCACCCACTCAGCAGCGCCTCGAGGTCCGCCGAGGGCAGCTCGTCGGAGCGGGCCTCGGCCGGTATCGGACCCTCGCCGCGCAGGGCCTGTTCGACGACCGCCCGGACCAGGGCCGGCTTCCCGGGAAACCGGCGGTAGACGGACTCGACCGAGACTCCGCAGGCCTCGGCGACCGTCTGGACGGTCGTCGCGGCGTACCCGACGGCCTCGAACTGACGCCATGCAGCAGCGATGAGCGCCTGCCCCAGCTGCTCGGCCTTGGCCCGCCGAGCCGTTCCGTCGTATCGCCTCTTGACGCCCGCCATGGCCCCCGTCCATACTCGCAGAATTAGAGGTAACCAAGTGTAACGAAAATGAGGCGGCCATGCCGACCAACGTCCACCCCTTCCTCCGCCGGCTGGTGACCGCCACCAACGCGCACGACCTCGACGCCCTGGTCGACTGCTTCACCCCCGAGTACCGCAACGAGGCTCCCGCCCATCCCAGCCGCGCGTTTCGCGGGCGGGAGCAGGTCCGGTCGAACTGGCGACAGATCTTCGCGTTCGTCCCGGACGTCCACGCCGAGGTGGTGAACCACGCGGTCGACGGGGACCAGATCTGGTCCGAATGGGAGATGACCGGCACCCGTCTCGATCACACGCGGCACCACCTCCGAGGCGTCATCGTCTTCGGCGTGGACGGCGAACGGGCGGCGCAGGCGCGCTTCTACCTCGAGCCGGTGGACGAGGCGACCTCCTCGGTGCACGAGGCCGTTGCGGACCAGATCCATTCCGGCACGTCGGCATGATCGTCGTCGCCGGAGGCAGCGGTGTGCTGGGGCGGTCCGTGGTCTCCGAGCTGACCAGAGCGGGCGAGCAAGTCCGGGTACTCGCCCGCAACGCCGCGTACGCCGAGTCCGTCGTCGGGGAGCGGGTCGAGGTGGTGGCCGCTGACGTGCGCCGACCGGACGGGCTCGGCCAGCTGGTGGCGGGCGCATCCGCCGTGGTCAGTGCCGTACACGGGTTCCTTGGGGGTCGGGGTGCCGGTCCCACCGAGGTCGACGTCCGCGGCAACGCGCACCTCACCGACGCCGCCCGTGCGAACGGCGCCCACATGGTGCTCGTCTCGGTGCTTCCGGCGGCCACGGACAGCCCTGTCGATCTCTTCCGGGCCAAGGGCGAGGCGGAGCGGTACCTCACGCACAGCGGTGCGTCATGGACCATCGTGCGCTCGGGACCGTTCCTCGAGACCTGGCTCGACGTGTTGACCCAGACCGCCGGAAAGGCAGGTCGCCCAGTGATCTTCGGTCACGGCGAGCAACCGCTGGGCTTCGTCTCGGCCGCGGACGTCGCTGCCCTGGTGGCGGCCGCCGCCACGGATGTCGCATACCGCAGTCAGGTCCTCGAGATCTCCGGCCCGCCGCTCACCATGAACGAGCTGGCCGACGCCCTCCAACGGGCTCGAGGATGGACCGGACTGCCGCGGCACGTCCCGCCGCAGGTGCTGCGGCTCCTCGCGACCGTGACCCGACCCGTCGCGCCTGCCTTCGCTCGGAAGAACCGCGCCGCGCTGCAGATGGACACCGAACCAGGGGGGGCCGCCAGCGCCGACCTGGCGGCCGGGTCGATCCGGCGAACCCTCGCCGACGTGCTCGATGAGGCAGTGTCCCCCTGACGCGCACGGCGCCCAGGTCACTCTCCCCACACCTCCAGTCAGCGACTAGCGGGTCATGTCCCGGATCGTGGTAGCCGAGATGTTGAGCGGGGCGAGGTTGTCGCGGGCGGGGTGGGCCTTCCCGGCGGGGCCGGCGGCGAACGCCTGAAGCAGGGTGGTGGTGATGGTGGTGACGACGTCGACCAGGTGCTGCTCCTGAGGGTGGATGGTGCACTCGTCCACCAGGCCGCAGATCCAGGAGCTGGTGCCGGAGGCGAAGACTCCGGCGCCGCTCGCGGTGGTGTAGTACGCCGCATCGGAGAACTGGTGGTGCACCAGGCAGGTGACCGGCGAGTGGAAGATCACCTCGATCGGGCGCGGCGTGGGCACGCTGGGCCTGACCTGGTCGTACTCGGAGCCGATCAGGTGGGCGAGCTTGTCGCCCGCCTGAGCCCCGACCCGGCCAGCAGCCATGAGCCGGGCTGTGCGGCGACCATGTCCGCCTTGACCGGGTTGCACTGGTAGTAGACGCCGGTGACCACGCTCTCCGGCCGAGGCACGGGCGGCTGACGCCACTGGGAGGTGGCCTCGGCGGGGTTCGTCTTGAGGATGGGTTCGATGCTGGCGTCGTTGTCGTCGGTCTCCAGCCGGTTCTCGCCGATCGGTGTGGGACCGAGTCGGAGGTGCCGGTACATCGCGTTCGCGCCGAGGAAGCCAGGTTGGTGCCCTGCTGGTCTCGCGCGGCGACGAGGGCGTCCCACATCGCCTGGCTGTGGTACTCGTCGTGGCCGAGGGGGATGACCGCTGGGGCTCCGTCCAGCAGGTGCGGGTCGGTGCAGGTCGGTGTCGGTCACGTAGGCGACGGGCAGGCCCAGCTTCTCGGCCAGCCGTCCGATCGGGGCCGCCAGTGCCCAGCCCGTCGTCGATCGGGCGGTCCAGCGACACGGCGTACGCGCGGTCGGCGAATCCCGTCGCACCTCGGCAGAGGCTGGCGCCGCCCCATCGGTTGTAGGCGTGCCAGGTCGTGTTCTCGTTGACGATGACGACCGCATCGCGGGTGGTGGCGGATCGAACCGGCAACGGGACCAGGTTGACCGTGCCGATCTTGGCCAGGAGCTTCAGGACATCGTCGCCGGGCGGCCAGTCGTCGGTGGGCACGGTCGCGGACGGCCCCCAGTTCGACGCGGCCACGTGCGGGTCGCCGGTTCGAACGTCGGTTTCGGCTGGTCGACCTGCGTCACATCGGGCGACGTCCAGACCAGCCGCGCTCCGGCACCGGCATACCAGCCGATCCGGTAGGCCTTGACGACCACCGGGCCGTCCAGCGAGTGGATGAAGATGGGGAGAGACTCTCCCGGTGCCACGCGGGCCCGGCCGGCGAAACCCTCTACCCGCGTGCTGGGCGGTTCGGTGATGCCGGCGGCCCACGTCGCCTCCCCGGGCTTGGCGTTCTCCTCCCGGACGGCCCTGGCGCCGGGCCACGTCGCCGACGTCGAGTCGCTCGTCGTGGGTGCTGGAGTCGGTTGGAGGATGCCCGCTCCTGGTCCGGTCCCGGTCGACGCCGGGCTCGCCGCGTTCTCCGCTTCGGTGCACGCGGAAGCAGGACGAACAGCAGCGTGGCCACCAGCGGCCTTCTGGTCGGGCGGACCGGTGATGGCACGCATGAATCCCGGCAGAAATCACCCTGCGCAGGTGTGATGGGGCAGCGCACGCCCTGGTCAGACTGCGGGGCTTGCGGCCGCGATCGACGACCCGTCGGTCAGCACCGCGATCGCCTCGATCGACAGCAGCAGGCCCCGGGGCAAGGTGACGTTGGCCGGTGCCGAGCGCGCTGGGGGCGGGTCCGGCATGTGCCTCGCGTAGACCGCGTTCAGGACCGGGAAGTCGTCGACGTCCGCAGAGAAGATCGTCGTCTTCACCACGTCTCGCAGGGAGCTACCGGCCTCGTCGAGGATGGCGGCGAGGTTGCGCAGGGCCTGTTCGGTCTGAGCCTCGATGCCGTCGGCGATCGCACCCGTGACCGGGTCGATCCCGGCAGTCCCTGAACAGAAAACGAAGCCCCCGGCGATAACCGCCTGGCTGTAGGGGCCCAGCGCTGCCGGAGCGAGATCTGTCGTGACGGCGCGAGTGTCCATGGGCATCTCCTTCTATGGCAACGGCGAGGTCGCGGTCACTCTGACCGCATGAGGTCCTCAGCGGCAAGGAGTTTCACCCCGCCCACGATCCACGGACGACGTGTACCCGGAGGCGAGGATGCACAGCGCGCCCGAGTCGGCCACAGAGATGGCTCGTCGCCGTGGCCTACGCCGCCTGGGCGGGCGCGCAGCAGGCCCGTCCACGTGAGCCGCTCGCATGGCTGACGCTCAGCGAGCCCACAGGCGAGGTGGAGCCACCGTCGTTAGACCTGGGATCTTCCGGTGAACGCGCGCGAGCACGAAGGAGCAGATGATGGACACTCGGCTGGAGCTGCCCGCACGTGAGAGCGCACCGCGCCGGCGCGGCCTGACGATGGTGATCGACCCCGGCCTCCACACCGGGCGGTTCGCCGACGCCGTCGAGAGCGTCGGCCAGTACGTCGACCTGGTCAAGTTCGGCTGGTGCACGGCGCTGGTCACGCCCGACATCAAGCGGAAGGTCGACATCCTGCACGAGGCCGGGATCGACTTCTACCTCGGCGGCACCCTGTTCGAGCGCTTCGCCATGTCCGGCATGGTCGACGACTGGCGCGCCCTGTGCCGCACGATGGGTGCCACCCACGTAGAGGTCTCGAACGGCACGATCCCGATGTCGAACGCGGAGAAGGCACGCTGGGTCGCGCGGCTCGCGGGGGAGTTCACCGTCGTCAGCGAGGTCGGCTTCAAGGACCAGGGCCGGGCGACGACGATGACGTCGGCCCAGTGGGTCGACGCGATCGGCGAAGACCTCGCCGCCGGCGCGACCCTGGTGATCACCGAGGCTCGCGAGAGCGGGCGTGGCGGTCTCTGCCTCCCCGACGGCACCCCCCGCGCCGACGTCGTCGACGACGTCCTGGACGGTGGTTTCGATGTCGACCGGCTGTTGTTCGAGGCGCCCACCACGGAGCTGCAGTGCTTCTTCATCAAGCGCCTGGGCGCGTCGGTGAACCTGGGCAACATCCGCGCCGACGACGTGATCGCGCTGGAGACGCTGCGGCTTGGCCTGCGGTCGGACACCATGCTGTGCGAGACGCTCTGATGCGGACCACGCACGACGCCTTCCACCTGGCTATCCCCGTCGCCGACCTCGACGAGGCGCAGGACTTCTACGTGACGGGGCTGGGCTGCAAGCTCGCCCGTCGCTACGACGACCGCATCACGCTGGACTTCTTCGGCGACCAGGTGGTCTGCCACTTGTCAGAGCTCTGGGACCGCGAACCGCAGCTGTACCCGCGCCACTTCGGCGTCACGTTCGCCGACCGCGGCGACTTCGACCGGCTCCTGCGGCTGGCCCGGGCCCGCGGCCTGAAGTTCTTCGCCGAGCCGTTCCGCCGGTTCGATGACCGCGTCGAGGCGCACGACACGTTCGTGCTGGCCGACCCGTCACAGAACCTGCTCGAGTTCAAGCACTACGACGACCCGCGGATGATGTATTAGGGCGGTGCCCAGGAGGCACCGATCGCCGCTGGTGTCTGGTCCGGGTGGTTAGAGTCCGACTTCGGCGGTGACGCGTCCGGTGTCGACGGCGTTCTTGAGTGCGGCGTAGTCGGCGTCGTTCTGGTCGGCGTATCGTTCGGCGAAGGTCGCTATGGCTTGGTCGAAGCG
>NZ_DATBTV010000152.1:0-33274 GCF_036559105.1 Lapillicoccus sp. | reverse complement strand
GGCCTCAGGCGTTGGTGAACACCAGGGCGACGTTGTGTCCGCCGAAACCGAACGAGTTGTCCATGACCGCGATGTCTCCGTCGGGCAGGGTGCGGTGCTCGCCCCGGACCACGTCGAGCGGGATCGCAGGGTCGAGCTCGTCGATATTGATCGTCGCCGGGGCCAACCGGTCGCGGATCGCGAGGATGGACAGCAGCGCCTCCAGGGCGCCGGCCGCGCCGAGCAGGTGGCCGGTCATCGACTTGGTCCCCGACACCGGGATGCCGGCGGCGATGTCCTGGCCGAACGCCCGCACGATCGCGTTGGCCTCCGCCACGTCGCCGACCGGTGTCGACGTCGCGTGGGCGTTGATGTGGGAGATGTCAGCCAGCGAGAGACCGGCCGACTCGACGGCCTCCTTCATGGCCCGGGACGCGCCGGCGCCGTTCGGCTCGGGCGCGGTGATGTGGTGCGCGTCGGCGGACATCCCGATCCCGGCCAGGACGGCGTAGATCTGCGCGCCTCGAGCCTTCGCGTGCTCCTCGCTCTCGAGGACGATCACCGCGGCACCCTCGCCGAGGACGAAGCCGTCCCGCTGCGTGTCGTAGGGACGCGACGCCTTCGTCGGCTCGTCGTTGCGCGTCGACAGCGCCTGCATCGCTGCGAACCCGGCGATGGGCAGGGCGTGGATGGCCGCCTCGGTTCCCCCGGCGACCACGACGTCGGCGCGGCCGGAGCGGATCATCTCGACCGCATACGCCATGCCCTCGGCGCCGGAGGCGCAGGCACTCACGGGAGTATGCGCGCCGGCCCGGGCGCCGAGGTCGAGCGAGACCGCCGCCGAGGGACCGTTGGGCATGAGCATCGGCACGGCGAGCGGGTAGACGCGTCGCGGGCCCTTCTCGCGGAGGACGTCCCACTGGTCGAGCAGCGTCCAGACCCCGCCGATGCCGGACCCCATGACGACGGCGAGGCGCTCGGGGTCGATCTCCGGCCTGCCGGCGTCCTCCCACGCGGCCCGCGACGCGATGAGCGCGTACTGCGACGACGGGTCGAGCCGTTTGATCTGATGGCGCGCGAGCACCTCCGAGGGGTGCACCGCGAGCTGGGCGGCGAAGGTCACCGGGAGCTCGTACTTGGTCACCCAGTCGGCATCGATCGTCCGCGCGCCGCTGCGCCCCGCGAGGATGCCCTCCCAGGTGTCCGTGATGGTCCCGCCGAGCGGGGTGGTGGCACCGAGTCCGGTGACGACGATCCGCTGGTCGCGTGCTGACGTCATGGAGTGCTCCTAGGGCGTCGTCGCCCCGGGGATCTCCTGGGGCACTGGGCAGGTCCCAGCGTAGGCCGATCCCGCGGGGTCCGTGCGGACGCGACGGAGCGGGGTCGAACGGCTGGAACCACCGTTCTACCCCGCTCCGAGGGCTACCGGCGAGTCAGGACCGCCGGAGGGCATGCGTACTCGCGGGTATGCCTGCCCGTCAGGTTCGGGTCAGCCCTGCGCCTTGGCGATGAAGCTGACCGCGTCGTTGACGGTGTTGAGGTTCTTGACCTCGTCGTCCGGGATCTTCACGCCGAACTTCTCCTCGGCGTTGACGACGATGGTCATCATCGACAGCGAGTCGATGTCGAGGTCGTCGGTGAAGGACTTGTCCGGCTCGACCTGGTCGGTCTCGATGCCGGTCTCCTCGTTGACGATCTCGGCCAGACCCTCGAGGATCTCCTGCTCGCTCTGCGCCATGTGTTCTTCCTTCCATCGGTCGTGCGGGTGGTGGTTCGTGGGTGAGGTTATGGGATGACGACGACCTGCGCCGCGTAGACCAGCCCCGCGCCGAAGCCGATCTGGAGGGCGAGACCGCCGCTCGGGATCTCTTTCTGGCGCAGCATCCGCTCGGTGGCGAGCGGGATCGACGCCGCGGAGGTGTTGGCGGTCTCGGCGATGTCGCGGGCGACCGGGATGTCGGCGGGCAGCTTGAGCTGCTTGATCATCGCGTCGATGATCCGCATGTTCGCCTGGTGGGGGATGAAGGCGTCGAGGTCGTCGATGCTGATGCCGGCCTTGTCGATCGCCTGCTGGGCCACGGGCGCCATGCCCCAGACCGCCCAGCGGAAGACCGACTGGCCGGCCATCCCGATCGCCGGCCAGTTGCGCGGCTGGACCGTCTTGTCGAACGGGCCTTCCCCGACCTGCGGGCGGCGGTAGTCCGTCCAGGGCTCGCGCTGCATGATGGCCTGCCACTGGGCGCCGTCGGAGCCCCAGATGGTCGGGCCGATGCCAGGTGTATCGGAGGGTCCGATGACGGCCGCACCGGCACCGTCGCCGAAGATGAACGCGGTACCGCGGTCGTCCCAGTCGGTGAAGTCGGAGAGCTTCTCCACGCCGACGACGAGGACGTACTCGGCCGAGCCGCCGCGGATCATGTCGTTGGCCAGCGAGATGCCGTGGCAGTAGCCGGCACACGCGGCCGAGATGTCGAACGCCGCGCAGGTCACGCCCAGCCGGTTCGCGAGAATCGGGGCCGCGGCGGGGGTCTGGTACGGGTGGGTGACCGTCGCGATGACGATGGCGCCCAGCTGGGAGGCGTTGATCCCCGCGGCCTCGAGCGCCTGGCGCGTCGCGGCCTCGGACATGTCGACGACGGTCTCCTCGGCGGCGGCGTAGCGGCGGCTCACGATGCCGGATCGCTCCCGGATCCACTCGTCGGAGGAGTCGATGCGCTCGACGAGCTCGGAGTTGGGTACGACGCGTTCGGGTCGGTAGCCACCGACGCCCCAGATGCGGGCGTAGCGGGCGCCGTCGCTCGCCACCAGGGATCCGGTGCCCTTCGGCGCCGGGGCCGTGCGGGCGGTGTCAGGGGTGATGGTCATGTCAGGCCTTTGCAGAGGTGGAGGCGGCGAGCAGCTCGCGCGCCGCGTCGAGGTCGTCAGGGGTCTTCAGGGCGACGGTCGGCACACCCTTCATGGCGCGCTTGGCCAGACCGACCAGCGTGCCGGCGGGCGCGAGCTCGACGAGGCCCGTGACGCCCAGCTCGGTCATCGTCTCCATGCACAGGTCCCAGCGGACCGGGTTGCGCACCTGGCTGATGAGGCGACGGAGGAACTCGGCACCGGTGGCGACCGCCACGCCGTCGGTGTTGGACAGCAGGGTGACGCCGGGGTCGCTGACGTTGTGGTCGGACCACTCGGCGCTGAGCTCGTCGGCCGCAGGGGCCATGTGGACGGTGTGGAACGCGCCGGCGACCTGGAGGGGGATGACCCTCGTCTTGGCCGGTGGGTCCGCCGCGAAGGCGGCGAGCTGCTCGAGGGTGCCGGCGGCGACGACCTGCCCCGCACCGTTCATGTTGGCCGGGGTGAGGCCGTGCCGGTCGAGGGCGGCCGCCACCTCGGCGGGGTCGCCGCCGACGACCGCGGACATGCCGGTCGGGGTGATGGCGCTGGCCTCGGCCATCGCCCGACCACGCAGGCTGACCAGGCTCATCGCGTCCTGTGGCGTGAGGACTCCGGTCGCGGCGGCGCCCGTGATCTCGCCGACCGAGTGCCCGGCCACCACTCCTGCCGAGGAGGCGAGCGTGTCGGGACGGTCGGCATACAGGGCGTCGAGGGCAAGCAGCCCGGCGCCGACGATGAGCGGCTGGGCCACGGCAGTGTCGCGGATCGTGTCGGCGTCGGACGTCGTGCCGTGGGTGACCAGGTCGACGCCCGCGGCGTCGGACAGCGCCTCGGCCCGCTCGCGCAGCCCAGGGAGCTCGAGCCAGGGGGCCAGGAATCCCGGGGTCTGGGAGCCTTGGCCAGGGCAGACGAGAGCGATCACGATGTCCAGCCTCGCTGGTGCCTGCACCCGGCGGCGTCGGCGAACCCGACGAACATTCGGTGGCGACTTTGGAGGAATCCTCCAAACAGGGCTCAGGCGGGTTCGGATGGTATGCGCCGTGTCCGGGTCGGCGCTCCGGCCCGCCATTCGACCGGCGGCGTGTCCGACAGCCGGCCGACCGCCAGGGCGATCGCGATGGTGTGCGCCTCGCGTGGGTGCGCCAGGTCGTAGCCGGTCACCTCGGCGATGCGGCCGAGGCGGTACCGGACGGTGTTGGGGTGGACGAACAGGGCGCGGGCCGTCGCCTCGAGCGAGCCGCCGGTCTCGAGGTACGCCGTGGCGGTGGTGAGCAGGGCGGGGTGGCCCTCGAGCGGGTGATGGATCCGGTCGACAAGGACCCGGGAGGCGGACGCGTCGCCCGCGAGCACGCGTTCGGGGAGCAGCTCGTCCGACAGCACCGGGCGCGGCGCCGCC
The DNA here is from genome assembly GCF_036559105.1 of Lapillicoccus sp. GTDB lineage: Bacteria > Actinomycetota > Actinomycetes > Actinomycetales > Dermatophilaceae > Lapillicoccus. The sequence continues at coordinate 29,013 of NZ_DATBTV010000152.1, read as the reverse complement.
GGCCAGGCCGGCGCCGCGGCGAGTCCGCTGAGCGCCGCGCGCGCCGAGCGGCCGGCGGCGAACAGGTGAGGGACGGTCGGGCCGAGGACGACGGGGCCCGGCCCGAAGTTGTCGGCGATCGCCGTGACGACCTTCATGGCCTCGGTCGTGCCCCCGAGCACCACCACCAGCCGCCGGCGCTGGACGGCGGCCAGGGCGGTGGCGCCGAGGCGGGCGACCGACCGGCGTAGGGCGTCGACCGCCGCGGCCGTCGATCCCGACGGCGTCGAACCAGCGACCACGGTGACCGAGGCGACCGAGCCCCAGCCGAGCGCGGTCGCCCGGGACTGCATGGAGTCGTCGGCCTCCGCGCGGACGACGGCGTCGACGACGAGCGCCTCGAGCCGCGCGTCCCAGGCACCGCGGGCCTCGGCGGCCTCCGCGTACACCTGGGCGGCGGAGAACGCGACCTCCCGCGAGTATCGGAGCACCCCCTCGCGGAGGGCCACCTTGTCGCCGGGAGCGGCCAGCAGGAGGACCTGGTCCTCGACGACGTCGACGACGGTCCGGACGATGTCGAGGGTCTGGCTCAGACTGACCGACCAGGTCAGCTCGCGAGGCGCGGAGCCGAAGATGTCGGCGGTCACCTGCTGGTCCGGACCGCGACCGCGGCCGCCGGTGTCGCGCAGCCACCCGACGAACGCCGCGACGCCGGCCTGGGCGACGAGCCCGATCCAGGACCGGTCCTGGGCCGACAGGGCGCGGTACCACTCGAGGTCGGCCTCGAGGCGTCGAACCGCGGCGGTAGACAGGGCGCCGGCCTGCTGCACCACCCGGTCGCGGGTCGCCTGGCTCACCGTCATGGATCCAGCGTATTTGTACGGGGTCCACAAAGGGGACGGTGTGCGCTCCGTCGTCGGCTAAGGGGTGCGGCCGGCGATCTGAGGTCGGCTCCCCATGTGGTGGGTGGTTGCCGGTTCCTACGGTCGGCGTCGACGCCGACCGTCACCAGCGCCATGAACCCACGGAAGGACCCGCTATGACCACCACCTCCGTCCGCACCGAGACCTACCTGTTCGAGCGCCGGTCCGACCTCGGCGACCTCGAGTCCCGTCGGCTGCACGCCCTGGCGGCCCTCTTCGACCCGGCGACGCGCCGTTTGCTGACGCAGCTCGGCGTCACTCGCGGTTGGCGCTGCCTGGAGGTGGCAGCCGGAACCGGGTCGGTGGCCGCGTGGCTGGCCGGCCAGGTCGGCCCGGAGGGCGAGGTCTTCGCCACCGACATCGACCTCACCCACCTGGTGGGGCTACCGCCGAACGTCACCTATGCCCAGCACGACATCGTGTCCGACTCCCTGCCCGAGGGCGCCTTCGACGTCGTCCACACGCGGTTGCTCCTCGAGCACCTGAGCGGCCGGGAGACCGCGCTCGACCGGATGGCGTCCGCGGTACGGCCCGGCGGGTACGTCCTCGTCGAGGAGGCGGAGATGTCGCCGCAGGCCCTGGACCTCATCACGCGCTACCACGCGCCGGCCGCGCGCGCCCTCGGCGACAAGGGGCTGCGGGCCATCGCGGGGCTGCTCGGCGCCGTCGGCGCCGACATGGGGTATGCGTCGACGCTGCCGGGAGCGGTCCGCCGGGCCGGGCTCGAGCTCGTGGGCGGCGAGATCCACTCGCCGATGGTCCGCGGCGGAGGGGTCCAGGACTTCGGTCGGCTGACCTTCATGGTGCTGCGCGAGCCCCTGGTGGCCTCGGGCCTGATGACGCACGACGAGATCGACGCGTTCCTGCGGATGACCCTGGACCCGGAGTCGCAGTACGTCCCGTTCGTCATGACCTCGGTCTGGGCGCGCCGCCCGGCCTGACTCGCCCCCCTGCAGCCGAGGCCGCCGGTGTACACCGCCGAGAGGCCAACTTCGGTCGGTTACCAGGCGCTCTTGACGGCCGACGTTGGCCTCGCGGCGGACGGGGGCGAGCCCGGTTGGACCGATCAGCGGGGCGTGACCTGCTGCGGAACCGACTCGTTCCACGTCCGGTCGAGACCGGTGATGACGTACGTGTACCGCTGACCGCCGGCGCTCGTATCGGTCCAGGTCTGGTACCCGGAGACAGCGCGCATCGTCGTGACGAGGTTCGTGGCGTCGGCCACGACGCAGTCGTCGGGCTTGACCCGCTTGTCCGTCACGGGGATCCGGTACACCGCATACGACACGGTCGTGGAGTCACCCGCCCGCCACCGGACGGTCGTCCCCGACCCACCCACGGAGGCGGACAGGTCCTTGGGCGCCTTGGGCCCCGACGCGTCGATCCACGGCATCGGCGGCACCAGCGCGGGGTGGCGGTACCAGTCACGCCCGACGATCCCCATCCCGTCGAGCCGGTTGGCGCGGACGTCCTTGGCGCTGAAGTAGACGTTGCCGTCCACCTCGGGTCGGGTGGAGTTGAACAGCAGGTGGTTGCTCATCTCCTGCGGGAGGTTGTTCCATTCGGGCGACTGCGTGGACGCGCCGATCTTGTAGGTCGCCTGCCCGATGTAGAGGTGCACGTTGCGGCCCGCGACCACCTTCGACCACCAGTCGACGATGACGTTGTAGTCGGCGACGGCCAGGCTCTCGGCCCAGTAGACCTGCGGGCAGATGTAGTCGATCCACTCCTCCTGGACCCACCGGCGGGTGTCCGCATACAGGTCGGTGAACGTCTGCACGCCGGCTTGCGTCGCCGAGCCGAGCGGGTCGTTGACCTGGTTCATCCAGACGCCGAACGGCGAGACGCCGAACTTGACCCACGGCTTGGCCGCCTTGATCGCGGAGCCCAGCCCGGTGATGAGCGCGTTGATGTTGTCGCGACGCCAGTCGGCGAGCGACCGGCCGGCGCCGTACTGCGCATACTGCGCCGCGTCGTCGAACACCTGCTCGGCGACGGGGTACGGGTAGAAGTAGTCGTCGAAGTGGACGGCGTCGATGTCGTACCTGGTGACCGCGTCCATGATCGCGGCCTGGCAGTAGGCGCGGGCCTCGGGGACGCCGGGGTTGTAGTAGAGCTTGCCGCCGTAGGCGACGGTCCATTCCGGGTGCACCTTCGCGGGGTGCGTGGGGGAGAGCCCGGTCACGTCGGTCGTGAGGTTCATGGTGATCCGGAACGGGTTGAACCAGGCGTGGAACTCGAGGTTGCGACGGTGGGCCTCGGCGACGGCGAAGGCCAGCGGGTCGTAGCCGGGATCGACGCCCTGGGTGCCGGTGAGGTACTTCGACCAGGGCTCCAAGGAGGACGGCCAGAACGCGTCGGCCGTCGGGCGGACCTGCACGACGACGGTGTTGTAGTGCTGCGCCACGGCCAGGTCGTAGTACCCGACGAGCTCGGCCTGCTGCGCGGCGGGCGGGAGGCCGGGTCGGCTCGGCCAGTCGATGTTGGTCACCGACGCGATCCAGATGCCCCGCAGGTCGGTCTTGTCGGCGTGCGGGTCCAGCACGCAGGACGGGCTGCTCGCCAGCGGGCTCAGGCCCATGGCGTCCGCTCGGGGGGCGGCCCAGGCCAGGGCGAGAGTGGCGGCGGCTCCGCCGAGGACGGTACGACGGGACGGCTGCATGATTCCTCCACGCTGAGACAATCGGGAGTCAATAAGTTACGGGTCGTGATGACGCCGTGCAACCACCCGTCCCGTATGCGGGTCGCGTCAGTCCGTGCCGGCGTCGAACATCGAGCGCTCCTGGGCCTCGTCCACCCCGACCACATCGGTGTCGTCCGGGTCGGAGCCGGCCGCGATCGCCGACGCCCCGCCCGCTTCGAGCTCGCCGATGAGCGCGGCGGTGTGGCCGCCGACGAGCTGGCCCTGGGCCGCATACAGCTCGAGCTTGGACCGGGTGTCGGCGATGTCGAGGTTGCGCATGGTGAGCTGACCGATCCGGTCGACCGGCCCGAACGCGGCGTCCTCGGTGCGCTCCATGGACAGCTTCTCCGGGTGGTACGACAGGTTCGGGCCGCGAGTGTCCACGAGGGTGTAGTCGTCGCCGCGCCGCAGCCGTAGCGTCACCTCGCCGGTCACCGCGCTCGCGACCCAGCGCTGCAGCGACTCACGCAGCATCAGCGACTGGGGATCGAGCCACCGACCCTCGTAGAGCAGCCGGCCGAGGCGCCGGCCCTCCTGGTGATAGGCGGCGATGGTGTCCTCGTTGTGGATCGCGTTGACGAGGCGCTCGTAGGCGGCGAACAGGAGCGCCATTCCGGGGGCCTCGTAGATGCCGCGGCTCTTTGCCTCGATGATCCGGTTCTCGATCTGATCGGACATTCCGAGCCCGTGGCGGCCGCCGATGGCGTTCGCCTCCCGGATCACGTCGGCGGCGCTCTCGAACGGCGTCCCGTTGATCGCCACCGGACGCCCCTGGCGGAACTCGACGGTGACGTCCTCAGGCCCGATCTCGACGGTGGAGTCCCAGTGCTTGACGCCCATGATCGGCTCGACGATCTCGAGAGCGACGTCGAGGCGTTCGAGGCTCTTGGCCTCGTGGGTCGCGCCGAGCATGTTCGCGTCGGTGCTGTAGGCCTTCTCGGTCGAGTCGCGGTAGGGCAGGCCGTGCGCGACGAGCCACTCCGACATCTCGTGCCGGCCGCCGAGCTCACCGACGAAGTCCGCGTCGAGCCAGGGCTTGTAGATCCGCAGCGCCGGGTTCGCGAGCAGGCCGTAGCGGTAGAACCGCTCGATGTCGTTGCCCTTGTAGGTCGACCCGTCGCCCCAGATCGAGACCTCGTCGGCTCGCATGGCGCGCACGAGGAGGGTGCCGGTCACCACCCGGCCGAGGGGCGTGGTGTTGAAGTAGATCTTGCCGGCGCTGCGCACGTGGAAGGCGCCGCACATGATCGCGGCCAGGCCCTCCTCGGCCAGTGCCTCGGTGCAGTCGACCAGCCGCGACAGCTCCGCGCCGTACTCGACCGCCCGGCCGGGCACCGAGTCGATGTCGGGCTCGTCGTACTGACCGAGGTCGGCGGTGTAGGTGCACGGGATGGCGCCCTTGTCGCGCATCCACGCAACGGCGCACGAGGTGTCGAGGCCGCCGGAGAAGGCGATGCCGACGCGCTCGCCGACGGGCAGGGAGGTGAGGACTTTGGACACGGCGTCAGCCTAGGGGGGAGGGGCGAGACGGAACCCTCAACCATCCGGTTGACAGTTGTCTCAGGGCGGCGTACGTTCAACCACATGGTTGAGAGTCCGGCCGACGTCGACGAGGTGTTCCATGCGCTGTCGCACCCCACCCGGCGGGACATGCTGGCACGGCTACGCGGGTCGACCCTCACGGTCGGGCAGCTGGCCGAGCCGCTCACCGTCTCGTTGGCCGCCGCGTCGAAGCACGTGGCCGTCCTCGAGCGGGCGGGGCTGGTCCACCGGACCGTCCAGGGGCGAACTCATGTATGCCGGCTCACCCCAGGCCCGCTCGCGGCGGCGGCGGCCTGGCTCGACGCCTACGAGACGTACTGGAACGAGCGCCTCGACGCCCTCGAGCAGGTGCTGCTCGATGCGGACGAGACCACCGACGACCCCGGCATCCAGGAGGACTGAACCGATGGCGTACCCCACCGCGCGCGTCCAGCGCACCCTGCCCTTCCCCCGCGAGCGCGTGTTCCACGCGTGGCTCGACCCCGCCACGATGGTCCGCTGGTTCGTGGACCCGAGCTTCACCGATGGCCGCGCCGAGGTGGACCCGCGGGTCGGCGGGCACTACCGGATCTTTCAGGTCGACCCCGAGGGGGAGATGACGGGGGGCAGCGAGAGCACGATCCTCGAGCTCGTCCCGAACGAGCGGCTCGTGCTCGCGTGGCGCTTCTCCGGCCCGAACCGTGACGAGGACCTGTCGCCGGTGACGCGGATCACCGTGACGTTCGCCGAGCCGCGGCCGGGGGAGACCGAGCTCACCGTCGTCCACGAGCAGCTCGACGAGCTGGCCGCGGCCATGCCGCACGTCGCCGGGCACGTCGAGGCCGGCTGGAACGACACCCTGGACCGGCTCGGCCCGGTCCTCGACACCACGGAGGCGACCGCATGACGACGACGATGACCGACGCCGAGCTGGCGACCCTGTTCGCCGACCCGGTCGCGCAGAGGCTGCTGCACGCCGCGACCCCGGCGCGGTTCGCGTACACCGGCCTGGACGGCGCACCGCGGGTGATCCCGATCGGCTGGGAATGGGACGGGTCCGCGCTGCTGATGTGGACCGTGCCCCGGTCGGCCAAGGTGCGCGCCCTGCAGCACGATGCGCGCGCGGCGGTGACGATCGACACCAACGAGTTCCCGCCGAAGGTCCTGCTGGTCCGGGGTACCGCGACCCTGGAGGAGATCGAGGGCGTTCCTCAGGGGTACCTCGAGGCGGGTCACAGGAACGTCGGCGACGACCAGTACGACGAGTGGGTGGCGGGGGTGCGCAGCCTGTACGACTCGATGGTGGAGATCCGGATCACGCCGACGTGGGCCAAGGTCCTCGACTTCGAGACCCGGATCCCCAGCGCCGTCGCCGAGCTGGTCCGGGAGAAGCAGGCGGTCGAGCGCTAATCGGAAAGGGGCTGCAGCGGTCGGAATTCCGACCGCTGCAGCCCCTTTCCGGTGAGGCCTAGGACTCTCCGCCGGCGTTGCCGCTGGTACCGGCCGTCACATCGTGGAGGCGGTACTTCTCAGCCGCCTTGGCCGCGTAGTCCGCGGGGACGTCGCCCCGCTTGGCCAGCTGCTGGAGCGTCCGCACGGCGAGCGACGGCCCGTCGATGTGGAAGAAGCGCCGCGCCGCCGCCCGAGTGTCGGAGAAGCCGAACCCGTCGGCGCCGAGGGACATGAAGTCGCCCGGCACGTACTGCGCGATCTGGTCCTGCACGCCGCGCATGTAGTCCGAGACCGCCAGCACCGGGCCCGGTGCGTCCTGCAGCTTCTGGGTCACCCACGGCACCCGCTGCTCGCCCTCGGGGCGGAGGAACTCCTGCTCGTCGCAGTCCATCCCGTCGCGCCGCAGCTCGCTCCACGAGGTGACCGACCAGACGTCGGCGGCCACACCGAAGTCCTCGGCCAGCAGCTGCTGCGCCTCGAGCGCCCACAACACGCCGACACCGGACGCGAGCAGCTGGGCCCGGGCCGGCTGGTGCTCCCAGCCGTCGGTCTTCGCCGGCGACAACAGGTACATCCCTCGCAGGATGCCCTCGGCGTCGACGTTCTCCGGCTCCTTGGGCTGGACCAGCGGCTCGTTGTAGACGGTGAGGTAGTAGATGACGTTCTCCGGGTTGTCGCCGTACATCCGGCGCAGCCCGTCCTGGACGATGTGCGCGATCTCGTACCCGTAGGCCGGGTCGTAGGACACCACCGCGGGGTTCGTCGAGGCGAGCAGCGGGGAGTGCCCGTCGGCGTGCTGAAGGCCCTCACCGGTCAGGGTGGTCCGGCCGGCCGTCGCGCCGATGAGGAAGCCGCGCGTCATCTGGTCGGTCGCCGCCCAGATCGAGTCCGCCGTCCGCTGGAACCCGAACATCGAGTAGAAGACGTAGATCGGCACCATCGGCTCGCCGTGCGTCGCATACGACGTGCCGACCGCCGTGAACGCGGCCATCGAGCCGGCCTCGTCGATCCCCAGGTGGAGGATCTGCCCCTTCTCGGACTCGCGGTAGGCGAGCATCAGCTCGGCGTCGACCGGCGTGTAGTTCTGCCCGTGCGGGTTGTAGATCTTGATGGTGGGGAAGAACGAGTCCATCCCGAACGTGCGCGCCTCGTCGGGGATGATCGGCACCACGCGCGAGCCGAACTCCTTGTCGCGCATCAGGTCCTTGAGCAGCCGGACGAAGGCCATGGTCGTGGCGATCTCCTGCTTGCCGGAACCCTTCTTCATCTGCTTGTAGGCGTCGTCGCCCGGCAGCTTCAGCGAGTCGTGCTGCACGCGGCGCGACGGGACGTCGCCGCCGAGGGCCGCGCGGCGCTCGAGCATGTACTGGATCGCCTTGTGGTCCTTGCCCGGGTGGTAGTAGGGCGGACGGTAGGGATCGGCCTCGAGCTGCTCGTCGGAGATCGGGATCCGCATGTCGTCGCGGAACGCCTTGAGGTCGTCCAGGGTCATCTTCTTCATCTGGTGGGTCGCGTTGCGACCGGCGAAGTGCGACCCGAGGCTGTAGCCCTTGATCGTCTTCGCGAGGATGACCGTCGGCTGTCCGGTGTGGTTCATGGCGGCCAGGTATGCGGCGTAGACCTTGCGGTAGTCGTGGCCACCGCGCTTGAGCTTCCACCACACGTCGTCGTCGGACCAGTTCTCGACCATGGCGCGGGTGCGCGGGTCGCGGCCGAAGAAGTGCTCGCGCACGTAGGCGCCGTCGTTGGCCCGGAACGTCTGGTAGTCGCCGTCGCTGGTCGAGTTCATGACGTGGACGAGGGCGCCGTCACGGTCGGCGGCGAGGAGCGGGTCCCAGCCGCGGCCCCAGATCACCTTGATGACGTTCCAGCCCGCGCCGCGGAAGAACGCCTCGAGCTCCTGCACGATCTTGCCGTTGCCACGCACCGGACCGTCGAGCCTCTGCAGGTTGCAGTTGACGACGAAGGTGAGGTTGTCGAGCTCGTCGTTGGCCGCCAGCTGGAGCAGGCCGCGCGACTCCGGCTCGTCCATCTCACCGTCGCCGAGGAACGCCCACACGTGCTGTTGGGACGTGTCCTTGATGCCGCGGTGGTCGAGGTACTTGTTGAACTGGGCCTGGTAGATCGCGTTCATCGGGCCGAGGCCCATCGAGACCGTCGGGAACTGCCAGAAGTCCGACATCAGCCGCGGGTGCGGGTAGGACGGCAGCGCCTGGATCTCGCCGTCCACGATGTGGCTCTTCTCCTGGCGGAAGCCGTCGAGACGGTCCTCGCTGAGCCGGCCCTCGAGGTAGGCCCGGGCGTACATGCCGGGGGAGGCGTGGCCCTGGAAGTACACCTGGTCGCCGCCGCCCGGGTGGTCGGGGCCGCGAAAGAAGTGGTTCATCCCGACCTCGTACAGCGTCGCGGCGGACGCGTAGGTCGAGATGTGGCCGCCGACGCCGACGCCCGGCCGCTGGGCGCGGTGGACCATGATCGCGGCGTTCCACCGCAGCCAGCGGCGGTACTCCCGCTCGACGTCCTCGTCGCCGGGGAACCACGGCTCCTGCTCCGGGCTGATCGTGTTGATGTAGTCGGTCGCCGTCAGCGACGGGACCCCGACCTGCATCTCGCGAGCCCGCTCGAGCAGCTTGAGCATGACGTAGCGCGCCCGGGTGCGTCCGGAGGCGTCGATGACCCCGTCAAGGGACTCGAGCCACTCCTGGGTCTCCTCCGGGTCGGTGTCGGGGAGCTGGCTCGGGATGCCGTTGAGGATGGGTCCGGCTTCCTGTCGTGCCACGGTGCATCGTCCTTTCACACGGCCACGTCGTTGTCGCCGTCTTCGTCTGCGGGGTGTGCAGGGAGGTCTTCGTCATCTTCCCACCCTCGCTGCGAGGAAGGCGACGCATGTCCAGCGACGAGTGGGCTCCACCCCTGTCGTGGGGCTCAGGACGACGTGTGTCCAGCGGCGGCCGACACCGCGACCCGCTGTTCACCCGCATACACGGTGAAGTGGGGCGGCCGGACGAAGGCGACCAGGGTGAGGCCGACGCGGTCGGCCAGCTCGACCGCCAAGGACGAGGCCGCGGAGACCGCAGCGAGGACGGGTATGCCTGCCGCGTGGGCCTTCTGGGTCAGCTCGAAGCTGGCGCGGCTGGTGACCACGAGGACGTGCCCGGTGAGCGGGAGCCGCCCTTCGCGGAGGGCCCAGCCGACGACCTTGTCGACGGCGTTGTGCCGTCCGACGTCCTCGCGGGCGACGAGAAGCTCGCCGTAGATGGTGAACAGGCCGGCGGCATGGATGCCGCCGGTGCGGTCGAACGCCTTCTGGGCCGCGCGCAGGCGCCCCGGGAGACTGCACAGCACCGCCGGGTCGACCTTCGTGGAGTCCTCGGCCACCGCATACCGGCTCGTGGTCTGGAGCGCCTCGATGCTCGCAGTGCCGCAGACACCGCAGGCACTCGTGGTGACGAACGCGCGCCTGGCGTTGTCCCGCAACGACATTCCGTCGCGCAGGGTGACGTCGACGACGTTGTAGGTGGGGGAGCCGTCGGCGTCGGTGTCGAGGCAGTGCATGAGCCGCGCGACGTCGTCGGCGGCGCCGATGAGCCCCTCGCCGTGGAGGAGTCCCAGGGTCAGGTCGAAGTCGTCACCCGGTGTGCGCATCGTCACGGTGAGCGGCTCGCCGTCGACGCGGATCTCCATCGGTTCCTCGACCGCGAGGGTGTCGGGACGGCGCACTACGCGGGGCTGGTTGCCGTCGGTGACCTCGTAGCGTGCGGCTGGAGCGCGCCTCGTCACCCGTCCCATCGACCCACTGTAGGCGCGGCTCCTGGTCCACAGACTGTGCACGTGGTGCCGGGCCCCCGAGTCACCCACTACCGTGGATCCCAGGCCCGGCGCGGGCAGAGCCGGGTAAACACAGACGAAGCACGAAGGGGACAGCACCGTGGGTTCGACCGCGCACGCGGCGCCACCCGGATCGGCAGGCGGGGCACTGGCCAAGCTGGGGTTCGGGGAGCGCCAGGTCGTGCAGGAGATCGGCTGGGACAGCGATGTCGACGACGAGCTACGGTTCGCGATCGAGGACATCATCGGGACCGAGCTCGAGGACGAGGACTACGGCGATGTCGCCGACGCGGTCCTGGTCTGGTTCCGGCAGGGCGACGACGACCTCGTCGACACGCTCGTCGACGCCCTGACCAACCTGGCCGACGGCGGGTTCGTCGTGCTCCTCTCGCCCAAGGCCGGACATCCCGACCACGTCGACGCGAGCGAGATCGAGGAGGCCGCCGTCACGGCCGGGCTCCACACGGCCGGCGGCGCCAGTGTCAGCACCGAGTGGAGCTCCGTGCGGCTCGTCGCGCCGCGGGGTGCGCGCCGCTGAGGTCCTCCCGCGCCTGTGGGCGTGGCTGGGAGATATATCTTCGCGGGCGTCCACTCCGCGAGACCGAGCCGGTTCGCGCCGTCGGTGACGGTCGCCCGTGGGCCGCGTCGTGCCCGGCTGGCAGGATGTCGGCATGACCCACCCGACCTCGTCGCCCGCCGGACCGCTCGACGGACCGCCCGTCGGACCGCCCGTCGGACCGCTCGGCGTCGGCGAGCTCGCGCCGGTCTTCGCCCTACGGAACCAGTACGGCGAGACGGTCTCCCTCCAGGACTTCCGAGGTGAGAAGAACGTCCTGGTCGTGTTTTTTCCCTTCGCGTTCTCGGGGGTGTGCACGGGCGAGTTCCGCGAGATCCGTGAGCATCTCGAGGACTTCGAGGGCGATGACGTGCAGGTGGTGGGCATCTCCTGCGACCCGATGGAGTCGATACGGGCCTGGGCGGACTCCGAGGCGTACTTCTTCCCGTTGCTCAGCGACTTCTGGCCGCACGGCCGGACGGCGCGCGACTACGGGGTCTTCTGGGAGCAGACTGGGTTCGCGATCCGGGGGACGTTCCTCGTCGACAAGGCCGGCGTGATCCGGTGGACCTTGGTCAACGGTCCGGGCGAGGCCCGCGACTTCTCGGGCTACCGGACCGCCCTGGCCGAGCTGCGCGGGACGACCGCCTCGGTCTGACAGACTTTGCCCCGCCTCGACGCCGCGACCCGGTCGTCGCGCGTCCGGGCGAGGGGCCTGTAGCTCAGTTGGCAGAGCACCGCGTTTACACCGCGGGTGTCGTCGGTTCGATCCCGGCCGGGCCCACCACGGACTGGACCGCCGCGCGGGACTGACCCGCCTTGGGCAGACTGCCCGGATGGGGACACCGGGGGGGCGGACGGTCGGCGTCGAGGAGGAGCTGCTCCTCGTCGACATCTCGACCGGGCGACCGCGGTCCGTCGCGGGTCGCGTGGTCGACGCCCTGGCCGACGAGCAGCCGGACGACGCCGGTCGGGAGGGGGGCGTCGAGGGCGAGCTCCAGCGCTACATGGTCGAGACCCAGTCGTCCGTCGGTACCGACCTCGCCGACGTCGAGCAGGAGCTGAAGGACTGGCGGCATACGGTCTCCGTCGCCGCGCGCGAGGCGGGCGCAGGGTCCGCGGCGCTCGGCACCTCGCCGTTCCCCGGAGACGGCCTCGTCACGCCGAAGGCCCGGTACCTCCGGATGGAGGAGCAGTTCGGACCGACGGTCCAGGAGGTGCTCACCTGCGGCAGCCACGTCCACGTGGGCGTCGCGTCCCCAGAAGAGGGCATCGGGGTCATCGACCGGATCCGCGGCTGGTTACCGGTCGTCCTCGCACTGTCGGCCAACTCCCCGTTCTCCGACGGCCGCGACACCGGGTATGCGTCGTACCGCTCCCAGCTCTGGGTCCGGTGGCCGTCGGCCGGCCCGACTGACCTGTTCGGGTCGCCGCAGGCGTACGAGGATCTGGTCCGCTCGATGGTCGACTCCGGCGTCCTCCTCGACGACGGGATGATCTACTTCGACGCCCGGTTGTCGCACCGGTACCCGACCGTGGAGATCCGGGTGGCCGACGTCTGCGGCGACGTCGACGACACGATGGTCGTGGCCGGCGTGTGTCGTGCCCTGGTCGAGACCGCCGCCCGCTCGGCGGCTGAGGGCGAGCCCCCACCGCCGCTGCCCACGGCACTGCTGCGCCTGGCCACGTGGCGGGCGGGCCACGACGGCGTGGACGGCGTCCTGGTCGACCCGGTCACGTCACGGCCGGAGCCGGCCGCCGCGGTTCTGGGGCGGCTCCTCGACCACATCCGGCCGGCGCTGGAGGCCTACGGCGACCTCGACCGCGTGGAGGCAGGGTTCGAGCGGCTGTTGGCCGAGGGCTCGGGCGCGACCCGGCAACGTCGGACGTTCGAGCGGACCGGCCAGCTCGTCGATGTCGTGGCGGAGGCCGTCCGCCTCAGTGCCGGGCGCTGACCTCCCGCCGCGGATCTCCGGGCGCAACAACCCGGACACGGCTGAGGCGTAGTGCGGCACTGGCGATTCCGGGCGCAACAACCCGGACATGGCTGAGTTGTAGTGCGGCACTGGCGATTCCGGGCGCAACAACCCGGACATGGCTGAGTTGTAGTGCGGCACTGGCGATTCCGGGCGCGACTGGTCAGAGATGTCTGAGTAGTTGCGGGCGGAGGGTGTGCGGGCGTGCGGGGGTGCAGGGGCGCCGGCGTTCCTGATGCGGGGTACGGGGGTCGGCGCGCTGGTCAGAGCTCGAGGCGGCGGCGCAGACGCTTGGCGACGGCGGTACCGGGTCGCCGCCACCACACGTGGTCCAGCAGCGCCTGGCGGGCCGCGAGGTACCCGCACGCACCGTGCACCCCGCCACCCGGATGGATCGCCGCGCTGCCCAGGTACAGCCCGTCGACCGGCGTCAGAGGCCCACCGAACCCGCTCACCGGCCGGAAGATCAGCTGTTGGTACAACTGGGCCGTCCCGCCGTTGACCCCGCCACCGACGAGATTGGCGTCCGCGGCGAACAGGTCCGACGGTCGCTGTACCCACCGGTCGATGACGAGGTCCCGCCAGCCCGGCGCGTACCGGTCGAGCATCTCCTCCGACCGTTCGACGAGGACGTCGGCCGAGGCGTCGTCGGTGACGCCGCGGGGGAGGTGCGTGTAGAGCCACAGCGCCTCGGTGCCGGCCGGCGACCGCGTCGGGTCGGCGGTCGTCATCTGGCCGACGAGGGCGAACGGGCTCGCCGGCACGGTATGCGTCGCGAGGTCGGCCGACCAGCGGACGATCCCGTCCACGTCGGCACCGACGTGGACGACCGCGGCCCGCTGCGCGTCGGCCGCCGTCCAGGGCGGCGTCGACCGGAGCCGGTAGTTGACCTTGACTGTCGGGAGGTCCCAGGCGAAGTCGCGCAGCGCGTGGCGCAGCCGCGGCGGGACCGCGTGCTCGCTGAGCAGCTCCTCGTAGAGCATCGGCGCGCTGGTGTCCGCGACCACCGCCCGCCGCGCGTGGACGACGGCGCCTCCAACGGTCCGGACGATCCCGGCCCGACCGTCGACGAGCTCGATCTGGTCGACGCGTTCGCCAGTGCGGATCTCCACCCCCGCGGCCCGCGCGCGCGAGGCGAGCGCCGTGGCGAGCATGCCCGCCCCGCCCCGCGGGGAGGGGAACCCCACGTCCTGCGCCAGCATCGACATGAGCCAGCCGAACAGCCCGCTACCCGGCGCCTCGGGCGGGATGTCGGCGTGCATCGCGTTGCCCAGCAACACCATCCGGCCGCGCTCACCCCGGAAGACCTCTTCGGCCATCCGGGTCGCCGGCAGCAGGAAGAAGCGCGCGAGCCCCGGCAGGTCGGCGGCGCCCACCGACCGCGCCAGCCGCGACCCGGCCTCGACCGGCGGCCAGCGGGTGAGCAGGGCGTCGAGGAACGGCTCCTTGACGTGGTGCCACTGCTCGACCAGCTCCAGCCACGCCGCACCGTCGGCCCGGTGGTCGTCGGCCAGGGCGGCAGCGGTGTCGTGCACGTTGGCGTGGATGGTCGCGCCGACCGCATCGTCCGGGTGGCCGGCGTGCGTCACGACGACGTCGGAGAGGCACCACTCCAGGCCGTGGTCCTCCAGGCCGAGCCGCGAGATCACCGGTGACGCGACCGCCAGCGGGTAGCAGGCGCTGAACTCGTCCATCACCCAGCCGTCCCGGTCCACCGACGAGACCGCACCGCCGACCTTGTCGCGCGCCTCGAGCAGGACCACGTCCCACCCGGCATCCGCCAGGGTGATCGCCGCAACCAGCCCGTTGGGACCGCTGCCGACGACGACGGCGTCAGCAGTGTCACGTGCCCCCTCGATCACGGCCCCATCGTGGCATCGCCAGGCCCGGTTCGCCCGCCGGTCGGACCGATGACCGCTGCGAGGCGGCCGCTGCTTAGGGTGAGGCGTGCCCACCACCGAGCTCGTCGTCCTCCTCGACGATGAGGGCCGCGCCGCCGGGACGGCGGACAAGGCCGTGGTCCACGGCCCGGACACACCGCTGCACCTGGCCTTCTCCGCGTACCTCTTCGACGACGCCGGCCGCCTGCTGGTCACCCGGCGGGCACTGGGCAAACGGACCTTCCCAGGCGTCTGGACCAACTCGGTCTGCGGACACCCGGCCCCCGGCGAGGCCCTCCCCGAGGCCGTGCGCCGACGTTCCGCCCGGGAGCTCGGGCTCCATGTCACCTCCCTGCGCCTGGTCCTGCCGCGCTTCGCCTACCGCGCCGAGATGGACGGTGTCGTCGAGCTCGAGCAGTGCCCCGTGTACGCCGGGCGGCTGGCTCCCGGCGGTGCGCTGGCGCTCGCGGCCGACGAGGTCGACGACGCCGAGTGGGTGGGCTGGGCCGAGTTCAGCGCCGACGTCCTGGCCGGCACGCGCGCGGTGTCGACGTGGTGCCGCGAGCAGGTACCGCAGCTGGTCGCCCTCGGGTCCGACCCCCACCGCTGGCCCGAGGCCGACGACCGTCTGCTGCCGCCCGCCGCCCGTCTCTGATCTACCGCTCAGGTTCTCGGCTCGGGGCCGCCTCGTGATGGCGGGCCCCGTGGGTGCGCCGAGACTCCTTCATCTCGGCCTCGAACAGGTGCCGCCGTCCGCCGACCAGCTCCTCGCGCGCCCCGGCCTCCAGCTGCTTGAAGAGCGCGTAGTAGCCGTCGTCGTAGTCCTCGACGATCTGGAACGTCCACCGTCCCTCGATGACGTTCCGTCCGACGAGCTCCTGGTCGATGCGGTCCGCGATCTCCGGGTGCCCGGCCTGGCGCAGCAGGTCGACGGCGTCGCCCAGAGCGAGGTCACCCATCCCGGTGAGCCGGTGAAACGCATACAGGTAGCCGCGGGCGTTCTCGACCACCTCGAGCGCCTCGGACAGCTTGCCGAGCGCTTCGACGGTCTCGTCGGACGCACCCTCCGGACGACGGTGTTCGGGGGCTGGAGTCTCCATCCGGCCACCGTAGGACCGGCCGCCGACGTGCGTGTGGCATTGTCGCCCTCGTGTCACCCGACGAGCCGCCGACCCTGCGCGAGGTCGTCGCCGCGCTGGAGTCGGTCTACCCGCTGGAGACCGCGATGGACTGGGACCAGGTGGGTCTCGTCGCGGGAGACCTGGAGCAGGCGGTCCGCACCGTCCACTTCGCCGTCGACCCGACGCTCGCCGTCGTGCAGGAGGCGGTCGACGCCGGCGCCGACCTGCTGGTCACCCATCACCCGCTGTTGCTGCGGGGCATCCACAGCGTGGCCACCACCGGGGCCAAGGGCGAGTCCCTCACCCGGGCGATCCTCGGCGACCTCGCCATCTACTGCGCCCACACCAACGCCGACGTGGCCTCACCGGGGGTGTGCGACGCGCTCGCCGCCGCGGTCGGGCTCACCGACGTCGTGCCGCTCGAGGACGTCCCGTATGCGCTCGGCCGGGTCGGGTACCTCGCCGTGCCGATGACGCTGCGCGCCTTCGCCGACCAGGTGGCCGACGGGCTGCCGGCCACCGTGGGCGGCCTCCGGGTGAGCGGTGACCCGGCGGCCCTCGTCGAACGAGTAGCCGTGCTGGGCGGGTCCGGCGACGACCGGTTCGAGGTCGTGCGGGCCGCCGACGTCGACGTCTACGTCACCGCCGACCTGCGGCATCACCCGGCGCTGGAGGAGCGGGAGACCACCCGTGGCGGGCGGCCCTACCTGATCGACGCCGGGCACTGGGCGAGCGAGTACGTCTGGCTGGCGTGGGCCGAGCGGCGGCTTCTCGAGGTCGTCCGCGGAGGGTCCTCTAGGTTGGAGACCTACATCTCCACGCTGCGCACGGAGCCCTGGACCTTCGTCGTGGGCGCCAACGCCGCCAGCGAGTCGCCACCCTCTCCTGAACAGCCGCCCGGAGGTACCAGCTGAAAGCCGACCCGACTCGTCAGCTCGCGCTGCTCGACCTTCAGGCGATCGACATGCGGCTCGACCAGATCGAGCACGCGACGTCGAACCTGCCGCAGCACCGCGAGGTCACCGCGCTCGAGGACGAAGCGCGCACGCTCGACACCCAGCTGGTCAACTCGCGGACCGCCCTGTCCGACGTGCAGCGAGAGGTGGACAAGTCCGAGGCCGACGTCCAGCTGGTCCGCGACCGGGCCGCCCGTGACCGGGCCCGGCTGGACGCCGGTACCGGCACCGCCAAGGACCTCCAGGCGCTCCAGCACGAGCTGGCCTCCCTGTCGCGGCGCCAGTCCGAGCTGGAGGACATCGAGCTGGAGATCATGGAGCGGGCCGAGGCTCTGGCCGAGCACGTGACCGTCCTCGAGCGCGACCAGCGGGACCTCGCGACCCGCCTCGCTGAGGTCGTCGAGGCCAGGGACCTCGCGATGGGTGACTACGCGGGCGAGCGCGACACCGTGGCGGGTCGACGGGCCGCGACCGTCGAGTCGGTGGGGGAGGACCTCGTCGCGCTGTACGAGCGGATCCGGTCCGGCAACGGCGGGATCGGCGCCTCCGAGCTGAGTCAGCGGCGCTGCGGCGGCTGCCACATGGAGCTCAACCAGGTCGACTTGAACCGCATCACGCAGGCGCCCGCCGACGAGGTGCTGCGCTGCGAGGAGTGCGGGCGGATCCTCGTCCGGACCGCCGAGTCCGGCCTGCCCCAGACCTGATGCCGGCCGAACCGGCTGGGCCGGCTGGGCCGGTCGACCCCGCCGAGGCCACGGCCGTCGGCGAGAACCCCGAACCGCCGTCGGCACCCACCGGCGCCACCCGGCTGCTGCTCGTCCGCCACGCCGTGACCCCGTACACCGAAGCGGGCCGCGTCGACGGCCGTGGCGGAGCCGACCCGGACCTCAGCGAGACCGGTCGGCAGCAGGCCGAGCAGGCGGCAGAAGCGGTCCGGGCGCTCATCGAGGGCGAGGTCCGCCTGGTGACGTCATCCCTCGCCCGGGCGCGGCAGACCGGCGATGCAGTCGCGGCGTTCCTCGCCGTGGAGCCGGTCGTCGACGACGACTGGGACGAGCAGTCGTTCGGCGACTGGGACGGCGCCGTCTTCACCGAGCTGGCCGAGCACCAGGCTGACGACCTCATGAAGCTGTGGCGCGACAGGGACTACCGCCGTCCCGGCGGCGAGTCGTTGGCGGAGCTGGAGACCCGGGTGCTGCGCGCGTACGGGAAAGCCCTCGAGGCGGGCGGCACCACCGTCGTGGTGACCAGCCGGAAGCCGATCCTCGTCGTGCTCGCGCGCGTCCTCGGCATCGACGAGGAGCGGTTCTGGGCGCTCCTGACCGACCCGGCCTCGCTGACCGCGGTCGAGCTCTGGCCCGACGGCCGGGTCTCGGTGCCGTTCGTCAACCGGACGTCGCATCTCCCCTGAGGGACCGGGTTCTATCCTCCCCGGTATGCGAGAACTGCGGCCCGACACGCTCGCCGTCCGGGGCGGCCTGGCCCGCAGCGACTTCGACGAGACCGCTGAGGCGCTGTTCCTCACCAGCGGGTTCGTCTACGACTCGGCCGAGCAGGCCGAGGCCGCCTTCAAGGACGAGATCGAGAAGTTCATCTACTCGCGCTACGGCAACCCGACGGTCCGGATGTTCGAGGAGCGGATGCGGCTCGTCGAGGGTGCCGAGGCCTGCTTCGCCACCGCGAGCGGGATGGCCGCCGTCTGGGTGGCGCTCGCCGCGCTCTGCGGCCAGGGCGACCGGCTGATCAGCTCGCGGGCGCTGTTCGGGTCGTGCTTCGTCATCGTCGACGAGATCCTGCCGCGGTTCGGTGTGGAGACCGTCCTCGTCGACGGGCCGGACCTCGACCAGTGGCGCGAGGCGCTCAGCGTGCCGACCACCGCGGTCTTCTTCGAGACTCCGAGCAACCCGATGCAGGAGCTGGTCGACGTCCGCGCGGTGGCCGACCTCGCCCATGCGGCCGGGGCCAAGGTCGTCGTCGACAACGTCTTCGGCACCCCGGTGTTCAGCCGGCCGCTGGAGCTCGGCGCCGACGTCGTCATCTACTCGGCGACGAAGCACATCGACGGTCAGGGTCGTGTCCTCGGCGGCGCGGTCCTCGGGACCAGCGAGTTCATCGACGGGCCGGTCAAGAACCTCATGCGGCACACCGGTCCGGCGATGTCGCCGTTCAACGCCTGGGTGCTGGTCAAGGGCCTCGAGACGCTTTCGCTGCGCGTCAACCGCCAGCACGAGAACGCGATCGTGCTGGCCAGGGCGCTGGAGACACACCCACGAGTCACGAGGGTCCTGCACCCCTGGCTGCCCAGCCACCCGCAGCACGACCTCGCGCGGAGCCAGATGTCCGGCGGCGGCAGCGTCGTCACCTTCGTCATCGACGGCGGCAAGGACGAGGCGTTCCGTGTCATGAACGCCCTCGAGGTTGTCGACATCTCGAACAACCTCGGCGACGCCAAGTCCCTCGTCACGCACCCGGCCACGACGACGCATCGCCGGCTCACCCCGGAGGCGCGCGCGGCGGTCGGGATCACCGACGGGACGATCCGGATCTCGGTCGGCCTGGAGGACCCGCTCGACCTGGTCGAGGACGTCGTGACCGCCCTCGCTCAGCTCAGCTGACCGAGAGCACCCACGGACGCCCGGCCCGCAGCGGCCGGGCGAGGTCGACCTCGAACCGCTCGGCGAGCACGGCGGCGAGGCGCACCGGGTTCCGCGTGTCGACCCCGGCCTCGCAGAGGTGCCGCGCCACCAGGCCCCGCGTGTGCTTCGCCATGTGGGTCGCACCCGGCACCTGGACCGTGACCCACCGCGCGGCCGTCGGGCCGGCCGGCACCCACGCCGCCGCATACGTGCTGCTCCGGCAGTCGACGACGAGGCCGCGCTGC
Source organism: Lapillicoccus sp. (assembly GCF_036559105.1). GTDB lineage: Bacteria > Actinomycetota > Actinomycetes > Actinomycetales > Dermatophilaceae > Lapillicoccus. Next base: position 9,257 of record NZ_DATBTV010000152.1, on the reverse strand, counting down.
GCGAGGGCGTCCAGCTCGGCGCCGAGAGGCGTCCGCCACACCCCGGCGAGCGGGCCGAGCGGCGGCAGGTTGACCTTCATAGACAGCCGGTATGCGGGGATGCGGTCGGTCGGCCGGACCGCGCCGAAGAGCGCGGACGTGACGACCAGCCACCGGTTCGCGCGGCGGCGGCCGGCGGTGTCGAGGGAGGCCAGGCCGAGGGCGGCGTAGAGGACGCCGGAGTACACCGCGGCGGCGGGGGCCGTCGGCGCGGTGACGAGGCCACGGTTGCGCGCCACCTCGTCACCGAGGGTCGGGGGCACGCCCAGCACGTCGAGCGCATCGGGCGTCTCGCTGGCCGCGACGAGAGACCGGAGGACCGCCTGGCGCGCGGTGGTGAGCCCGGGGAACGACAGCGTGCTCAGGTCGAGGGACCGGCCGCGACGAGGGACGGTCTTGCCCTCGGACGGCGGCAGCAGGACGAGCACGCCGGAACCCTACGGTCCGGCGGTCAGCCGAACAGAACCAGGGCGCCGAGTCCGGCGGCCACGCTGACGACGGCGCAGAGCAGGCCTTCGCGGGCCAGGTACCCGACGCCGACCTGCAGGTCCTGGGTCCGGCAGCGCTGCCGCCAGAGCAGGGTCGCGAGGGATCCCCAGAGGGTGACCAGCGGACCGGCGTTCACGCCGACCAGCAAGGCCATGAGGCGGACCGGCGCGTCGGCGGAGACCGCCTCGAGGGCCAGGTAGGCGGGCAGGTTGTTGACGACGTTGGCGGAGACGGCGCCGATCGCGCCGAGCCGGAAGAGGGCGCCGGCGTCGGTACCCGACCCGACCAGCGACGCGAGCACCTCGCGCAGTCCATGGTTCAGGGCGATGTCGACGACGACGAACAGGACGCTCACCCCGAGGACCATCAGCCACGGCACGGAGATCCGGCGCAGTAGGGACCGGTCGCGCACGACCACCGCCACCAGCAGGACGCCGGCAGCGCCGGCCGACGGGATCGCCGGCACGACGCCGGTCACGAATGCGGGGCCGAGCAGCACGCAGCAGGCGGCCGCGACCCAGAGCAGGACCCTGTCGTGCGGCTCGGGAGGGGCGTCCGGCTCATACCGGCCGGACAGGGAGCGCCGGTGGCGCACCGCGAGCAGGACGACGGTCGCGAGGATCGCCGCGAGCGCCGGTGCCCAGGACAGCTGCAGGTACCCGCCCTGGCCGACGCCGAGCAGGTTCATGTGGTGGAGGGCGAGCAGGTTGGTGAGGTTCGAGACGGGGAGCAGCAGGGAGGCCGTGTTGGCCAGCCAGAGCGTCGTCATGGCGAACGGCAGCGGCGATACCCCGACCTGACGCGCGACGGTGATCGCCACCGGCGTCAACAGGACGGCCGTGGTGTCCAGGCTGAGGACGATCGTGCTGGCGCAGGCGATGGCGACGACGAGCAGCCAGAGCGCCCAGATCCGGTGGCGCCCGGCCCGCGAGGCCCAGTGGGCCGCGACGTCGAACACCCCCGCCAGGTCGGCGATCTCGGCCACCACGGTGATCGCCACGAGAAAGGCCAGGACGGGGAGGACCCGGCTCGCGAGGTCCGCGAGCTCGGTCCCCGTCACGACCGGTCACCCTACGGTGGCGGACGGGAGCCACCGCGCCGCCGGTCACCCGGCGGGCCGCCCCCGGAGTGGTCGTGGCCACCTTCCACCGGCGTCTCGCCGACCAGGTCGCCGACCGAGTCGGTGCCGCTGGGGTGGGGCAGGTTCGGGACCGTCTCGCCGGTCAGGGTCGCGACGGTCCGCAGCAGCCGGAACGTCGGTCGACGCATGATCACGGCCAGCGGGTGCTTGTCGACCTCTCGCCAGCGCCGCAGCTCCTCCGCGGCCACGGCGATGGTGGCCCCCTCCCCGGCGTCCTTGACGAGGACGCCGTCGATCACGGCGGCGAGCGGGCGCAGCACCCGCGACAGCGACGCGCCGCTCGACGGCCACAACGGGTCGACGTCGGGGCGACCGGAGAGGTCGGCCACCTCCTCGACCAGGAGACGGGTCCAGCGGGCCATCTCGACGACCGTGGCGGTGGGTTCGGCCAGTGTCTCCAGGGGCCCGATGTCCCGCCGCCGCAGCGGGTTGTTCCGGACCGCCCGCTTGGCCGACGCGAGGATCCCGGGTAGCGCCTGGGCACTGTTCTCGGTCTTCCGGGCCTCGTCGTGCAGCTCCACGAGCTCTTGGTGGTTCGACGATGCGTCCTCGACGAGCGAGGCGGCCTGAGCCACGTGCTCGCTCAGCCCGACGCAGACCCGGTGCAGCTCGAGGCGGTACTGCTTGGCGGCGTCCGGCGGGAAGAGGAGCGGCGAGAGCGCGACGGTCACACCGGCCCCGATCAGCGTCTCCCAGAGGCGCGTCACCCCGTAGGTGTCCGGATCGACACTGGTGAACACCAGCAGGCCGGTGAGGGTGACCTGGATGTTGAGCACCGGCCCGATGCGCAGGACCACGCCGCACAGGAGCCCCACCACCAGGACCACCACGACCGACAGCAGGGTCGAGCCGAACACCCGGACGACGACCACCCCGAGCACGACGCCGACGACGACGCCGACGATGCGGTCGAAGGAGACGTTGAGGGCCGAGAACGGCTGGTCGCGCATCGCCACCAGCGGGGCCACGACGGCGAAGATCGGGACCGCACTCGTGTCGATCAGCAGGCAGACCTCCCAGCTGACCACAGCGGCGATGACGATGCGGACGATCTGCGGCCACTCCGCGAAGAACCGCTTCCGCAGTGTCGCCCGGTCGGGGATCAGGGCCATCGCACCCTCCCCGTCACTCCTCGGCAGCACCCTGTGCTGGGAGGGTAATCCGGAGACGCGTCCTATGGTGGCGCCCATGCCGCAGCGCGAGATCCGGTTCCGCACCACGACCCCGGTGCCGACGCATACCGAGGTCGACCACCAGGCGCTGGTAGCCCGGTTCGCGGCGATCCGCGGCGAGCTGAAGGTGCCGGGCGACTTCCCGCCCGACGTCGAGGCCGAGGCCGAGCGCGCCGCGCGGGACGTGGCGCTGCCGGACCGAGACGAGACCGACGTGCCCTTCGTCACCGTCGACCCGGTCGGCTCGATGGACCTCGACCAGGCACTGCACCTGCAGCGGGTGGGGGACGGGTACCGGGTGCGGTATGCCATCGCCGACGTGCCCGCGTACGTCACCCCCGGCGGAGTGCTCGACCTCGAGACGCACCGCCGGGTCGAGACGGTCTACTCGCCCGACCAGCGCACACCGCTGCACCCGCGGGTGATCGGCGAGGAGGCCGGCAGCCTGCTGCCGGACCAGCTGCGGTCGGCGTTCGTCTGGGACATCGAGCTCGACGGCCGCGGGGAACAGACCCGTGCCACGGTCTACCGCGCGCGGGTTCGGAGCCGGGCGCGGCTCGACTACGTCGGGGTGCAGCAGGCCGTCGACGAGGGGACCGCCGACGAGATCCTGGTGCTGCTCAAGGAGATCGGTGAGAAGCGGATCGCCCTCGAGTCCGAGCGCGGCGGGGCCAGCCTGCCGCTGCCCGAACAGGAGGTCACCCTCGACGAGGACGGGGGCTTCGACCTCGGGTTCCGACCGCCAGTCCGGGCGGAGGACTGGAACGCGCAGCTCTCCCTCCTCACCGGGATGGCCGCCGCGACCATGATGATCGATGCGAAGGTCGGGATCCTGCGGACCATGCCGCCGCCGGACGAGGGCAGCGTGGCGCGGTTCCGACGGCAGGCCAAGGCGTTGGGCATCGACTGGCCGAGGTCCCAGCGCTACGGCGACTTGATCCGCGGGCTCGACCTCGACGACCCGCGACAGCTCGCGCTGGTCCACGAGGCGACCAGCCTGTTCCGCGGCGCGGCCTACACGAACTTCGACGGCGAGGTCCCGGCCCAGCCGCTCCATGCTGCGGTGGCCGCCCCGTACGCCCACGTGACCGCTCCGCTTCGTCGCCTGGTCGACCGGTACGGGCTGCTGGTCTGCGCCGCGGTCTGTGCCCGCGAGGAGGTGCCGTCCTGGGTGAAGGAGGCGCTGCCCGCGCTGCCCACCACGATGCAGGAGGGTGACCGCCGGGCCAAGGCGGTGGAGCGCGCCTGCACCGACGCCGTCGAGGCGGCCGTGATGGTGTCCCGGGTCGGTGACGTGTTCACGGCCGACGTCGTCGACGTCGACACCAAGCGGGGCGTCCTCACCGTCCAGCTCACCGACCCGGCCATCGTCGCGTCGGCCCGGGGCGCGGTGAAGCTCGGTCGTCAGATCCAGGTGCGGGTCGAGAGCGCGGACATCGCGACGGGGAAGATCGCCTTCGTCGTGGTCTGAGGGGCCTGGAGAGACGTGGTCCATCACCCCCGCCGAGGCCGGTGACACAAGTGTCACCGACCTGCCCGCCATCGTCGCCGAACTGACCGCCACCATCGATGCGGCCACAGTGGTGCCCCCGCGCTCGGCAAGCCGAGCGCGGGCGCACCACTGTCGAGATCAGGCGACCCGGGGGTCCTAGGCCCAGCGGCGCGCAGTCGCCAGACTCTGCCCGACGTAGCCACCGCGGAACAGCACGGCGTGGAGCATCAGCGGGTGCAGCTGGTGCAGCGAGACCCGCTCCCGCCAGCCGTCCGCCGGCGGTGCGACCTCCGCATACCCGCCGAGGATCGCGTCGAGGTGCGGGGCGCCGAAGAGGACGAGGAACGCGAGGTCGGCCTCGCGGTGGCCGCCGTGCGCGGCCGGGTCGATGAGGACGCCGCCGCGGGCGGTCCAGACGACGTTGCCGGCCCAGAGGTCGCCGTGCAGCCGCGACGGCGGTTCGCCGGAGTCCAGCTCACCGGCCGCGACCCGGGCGGCCACCTTCTCGAACAGCGCGGTCGCCTGGTCGTCGTAGATGCCGAGCCGCCGGCCCTGGGCGAGGACCGCCTCGATCCGCTGGTGCGCGTAGAACTCGCTCCACGTCGGGACCGGGTCTAGCGACAGGGGGAGCGGCTCGCTGAGCGGGCCCAGCCAGCCATCGCCGCGCCAGCCGTCGGGTGGGCTTCCGTATGCGGGTGCGCCCGCAGCGTGGGTCGCCGCCAGCGCCCGCCCGAAGGCCTCGGCCTGCTCTCGGGTCGGGTTCGTCGGGTCGAGCCGCTCGAGGAGCAGCTCGTCCTCTCCGACCTCGAGGACCGGCACCACGTCCGCGCCGCCGGGTACGTCGGCAAGCCAGCGGAGCCCCGCGGCCTCCCAGGCGTAGTACCCCAGCGGCGCGTTGGTTCCGGCCTTCCGGAAGGGCTGTCCCGGCATACTTGGGAGCGTAGTTCGCGGGACGACGGACGGGGCGACGAGAGCGTTTGAGCAGGCCGGCCCGGCGGGGCGGGAACTAGTCTCGGGGCGTGGCAGCGCAGTCCGGGCCGGTGGCCTTCGTGCTCGGCGGCGGCGGCATCCTCGGTGCCAGCGAGGTCGGCATGCTCGAGGGCCTGCTCGGGCTCGGCATCCGGCCCGATCTCGTCGTCGGGACGAGTGTCGGCGCGGTCAACGGCGCCTTCCTCGCCGCCGACCCGACCCCGGGGGCGGTCGACCGGTTGGCCGACGTGTGGGTTCGTGCGTCCGAGTCCGGCGTCTTCGCGGACTCGCTGTCCGCCCGGCTGCGGCGGGTGGGACGGCTGGCCAGCCACCTGCATTCGAGCGACGCGCTGGAGAGCCTCCTGTCGGAGGAGCTCGGCGGGATGCAGATCGAGGACCTGGCGGTGCGGTTCCAGTGCGTGGCGGCCCAGATCGAGACGGCGTCGGCGCGATGGTTCTCGACGGGGAACGTGGTGGACGCCGTCCTCGCGTCGTGCGCGGTGCCCGGGCTGCTGCCCGCGCGGGAGATCGACGGGATGCACTACCTCGACGGCGGTCTGGTCCACTCGATACCCGTCTCGCGGGCGATCGACCTCGGCGCGCGGACGGTCTACGTCCTGCAGGTCGGCCGGATCGAACACGCTCTGCGGGCGCCGCGGTGGCCGTGGGAGGTCGGGCTGGTGGCGTTCGAGATCGCCCGGCGGTACCGGTTCAACGAGGACCTCGAGCGGGTGCCCGATGGCGTTGCGGTGCACGTGCTGCCCTCCGGCGCGGAGCGCTCGCCCTCGATGACGATGAGCTACCGCGGGGCCCGGCAGGTGACGGCGCGGATCGGGGCGGCGAGCGTCGCCACGCGAAGCTATCTGGCCGGCCTCGAGAGCGAGGCCCCGCGGTGAGGCTCGGGGTTCCGCCCTACTGGGTACGTCGCGTCTTCCACCTGCTCTTGCTGCCGATCGTCGTCATGCTGACGGTCATCCTGGTGCCGTTCTACGTGGTGGGGGCCGTGGTCGCGCTCTTCCCGGGGCGGCGCCGGCTGCTGCGCGTCGTGTCGTTCGCCATGGCCTACCTGTGGACGGACGTCGGGATGCTGCTCGGCTGCTGGTGGATGTGGTTCCGGCAGCCGTTGCCGAGCCGGGACGTGACCGTCTGGCGGGAACGGCATACGGCGCTGCTCCGGCAGGCCCTGCGGGTCCTCGCGAAGGCGTCGCGGTCGATGGTGGGGTACCGCGTGATCGTCGACGCCGGGCCGTTGCCGGCACTGCACCGGCCGCTGATGATTCTCGGTCGTCACGCCGGGCCGGGGGACTCGTTCACCCTGGTCAACCTCATCCTCACGACGTTCCGTCGCAGGCCCAAGGTCGTGCTCAAGGCCGCGATGCAGTGGGATCCGGGGATCGACCTGTTGCTCAACCGGCTGGACTGCTACTTCCTGCCGTCCAGGACGGGCGCGGGCGACGACCGGATCGCCCACGTGGCGCGGCTCGCCGAGTCGCTGGTGGACGACGAGGCGCTGCTGATCTTCCCGGAGGGCGGCAACTGGACGCCGAAACGGCACGAACGGGCGGTGCGGTATCTGCTGCGGACCGGCCAGTACAAACGTGCCAAGGAGGCCGAGGAGGAGGAGCACGTGCTGCCACCGCGACCAGGCGGCGTCGTCGCGGCGCTGACCGCCCGGCCCGACCTCGATGTCGTCGTCCTCGTGCACGCCGGCCTCGACCTGCTCGTCTCGCCCCTTGACATCTGGGAGGCGATCCCGGTGGTGCACCAGCCGATGTCGATCCACTGGTGGATGGCCGACGCTGGGACGGTCCCCGCGGACCAGCACGGGATCCGCAGATGGGTCGACGACATCTGGCGCGATGTCGACGCCTGGGTGGAGGCCGAGCTGCCGTCGCCGAGCGTGATCCCGCCGTCACCGGCGTCGTAGCCGAAGCGTCACCTCGTAGCGGGCTCGCGTCGTCGGCTCAACGATGGGTGCTGGTCGCGCCCAGGTAGTTCCGCAGCTCGGTCCGCGCGCTCTGGATCGTCGCTCGCCGGGCCCGCATCTCTTCCGCCCCCATCTCCGCCGTGGTGGACGTGTCGGCGCCCACCGCGGCAACGACAGCACTCAAGCGGCCGCGCAGCTGTTGCGCCGCATCGCCACGTTCGACGTCCGGGGCGTTCGTGGTGAGGTCGTGAAGCTCCTGGTCGACGGCCAGGAGACGCGGTCCAGCGCTGCGCCAGGTCGCCGCCGCCTCCTCGGCAGTCGCCTTCGACATGGTCTGGGGGACAAGGGAATCCTCGACCCACCCTGCGGTCTGACGGGTGGCGTCGAGCCGCGCGTCCCACGCGGCGCGGACCCGGGTTCGCTGGATCAGCCAGGCGATGAGGCCGATGAGAGCGAGCAGGAGGATGACGAGAACCACCCAGGCCCACGCCGGCAGACCGCTGCTCGTGGGCTCCGACTGCGGGGCCGCCGTCGCCGTCGCCGTCGGCGTCGACGTCGACGTCACCGTGACGGTCGTCGGCGTGCTCGTCGCCGTCACCGTCTGGGTCTGCGTCTCGGTGCGGGTCTCGGTGCGGGTCTCGGTCTGCGTCTGAGTCTGGGTCTGCGTCTGAGTCTGGGTCTGGGTCTGCGTCTGAGTCGGAATCGTCGGCAGCGTGATCGACGTGGAGATCGTGGTGGGCAGGCTGGTCGGCAACGTGATGCCACCCGAGCCGGAGCACGCCCCGAGCGCCAGGACGAGTCCCACTCCCGCAACCGAAGCACCGAGCCGTTTCACAGGAGACTTCATACACCCTGGGCACGGGCTGTGGCCCCAGGCGCGCGTAACCCGCGTCGCCTCGACGCATACCCGCTGAGAACCCTTGTCGAGATGTGCCCCCCGGGGTTCACCGGCGCGTCTGGTCCCGCTGCGCCGATAGACTCGCTCCGTGGATGAGTCGGTCAGGCGGTCGCGTCAGGCTCCTTCGGGAGACCTGCCGAGGAACGTCCGGGCTCCACAGGGCAAGGTGGTGGCCAACACCCACCCGGAGTGATCCGCGGGACAGTGCCACAGAGAACAGACCGCCTCGGTTCCGGCTTCGGCCGGTCGCGAGGTAAGGGTGAAACGGTGGTGTAAGAGACCACCAGCGCCTCAGGTGACTGAGACGGCTCGGTAAACCCCACCTGGAGCAAGCCCAGACAGCAGGCGTTCGAGGACGGCCCGTCCGAGCCTGCGGGTAGGGCGCTGGAACCGGTCAGCAATGGCCGGTCGAGATGGATGACCGTCACCGCGCGGCGGGTAACGGCCACGCGGAACAGAACCCGGCGTATAGACCGACTCATCCACTTTCAGGCCTCTGACCTGCGGAAACGTGACTGAAAGGTCGATTTGGTCCGCACCTAGTCCGCAGGATCTTCGAGAGCACTGCTCTCCCCTTGACGCCCTTGACGGATCGTGAGGGGTCGCTGGGGCGCGCGGACCCGCCGCCGTCGGCGCTGGCTCTGGCGGCCTCAGAGCCGCCACGTCGGAGGGTGCCGGACGGCCTCGAATGACGCGGCACGGCATCCGCAATGTCACGGTATTCGGCAGCGTGCGGGCTCAATGGCTTTCCGCAGCTGATTCCTGAGACCGTGCAGTGCCCAGGTAGGCGTCGACGGCCTCCCGGGTCTTGTCCCTTTCCTAGGGCTTCTTGTGCGAGGCCGCGCACACCTGAAGGTCGTGGGTCACTCATCCGAAGATCACCTGTCCAGGATGAGGACACGCCGTAGTACGGCGCGTAGCGTCAGGGCCCGAGCCGGCGACGTGGAGCGCTGTGGGCCGCTGAGGAATGGGGCGTTCGCTGCCGTCCTGCATGACTCGCGCCGAGTGAAGGGAACAACGATGGGGTGCCTGTTTGCGATGTTCGCCGGTATCTTCCCGCGTCTTGGCCTTTTCATCATCTGGATCGCTCGGCCGTTAATGGTGGATGCCGCCTTCAGCACCTGGATCTG
>NZ_DATBTV010000151.1:0-8948 GCF_036559105.1 Lapillicoccus sp. | reverse complement strand
GCCAGCCACTCGCGCTCGCCGACGGTGATGTCGATCGGGACGTCGAGGATCTGCCACATCTCGCCGCGGTGCTCGTGCTTCTGCAGCGACAGCCGGTGGCCGGGCTCGACGGTGATGATCTTGACCGTCACGGTCTCGTTGGAGACGAACTGCTGGAACTGACCCCACGGCCGCTCGACGGCGAAGATGTCGACCGTCGGGTTGCGGTCACCCTGGTCGTACTCGCTCTGGGTGTGGGTCGCCTCGTCGGTGAGGTCCAGCTGCTCGCTCATGGCGGACAGTCTGCCCTAGTCAGGCGACCATCCCGGTCACCACGGTCCGTAGGGACCGTCGTTCCGGCGGCCGCGACCGGTCACCCGGCGCAGGGCCGGCCGGACGTCCGCGAGGTAGACCGCCGCGGCGATGAACCCGATGAGGCCGAACATGTTGAGGACGTTGAACAGCGTCACGACGCCGAGGACGACCGCGACGAGCAGCAGAACCATCCAGAAGTTCTTGGTGCGCTTCCCGGCCGCGACGAAGGCATCAGGCCGGTGTCGGACGGCGTCGACGAGGGCGAAGACCTCGCAGGCCAGCGCGGCCAGGCCGAGGATGAGGACGAGTGAGCTCTGGAAATCGGTGAAGGCGGTCATGGGCGGGTCACCTCTGTGCGTCATGGACTGTCGAGGACCAGTGTGACCGGTCCGTCGTTCACCAAGGAAACCGCCATGTCGGCCCCAAAGGTTCCCGTTTCGACCTCGACACCCTTCTGGCGCAGCGCCGCGACCACCGCCTCGACGACCGGTTCGGCCACCGGACCGGGCGCGGCGGCGTTCCAGGTGGGGCGTCGTCCCTTCCGCGCGTCGCCGTACAGGGTGAACTGGCTCACGACGAGGACCGCCGCCCCCGCGTCGAGGACCGAGCGCTCGTCGCGAAGTAGCCGCAGGTCCGCGACCTTCCGGGCCAGCCACTCGACCTGCTCGGGGCCGTCGTCGTGCGTGACGCCGACGAGCACGACGAGCCCTGGGCGGTCGATCGCCCCGACGACCACACCGTCGACGGTGACCGAGGCGGACGTCACCCGCTGCAGGACCGCCCGCATACTCGAGCCGCCCTCAGGGACCGACGGCCACGATGGCGCCGACCGGAACGCCGTGGCCGAGCACCGGCGCCGTCGCGAGGTCGTCGATCGCTGCCGGCGCGTCCACGTCCAGTCGCCGCAGGACGGCAGCGAGGACCACGGCCTTGGCCCGCGGGTACCCGTCGGCGATCTTCACGGCGACGCCGCGCCCATCGGGCAGCCCCACCGCATACACCGACTCGGCGCCGTCCTTGGCGATGAGCCCCTCGGCCTCGCGGACGAGGTGGGTGACCTGGCGGTGAGTACCACCGAGGTAGATCGGTTCGGCCCGGATGGCCGCCGTGACGCGGGCCTCGGCGCTGCCGGGGGCCGCGGTGGCGATCCGGCCGAACGCGCGGGCGAGGCCGGTCAGCGCGTAGGCGTGCAGCGGCGCGCCACAGCCGTCGACGGTCACCGCGACGACGGGCTCGCCGCTCAGCTCGACGATGGTGTCGGTGATCGCGCGTTGCAGCGGATGCTCCGGGTGCCGGTATGCGGCGGTGTCCCACCCGTTGACGACGCAGGTCGCGAGCATGGCCGCGTGCTTGCCCGAGCAGTTCTGGGTGAGCGAGGACTTGGCCTGGCCGGCCCGGATCCACGCGATGCGCTCATCGTCGTCGATCGGGTAGTCGGGAGTGTTCTGAAGGTCCGCGGGGGTAAGTCCGGCTCCCCCGAGGATGCGCGTGGCGGCCTCGCGGTGGAACGGCTCCCCGGAGTGGCTGGCGCAGGCGAGCGCGAGCTCGGCGTCGGGGAGGTCGAGCCCCGCCCGCACCATGGCCGACGCCTGGATCGGCTTGTTGGCCGACCGGGCGAAGACGGCGCCGGTGGGGTCGCCGACGGCCCACTCGACCGTGCCGTCAGGGGCCGTGACCACGACGGTGCCGCGGTGGACGCTCTCCACGAACCCTCCGCGGACGACGTGAGCCAGGATCGGTGCCTCGGTGAGCGCGGCGCTCGGAAGGGTTTCGAGGGAGGCGTCGGGCACGGCGGTCAGTGTGCCAGAGCGGGTATGCGAACGGGCCGGTCCGCAAGAGGCTCGCGGACCGGCCCGGTCAGCCGCGGTATGCGGCGTGGAGCCGGTCGCGCCGGGGGCCCCCTACCGCGGCGGGCGAAGCCCGCCGGGGTTGGGGAGGTCGGTTGCCGTCGTCCGGCGCGACCGGGGTCACGTGCCCGGTGGGGGCAGTGCGGTCAGGCGCCGACCTTCTGGGCGGCGGCCTTGGTCGCCTTGCGGGCGCGCGGGGCGGCCTTGCGGGCGGAGGTGGCGGTGGCCTTGGTGCGGGCCGTGGTGGCCTTGGCGCCCTTCCGAGCGGTCGTGCGGGTGCGCTTGGCCGGGGTCGCGGTCTTGGCGACGGCGTCCTGAGCGGCGTCCGCGACGACGTCCGCGGCGATCGCGGCGTCCTTGGCCTCGCGGCTGACGACGTCGTTGACGACGCCGGCGACCCGCACGGCCTGGTGGCGACCGGTGGTGATCGTCGCCTTGGCCGAGGCCTGGGTGTCGGAGACGGCCTTGCGGACGGTGGTGACCGCGCCCTTGCCGATCGCGACGGTCTGCTCGGCCTGCGCGACGAGGTCCTGGGTGGGCTTCTGGGTGCGGATCTTCTTGACCAGCTCCTCACCGCGGGCGGCGAAGGCGTCGTACTGGCCCTGGGCCTTGCCGGCCAGCTCGAGCGACCGCTCGAGGACCACGGCGGGCACGTCCTGGACCTGCTTCTGGACGGTCTTGGGGGTGACGGCGGTGATGGTCTTGCCGGCGGCGGCGGCCTGGGTACGGGCCTGGATGCGGGCGGCGCGCAGCTTCTCGGCGGCGAGGTCGGTCACACCGACCACGGCGTAGACCGGCGTGGCGTCGGTGACCGTCTTCTTGAGTTCGTGGGTGAAAGCCATGTCACTTCTCCTTGCTGGTGGTGGTTGAGGGGGCCGTCTCGGCCGGCGCGGAGGCCGCCGTGAACGACGTGTAGACGTCGACGAGCACGGCACGCTGCCGGTCCGTCAGAACGGGGTCCTTGGCGATGGCCTGGAGGACGGACGGACCCTCGTAGGCCGGCACCGGCTTCTCGTCGAGGATGCCGGCGCGCACGTAGAGGGTCTCGGCGGAGACCTCGAGTCCACGGGCGAGCTCCTTGAGGATCTCCGCGCTCGGCTTCTTCAGGCCCCGCTCGATCTGGCTGAGGTAGGGGTTCGAGACGCCGGCGAGCTCGGAGAGCTGACGCAGGGACAGCTTCGCGTTCTGTCGCTGCTCCCGCAGGAACGAGCCCAGATCATGCAGATCCGGGAGTTCCGGGCCGGGCAGCTTGCTCACGCATCCATTGTGCTTGCTCTAGTTAGCAAAATGCAAACTGGGGACAGCGTGAGCCCGCTCACACCCACCCACACCACCCCACTCCCGGTCGCCGAGAGCCCGGCTTCGGCCGGTATGCGAGGTCGCAAAGCGGCCGAAGCTGGCCTCTCGGCCGGTGGGGGAGCGGGGTGGCCTGCGTCGAGGGGTCGTCAGCGGCGTTTGACGCCGAGCAGGTCGCGCGCCTCGGTGGTGGTCATCGGCGGGCGCTGCATCAGCGTCGCCAGCTCCGCGGCCCGCAGGACCAGCTCGTCGTTGTGCTGCACGGCCCGGCCGCGGGCATACACGAGGTTGTCCTCCATCCCGACGCGCAGGTGACCGCCGGCCGACAGGGACGTCGCCGCGATCGGCAGATGGCTGCGCCCGATCCCGGTGGCGGACCAGCTGGTCACCTGGGGCGGCAGCAGCTCGACTCCGGCGAGCAGGGCGGCCGACGTCCCCGGCATACCCCCCGGAACCCCCGTCACGAAGTCCACGTGGACCTTGCCGCCGAACGGCATCCCCTCCTGGTCGAGCAGCCGCTGCAGCGCCGCGACGTGGCCGAGGTCGAACAGCTCGAACTCGGGGACCACCTCCCGCTCGATGCTCTGGCGGTACAGATCGACCATGAACGGCCAGGGGTTCAGGAACACGTCGTCGCCGAAGTTCGTCGTGCCGCAGGTGAGCGAGCACGAGTCCGGCTCGGCGTCGAGCACGGTGAGCCGCTGGTCCAGCGGGTCCTGGACCGAGCCGCCGGTCGACAGCTGCACCACCAGGTCGGTCGCCTCGCGAACCGCGTCCACCGACGCGCGTAGCCGTCCGGGGTCGAGGGTCGGCGCGTGGTCGGCGTCGCGGATGTGCAGGTGGATCATCGACGCCCCGGCAGCCTCACAGCGCACGGCTGTCTCGACGAGCTCGTCCAGCGTGGTCGGCAGCTGCGGGACGTCGGCCTTGCTCGACTCGGCGCCGGTCGGGGCGACGGTGATGAGGGTGTTCACGGCCCGAGAGCCTAAGGCGGGTGGCGTCAGGGGGCGACGACGACCTCTTGGGCCGCCGCGATGCCGCCCGCGAGCAGCGGCGCGTCGACCGCCGTGTTGCGCTTGACCAGGGCGAGCGCGATCGGTCCCAGCTCGTGGTGCCGGGCCACGGACGTCACGAACCCGATCGCACGCCCGTCGTGCACCACCTCGGCACCGCGGTCCGGTAGGACGTGCCCGGACCCGTCGAGGTGGAGGAAGACCAACCGGCGCGGCGGCCGACCGAGGTTGTGCACCCGGGCGACGGTCTCCTGCCCGCGGTAGCACCCCTTGTGCAGGTGCACCGCCGTTCGCAGCCAGTCGACCTCGTGGACGATCGTGCGGTGGTCGGTCTCGAACCCGAGCCGCGGCCGCCAGGCCGCCACCCGCAGCGCCTCAGCCGCCCAGATCCCGGCGAGTGGCCGATCTCCAACGACCGCAACGAGATCCGCGCGCGGGACGATGAGCTCACGCCAGCGCCGCGCTGACCCCGGGTGGTCCACGACCGGCCCGTATGCGGCGGTGTCGCCGACGAGGTCGGGCCACGGGTCGCGCCAGGCCAACGGCTCCCCCGGGGCCGACTCGGCCGAGTGCGGCTCGCCGAGCACGGCGTAGTCGTCAGAGACGTCGGCCACCTCGACCCGGAGCATGAACCGCATCGACTCCAGCCACGCGACGAGCGAGGGTGCCGTCCCCGGCTCCACGGTGATCCACGTTGTCGAGCCGTCGTCGACCAGGTGCAGGGCGTGCTCGACGTGGCCCTTGGGCGAGAGGACGAGCGTCTCCACGGACGTGCGGGGCGCGAGACCCGTCACGGTCTGGGTGGTCATCGAGTGCAGCCAGGTCAGCCGGTCCTGACCCGAGACGGTGACGACCGTGCGGTTGGACAGGTCGACGACGGCGAGACCCTCCTCGAGCAGCCGCTGTTCGCGCATCGGGTCGCCGTAGTGGGCCGCGACCCCGGCGTCGACACCCTCGGCGGCGACCGCGCCGGGAGTGGACAGCAGGGGTGAGACGGGCGCGTCGACCGGAGTCACCGGCATACCGGTCACTGCTTGTCCCCGCGGCAGCCGGCGCACCAGCCGTGGATCGCCATGTGGGTCACATCAGGGTCAAAGCCCGTGGCGTCCCGGACATTCCCTGCGAAGTCGGCGGCCGTCGCGATCGGAGCCTCCGAGACGGTCCCGCAGCCCAGGCAGACCAGGTGGATGTGCGTGGCGTGGTCGGCGAGGTGGTAGGTCGGCGCCCGGTGGTCCAGATGCGTGTGCGAGACGATCCCGAGCTCCTCGAGGGCGTCCAGGCCGCGGTAGATCGTCGACAGCGGAAGGGTGGCACCGCCGTCGTCGGCGACCTTGGCCGCGACCGCGTCCGGGGTTCCGTGCTCGAGGGAGGTGAGCGCGTCGACGATCCGACGGCGCTGGGGTGTCAGCCGCATACCCCGTGCCCGCAGTGCCGCGCCCAGGTCGCTCACGGCGCGCCTCAGCCCACCCGCTTCAGCTGCGCGGAGACGTGGCTCTGCAGCTCCTGGCCCATGGCCGCCATGTCCATCACCCAGAACAGCTGGGACTCGACCAGCCCGTAGAGCCGGGACCCGGCGTTGTACTCCTTGGCCAGGGGGCTGCGGACGACGCTGTCGGTCTTGAGCTCGACCTTTGCGGGTTCCATCTTCCCGTAGTAGATCTCGATGATCCCGGTCGGATGCGCGAGCAGCAGCTCGACGTCGCGGCCGTCCTCACCGGGCCGCCAGAAGCCCAGCTCGGTCGAGAGCGGCCGGAGCTTCTCCCCGGTCTCCTGGTCGAGCAGCCACGTGTGGCTGTGCCACTCGAGGAAGTTGCGGCCGTCGTGACGGCACTCGACCTCCTGGCCGAAGTTCACCGACTCGATGGTGGGGTAGCCGACCACGCCGGCGCCCTCCCACCGCCCGATCATCCAGGCGAGGGGCCGCAGCCGCTCGGGCAGGTTCACATCGAGCTCGAACACCCAGGAATCGTAGCCTGGGTCCGTGAACCGGCTCCTCGTCAAGATCACCTGCGGCGCCGAGGCACCGGAGCGCTACTCGCAGGGCGTCACCGTTGCCGCCACCGCCCTCGCGGCCGGCGCGGAGGTGAGCGTGTGGCTCACCGGTGAGGCCACGTACCTCGCCGTCCCCGGTCGAGCGGAGGAGTTCGTCCTCCCGTATGCGGCGCCGCTCGCCGAGCTGCGCGACACCCTCCTCGCCGGAGGGCGGGTCACCGTGTGCACCCAGTGCGCCGCGCGACGGGAGATCGCCGAGGCCGACCTGCTGCCGGGAGCGCGGATTGCCGGCGCGGCGAGCTTCGTGGAGGAGGCTCTGGCGCCGGGGACGCAGGCTCTCGTCTACTGACGCTGGCGGGGGGCGCCCCCTCGTCCGGACTCAGATGTTTGTCGGTGTGACGGCCGGAGGCCCCGGAAACCGACAAACATCTGAGTTCGGATGGGGTCAGACCGAGCCCGCGCCCTAGCCCGAGAAGATCCGGGCCAGCAGGTAGACGACCACGCCCACCATCAGCACCCCGGCCGCGCCGACGGCGACCGCTCCCTGGGCCGTCTTGGCTCCCGGAAGCGCGAACAGCACCCGCATCATCGAGTGCGAGATTCCGGCGACGAGAACGCCGGCGAGCGCCGCTCCACCCAGCGGGAGCCCGGTCACGACGACCGCCGCGATCACCGACACGGCAGTCCCGAGAACCAGCGCGGCGAGGAGCACCCAGCCCGGGGCGAGCCGACCGCCCAACCAGAGGGCGGGCAGCGCGGCCGCGGCCAGGCCGAGCACCGACACGAGCGCCCACGGGCCACCGTGCGGGTAGTGGGGCAGCGGGATGAACGCCGAACCGGACGCCATGACGGCCAACGCGCTCACGGACGCCGCGACGCCCTCGGTCAGCCGCGGTCGTCCACCGCGCCGGAACACCTGCTGCAGGAACGCGGCGATCACGCACACCGCGACCGCGACCGGCACCCAGACGAGGTACGGGTCGGTCCCCGTCAGCCCCGCCGCGGCGGAGATCGCGACCGCCCCGGCACCGAGGACCAGCGCCGCCACGTGAGGGCTCGGGGCATCGGTCAGGCGGACCCAGCCCCACGCCAGCACGACCGAGGCGAACCCCACCGCCACCGCCGTATACCCCGGTCCGACCAGCGCGGACAGGCCGACCAGCACGGCCAGCGCGACGGCCGTGCCGACCGCGAGCACCCGGACCCCGCGCGGCACGGCGGACTCCTCGGCCAGCGAAGCGCGGCGACGTTCCTCGGCCGCCGCGGTCAGCTGCTGGGCCTGCGCGGCTCTGACCGACGCCCGGGTCAGCGGCTGGGTGTCGGGCTCGACGACGGCGGCGGTATGCGGCGGGTCCGCCGGTTCGTCGCCCGGTGGCGGCTCCGTAGGGACCCAGCCTCCCGGGGTCCGAGCGTCGTCTCCCGCCGTCACGGGGGCATCCTTCCACTCTTCCCGGTGCCCAGCGTTCGACGCGTTCTGGTGGCCGCCGACGAGCTCCGAGCGGTCCGGAGCACGAACCAGCGTCAGCCGCCGGCGAACGGTGGCAGCACCTCGACCGTCGCCCCCGCAGGGACCGTGCGGTCGGGTGGAGACGCCGACCCGTCGACGAGGAACGTCGCCACGGCCGCCACCGGCTCCAGCGCCGGATGCAGCGCCACCGCGGCCGCGACCACGTCCGCGACGGTGGATCCGCCGACGACGTCGGAGGCCACGCCGGTGGCTGCGCGGGCGCCCGCCCAGTAGCGGACGGTCACCCCGTGGTCGCTCGGGAGGGTGGTGGTCACGGACCCATTATTCTCGCCGGATGGTCCACCTCCTGCTGCTGACCAACGCGCTGGCTCCCAGCGCCGAGGTCCTGCCGGCTCTGGGCCTGCTCAGTCACCAGGTGCGGATCCTGCCGGCCGAGCCGACGGCGCTGGTCAACGCACCCGCTGGTGAGGTCGTCCTCGTCGACGCCCGCTCCGAGCTGGCGCAGGCCAAGTCCCTGTGCCGGGTGCTGCGCGCGACCGGGCTGTCCAGCCCGCTGATCGCCGTCCTCACCGAAGGTGGCCTGGCCGGGCTGACCAGCGAGTGGGGCGTCGACGACGTCATCCTCGACAGCGCCGGACCCGCCGAGGTCGACGCCCGTCTGCGGCTCGCGATCACCCGCACGGACACCGGCGAGGACGAGGAGAGCGGCCCGATCCGGGCCGGCGAGGTCGTCATCGACGAGGCGACCTACTCCGCTCGCGTCCGGGGCCAAGTGCTCGACCTCACCTACAAGGAGTTCGAGCTGCTCAAGTTCCTGGCCCAGCACCCCGGTCGGGTCTTCAGCCGGGCCCAGCTGCTGCAGGAGGTCTGGGGCTACGACTACTTCGGCGGCACCCGCACCGTGGACGTGCACGTCCGGCGGCTGCGGGCCAAGCTCGGCAGTGAGCACGAGGCGTTGATCGGGACGATCCGCAACGTCGGCTACCGCTTCGTCGCCGACCGCCCGCGTGAGCTCGGCGTCGTCGCCGAGGCCTGACC
>NZ_DATBTV010000150.1:0-31583 GCF_036559105.1 Lapillicoccus sp. | reverse complement strand
CGGGACCGCTGGGCGGTGACGCCGAGCGGTTGGCGGTGTGCGGCGACAGCGCTGGCGGCAACCTCGCCGCGGTGGTGTCGATGGTCCTCCGTGACGAGGGCGGCCCGCGGGTCGCCCACCAGGCGCTGCTCTACCCCGGCGTGGACGCGACGATGCGCTTCCCGTCGGTCGCCGCGCTGGCCGACGCGCCGATGCTGACGCGGCGGGAGATCGTGGCCTACCTGCACCGGTACCTCGACGGGTCCGGCCTCGACCCCAAGGACTCGCTCGCGTCGCCGTTTGTGGGCCGACGACCTCGCCGGACTCCCACCCGCCTTGGTCCAGACCGCGGACCTCGACCCGTTGCGCGACGAGGCCGAGGCGTATGCGGCCCGGCTCGCCGACGCCGGCGTGGGAGTCCGGGCGACGAACTACCTGGGCGCTCCGCACGGGTTCATGTCGATCCCCGGCGTGACCCCCTCCGCGGCCCGGGCCCGCCTCGAGCTCGCGACCGAGGCCCGCCGCCACCTGGCCTGACGCCCGACCGCCCGCCCCCCGCCGCTCGGCTGCCCCTCCCCTTCCGCCGAGAGGCCAACTTCGGTCGTTACTCGTCTCGGATGACGACCGAAGTTGGCCTCTCGCGCGGGGAGGACCGGAGGGGGCGGAGGCGCATTGCGAGGCGTCGACGCATACTCGTGGGGCTGGTGGGCCCAGAGTCACGGGAGACGTCACAGGGGTTCCGGTTGCGCCGGACCTCACCCGCATACCGGCCGGACCGCTCACGTAGAGTGGGCCACGGAACCGCCGCCGCCCTCGGAAGGCCGCCCGTGAACGACGTCGTGGTGTTCTCCGGTACTGCCCACCCTGAGTTGGCCGACCGGATCTGTGGTCACCTCGGCGTCCGCCGTTCCCCGGTCGACATCAAGCGGTTCAGCAACGACTGCCTCCAGGTGCAGCTGCTGGAGAACTGTCGGCAGCAGGACGTCTACATCATCCAGCCGCTGGTGCCGCCGACGCAGGAGCACCTCATGGAGCTGCTCCTCATGTGCGACGCCGCGCGCGGCGCTTCGGCGGCGCAGATCACGGTGGTCATGCCCCACTACGCGTACGCGCGCTCCGACAAGAAGGACGCCTCGCGCATCTCGCTCGGCGGGCGCCTCGTCGCCGACATGCTGGTCACGGCGGGCGCCGACCGGGTGCTGACGATGGCGCTGCACGCGCCGCAGGTGCACGGGTTCTTCTCGGTTCCGGTGGACCACCTCACGGCGATCGGAGTCCTGGCCGACCACTATCGCGGCCGCGACCTCACCGACACCGTCGTCGTCTCCCCCGACCTCGGCAACGCCAAGACCGCGACGCTCTTCGCGCGGCTGTTGGGGCTCCCCGTGGCGGCCGGCAGCAAGCAGCGCCTCGCGGACGACAAGGTCGTCATCGACGCGATCGTCGGCGACGTCGCCGGCAAGCGGGCCATCGTCCTCGACGACGAGATCGCGACCGGCGGCTCGATCGTCGAGCTGCTCGAGCGGCTCAAGGACGTCGGCTGCACCGAGGCGTCGGTCACCTGCACCCATGGACTGTTCGCGGGCCCCGCGGTCGAGCGGCTGAGCACCCATCCGATGATCACCGAGGTCGTGACGACCGACACCGTCCCGAGGCCGGAGGGGTGGCCCGACCTGCAGGTCCGCTCGGTGGCGGGGTTGTTCGCCGAGGCGATCTCCCGGATCCACCACGGTCGCTCGGTGTCGTCGCTGTTCGAGGGCGTCGATCCCACCCACGCACCGCCGCAGCCCCGGCTCCCGTTCTGACCCGCTCACCCCAGTGACGTCGCCACGGGCGGGTTCCCGTATGCCGCCCGGCGTCGCCTTCCTCGTCGACGTGGCGTTCCTGCTCGTGTTCGCGGCGGTCGGGCGCGCGACCCATGTCGAGCTCAACCCGGTCCTCGGGGTCCTGGCCACGGCCTGGCCGTTCCTGGTCGGCCTCGCCGTGGGCTGGACGCTGGTCCGCTCGCTCTCGCACCGGTGGGCGCTGGAGATTGGCCCCGGGGTCAGCGTGGTCGTCGCGACGGTCGTCGTCGGCATGCTGCTGCGGGCCCTGACCGGCCAGGGCACGGCGCCGTCGTTCGTCCTCGTGGCGACGCTGGTCCTCGCCGCCCTCCTGCTCGGCTGGCGAGCGGTGGCAGCGCGGGTGGCGCGCAGCTAGCGGTAGGCGGTCAGAGGTACTGGCCGGTGTTGGCGACGTTGTGGATCGAGCGACCCGGCTCGGTGCCGTCCTTGCCGTTGATGAGCGTGCGGATGTAGACGATCCGCTCGCCCTTCTTGCCCGAGATGCGAGCCCAGTCGTCGGGGTTCGTCGTGTTGGGCAGGTCCTCGTTCTCCTTGAACTCGTCGACGCAGGCCGCGAGCAGGTGGTCGACCCGGATCCCCTTCTGGCCGATCGTGAGGAAGTCTTTGATCGCCATCTTCTTGGCCCGGTCGACGATGTTCTCGATCATCGCGCCCGAGTTGAAGTCCTTGAAGTAGAGGATCTCCTTGTCGCCACCGGCGTAGGTCACCTCGAGGAACCGGTTCTCGTCGATCTCGGAGTACATCCGCTCGACGGTCGCCTGGATCATGCCCTCGATGGTCGCCAGCCGGTTGCCGCCGTTCTCGGCCAGGTCGTGCTCGTGCAGCGGCAGACCCACGACGAGGTACTTGCTGAAGATGTCGCGGGCGCTCTCGGCGTCCGGCCGCTCAATCTTGATCTTCACGTCGAGGCGGCCGGGCCGCAGGATCGCCGGGTCGATCATGTCCTCGCGGTTGGACGCCCCGATGACGATGACGTTCTCCAGCCGTTCCACGCCGTCGATCTCCGACAGCAGCTGCGGCACGATCGTGGTCTCGACGTCGCTGGAGACGCCGGACCCGCGAGTGCGGAACAGTGAGTCCATCTCGTCGAAGAACACGACGACCGGTGTCCCGTCGGACGCCTTCTCGCGGGCGCGCTGGAAGATCACCCGGATGTGGCGCTCGGTCTCGCCGACGTACTTGTTGAGCAGCTCCGGGCCCTTGATGTTGAGGAAGTAGCTCTTCTCGAGCTCGACCCCGGTGCGCTCCGCCACCTTCTTGGCCAGCGACGCCGCCACCGCCTTGGCGATGAGGGTCTTGCCGCAGCCGGGCGGGCCGTAGAGCAGGACACCCTTCGGCGGACGCAGCTGGTGCTCCTTGAACAGCTCCGGATGCAGGTAGGGCAGCTCGACCGCGTCGCGGATCTGCTCGATCTGGCCGGACAGGCCACCGATGTCCTCGTAGGCGATGTCGGGGACCTCCTCGAGGACGAGGTCCTGGACCTCGGCCTTGGGGATCCGCTCGTAGACGAACCCGGACCGCGGGTCGAGCATGAGCGCGTCACCGACGCGGACCAGCTGTCCCTCGAGGGAGTCGGCGCGGCGGCATACCCGCTCCTCGTCGGCGTGCGCGACCACGAGGATGCGGTCGTCGTCGAGGATCTCCTTGACCATGACGACCTCGCCGACGCGTTCGTAGCCGCACGTGGCGACGACGTTGAGCGCCTCGTTGAGCATGACCTCACGGCCCGCGCTCAGGGTGGCGGGGTCGACAGTCGGGCTCACGGCGACCCGCATCTTGCGGCCGCTGGTGAGGATGTCCACCGTCGCGTCGTCGTAGGACTCGAGGATCAGCCCGTAGGCACTGGGCGGCTGCGCGAGCCGGTCCACCTCGGACTTCAGCGTGACGATCTGCTCGCGCGCCTCTTTGAGGGTGCGCACCAGCCGCTCGTTCTGGGTGGAGAGCGTGGCGAGCGACGTCTGCAGCTGCAGGACGCGGTTCTCCAGCTCACGGGCCCGGGTCGGGCTGTGCCGCAGCTGCTCGCGCAGCTCGTGCACCTCGTCGCGCAGGAGGTCGCGCTGGCGCGACAGCTCCTCGGGCGCGGCTCGCTCGAACGGGTCCGACTGGTCGTGGTGTGCGTGCACGTCCTCGGGCTCGCGGGGGGTGATGTCTGACATCTCGGCACCTCCTGACGGCTCTCGGGTCGGGCTCCTGATTCGACCCTAACTCGCCGTTTCGCTTACGGCTCGGAGGTTTGAGTCACAGTCCTGCGTACGCGTCGGACCTTTTTCTCAGATACTGGACGTTCGCCGAGGTCGGCGGCGTCCCACTCGGCCTCCTCGACGTCGGCCGGCGGGCTCTGGGACCCCTTCGCTGGCCGGCGCGTCCGCTCCGGGGGAGTGACTCCGGGCGCCAGCCGTCGGGTGGTGACGAGGAAGCCGGTATGCCCGTGCATCCGGTGCTCGGGCCGGACCGCCAGACCCTCGAGGTGCCAGCCCCGGACGAGGGACTCCCAGGCGTTCGGCTCGGTGTAGCCGCCGTGGCTCCGGATCCCCTCGGCCACCCGGGAGAGCTGGGTCGTCGTCGCGACGTAGCAGATCAGCACGCCGCCGGGCAGCATCGCGTCGGCCACCGCGTCGAGGCACTCCCACGGGGCGAGCATGTCCAGGACGACGCGGTCGACGGTGCCGGCCTCGACCGCCGTGGGGAGGGCCTCCACCAGATCGCCGACGACGACCCGCCAGGCCGGGTGCTCTCGGCCGAAGAAGGCGCGGGCGTTCCCGCGGGCGATGTCGGCGAAGTCCTCGCGGCGCTCGAACGACACCAGCTCGCCGTTGTCACCGATGGCCCGTAGCAGCGACATGCTGAGGGCACCGGACCCGACCCCGGCCTCCACGACGCGGGCGCCCGGGAAGATGTCGGCCATGGTGACGATCTGGGCCGAGTCCTTGGGGTAGATCACGGCGGCGCCGCGCGGCATCGACATCACGTAGTCGGCCAGCAGCGGGCGCAGCGCGAGGTACTCGGTGCCCGACGAGTTCGCGACGACGGTCCCGTCCGGCTCCCCGATGAGGTCGTCGTGGGCGAGCCGGCCGGCGTGGGTGTGGAACTCGCGCCCGGTCTCGAGGGTGATGGTGTGGAGGCGGCCCTTGGGGTCCGTCAGCTGGACCCGGTCGCCGACCTCGAACGGTCCCCGTCGAGTGAGCCCCCTGGCGTCGGGGTCCGACGCCGCAACCTCGCCCGCATCCTCCGCCTCGACCACGAGCGGTGAGTCTACGGTCGCGCCGGCCCGCCGAGGTCACGCCGAGGCCGGACGCCAGGACCTCGCCCGACCGGTGGGGCGGCCTTGCGGCTCACCCCCGATGTCGTCGCACGGTAACCGCCTCCACGTCGTAGCGGCTCTGCGTCGTCGCGCCCGCCCGGAAGAACCGCCGCCGCAGCGCCCCCGACACCTCGACCAGGTCGCCGTCGTGCTGCCGCAGCGCCGCTCGCCGGGCCGCCGCGGTCCAGCAGGACACGTCAATGGTGTCGACCTGGGTCTTGCGCTCCGACGGTGGCCGGCCGACGACCACGCGCAGCTGGACCACGATGTCGCCGCTGGGCAGCTCCTTCGACTCCGGGCGCCCGCTCACGCGCCCGACCAGCCGGACCTCGTTCACGCCGACGAGTCCATGGTCCTCACCCGGAACCGCCTCTGCCAGTGCCAGTTTCCTCGCCATGACTCCACCCAAGGTCCCGGGCCGTCCACGCACCAGAGCGTTGATCGCACCTGTGGATGACGGGACGGATCACCCACACCATGTGGACGAAAAAGCGGTCGCGAGACCTGGACAGCTCGGACCCCTCACTCGCCTCGACTTCACACGACCAAGACCATCAGCGTCGCCGACCTCCGTGGCTCGGCGCTCGCGAGGCCGCTCAGACATGTCCGAGTAGTCGCCACGAAATCCCGGTTCTGGCCACAACAACTCAGACATGTCCGAGTAGCTGGGGTGCCGTGAGCCGAGCGCCGGGCGCCGCCCCGTGGCGTTCATCGTCGGCCCGTTTGGACCGGCCGCGTCCGACCTGCCGCGTCCGACCTGCCGCGTCCGACCTGCCGCTGAGCGCCGCTGAGCGCCGCTGACCCGCGACGTCAGGGCGTGAACGCCGCCGACAGATCCGCCAGGGTGACCGTCCCCAGCACCTCGCCCGTCGGTGTCACCGCGAGCAGCGTGGGTGGAGCCGCCGACCCACTCGCCGCCACGGCGCTGACCAGCCCCGAGACGTCACCCTCGCGCGAGTCGACCATGACCACCCAGCCGTCCGGCTGACGGCCCACCACCGCCTCCACGGGCACCTGTCCCTGGCGTGCCCCGTCGATCCCCCGGGCCGCGTCGAGGTCGGCGATCCCGAGGACCTCGCCGGACCGGCCGACCGCGACCACGACCGGGGCGACCGCACCGGACCCGCCGACCGCCCAGCCGCCGTCGCCGTCACGTCGGCTACCCGACGCCGCACCGTCCACTCGGGCCAGTACCGAGGCCACGGATTCCCCGACCCCGACGACCATGGCCGGGCGCAGCACCTTCGCCAACGGCACCCGCTCGATGACCCGCCGAGACTCCCCCGCGCGGATGGCGCTCGTCGCTCCCATCCAGAGGAACGCGCCGATCAGGCCGCACCAGACGATGGTGACCAGGGACGGCGGCTGACCGAGGAGCAGCGGCCGCCCGACCAGCCAGAGCACGAACACCACCGTCACGACCCGTCCCAGCCAGCCGGCGACCATCAACGCGCGGTTGCGGTCGCCGGTCACCTTCCAGACCAACGCGTGTACGAGATACCCGCCGTCCAGCGGCAGCCCAGGAAGCAGGTTGAAGAACCCGACGAAGGCGTTGGTCAGCGTGACCGCGAAGAGCAGCAGCCCGACGACGCCGTCCGGATCGACCGCCCGCATCACGGCATACCCGATGCCGGCGAGCACGAGGTTGGCGAGGGGCCCGGACACCGAGATGACCGCGCTGGTGCCGGCGCGGGAGGTCGAGCTGTCGTAGACGGTGTGGCCGCCCCAGAGGTCGGCGACGACGCGGTCGACACGGAACCCGAACCGCCGCGCGACCAGCGCGTGGCCGGCCTCGTGAGCCAGGACGGACAGCAGGAGCAGCACCGCGTAGGCGACCGCGACCGCATACCCGAAGACGCCGCCGTACTGCCCGGTCGACGTCGACACGTTCGGGGCGAACGTCACGACGACGATGATCGCGATGACCGGCCAGGACCGGCCGAGGTAGACCGGTATGCCGCGAATGTCGCCGATCCGCCAGCCGTAGCTCGCCGTGGTGCCGGGGCCCGCGGTCATGGGACGACACTACGTCATCGGATGGTGATACCTCCGTGCGCTTCCTGTGCCTCCCCGTTCATACTGGGAGGTCGTCCGACCCGACTCGCTGAAGGCCACCGTGACCGAGAACAACCTGCGCCCCGACGCCACCGAGGAGCTTCGCAGCCTCCTCGCCGAGCGGATCCTCGTGCTCGACGGGGCGATGGGCACCATGATCCAGCGCGCCGGGCTGGCGGAGCAGGACTTCCGCGGCGAGCGCTTCGCCGACTGGCCGAGCGACCTGCGCGGCAACAACGATCTCCTCGTCCTGACCGCGCCCGACGTCATCGCCGGGATCCACCGCGAGTACCTCGCAGCCGGCGCCGACCTGCTCGAGACGAACACCTTCAACGCCAACGCGATCAGCCTGCGCGACTACGACATGGTCGACCTCGCCTACGAGATGAACGTCGCCGCAGCGCGGATCGCCCGCGCCGAGTGCGACGCGATGACCGAGCGGACCCCCGACCGGCCGCGCTACGTCGCGGGTGCCCTGGGCCCGACCAACAGCACCGCCTCGATCTCGCCCGACGTTGACGACCCCGGCGCGCGCAACATCACTTACGACCAGCTCGTCGCCGCCTACCTGGAGCAGGCGCGCGGCCTCGTCGACGGCGGTGCCGACCTGCTGCTCATCGAGACGATCTTCGACACCCTGAACGCCAAGGCAGCGATCTTCGCCTGCGAGACGCTGTTCGAGGAGTATGCGCGGCGCTGGCCGGTCATCATCTCCGGCACCATCACGGACGCCTCCGGCCGAACCCTGTCGGGGCAGGTCACCGAGGCGTTCTACAACTCGATCCGCCACTCGCGGCCGATCGCCGTCGGTCTCAACTGCGCTCTCGGCGCCGACGAGATCCGGCCCTACCTCGCCGAGATCGCCCGTATCGCCGACTGTTTCGTGTCCTGCTACCCCAACGCGGGGCTGCCCAACGCGTTCGGCGAGTACGACGAGGCGCCCGAGCAGATGTCCGCGATCATGGAGGAGTTCGCCGACAGCGGCCTGGTCAACATCATCGGCGGCTGCTGCGGTACGACGCCGGACCACATCGCCATGTTCAGCAAGGCGGTCGACGGCAAGACCCCGCACGTGCCCGCCGACCTCGCGCCCGCGCTCCGCCTCTCGGGCCTGGAACCGCTGAACATCACCGAGGACTCGCTGTTCGTCAACGTCGGCGAGCGGACGAACATCACCGGCAGCGCCCGGTTCCGGCGGCTCATCAAGGAAGGCGACTACCCCACCGCCCTCAACGTCGCCCGCCAACAGGTCGAAGCCGGCGCGCAGGTCATCGACATCAACATGGACGAGGGGATGATCGACGGCGTCGAGGCGATGGACCGCTTCGTCAAGCTCATCGCCAGCGAGCCCGACATCTCCCGGGTGCCGCTGATGATCGACTCCAGCAAGTGGTCGGTCATCGAGGCCGGCCTCAAGTGCGTTCAGGGCAAGCCGATCGTCAACTCGATCTCGATGAAGGAGGGCGTCGAGGCCTTCGTCGAGCACGCGCGGCTGTGCCGCAAGTACGGCGCGGCGATCGTCGTGATGGCCTTCGACGAGGAGGGTCAGGCCGACAGCCTGGCCCGCCGACAGGTCATCTCGCGTCGCGCATACGACATCCTCGTCCACGAGGTCGGCTTCCCCGCCGAGGACGTCATCATCGACCCGAACATCTTCGCGGTCGCCACCGGCATCGAGGAGCACGCCGCCTACGGCACCGACTTCATCGAGGCGACCCGGTGGATCAAGGAGAACCTGCCGCACGCGCTCGTCTCCGGCGGCGTCTCCAACGTCAGCTTCTCGTTCCGCGGCAACAACGCGGTCCGCGAGGCGATCCACGCCGTGTTCCTCTACCACGCGATCCAGGCCGGCATGGACATGGGCATCGTCAACGCCGGTGCCCTGGTGGTCTACGACCAGCTCGACCCTGATCTGCGCGAGCGCATCGAGGACGTGATCCTCAACCGCCGCAGCGACTCCACCGAACGGCTGCTCGAGATCGCCGAGCGGTTCAACACGGCGGCCGAGGAGGCCGACCCCAACGCCGGCAAGGAGTGGCGCACGCTGCCGGTCGGCGAGCGGATCACCCACGCGCTGGTCAAGGGCATCGACGAGTTCGCCGAGACCGACACCGAGGAGCTGCGCCAGGAGATCGTCGCCCGCGGCGGTCGCACCATCGAGGTCATCGAGGGCCCGCTGATGGACGGGATGAACGTCGTCGGCGACCTGTTCGGCTCCGGGAAGATGTTCCTGCCGCAGGTGGTCAAGAGCGCCCGGGTGATGAAGAAGGCCGTCGCCTACCTCATCCCGTTCATCGAGGCGGAGAAGCAGCAACAGGAGAGGGACGGCGGTCCTGCGACATCCAGCGCCAAGGGCAAGATCGTCATGGCCACCGTCAAGGGCGACGTTCACGACATCGGCAAGAACATCGTCGGCGTCGTGCTGCAGTGCAACAACTACGACGTCGTCGACCTGGGGGTCATGGTCCCGCCACAGAAGATCCTCGACGCCGCGAGAAGCGAGCGGGCCGACGTGATCGGGCTCTCCGGCCTCATCACGCCGTCGCTCGACGAGATGGTGACGATGGCATCGGAGATGGAGCGCCAAGGCTTCGAGATCCCGCTCCTCATCGGCGGCGCCACGACGTCACGGGCGCACACGGCCGTCAAGGTCGACGAGAAGTACCACGGCCCCGTCGTCTGGGTGAAGGACGCCTCGCGGTCCGTCCCCGTCGTCTCCCAGCTGCTCTCCGACGACCAGCGCCCGAAGCTGATGGCCACGGTCAAGACCGACTACGACGCGCTGCGCGCCCGGCACGCGGCCAAGAGCACCGACCGGCCGCTGGTCCCGCTGGCCACCGCACGGGCCAACGCCACCCCGGTGGACTGGGCGGCATACCGTCCGCCGATCCCCCACGTCATCGCGCAGCAGGAGAAGGAGCTGCTCCAGCGACAGTCCGGGGTGCGGCGCCACGAGATCACCCAGTTCGTCCGCACCTGGCACGACTACTCGCTGGCCGAGCTGCGCGAGTACATCGACTGGGGCCCGTTCTTCAACGCCTGGGAGATGAAGGGTCGGTTCCCCGACATCCTCAACAACCCGGCGTCGGGCGAGGCGGCCACGCGGCTCTACCAGGACGCGCAGCGGATGCTCGACCGGCTGACCGACGAGAAGTGGCTGCGCGCCGACGGCGTCCTGGGCCTGTTCCCCGCCAACTCGGTCGGTGACGACATCGAGGTCTACACCGACGAGACCCGCGAGTCCCTGGCGGTGACGCTTCGCACCCTGCGCCAGCAGGGGAAGCACCGCGACGGCGTGCCGAACCGGGCGCTCTCCGACTTCGTCGCGCCGACGTCGACCGGGCTGCGCGACCACGTCGGAGCGTTCGCCGTCACGGCCGGCCTCGGTGTCCCGGAGAAGGTGGCCGAGTTCAAGGCGGCGGTCGACGACTACAACGCGATCCTCCTCGAGTCCCTCGCCGACCGGCTGGCCGAGGCCTTCGCCGAGCGGCTCCACGAGCGGGTCCGCCGCGACATCTGGGGGTATGCGCCGGACGAGCACCTCTCGAGCGAGGAGGTCCTCGCCGAGCGCTACGTCGGGATCCGGCCGGCGCCCGGGTACCCCGCCTGCCCGGACCACACCGAGAAGGAGACCCTCTGGTCACTGCTCGACGTCGAGCGCCGGGTCGGGATCCGCCTCACCGAGTCGATGGCCATGTGGCCCGGCGCGGCGGTCAGCGGCTGGTACTTCTCGCACCCGCAGTCCCAGTACTTCGTCGTCGGGCGGCTCGGCCAGGACCAGGTCGAGGAGTATGCGACACGCAAGGGCTGGTCCATGGCAGAGGCCGAGCGGTGGCTGGGTCCGAACCTGGGGTACCAGCCGGAGGACTGAACGGTCCGCGCAGGTGCGCAGAACCTGGGGGTCGGCCGGTCACGCCGCTGTGGGGCGGGTGCGGCGGCTGTCCGGCCCGGCGGCGAGAATCGACGAGTGAGCTGGCGCGACGCATACCGACGGGTCGTCGCCGGCGTGCGCCGGGCCACCGGGCGCGCCTCCACGGGGCGCGCCTCCGACCCGCAGTCGGACATACGTTCTACAGTCCCTGGCATGAGCACCGCCGTCCAGACCGCGCCGCCGCGCCGACGTGAGCCGCTGCCGCAGCGCACGGCCGCGCTGTCGCCGAGCCGCGCGGCGGACTTCATGGCGTGCCCGCTGCTCTACCGGTTCCGGGTCATCGACCGGCTCCCCAGCCTGCCCAGCCCGGCCGCCGCCCGAGGGACCCTCGTGCACGCCGTGCTGGAGCGCCTCTTCGACCTGCCCGCCGAGGACCGCACCCCCGAGCGCGCGGTCGAGCTGCTCGCGCGGGAGTGGGAGCGGCTCGTCGAGGAGGAGCCCGAGCTCGCCACGCTGATCTCCGACGACGGACTCGACGCACCCGACCGGCAGTCCTGGTTCGCCGATGCGGCCAAGCTGGTCGACACCTGGTTCACCCTCGAGGACCCCACTCGCCTCGAGCCGGCCGAGCGCGAGCTCTACGTCGAGGCCGACGTGGGCGGGCTGACCCTCCGGGGCTACGTGGACCGGCTCGATGTCGCCCCGAACGGCGCGATGCGGGTCGTCGACTACAAGACCGGCCGCTCGCCCTCGGAGTACTTCGAGGCCAAGGCGCTGTTCCAGATGCGGTTCTACGCGCTGGTGCTGTGGCGGATGCGCGGGGTCGTCCCGACCATGCTCCAGCTGGTCTACCTCGGCAACCGCGAGCTGCTGCGCTACTCCCCCGACGAGGCCGACCTGCTTGCGACCGAGCGGAAGGTCAAGGCGCTGTGGACGGCGATCGAGCGGGCCGCGACCACCGGCGACTGGCGCCCTTCACCGTCGAAGCTGTGTGACTGGTGCGACCACCGGGCCATCTGTCCCGCGTGGGGCGGCACACCGCCACCGCTGCCGGAGCGAGCCTCCCTGCTCGCCGTCGACCCCGAGGAGACCGGCCGCGTCGACCCGGCCGACGAGTGACGCTGAGCCGGTCGCGTCCCCCAGACCGTCTTAATGTCAGGACAAACGGTTGACACGGGTCGGAGGCTCCCCCACCCTTGCCACCATGACCGTCACCGGTGACGCCCGCGTGCGAACGATCCGCCTCCCCGTTCTGGACCGCGTGGCCGGTGCCCCGATCTCGTGGGGGGTCTGCGAGGTGCCCGGCTGGGGCTGGCAGTACGACCCGGCCACCGTGCTGACCCAGATGCGGGAGGTGGGGCTCCGCGCCACCGAGTTCGGTCCGGAGGACTTCCTCCCCGAGGCGCCGGAGGCCAAGGCGGCCGTACTCGGGCGCCACGGGCTCGCCGCCGTCGGCCAGTTCGTCCCGGTCGTCCTGCACGACCCCGACCACGACCCGCTCCCCGAGGTCCACCTGGCCATGGACGGGCTGGTCGCCGCGCACGCCACCACGCTGGTGCTTGCGGCGGCGACGGGATCCGAGGGGTACGACGCCCGCCCGGTGCTGGACGCCAAGGGCTGGACCACCCTCCTCGGCAATCTCGACCGGCTCGACGTGGCCGCCTCCGCACGTGGCCTGGAGGCGACCCTGCACCCCCACGTCGGCACCATGGTCGAGTCCGGTGAGGAGACCGAACGGGTGCTGCGCGGCAGTGGGATCGGCCTGTGCCTCGACACCGGGCACCTGCTGATCGGCGGCGGCGACCCGGTCGCCGTCGCGCAGCAGAGTCCGGACCGGGTGGCCCACGTCCACCTCAAGGACGTGGCGGCCGACGTGGCCGCCCGTGTCCGCCACGAGGGACTGAGCTACACCGACGGCGTCCGGGCCGGCATGTACCGCCCGCTCGGCGCGGGAGACGTGGACGTCGCGGCCATCGTCACCTCGCTCGAGAACGCCGGGTATGCGGGGTGGTACGTCCTCGAGCAGGACACGATCCTCGACGCGGAGCCGACCGAGGGCGGCGCCACCCGACCGCCGGTGGAGGACGTCCGGGTCAGCCTGGACCACCTCCGCGACGTCGCCGCCGGTCTCGACCCGAGGGACTGACCGGCTCCGTCGCCTACCCGCGCTGCGGTGTGCGTGCGGGACTAGCGGGCGGGGCGCCGGGTGGCGGAGACCGCCAGGAGCAGGTCGGCCGGCCCGACGCCGCGCAACGAGGGCAGCTGGACCGCACCGGCCATCCTTGGCACCGGGACGACGTGCGGGACGGCGATGGTCGGCACGCCCGCTGCCACGGCGGAGGCCACACCGGCCGGCGAGTCCTCGATGGCGACGCAGTCCGAGGCCTCGACCCCGAGGAGCCGCGCCGCGGTGAGGTAGGGCTCGGGGTGCGGCTTGCCGTGGCCGACCGCGTCCCCCGTGACGACGA
This sequence comes from Lapillicoccus sp., assembly GCF_036559105.1. GTDB lineage: Bacteria > Actinomycetota > Actinomycetes > Actinomycetales > Dermatophilaceae > Lapillicoccus. Next base: position 18,065 of record NZ_DATBTV010000150.1, on the reverse strand, counting down.
CGTCGAACACGTCGGGCGGGACCAGCGAGACCACGAGGTCGGTGAGCGGGCGCCAGGACATCGTCACCAGCGCGTTCGGGACGCCGGCGTCATGCAGGGCCGTGAGCAGCTCGAGCGCCCCGGGACGCCACGGCACCGAGGCGCGGACGCGGTCCATGACGCCGTACATGAGCGTGTCGACCACCTCGTTGACGTCGGCCTCGACCGGCGAGTGGTCGATGATGTACTGCGCCGACACCTCGAGCGGGTTGCCGACCAGTGCGTGCGCGTGGGCGTCGGTCCACGTGCCGCCGAACGACTCGACGAGCGCATGCTCCTCGGCGATCCAGTAGGGCTCGCTGTCGATGAGCGTGCCGTCCATGTCCCAGAGCACTGCGGCGGGCAGCTGTGCCCGGATCGCCGGTTCAGTGGTCGAGGTCACGACCGCAGAGTCTAGGCGCGGCGGAAACCGTCACGGGCCGTGGCTCGAGAGCGGGAGCATAAGGTGGAGATGCGCCGATGCGGCGACCCCCCGTGCGACAGATCACCGATGGAGGCTCCTTGCTCGAGTTCGAGGACGTGCCGACGCTGCGCGACCCGATGCTCATCGCCGCGTTCGAGGGATGGAACGACGCCGGCGAGGCGGCCTCGTCCGCGGTCGAACACCTCGCGGCGGTCTGGGACGCCGAGGCCATTGCGGCTCTCGACCCGGAGGAGTACTACGACTTCCAGGTCAACCGCCCGAAGGTGATGCGCGACGACGGTCAACGGCGAATCGTGTGGCCCACCACCCGGATCCTGGTCGCGCGCGACACCGGGTTCGGCTCGCGCGACGTCGTCCTCGTGGAGGGCATCGAGCCGTCGACCCGGTGGCGGGCGTTCACCATCGAGCTGCTCGAGTATGCGGAGCGGCTCGGCGTCTCGACCTTCGTGACCCTCGGCGCGCTGCTCGCCGACGTCCCGCATACCCGCCCGATCCCCGTCACTGCGACCTCCGACGACGAGGACGTCCTCCACCGGCTCGACCTCGAGTCGAGCGGATACGAGGGCCCGACCGGCATCGTCGGCGTCATCTCGGACGCCGCTCATCGAGCCGGGTTGCCGTCGCTCAGCTGCTGGGCGGCCGTTCCCCACTACGCCGGGAGCTCGCCGTCGCCCAAGGCCACCCTCGGCCTGCTCGGCAAGCTCGAGTCCCTGTTCAACGTGACGATCCCGCTCGGCGACCTGCCGGAGTCGGCCCGCGCGTGGGAGCGAGGCGTGAACGAGCTCGCGGAGTCCGACGACGAGGTGGCCGAGTACGTCCAGTCCCTCGAGGAGACCACCGACACGGCCGACCTGCCCGAGGCGAGCGGCGACGCGATCGCCCGCGAGTTCGAGCGCTACCTGCGCCGTCGCGGCGACGAGGGCATCCCGCCGGCCTGAGCCGTCACGCGAGGGATCGGCGCGGCGACCTCGTGGGTGACTAGACCCGGACGCCGAGCAGGGCGTCGCAGGTACGTCCCACGATGCCCGGGGCGCCCTCGACGGACCCACCATCGGACAGGGATCGGGCGACCCAGGCGTCGATGGCGGCGAGTGCGCCGGGGGTGTCGAGGTCGTCGGCGAGGCGGGCTCGCACCTCGGCCACCGTGGCGCCGGCGTCGGGACCACCGTTGGTCGACATCCCTGTCCGCCAGGCCGCCAGCCGGCCCTCGGCCTGCGCGAGCACGTCGTCGGTCCACTCCCACGGCGTGCGGTAGTGGTGCGCGAGGAGCGCCAGCCGGATCGCCATCGGCTCGACCCCGCGTTCGCGCAGCGCGGAGACGAGGACGAGGTTGCCCTTGGACTTGCTCATCTTCTCGCCGTCGTACCCCACCATCGCCTGGTGCACGAAGGTCCGGGCGAACGGCTCGGCTCCGGACAGCGCCTCACCATGGCCGGCGCTCATCTCGTGGTGCGGGAAGATCAGGTCGGTGCCGCCGCCCTGCAGGTCGAACGGGACGCCGAGGTGCTGCTGGGCGATGGTCGCGCACTCGATGTGCCAGCCCGGCCGCCCGTCGCCGAGGCCGCCGCCGGGCCACGACGGTTCGCCGTCCCGGCGGGCGCGCCACAGCAGGGGGTCGAGGACGTCGCGTTTGCCCTCGCGGTCGGGGTCGCCGCCCCGTTCGGCGAACAGGGCGAGCATCTCGTCGTGACTGAGGTGCGAGACCTCGCCGAAGTGCGGCTGCTCCGTCGCGTCGAAGTAGACGTCCTGCCCGCCCTCGGGGGCGTCCAGCCGGTATGCGGTGCCGTTCGCCTCGAGCTCCTCGACCGCCTTGACGATCAACGGGATCGACTCCACCGCGCCGATGAAGTGGTCCGGGGCGATGACCTGAAGGGCGGTCATGTCCTCGGCGAACAGCGCCGTCTCCTCCCGGGCCAGGTCGGCCCAGTCCTTGCCGTCTCGGGCGGCGCGTTCGAGGAGGGGGTCGTCGATGTCGGTGACGTTCTGCACGTAGACCACGTCGTGGCCGGCGTCCCGCAACGTGCGACCGACGAGGTCGAACGTGACGTAGGTGGCGGCGTGGCCGATGTGGGTCGCGTCGTAGGGCGTGATGCCGCAGACGTACATCGTCGCCGGGCCCTCGGGCGCGACCTCGTGCGGCTCACCGCTGGCCGTGTCGTGGATCCGGAGAGGGCCGCCGGTTCCCGGTACCGCGGGCAGGAACGGCGAGGGCCACGAGATCACGGCGTGAGCCTAGACGAGCCCCCGCGCCCGCCCCGTCCAGCCCCGACCATCCCGAACGCCCGCGTGCCGGCTATCGCGCAGGTGATGATCTGTTTTCGACAGATCCGACATCGGGCGCGATACGCCATCACGTGCGGAGTGGTCGACGCGGGTCAGGGAGGGCGCCGAGTACAGCGCTGCGGGGGCGGCGGCCCGGGTCAGATCGCAGGCCAGGGGATGGCGGGCCAGCCGCCGCTCGGACGTGGGTGCCGCCGCGACCGGAGCAGCTTCGTCGTGCGCCGCACGAGAGCGCGAACGTCGTCGCGCGGTAGCAGGCGGGCGAGGTCGGTGCTCAGCCTCGACCCGGGGTCGTCCAACAACCCCTGGAGCCGCTCCAGCCGCACCACGTCGACGTCGCGCAGCGGTTCACCCGCCCAGCCCCACAGCACGGTCCGCAGCTTCGGGTCGGCACTGAGCGTCACCCCGTGGTCGAAACCCCAGAGGGCGCCGACGCGGTCGCGCTGGAGGTGCGACCCCTTGCGGTCGCCGTTGTTGACCACCGCGTCGAGGACCGCGACGTCGCGGACGTCGTCACGGTTCTCGTGGATGACGCTCACGGCCCGGCCGCCGCTGATCTCGCCGTCGATCACCGACAGCCACCCGTCGGGTACCGACCGAGGCGAGCAGATGTCCACCGGCCGGCCGTTCGTCGAGGGCGCGAACGGGTCGCCGATCCACAGCTGCACCGACCCCTGCCCCAACGCTCCGTCCCGGAGCACGGTCGGCGGCACGACGTCCCAGCCCGCGGCCCGCGACACGGCGAAGGTCGCGACCTCGCGGCCGGCCAGCGTCCCGTCCGGGAAGTCCCACAGCGGCCGTTCGCCGCGTACCGGCTTGTAGATCACGTGGACCGGCGCGCCGGTGGCCGCAGCCGCCTGGTTGACGGCGTCCCCCCGCACCTCGCACAGCAGGGCGATGTTCGAGGAGTCGGTGATCTGACCGACCACCTCGAGGTCGCCGTGGGTCAGCGCCTCGACCACCTGCTCGACCTCCACGGCCGACCGTGGGCCGTCCATCGGTCAGCGCTTGTAGCCGTTGGACCGCGGACAGATGTGACCGGTCGGGTCCAGCGGTCCGCCGCAGAACGGGCACGGTGGCCGGCCGGAGGACACAAGGGCGCGGGCGCGCCGGACGAACGAGCGCGCCTGAAGCGGGCTCAGCACAACGCGGACCGACTGCCGCGACGCCATCGACTCGAGGAACTCCTCGGGTACGTCGGTGGCCTCCTCATCGTCGTCTCCGGCCTCCGGGATATCGGCGTCGAACGCCTCGATGACGACGACCGCGCGAGTGGGGTCCCAGGCCAACGACAGCGTCGCGACCCGGAACTCATCCTCGATGGGCGTCGCCAGGGGGTCGTTGTCCTCGGGACTGGCCGTTGCCGCATCGTCGGCGAACTGGTCGAGGACGTCGTTTACCCGGTCGGCCAGGATCTGGACCTGTTCCTTCTCGCACGACATGGACACCAGCCGCCGCCCGCTCAGGGCCTGGAGGAAGAACGTCCGCTGTCCCGGCGGTCCGACGGTGCCGACCACGAACCGTTCCGGAGGGTCGAAGTCGTGCACGGGCATACGAACAACCTAACCCGCCCCGCCGCCGACCGCGGCGTCGCCCGCGTCCACCTCCGTCGGGCCGGGCTCGTCCGGCGTCGCCTCCTCGTCGGGCTTGGGGGGTGGCCGCTTGAGCCCGCCCAGGTCGCCGCCGTTGTCGTTGCTGCGCAGCAGGAAGGGGCGTCGCGCGGTGTAGCGGACCACGGACACCGAGGCGGGGTCCACCTGGATCCGCTGGAACTGGTCGAGGTGTGCCCCCGCCGCGTCGGCCAGGATCGCCTTGATGACGTCCCCGTGCGACACCGCGACCCACACCGCGTCAGCCCCATGGGCTTTCTCGACCTCGGCGTCCAGGCTCCGCATGGCGTCCAGCGCTCGGGACTGCATCTGCGCCATCGACTCCCCCGGGAACTCGTCCCCGTCCGGGAAGCGCACCGCGGACGGCTGGTCCTGGACGGTCCGCCAGAGGTCCTCCTTGGCCAGCTCCGAGAGCTTGCGCCCGGTCCACGACCCGTAGCGCGCCTCCCCGAGCCGGTCGTCCGCCTCGACCGGTATGCCGTCGGCCGCCTTCGCGACGACGATCGCCGCGGTCTCCTGGCACCGCTGCAACGGGGAGGAGACCACTCTGGAGACCGGGACTCCCGCGCTCGCGATCCGGTCACCGAGGGCCTCGACCTGGGCCCGGCCGTGGTCGTCGAGGCCGATGCCGGGGGTCCAGCCGGCCAGCACTCCGGACGAGTTCGCCGCCGTCCGCCCATGGCGAACGAGCAGGACGGTGGGCACGGGGTCACTCTAGGTGGTGGAGTAGGCGCATGATCGTCGACCAGGCCATCTACCGGGGTGGCCGCCGGCTCGTCTGCCAGGACCTCAGCCACGAGCTGGAGCAGCTACGCGACGAGGGCAACGGCTTCCTCTGGATCGGCCTCAAGGACCCCACCGACGCGGAGTTCGCCCTCGTCAACGAAGAGCTGCAGCTGCACCCGCTCGCCGTCGAGGACGCGGTCAGGGGGGACCAACGGGCCAAGATCGAGCACTACGAAGACAGCCTGCTGGTCGTCCTCAAGACGCTGCGCTACGTCGAGGACACCTCGGACGTGGAGACCGGCGAGGTCATGGTGTTCCTCGGCGACCGGTTCGTGGTGACGGTGCGACGGGGTGACGCGAACCCGCTCGCCGGGGTGCGGGCGCGTCTGGAGCAGAACGCCGAGCACCTCAGCCTCGGTCCGGCGGCGGTCCTCCACGCCGTGATGGACTCGGTGGTCGACAACTACATCCTCGTCGACACCGAGATCCACGAGGACCTGGAGCACATCGAGCAACAGGTGTTCAGCGGCACCCGCGACATCGACGCGACCTCGATCTACCGCCTCAAGCGCGAGGTGCTGGAGATCCGCCGCGCGTCCCAGCCGCTGGCCGAGGCGATGGAGCGGCTCTTCGTCCAGCCGCACCGGGCGATCGTCGACCGCGACGGCAGCGAGGTGCTGGCGTTCTTCCGCGACGTCCGGGACCACCTCCTCAAGGTCAATGACCACGTCGAGTCCTACGATCGGCTGCTCTCGGACATCCTCGGCGCCTACCTCGCGCAGATCAGCGTCGCCCAGAACAACGACATGCGGAAGATCTCGGCGTGGGTCGCCATCGCCGCCGTACCGACCATGGTGGCCGGGATCTACGGCATGAACTTCCGCTACATCCCCGAGCTCGAGGCCTCGATCACGATCGGCGACTCGGAGGTCTACTACGGCTACTTCGTCGTGCTGGCGGCGATGATCGCGGTCTGCGTCGGCCTGTTCCGCGCGTTCAAGCGGTCCGGCTGGCTCTGAGCACCGTCTGCGGCCCGACCGCCACGACCGCTGCTCCGATATGTCCGCCGGGTGGTGAGCCGGAGCCCGGACCTGGGCCCTGAGCTGGGCCCTGAGCTGGACCAGGAACCGTGAGGTCAGGTCGCGGTGATGAGGCCCGTCGCGAGGGTCACGATGAGCACGGACCCTAGGGCGATGCGGTACCAGACGAACGGCATCAGGGTGTTCGTCGCGACGAACCGCAGCAGCCAGGCGATCGACGCGAACGCGACGACGAAGGCGACCACGATCCCGAGCCCCATCTGACCCACGCCGAGGTTCGACAGGTCGGTCGTCGCCCCCTCGTACAGCCCGGCAGCCGTCAACGCCGGGATCGACAGGAAGAACGACAGCCGCGTCGCGGTCACACGGTCGATCCCGCGGAACAGTCCGGCCGAGATCGTGGCACCGGAGCGGCTCACACCGGGAATGAGCGCGAAGCACTGGACCAGACCGATGACCAACCCGTCGCGGACGCTCACCGTGCCTTCGCCACGTTCCCCGCTCTCGCGCAGCAGCTTGGCGTGCCGCATCTCGGCGAGCCACATCACGCCGCTCCAGAGGATCAGGGCAACGGCGATGACCCACAGGCTGCGCAGCGGTCCCTCGATGACCTTCTTGAGCGCGAACCCGACCACCGCGACGGGGATCGACCCCACGATCACGGCCCAGGCCAGTGCGTAGTCGTGGTGGCGGCGCGCCTCGGCGCCGACGAGGCCCCGTCCCCAGGCGACGACCAGCCGGAGGATGTCACGGAAGAAGTACACAAGGGTGGCGGCGATCGCACCGAGCTGGATGATGGCGGTGTACGCCGTGACCTCCGGGGCATCGACCTGCAGCCCCATCAGCTTCTCCGCGATGGTCAGGTGCGCGGTGGACGAGACGGGCAGGAACTCGGTCAGCCCCTCCACCACGCCGAGGACGACGGACTGGACGTAGCTGAGGTCGGACACGGGGCGCAACCGTAGCCGACGCCGGTTGAGCGTTTGCTGAGAACCGCCGCGGGAACTCGACTAGCCGACCAGCTCGGTCATCATCCGGATCATCTGGAGCTGCTGGTCGACGCGCGGAGTGAAGGAGGCCGAGACGGTGAGCGTGGTGACGCCCGCGTCGGCGTAGCGCCCGATCCGCTCGGCGATCCGTTCGCGCGGCCCGATCAGCGAGGTCGCGTCGATGAGCTCGAACGGCACCGCCGCTGCGGCGTCGCGGTGCTTCCCGTCGAGGTACAGGTCCTGGATCCGGGTAGCGGCCTCCTCGAACCCCATCCGGCAGGCCAGCTGGTTGTAGAAGTTCTGGTCGCGCGAGCCCATCCCGCCGATGTAGAGGGCGGCGTAGCCCGCTATCGCACGCGCGGCCCGTTCGACGTCGTCGTCGACGACCACAGGGACGGTCGGCACGACGTCGAAGCCCGTCAGCGGGTCCTCCGCCGAGCCCTTCCCGACCTTGCGCCGACCCACCCGGACCGACTCCAGCAGGTCGCCACTGTGCTCCGGGCTGTAGAAGATGGCCAGCCAACCGTCCGCGATCTCACCGGCCAGCTCGAGGTTCTTCGGCCCGACCGCGGCGAGGTAGATCGGCACCTCCGGACGCACCGGATGGACGGTGAGCTTGAGGGCCTTGCCGGGACCCTCGGGGATCGGGAGCTGCCAGTGCCTGCCTTGGTAAGCAACAGTTTCCCGGCGCAGCGCCATCCGCACGATGTCGACGTACTCGCGGGTGCGGCCGAGCGGAGCGGCGAACGGCACACCGTGCCAGCCCTCACTGACCTGCGGGCCGGACACTCCGAGACCGAGCCGGAACCGACCACCGGAGAGCGTGTCGATGGTCGCCGCGGTCATCGCGGTCATCGCCGGCGTGCGCGCGGGGATCTGCATCACCGCCGCCCCGAGGTCGATCCGCTCCGTCTGCGCGCCGATCCACGCGAGCACGGTCGGCGCATCCGAGCCGTAGGCCTCGGCGACCCACGCCACCGCATACCCGAGCCGGTCGGCCTCGACGGCGGTCGCAAGGTTCTCGACGTCGTTCCCTGCGCCCCAGTATCCGAGGTTGATCCCGAGCTGCATGCGCCGAAGGCTATAGGGCGGGGCGCGACGGCCTGTGCGATGCCAGCGGATAGCGTTCCGGTATGCGCCGCAGGAGGGTGGGGGGCTCCGGGCTCGCCGTGTCTCGCCTCGGTCTGGGGACGATGCTGTGGGGCGGCGCCGCCGACGACGACGTCTGCCGCGAGCTCCTGGTGACCTACCTGGAGGCCGGCGGGACGCTGCTCGACACCGCTCACAGCTACGCCGAGGGCCGCTCCGAGGAGATCGTCGGCGCCCTGCTGCGCGAGGTCGCCCGGCGCGACGAGGTCACCATCTGCACCAAGGCCGGCATCACCCGCACCCCCGAGCACCGCCTCGTCGACACGTCGCGAGGCGGACTGTTGCGCCATCTCGACGACTCGCTCCGCCGCCTCGGCACCGACTACGTCGACCTCTGGCTCGTCCACACGTGGAGCGACACGGCCCCGCTCGAGGAGACCGTCGGCGCCCTGGCGTATGCGGTGACGTCGGGTCGGGCGCGCTACGTCGGGGTGTCGAACTACTCCGGCTGGCAGGCCGCGCGGGCGTACTCGTTGCTGGAGTCCGCCCGCGTTCCGTTGGTGGCCAACCAGATCGAGTACTCCCTGGTCACGCGTGACGCCGAGGACGACCTGGTGCCCGCCGCGGACGCGCTCGGGTTCGGGCTGCTCCCCTACTCGCCACTGGGCGGCGGCGTGCTCACCGGGAAGTACCGGTCCGGCATCCCGACCGGCTCACGGGCGGCGATGCGCCAGTTCGCGAGCTTCGCCTCGGCCCGGCTCGACGACCGGTCGATGTCCGTCGCCGAGGCGGTGTCGACCGCCGCCGGCGGCCTCGGTGTGTCGGCGACCGAGGTCGCGCTCGCCTGGGTACGCGACCGGCCGGCCGTGACCGCGCCGGTCGTCGGCAGCCGGACGGTGGCGCAGCTGCGCACCGCCCTGGCCAGCGAGGACCTCGAGCTCCCGCCGGAGATCGTCGCGGCGCTGGACGAGATCAGCGACTGACGTCGCCGGGCGTCGACTGCGGCTCGAGCTCGCCCTCGAGCTCGTCGCCCTCGATGTCCTCGTCGTCGTCGAGGTCGTCCTCGTCGACGTCGTCGAGGTCGTCGTCGTCTTCGTCGTCGTCGTCGTCGTCGTCGAGGTCGTCCTCGTCGTCCTCGTCGTCTTCGTCGTCCTCGTCGTCGTCCTCGTCGTCGTCCTCGTCGTAGGGGCCATCCAGGGGCGTGGTCACGCCGGTGGCCTCGAACAGGGCCTCGTCGTAGTCGAAGAACGCGTCGGTCAGCTCCTCCGCCGCCGACACGACCGCGGGGTCGTCGGGGTCGCGGCGCGACGTCGCGACCTCGAGGTGACGTTCCAGGGCGGCCACGAGGGAGGTCAGCGCGGCGCGCGGGTCAGCGGTCATGCGACGACCGTATCGGCTGTGAGCAAGAATGGGTGACGATGCCGAACGCACAGATGACCACCCGCCGAACGTCGGGCGTGGAGTACGAGTACCGCGTCCTGACGTTCCCCCGCGAGGTGTCACGAGCCGAGATCCGCCGCGCCCTCGGGGAGCACGCCGAGTACGAGCACTGGGAGCTCGCTCGCACGGTCGTCTACGTCGGCGGCGTCCGCCGGGCCTGGCTACGACGACGCGTCATCCGGGTGCACCGCACCGCCTGACGGTCACCCACTCGCGGTTCGACCAGCGCGAACGCGCGGGTGGTCCGCTCCGGCGGATGACCGGTCGAGGTCAGCTCCCCGGAACGTCCGACCAGTCGAAGCGGAGGTCGAGCAGGATGTCGAGGGCCACCGAGTCTCCGTCCCGGCCCCCCTTGCCCACCTGGAGCGGCGGCGGTGTGGGGGCGAGGGCGACCCGGCGCCACCGGCCGAACCGCTCGGGGGCCACGACGAGCACGTAGTAGCCGCCGTCCGTGCTGACCCCGATCGACCGGTTCTGTTTCAGGTACCAGCCGCTCACGCCGGTGCGGTAGCGGCCCCCACCGCTCCACGGGGATGCGGTCAGCTCCTCGGTGGGCAGCCCCGCCGCGTTGGCCCGCTCGACGAACCGGTCGATGAGCACCTGGGCCTTGACCGACTCCGCCGCCTCCCGGCGTTCCTGGGCCGCGACGTGGTAGTCGGCCTGTGCTGCCCGCTCTGCCCGGCGCTGCTCCTCATCGTCGTCCACGAGTCCACCTTCCCAGGCGAGGCGCACGGCGCGACCGGGGTGCCCTTCCTGTGGCATATTCACGCCGCGTGACGCTCTACGACGCCACGCTGTGGCACGAGCTGTTCGTCGCCTCCGCCGGTGCGGCTGCAGCACTGGCCGGCCTCGTCTTCGTCGCGGTCTCCATCAACGTCGAGCGCATTCCCGCGATGCACGGCGTGCCGGAGCGGGCGCTGCATACCATCCTGCTGTTGGTGGCCGTCGTGGTCATCAGCATCGTCGGCCTCGTCCCGCAGAGCACCCAGCTGCTGGGCATCGAGGTGCTCGTGCTCGCCGTGCTTCTGTGCTTCGCGATCGGGGTCCCCACCCGGGGCGCGTTCGACACGTCGGCAACCGGCTGTGGCTGGCCTCCCGAACCGTTGCCGTCCTGCCCGGCAGCGTGGTCTACCTCGTCGGTGGCGTCAGCCTGCTCGCGGAGAGCGGCGGTGGGTTGGCGTGGCTCGTCCTGGGCATCATCGGCGGGATTGTCGGGGCCGTGGTCAACGCGTGGGTCCTCCTCGTCGAGATCCGGCGTTGACGCGCGACTAGAGTCCTTCGGCGATCTCCCGGATGACCGCGAGGCGACGGTCCCACTCCGCACCGATCGCGTCGAGCCGGGCGGCGGTGGCCCGAAGCTGCGACCCGATGACGCGGTACTGCACCTCGCGACCGACGCGAACCGGTTCGACGAGGCCGACCTCGTGGAGCACGCCCAGGTGCTTGGCGATCGCCTGACGGCTGATCGGCAGGCGCTCGGCCAGGGCGGACGCCGACGCGTCGCCGTCACCGAGCGCCGTCAGGACGGACCACCGGGTCTCGTCCCCGAGCGCGGCGAACACCGGGACCAGCGTTGTCGTCGTCATGACCCGGACTCGAGCAGGGCCACCAGCTTGTCCAGCTCGACCTCCCAGCCGCCGCGGTGGCTCGCGAGGTTGGCCGCCGGGTCGGAGGTCGCGTCGAACCCGGACTCGACGACCGTCAGCCGGGTGCCGCCGGAGACCGGTTCGAGGGTAAAGGTGAAGACCGTGGAGTGGTCGACGTCGAGCTCGCCGGGGAGTCGCTCCAGGGCGTCGTCGTTGTTCCAGCGGTAGGTGACCAGGCGAGGCTGGTCCATCGCCTCGACCCGCAGGGGGATGGAGCCCCGCTCGGCGAAGGTCATCGTGCCGCGAGCACCGGCACCCGCACCGTCGAGCTCCGTCTGGCCGAACCACCGGGAGATGTGCTCCGGTTCGGTGACCGCCGCCCACACCTTCTCGACGGGCGCGGCGATCCGGATGGTGCGGCGGACGGTGAGCTCCGCGGCGTCGACGACGGCGGGGTGGTTGCTGGAGATGCCGCTCATGAGGGTTCCTCTCGTCGGGATGGACCAGCGGTGCATGGAGAGCTCGGCCGGAGCCGGCTGGGGCGCCGGGCGATGTGCCCGGTCGCCCAGGCCGCGACGACCGCCATCACGGCGACGGCGGCACCGTTCAGGACGGCCGCGGGGACGCCTCGAGCGTCGATCGCGAGGCCGCCGGCGAACGAGCCGACCGCGATGCCGGCGTTGACGGCGGAGGCGGGAAGCGATGACGCAAGAGGCGCGCCGGCACCGGCGAGGGTGACCGCCTCGTGCCGTATCGAGGGCGCCATGCGGTCGGGCATCCCCACGACGAGCATCTCGGCGCAGCCCATCACGAACGCTCCGGCGAACAGCACGGCCAGCACGAGGTTCGCCCGAGCTGGCGCCTGCTGGCGGGTTCATCGCCTACCTCCTGGTTCAAGTGCAACTGCATAGTTGCAGATAATCGCAGGAGTCGCAACCCTGGAGTTGCACCTGAGAGGGCTTCAGGCCCGGCGGAGGAACTCCCCCAGCACCCTGGTCCCGAAGACCAGCGACTCGATCGGAACGCGCTCGTCGATCCCGTGGAACATCGGCGCGAAGTCGAGGCTCGCGGGCAGCCGGAGCGGGGCGAACCCGTACCCGGTGATGCCGAGCCGGCTGAGGGCCTTGTTGTCGGTCCCCCCGGACAGGCAGTACGGCAGCACCGCGGCCTCCGGGTCCTCGGCCAGCAACGACTGCGTCATCGCCGTGAACAGGTCGCCCGACAGAGGCGAGTCGAGGGCGATGTCGTGATGGTCCACGACGACCTCGACGTGCTCGCCGGCCAGCTCACGGACCGTGGCCATGAGGTCGTCCTCGTGCCCGGGCAGGAACCGGCAGTCCAGCGACGCCGAGGCGGTCTGCGGGACCACGTTCATCTTGTAACCCGCGTCCAGCATCGTGAACGTCGACGTGTCGGACAGCGTCCCGAGGACGAACCCGGCCGCCCCACCGAGGTGGCGCAGTACCGGCGACGGGTCGTCCGGCGCATACGGAGTGCCGGTGAGGTCGCTGAGCCCGTCGAGCAGCGCCCGGACCGAGGCGATGTACTGGCGCGGCCAGGGGTATGCGGCGATCCGGCCGACCGCCTCGGCCAGCCGCACGACGGCGTTGGCATCGTTCGGCACCGACCCGTGCCCGGCTCGCCCGTGGGCGTGCAGCCGGAGCCACGCGATCCCCTTCTCGGCGGTCTGCACGAGGTAGGCGCGGGTGGGCTCCCCCGTCCCGGCGCGAGGCACGGTGACGCTGAAACCGCCGACCTCCGAGACGGCCTCGGTCACCCCCTCGAACCAGTCGGGATGCTCGTCGACGATCCACCGGCTGCCCTGCAGTCCGCCCGCCTCCTCGTCGGCGAAGAACACGAAGGTCGTCGTCCGTGCCGGCTTCTCACCGCTCCGCGCGAGGTGACGCAGGTTGGCGATGATCATCGCGTCCATGTCCTTCATGTCGACGGCCCCGCGCCCCCAGATGCAGCCGTCACGCTCCTCCCCGGAGAACGGGTCGACCTGCCAGTCGGCGGCGTTCGCCGGGACGACGTCGAGATGGCCGTGCACGGCGAGCCCAGGACGCGAGGTGTCCGACCCTTCGACGCGGATCATCACCGACGCACGGCCCGGCTCGCTCTCGACGAGCACGGGGTCCAGACCCACCTCGGTGAGCTGCCCCATGACGTACTCAGCGGCCTTGCGTTCCCCTGGGCCCGACCCGTCGCCGTAGTTGACCGACTCGATCCGGATCAGGTCGGCGCAGATGCGCGCGACGTCGTCTTCGGGAGGGATGGCAGCGTCCTCGAGGTCGTCCATCGCCCCACCCTAAGACCGCTCTGTGCGCGTCGTCCGCCATGATGTCGAGCGTGGACGCCCCGACGCTGCTGACCGGTCGAGTGGTCACCCCGACCGGCGTCGTCGACGACGGGGCGGTCCTCGTCGACGATGACCGGATCTCCTGGGTCGGGCCGCGCCGCGAGCTGAGCGGGCGCCACGGCACGGTCCCGGACGGATGGGCCGAGGGCCGCACGATCCTCCCCGGGCTGGTGGACCTGCACTGCCACGGCGGCGCCGGCGGCGAGTTCGGCCCGGACCCCGACCTCGGTCGGACCGCGGCGGCTCACCACCTCCGCCACGGCACCACCTCGGTGGTTGGGTCGCTGGTCTCGGCGTCCGGCCCGACGCTCCTCGACGGCGTGACCGCGTGCGCCGAGCTCGTCGCCGACGGCACGCTGGCCGGGATTCACCTCGAGGGTCCGTTCCTCTCCGTGGTGCGGTGTGGCGCTCAGGACCCCAGCGCCCTCACCGACCCCGACCCGGCCCTCGTCGAGGCCCTGGCCGAGGCCGGGCACGGCCGCGTGGTCCAGATGACCTTCGCTCCCGAACGCCCCGGTGCGGAGGCGCTGATGACCCAGCTGTCCGCAGTAGGCATCGTCCCGGCGGTCGGGCATACCGACGCCGACGCCGTGACCGCGCGGGCCGCGCTGGACCGGGTGCTCGAGCTCGGGCCTCGGGGCGGACGGCCCCTCGTCACCCACGTCTTCAACGGCATGCCGCCGCTGCACCATCGCTCACCGGGACCGGTAGCGGCGGCGCTCGGGTCCGCCGGCCGCGGAGAGGCGGTCCTCGAGGTGGTCGGCGACGGGGTCCACCTCGCGGCGGAGACGGTGCGGATGCTGTTCGAGACCGTCGGCCCGGGAAGTCTGGCCCTCATCACCGACTCGATGGCCGCGTCGGGGATGCCGCAGGGGCGCTACACCCTCGGCGGCCGCGACGTCGTGGTCGACGGCCGCACCGCGCGCCTGGCCGACGGGGGGTCGATCGCCGGGGGGGTGGCCACCCTCCTCGAGGTCGTGCGCTGGTGCGTCACCGAGGCCGGGATCGCCCTGACCGACGCGGTTACCGCGGCGACCGCCACCCCCGCCTCCGTCATGGGCTGGAGTCAGATCGGTTCGCTCACGGCCGGCCGGCGGGCCGACCTGGTGGTGGTCGACGGCGACCTCGAGCCCGTACGCGTGCTGCGCGGCGGACTCTGGGCCGAGGGGCCGACCGTCGTCTGATCTCGACCCAGGTGCGGCGGCGCGTGGTTCTCCGAGCGCTCAGGCACCACGGTGGCGGAGGGGCGTGGCCGCCCCGTCAGTCCTTGGCCAGCATCCGCAGGACCGCGCGCTCGACGGTCTCGCGGCCCTGGGGCGAGAGGGTCTCGCCGGACAGGATCCGGACGTGGTCGACCTTGCTGAGCCGGCTGAAGAGGCGACCGGCGTTGGCCAGTGTGGTCCCGGAGGCGTGCTTGTCGAGCACCACCGGGTCGACGTAGGACCGACGCGCCACGGCAGGCGTGTTGCCGAGCTGCTCGGAGACGAGGGTGATGACCTCGCGCTCGGTCTTGGCGCTCGCGTTCTTGGACGGGGACGGGTCGTCGTCGCGGAGCGCCTTCTCGGCGAGGGCCGCCGCGGCCGTGACCGTCGCCGCCCAGGTCCGAAGGTCCTTGACGGTGAAGTCGGCGCCGGTGAGCGTCTTGAACGCCTCGTTCACCTCGGCGCCGGTGACCTCGTGCCAGCCGGTGCTGTCGCGGTACTGCAACAACCGCTCCCCCGGTGCGCTGCTGCGCTTCAGCGCCCGGATCGCGACGGCCAGCGGCGGGTCGGTGACACGCGCCTGCCGCTCGACCCCGGACTTCGCCGGGAAGAGGAAGTGCAGGTCGTCGCCCCGGACCGTGACATGGTCGCGGTGGAGCGTGGTCACCCCGTGGGTGCCGTGCTCGTGCTCGTACTCCTCGCCGCCGGTCCGGAACAAGCCGAGGTCGAGCATCCGCAGGGCGACCGCGATCACGCGGTCGCGGGTGAGGCCGGAACGCCGTAGGTCACGGTTGACCGCCTGGCGAAACTCGGGAAGACGGGGCACCAGCTGCTGGACGCGTTCGTGCTTGGCCTTGCCGCGGGTCGCGGTCCATGACGCGTGGTAGAGGTACTGGCGACGTCCGGCGTCGTCCGTCCCCACCGCCTGGATGTGGCCGTTGGGGAACGGGCTGATCCAGACGTCCTTCCACGCCGGCGGGATGACCAGCGCGCTGATGCGCTCGGCGGTGTCCTCGTCGACCGGTCCGCCGTCGTCATCGCGGTAGCTCCACCCACGTCCACGACGCACCCGGCGTAACCCTGGACCACCGAGGTTGCTGCGTCGCAGGCGCACGACGCGACTGTGGCACAGGCCTTGGCGACCTGCGCGTCGAAGGTCCCGCCGCACGGATCGGGCCGAGCAGTTCGAACTTCCGCGATTGAATTCGCCGGAAGCGGGCAGAGTGGTGGTACGGCCGATGGCAAGTGTGGTCCGGGCCAGCGTCGACCGAGCCCCGGTGGCTTCAGCTCGAGAGGCCATCGGGGCGCCCGCGCGCCCCCGTGGACGCCGGCCGAGCCGGGACGAGCCCGTCAGCCGGCGTCGGGCCGCTCGATCAGCCACCACGCTGCATACGGGGTGAGCCAGTAGCTGCCGTCGGCGTCGGGCTCGACCAGCCGCTCCGAGATGGCGTCCCAGGGCTCCGGCAGACCGAGCTCCTGGATCCGCCAGGCCGGGTACGGCCGCGTCTCGGGGGTGATGTTGTAGAGGCAGACCATGGCGCCGATCGGCGCGCGGCGAACGATCGCGAGGACGCCGCCGTCCTCCACCGGCAGCACCTCGCTGCGCACGCTGGCGTGCAGGTGCGGGAGGGACGACCGGACGCCGGCGAGGTGGGCCAGGCCGCTGAACACGCGGCCGGCCACCGTGCGGCGGTCGTGGCGCTGCTCGGCGCGACGCCAGTCCAGCCGCGGCCGGTGGGCCCACCGGTTGTCGGTCTCGTGGCCCTGCTCGGCGGCCCAGTCCGGGTCGTTGGCCATGCCGAGCTCGTCGCCGCTCCAGACGACCGGGATACCACCCCACGCGTACACGATCGCGTGGGTGAGGAAGAAGCGGCCGAGCGCGTCGTCGATCTCGTCGGGCCGTCCGGCCGCGGACAGACCGGTCAGTGCGGCGGTCGTGCCACTGATCCGGCGGTCGCCGGTGGCCGGGTTCTCCTGGAACACCAGGCCGTGCGCGGTCGACCCGGGGAAGAGCCCGGAGTACCAGTCGGAGAGGAACCGGCGGTGGTGGTAGCCACTGAGGCCGACCCCGCTGGTGTCCTCGTCGGTGATGGCCCACCCGATGTCGTCGTGGCAGCGCACGTAGGTGATCCAGGCCGCCGACGACGGAGCGCGCGGCAGCCGTTCGAGCGTATGCGCCGCGAGCCGCGCGTCGGCGGTCGCCAGCATCGACCAGATCTGCACCATGAGGGTGTTGTGGTACGCGAGGTCGCTCACCTTCCCGTGGTGCCGGCCGGCGCCGAGGTACTGGACGAGGTCGTGTGGCGCGACGATGGCCTCGGCCTTGAACGCCAGCGCCGGACACGCGATGCGGGCGACGGTCTTGAGCACCTGCGTGACCGCGTGGACCTCGGGTTCGTTCTGGCAGGTCGTGCCCATCCGCTTCCACAGGAACGCGATCGCGTCGAGTCGAAGCACCTCCACGCCGAGGTTGGCGAGGAACAGGATGATCTCGGCGAACTCGACGAGGACGTCCGGGTTCGACCAGTCGAGGTCCCACTGCCAGGCGTTGAACGTCGTCCACACCCACTGCTGGAGCTCCTCGTCCCAGGAGAAGTTGCCCGGCGCGAAGTCCGGGAACACCTCGGGGAGGGTCCGCTCGTAGGCGTCGGGCTGGGTCCGGTCGGGGTAGACGTGGAAGTAGTCCTGGTAGTGCTTCTCGCCCGCCCGCGCGCGGACCGCCCAGTCGTGCTCGCGCGCGACGTGGTTGAGGACCAGGTCGAGGACGAGGCTCATCCCGTTCTCGCGCAACGTGGTCGCCAGGTCGCGGAGGTCGTCGACCGTCCCCAGGTCGGAACGGACCGCGCGGTAGTCCCGCACCGCATACCCGCCGTCGTTGTCCCCCACCCGCGGCTCGAGCAGCGGCATGAGGTGGAGGTAGGTCACGCCCAGCTCGCGCAGGTACGGGATCTTGTCCTCGACGCCCCTGAGGTTGTCGGCGAACCGCTCGGTGTAGGCGGCGTAGCCCACCATCCCCGGCAGCTGGAGCCAGTCGGGCTGCAGCGAACGCCGGATGTCGAGGACGTGCAGGTCGTGCGGACGCTGGACGAACGCCTCATGGGCCAGGCCGACCAGACGGTCTGCGAGCGGGAGCGCCGCGTCGTGCCCGTACAGCGTCTCCAGGGCCTCGACGAGGTCGCGGCGGCGTCGCTCGACGCGAAGCTCGAAGAGCTCCTCGCGGTCTGCGCTGACGGGCATGCCCCGAATCCAACCGCACCGGCGTCACTCCGTGGAAGGCCGCG
>NZ_DATBTV010000149.1:0-13635 GCF_036559105.1 Lapillicoccus sp. | reverse complement strand
TCGCCTCGCCGGCCTCCAGCGCCTGGTGCTCGGAGCCGGTGAGCAGGTGCGGGACCATTCCACGACCGCGACCGCCCAGCACCCCGATCGCGACGGTCAGCCAACCGCGGACCTGGTCCGGGAACAGCCGCTCCCGCCGAGCGCCGGCCCGACCCGCCACCACGAGAGGACCCCGGTCAGATCAGCAGTGGGACGCCCCCCGCACCGGCGACGAGGGCAGGCCGACGAGGGTGCCGACGAGGGTGCCGGTGAGAGTCTCCTCGGCGTCATGCGGATGCAGGCATCCGCCGACGGCCATGACCAGGCCACCCACGCCGAGCAGCACCGCGGGCCAGCGTCGCCCGGTCGTGCCCGGCACCACTGCGGGCGTGAGTCCGGCGGCAGTCTCGGCGCTCATGGCGCGCCGACCAGGGTGTTCTGGGTGGCCGCGATGCGCCATTCGCCCTCGGTCCGGACCAGGACCGAGGTGGACATCGCCGTGTGGACACCGGCCAGCGGTCCGTGCGGGGCGTCCAGCGTGCTGCGGGCGGTGGTGACGATGACGTCCTCGTCGACCCGGTGGGCCGCCAGCAGCTCCATCCGGTTGGTGCTGCCCGCGTAGATCGTCGCGAAGATCTGCTCATGGCCCGCGCCGATCTCGGCACCGTGGGCGAGCTCGCCGCGGATGGTCACGAACGACGCGTTGTCCCGGTACGGCGCTCCGAAGGCGTTGCCGTCCCCGGCGTTCCACGCCTGCTCCAGGCGGGCCAGGACCTCGCGGGCGATCTGTTCCGTGCTCATGATGCTCCATTCGTTGAGTGATACTTTGTTGATTGAGCAATGCATAGTCAATATAGCCACACTCAGCGGACTGGTACAATGGGTTTCGTGGACGAATCTCCAGCCACCTCGCGGCCCTACCGGTCGGCGCTGCGCGAGGAGCAGGCCGAGCGCACCAAGCTGCTCATCGCACGAGCCGCCCGCGAGCGGTTCGTGGACACCGGCTGGGCCGGCACGAGCGTCCGGTCGGTCGCCACGGCGGCCGGGGTGTCCGAGGCCACGGTGTATGCGGTCTACGGCACCAAGGCAGGGCTCGCCGTGACGCTCGTCGACAGCGCCGACGCGGCTGCCGACGTCGAACGGCTGCTCGCCGAGCTGGGCAAGGCCGCCGGGAACCCCCGCGGCCAGCTGGCGGCCTACCTCTCGTTCGACCGACGGCTGTTCGAGCACGGCGGTGACGGCCTGAGAGTGCTCGTCGAGGGGATGCGCAACGAGCCGGCCCTCGCCGCCGCCTACGAGGAGGGCCGGGGCCGCGGCGAGCGGGGCCGTCGCGAGACGTTCTCGGGCTGGCCGGCCTCGGCCCGGCGGCGTGGGGTCTCCCTGCAGCGCGCCCTCGACGCCTACGCGATGGTCGTGTCGATCCAGGTGTACGACATCGCCGTCCTGGAACGCGGGTGGGACCCGGACCACCTGGAGCGGTGGTGGGTCGAGTCGCTGGCCGAGCAGATCCTCGCCTGATCCTCGCCTGGTCCCGACCTGTTCCGGACCTGTCCGAGGGGTTGGCGGCAACCGACAGTGGCGCGGGTGACAATGACCACGTGACCGACCTCCCCCGCAGTGCCGTGGTCCGTGCGGCCCGGCTGGCCAGCCTGCCCGTCGGCATGGCCGGTCGCGCGGCGTGGGGGCTGGGTAAGCGGGTCGGCGGCAAGCCGGCCGAGATCGTCACCGCGGAACTGCAGGCGCGCACGGCCGAGCAGCTGTTCAGCGTGCTCGGGCAGCTCAAGGGCGGCGCGATGAAGTTCGGCCAGGCGCTGTCGATCTTCGAGTCCGCGTTTCCCGAGGAGATGGCGGCCCCCTACCGGGCCATGCTGACCAAGCTGCAGGACAGTGCTCCCCCGCTGCCCGCGTCCACCGTCCACACCGTCCTGGCCGAGCAGCTCGGGCCGCGGTGGCGGAGGAGCTTCGTCGAGTTCGACGACGTCCCCGTGGCCGCCGCCTCGATCGGGCAGGTCCACCGAGGCATCTGGCGGGACGGCCGCACCGTGGCGGTCAAGATCCAGTACCCGGGGGCCGGCCCCGCCCTGCTCAGCGACCTCGCCCAGGTCTCCCGCGTGGCGCGCGTCGCCACCGCGTGGGTACCCGGCATCGAGATCGGCCCGATCCTCGCCGAGCTCAAGGGCCGGATGGCCGAGGAGCTGGACTACCGCCTCGAGGCGCGGTCGCAGGAGAAGTTCGCCAAGGGGTTCGACGGCGACCCGCACTTCCTCATCCCGCACGTCATCAAGTTCGGGGAGCGGGTCATCGTCAGCGAGTGGATCGACGGCGAACCCCTGTCGCGGGTTATCAACGAGGGCACCGAGGAGCAGCGCGACCTCGCCTCGCAGCGCTACATGGAGTTCCTCCTGGTCGGGCCCGGCCGTGTCGGGCTCCTGCACGCCGACCCGCACCCGGGCAACTTCCGGCTGATGCCGGACGGCCGGCTCGGGATCATGGACTTCGGTGCGGTCAAGCGGCTGCCCCACGGCCTGCCCGACGAGATGGGCCGGTTCCTCAGTCTCGCCGTCGACGGCGACGCCGAGGGCACGCTCGCCGGGCTGCGCGAGACGGGGTTCGTCCGGCCGGGGATGGACGTCGACGCGGAGCGGCTGCTCGAGTACCTCGAGCCGTTCATCGTGCCGCTGCGGACCGACACGTTCCGGTTCTCCCGACCCTGGTTGCGCGACGTGTTCCAGCACATCAACGACCCACGGCGGCCCAACTACGCCGTCGGTATGCGCCTCAACCTGCCCGCCGAGTACCTCCTCATCCACCGGGTGTGGCTCGGTGGCATCGGGGTGCTCTGCCAGATCGGCGGTGAGGTGCACGGGCGCGAGCTCGTCGGCGCCTACCTGCCGGGGGTGGACCTCCCGCCGCTGGGCGAACCGGTCGTCTGACGCCTCACCACCAGCCGGAGTCGAGCTTGCCCTCGATGCTGCGCAGGTACTCGCGGCTGCAGACGTCGCAGGTCCAGACCTCCCGGCGGTGTTCCACGCCGCGGGCCCAGGCGACCAAGGCTTCGCCGTCCGCGGGTGCGGTCCGGCCGCACGTCGCGCAGACCAGCTGCTCCGGGGTGTCCGGCATCAGCGGGCGGTGGCCGCCTTCTGCTCCTTCTTGAACGCCCGCACCTGCTCGAGCGAGTCCTGGTCGACGACGTCGGCCACGCTCCGGCGCGAACCGGGTTCGGCGTATGCGCCGGCCGCCTGCTCCCAGCCGTCCGGCCGGACGCCGAGCTGCTTGGCGACCAGCGCGGTGAAGATCTTGGCCTTCTGCTCCCCGAACCCGGGCAGCGTCCGGAGGCGGGCCAGCAGGTCGGCGCCGGAGGACGCCTCGGTCCAGAGGCGTTCGGCGTCGCCGCCGTAGTCCGCGACCACCGCACGGGCGACCTCCTGGACCCGACCGGCCATCGAGCGGCCGTACCGGTGGATCGCGGGCGGTGTGGAGCAGAGGGTGGCGAACTGCTCGGGGTCGGCGTCGGCGATCGCCGCCGGGTCCAGCGTCCCGAACCGCTCGAGGATCTTGGCCGGTCCCGCGAACGCACGCTCCATCGGGAACTGCTGGTCCAGCAGCATCCCCACGAGCAGCGCGAAGGCATCGGTCGACAGCACCTCGTCGGCCGCGGGGTCCTGAGCGATGTGCAGCGAGGCCTTCATGACGGCCACCCTACGACCGCCGCTGAGCGTGCCGGGCGGCTCAGAGGAAGTAGACGAAGCCCGGGCCCTCGTCGCGGAACGGGACCCCGAGGGACTCCAGTGCCGGCCGCCAGGAGCCGGTCACCGACGTGTCCGCCGCCTCGAACCCGTGGTCGGCCGTGAGCAGGAAGGCCACGTCCTCGAGCACCCCGAGGCCGGCGAGGTGGTCGAGGAACACCCCGAGCCGGGCGTCGGACTGGCGCAGCGAGTCGCGGGCCATCTCCGAGCGCGGACCGCCGCCATGGTGACCGGCGTCCGTGACGACGTTGGCCCACCAGGTGAGCCGCGGCATCCGGGACGCGTCGGCGAACAGCTCGCGAACCTGGGCGAGCCCGAGATCGTCGACGCTGACGCCCCACCGGAAGTAGCCGTCGTCGAGGTATGCCCGGTCGCGCACGAACGGCGACTGGTCGGCCGGCGGCAACCGGTCGCCGAGGCCGCCCGCGCCGGTCCCGCTGCCGCTCCCCCGGATCACGGACATCGTGGAGTAGTCGGAACCGCGGTCGATGGCCTCGTCGATGCAGGCTGTGCGCGGAAACCCTTGGAAATCAACGTGGTCCGCGACCATCTCAAACACCGTGCGCACCGTGGGACGCAGCCACTCCGCCGACCGGTGCCACGTCGTCTCGTCGTTCGGTACCACCCGCTCGCCGGTCTCGCGGTCGTAGAACACGTTCCCGAGGACCCCGTGCCGACCTGGGCCGATGCCGGTGAGGATCGAGGTGTGGTTGGTCAGCGTCACGCTCGGGAACTGCGCGACCGCACCGCCCCGCAGCGCGACGCCCCGCTCGACCAGCCACGCGACCGCCGGAAGCTCGCCCGCCTCGGCGAGGTGCAGGAGGTCACCGCAGTGGGCACCGTCCCAGAGAACGCCGACAACGGCCTTCGGGGCCACCGAGGGGTCGAGGTATGCGTCGAGCACCCGCCCGTCGAGCGGGGCACCGGCCGCGTCGCGCAGGTCGTCGCGCGGGACACCGGCCAGCGCGGCGAGGGTCGGTCCGACGTCGACGAGGTGCGCGTGGTCGTCGAGGTAGCCGCTCCGGGCGACGCCGGCGCCGGCGAGGACCAGCGGCGCCCGCGACTGGATGACGTCGAGCGACCCGTGCTCGCCGTGGTGGCCGCCCTCGTCCGGGAAGTAGTGCCGCGGCGTGTGGACGACCGCCAGGTCCGGGCTCCGGCTGGCGTCGTCGAACAACGAGAGGATCCGCTCGGCCGCATACGGGTAGGCGTTGTCAGTGCTGACCCGCGGTCCCTCGCCCTCGACCTCCCGCTGGTACGGCAGGAAGGCCATCGGGTCCTCCGACGCGATCGGGTCGGTCCCGTCGAGGACCTCGTGCGCCCCGCCGGGGCGCAGCCGCACGGTGCCTTGGCGGTTCGCGGCGTGGGCGACCCGTTCGCCATCGACGTCGTCCACCCAGACGACGAGATCGACGATGCCGGCGAGCTCGGCGGCGGTCAGGGCGTCGACCGCGCGGTCGCGCGTCTCCGCACGCGTCAGCGACTCGGTCATGGCCGGACGCTACCTGCTGATGCCGGGGCGCGACGCCGGGGCATGACGAAGGGCGGGGAGCCCCCTGCGCTCCCCGCCCTTCCGGGTGGGTGGTTCGGTCTGCGACGGCCGCCCCGTGACGGCGCGGGTCACCGCTCGCGCCGACCGTGGTCCGCCTGTCGCGACCGATGGATCTCCAGCGAGATCAGTCGGGCGGCGCGGCGGACACCGGTCTGCGGAGCGCGACGCAGGCGTTCGTCGATCGTGGCCTTGGCCAGATCGGGATACGTCTGGAACGTGTACATATCCGCTTCTCCTGTACGTGTGAAGTGACGTGTGGTTGTGGTGGTGTTGTCCCTGACGTCGTCAGGCGGCGATCTCGTTCTTGCGCGGACGTCCTCGCGGCCGCTTGCGCGGAACGACGACCCCCTGCACGAAGAGCTGCCCGCCCCAGACGCCCCAGGGCTCGCGTCGCTCGAGCGCACCCGCGAGGCACTCCTGGAGTGCCGGGCAGGTCCCGCAGAGCGACTTCGCGAACTCGACGTCCGCCGGGCTCTCGGCGAACCAGAGCTCGGCGTCGAACGAGCGGCAGGGCACGGCCTCGCCGTCGGCCTGCGCGTCGGAGCGCAGGTCGATGAGCTCGGTCAGGCTGAGCGCGGTCATCTGCGTCGTCATCTGGTGCGTCACCTCCCTTCCGTTCTCCCTCTCCGGTCCGGCGTCGCCGTGGTGTCGGTGACGTCGGTCGTCCTCACGAAGCGGCGCGCGTCCCTGGTGGTGGTGGGTGCGCCGTGCGGTGCTGGTCATGTCGGCCCTCTGCTGCGTCTGGTGCTGCGGCTGGTTCTGTGCGGTGGTGTTCGTGGTCGCGGCCGGACAAACAAAAAGGCCGCGGATCCCGGATGTCGGGTTCCGCGGCCTGGAGGGAGACCGGTGTCTGGAGCTCAGACGGGTGGTCTACCGGAGCGGAACGGTGGGACATCCATGGAGTTGTAGGTCGGGACGGCGAACGCCGGGGCGATCACCTGGACGGCGGCCTGCCCGAGAGCGCCGACCTTGTCGATGCCAACGGTGGGCAGGGTCGTCCCCTGGACCGGGATGACGATGTCTGCGAGGAGGTGGGCGCCCGGCTGCAGACGGTCACGCCAGACGCGCGCGTCGGCGCTGGTCATCTCGACCGCGCCGCTCGTCATCGTGTTGGTGATCTCCATCAGGGCTACCCCTCCTTCCGCTGCTCAGCGTTGTGTGTGTGGGTGCCACACCACACCGGTACGTCTTGAAGAGAGTACTAAGAGCCGCCAGATACCACCACACTATTTATTGCGGTTTCGTGACTTCTTTTCGACGGGCTCGGCCTCGGACGTGGATTTCGTTGCGGCAGAGGCGTTTTGGGCGATGAGTTCCGGGTCGGCCCCGCCCAGGACATCGAGGACCGCGGCGCCGTGGGCCTCGAGCTTGCGGACCCCGACTCCGGAGATCTGCGACAGCTCGGTCAGCGAGCCCGGCCGGGTCTCGGCGATCGCCACGAGGGTGGCGTCGGTGAAGACGACGTATGCGGGGACCGCCGACGCCCTGGCGACGGCCAGCCGCCACGTGCGCAGCGCCTCGAACGTGGTCTCGTCGTAGGTGGGCGGGCAGGAGTCACAGCGCCCGACCTTGCGCTGGGCGGCGGTGGACAGCTCGGCGCCGCAGCTGCGGCAGGTGGCCGGCGTGCTGCGGGTGGGTGCGGCCTCCCGTCGCCGACGGGACCCGCTCTGGGGGGCCTTCGCGCTCGGGCCGAGCACGGCGGCGGCCGGGTCGAGGAAGCGGGACGGCCGTCGGCTGGCCCGGCCGCCGGGGTTGCGGGCCGTCGCCCAGGAGAGCCTCAGGTCGCGGCGGGCGCGGGTGACGCCGACGTAGAGCAGCCGCCGCTCCTCCTCGATGGCCGCCGCGCCCTCGGCGAGCGTGATGGGGATGAACCCGTCGCTGCAGCCGGCGAGGAACACGGTGTCCCACTCCAGGCCCTTGGCCGCGTGGAACGAGGCCAGCGTGACCCCCTGGACCGCAGGAGCGTGCTGGGCGGCGATCCGCTCGTCGAGGTCGCGGATGAGATCGGCGACTCGGGCCCCCGGCGACACCGCGACGAGGTCGTCGGCCAGTGTGGCGAGGGCGGTCAGCGACTCCCACCGCTCCCGGACCGCCCCACCCGAGCTCGGCGGCTGCGGCGTCCACCCCGCGCCGCCCAGGATGTCACGGACGAGACGCGGCAGGTCCACCGAGCCGTCGTCGCCACGAACCGCACCTCGCAGCAGCAGTACGCCCTGACGGACCTCCGGGCGGGCGAAGAACCGCTCGCCGCCCCGGACGAGATAGGGGACGTCGGCCGCCGAGAGCGCCGCCTCGAACGCCTCCGACTGGGCGTTGGTCCGGAACAGCACCGCGATCTCGGAAGCCGGATGGCCCTCCCGGACCAGCCCGGCGATGTCCGCGGCGACCGCCCCCGCCTCGCTGGGGTCGTCCGGGTGCTGCCGCAGAGTGGGGTTCGGCCCGGCCGGTGACTCGGCCACCAGCTCGACGTAGGCCGCCGGCGGCGGTGACCCCGCGCGTACCGCGGACCCCGTGCTGACCGACGCGGCCCGCGAGACGAGGTTGGCCAGGGCGACGACCTGCGGGGTGGACCGGTAGTTGCGGACCAGGGTGACCACTCGGGCAGTAGGAAACCGGCGCGGGAACCGCAGCAGGTGGTCGGGCGAGGCGCCGGTGAACGAGTAGATGGTCTGCGCCGGGTCGCCCACGACGCAGACGTCGTCGCGTTCCCCGAGCCAGAGGTCCAGGAGCCGCTGCTGGAGGGCGTTGACGTCCTGGTACTCGTCGACGACGAAGTGGCGGTACTGACCGCGGACGGTCCGGGCGATCTCCTCCCGCTCGGCGAGGATGCCCGCGGTGAGGAGCAGCACGTCCTCGAAGTCGATGACGCCCCGCTGGGTCTTGCACTCCTCGTAGGTCTCGAACAGCCGCGCCATCTCCCGCAGGTCGATGCCCGCCGGGTCACGGCCCGCCGACCGGGCGTGCGCCGCATACGACTCCGGGGTGAGCAGGGTCACCTTGGCCCACTCGACCTCGGCGGAGAGGTCGCGGATGGCGGTCCGGTCGAACTGCATGCGCAGCCGCGAGGCCGCCTCGGCGACGACCGGCGCCTTGTAGGGGAGGATCTCGGGGGCGGCGCCCCCCACGGCCTGCGGCCAGAAGTAGTGCAGCTGGCGAAGGGCCGCGGCGTGGAAGGTCCGGGCCTGGACGCCCCCGACGCCAAGCGTCCGGAGGCGGGTGCGCATCTCCCCGGCGGCGCGGGCGGTGAACGTCACGGCGAGGACCCGCTGTGCCTGGTAGGCGCCGGAGTGGACCCCGTAGGCGATCCGGTGGGTGATCGCGCGGGTCTTGCCCGTGCCGGCCCCCGCCAGGACGCACATCGGCCCCACCGGGCTGCTCGCGACCTCGCGCTGCTCCGGGTCGAGCGCAGCGAGCACCTCGTCGGCGCTGGGGACGTGGGGAGCAGTGCGGGCGAGCGCGGCGGCCTCGGTCATGACCCGAGCGAGTCTAGGTCGGGCCGCCGACGCCGCGGCGGCCGTCCCCAGACGGTCTCAGCCGGCGTCAGGAACGGACTGTCCCGTAGGCGTGGTCGACCACGAGCCGGGCGACCAAGCGGTGGTCCTCGACCATGGCCCGGCGGTAGTCGGCCCAGTCCGGGTGCTCTCCCGCCGCGTCCCGGTAGACCCGGATGAGCTCCTCGACGGCCTCGTCGTCCTGGGACGAGGCGACTGCCGACAGCTCGACCACGCCCTCCACCACGGCATAGGACCAGCCGGACTCGTCGCTGACCAGGAAGCTGGCGCGCGGGTCGCGGTGCAGGTTCGACACCTTGGCGCGGCCGTCGACCGTCGAGATCCGGACGATCTCGCGCCCCTCGTCATCGGGGTACCACGCGTACGTGACCACCGAGAGCTGAGGGCGACCGTCCCGTCGGAGGGTGGCGAGGATGCCGTTCTGGCGCGAGGCGAGCAGGCCGGCGATGTCGTCCGAGACAACTGGCATACCGGCATCACATCATGGGGAAGAACTCGCGCCCGCAGGTGGTTGACCGGTCCATGACCGTCGCGAACCCCGAGTCCGGAAGCATCACGATGTTCAGCACGTCGTGGTGCGGCTACTGCCGGCGCCTGAAGTCGCAGCTGGACCGCGAAGGCATCCCGTTCACTGAGGTCGACATCGAGCGTGACTCCGAGAGTGCCCGGTTCGTCGAGAAGGTCAACCGCGGGAACCAGACCGTGCCGACGATCCTCTTCCCCGACGGGTCTGCCGCCACGAACCCCAGCGTCATCGAGGTCAAGCAGCGTCTCGGCGTCTGAGCGGCTACGTCGCCTACGTCGACAGGTCGGCGGCGACGTCCGGCACGTAGCGCTGGGTGTCCTTGGGCGGGCGGGCGACGCCCTTCGCCCTGGGTCGCTGCGGGATCTTGACCACGGGCGGCTCGACTCCCGTGTAGGGGATCGAGCCGAGCAGGTGCGAGATGACGTTGACCCGCGCGGCCCTCTTGTCCTCCGACTCCACCACCCACCACGGCGACATCTCGACGTCGGTGTGGGCCATCATCTCGTCCTTGGCGAGGGAGTAGTCCTCCCAACGCAGTAGTGACTCGGGGTCCATCGGTGACAGCTTCCAGCGCCGCATCGGGTCGGCCGCCCGGGAGCGGAAGCGCGCCTCCTGCTCCTTGTCGGAGACCGAGAACCAGTACTTGCGCAGCATGATCCCGTCCTCGATGAGCATCTGCTCGAAGACCGGCGCCTGGCGCAGGAACCGCTCGTACTCGGCGTCGGTGCAGAAGCCCATTACCCGTTCGACGCCGGCGCGGTTGTACCAGGACCGGTCGAAGATGACGATCTCGCCGGACGCCGGCAGGTGGGCGATGTACTTCTGGAAGTACCACTGCGTCTTCTCGCGCTCGCTCGGTGCCGGCAGCGCCGAGATCCGGACCTGCCGCGGGTTGAGCACCTCGGTGATGCGCTTGATCGCCGAGCCCTTGCCGGCCGCGTCGCGTCCCTCGCAGACCACGACGACGCGGTTGCCGGTGTGCTTCACCCACTCCTGCATGACGACGAGCTCGGCCTGCAGCTTCCCGAGCTTCTTCTCGTAGGCCTTCTTCGGGAGCTTCTCCAGACCCGACGCCGTCTTCTTCGCCATGCGCGGATTGTGTCAGTCGCCTACCAGGAGACGTCGGCGATCTCGGCGATGCGCTGTCCCAACCAGTGCTCGATCAGCCGCTGGGCGATCGAGATCCCGCTCGGGGTGCGAATTTCTTTGGTGGTCAACGCGTTTCGGTACTCGTCCCGAGTGAACCACCGCGCCTCGGCCATCTCGACGGTGTCCGGATGGAGAGACGTGGTCGTGGCCCGGGCGCGGAACCCGACCATGTCGGAGGACGGGAACGGCCACGGCTGGTTCCCCAGGTAGGTCACGTCGGTGATCTGGATGCCCACCTCCTCCTCGACCTCGCGGGCCACCGCGGCCTCGAACGACTCGCCCGGTTCGACGAACCCGGCCAGCACCGAGAACCGCCCCTCCGGCCACTGCGCGTTGCGGCCGAGGAGCAGCCGGTCGTCGTCGTCGACCACAGCCATGATCACGGCCGGGTCGGTACGCGGGTAGTGCTCCGACTTGTCGCGGGTGCAGCGGCGGATCCAGCCCGCCTGCTCCGGTTCGGTCGGAGCGCCACACCGCGGACAGAACTGGTGGGCGGCGTGCCAGTTGGCCAGTGCCTGAGCGGTGGTGAAGATGCCGGCGTCGCGGTCGCTGAGGTCGGCGCCCGCGTTGCGCAGGGTCTGCCAGTCGTCGTGTCCGCTCTCCGTGGGGTCCCCGACGACGGCGAGGTATGTGGTGCGCTCGGTCCCGCTGTCGGGGTCGGCGGCCTCGGTGGTGACCTCCTCGCCCAGGAAGAAGGCGAGCCGGTGCCGGTCGTCCGGAGCCGGCGGTCGGACGGCGAGCGCCCCGTCCGGGAGGACCTCCATGCTCTCCGCGACGATGACCACCACCCGCGTGGCGGGGTCGGCCAGGAGCTTGGGAACGAGGTCGGGTTCGGCCCGGCGGTGGGCGGCCCGGTCGAGGCTGCCGCGCGAGAGCGGAAGGTCCCCCAGCGGCATCGAGGCGATCGAGGCGGTCGGGCGGGACACGCTCGTCACCCTACGCGCGGCCCCTTGAGCCACTCGGCTCGGCTGTGAGTCAAGCGGCTCGGCTCACGGAATAACCCGAGCCGAGCCGCTCGGCTGTGAGTCAAGCGGCTCGGCTCGGAATACCCTGAGCCCCTCGGCTCGGCTGTGAGTCAAGCGGCTCGGCTCACGGAATACCCCGAGCCGAGCGCTCGGCTGTGAGCCGAGCCCAGCGGTGAGCTCCGTGGCGGAGACGACTCGGCGCGACCACGCCAGGGGTGAAGCGTGCAGGAGGCATACCCGCCGAACGGCGGCGAGGTGCGGGGTGAACGGTGGCCGACCGAATACCGTGTGGGCGTGACGCGCACCCCTGCCTACCTCGCCGCGGTGGCGAGCTCGGCCGTGCCCGGGCTCGATGCGGTCGCGGTGCGGGCGGCGCGCGGTGCGCCGGGTAACCGGTGCGACGTCGGGTTCGTCACCGACACCCAGCGGCGCGCGTGGGTCGTGCGGCTCCCGACCACCTCGGCCGTCGGCGCGCAGCTCGACACCGCCGCCGATCTGCTGCCGCTGCTGAACCGCCGGGTGCCCTTCGGCGTGCCGCTCCCCCGTGGGTTCCTGGCGGTGCCCGAGGGCAGGGCGGTCGTCTACCCCTACCTCCACGGCCGCTCGGTCGTGCTGAGCGAGGTCATTCCCGGTCCTGGTGTGGCCGCCGAGATCGGCCGGGCCGTCGCGGCGCTGCACAACGTGGAGCGCGCGGTCTTCGACGAGGGCGGCGTCCCGGTCTACGACGCCGAGACCTGCCGTAGCCGCCACCTCGGCGACCTCGACCGGGGCGCCGCCACGGGGCACGTGCCGACCGCACTGCTGTCCCGGTGGGAGCGCGCGCTGGAGGACGTGTCAGCGTGGCGGTTCGCACCGACTCCGGTGCACGGCGACCTCAGCGGCGGCCGGTTCCTCGTGACGTTCGCGGACGACGAGAACCCCGAGACGGCGTCGGTCCGGGCGGTCACGGGGTGGGAGCACGCCAAGGTCGCCGACCCGGCGGACGACTTCGCGGAGCTCGTGGCGGAGTGCTCCCCGGAGACGTTCGAGAGCATCGTCGAGGCCTACTCCGTCGCCCGGATCGAGCGCCCCGACCGCCACCTTCGGCACCGCGCCCGCTTGGTGTCGGAACTGCGGCTGCTCACCCAGCTGCTGGATGCGGTGCACGCCGCCGAACCGCCGCTGATCACCCGACGCGCGGCCGAGCTCCGGGCTCTCGACGAGCGCACGGCGAACGAGCCCGCCCTCGTCGTCACCGAGCCCGAGGTGGCCCCCCGGCTGCCGACCGGCGGTCCGGTGGCCAGTTACGCCACCGCCAGTGCCGCGTCCGCGGGCGGAGGGGAGGACGCGCCCGACGTCCTCGAGGACGACACCCAGCTGCTCAAGACCGGCACCGCGGCCGACGCCACCGCCGTCATCCCGGCCGAGGAGCTGGACCGCCTTCGCGGCGAGCCGGTCGCGGCGCCCGGGCCGGCGACCCAGGCGGACTACACATCCTGGTACGAGGTGCTCGAGCTCTCTCCGTCGGCGCCAACACCGGACGACGAGGACCTCGACGAACACCTCGAGCCGGAGGTCGAGCCCGCGCCGGAGGCCGAGTCGGAGGCCGAGGACCTCGTCACGGAGGAAGCGCCGACAGTCGACGAGCCGGCGCCCCCAGCCGACACCGAACCGACCCCCGCCGAACCGACCCCCGCCGAACCCGCAGACTCCGAACCAGCCGACTCCGAACCAGCCGACTCCGAACCAGCCGACTCCGAACCAGCCGACTCCACCGCGCCGATCAAGCAGGCCCGTCCCAGGGCCAACCGTCGCCGCTGAGTTCTACGGACGTCAGCCCTGGGCCGCCACGCGCCCCCCTCGACGCGGTATCGCCGGTGAACCGGACGTCACCGCATACCAGTCGTACAACCCGACGTCCGCCCCGTCGGGGCCGTCGATGTACCCGTCGAGCGACACCGCCAGGTGGAGCAGGACCTTCCCCATCGGGTGAGTCTTGCGCTTAGTCGGGGACGGTCGCCAGCAGCGAGCGCAGCGCCTTCTCGCGCGGCAGCGTCGGCCGCACCGTCGTCCCGGTGGCCGCGTAGTAGAACGCGGCGTCCACGTCGCGCGGCGGGAGGTTCCGGAGCCGCGCATACGCGAGGGCGTATGCGGCGAGCTGCAGCGTGCGGTGCCGGGCGGAACGAGCGTCCGGCTCGATGCCGGTCTTCCAGTCGACGATGGTGAA
>NZ_DATBTV010000148.1:0-14583 GCF_036559105.1 Lapillicoccus sp. | reverse complement strand
TCCCCGAGGCGGCCCACAGCGTGGCGGACCGGCTCGGGGTCGGCTTCGCCGAGACGCCCCAGGCTCTGCTCGACTCCGGCGTGGACGCCTTCGTCATCGCCACCGCCACCCCGGGCCACGCCCCACTGCTCCGTCTGGGCGTCGAGGCCGGGGTGCCCACGTTCTGCGAGAAGCCGGTGGCCTCGACTCTCGACGAGACCCTCGGACTGGCCAAGCTGGTCGAGGGTTCCGACGTCCCGGTGCACGTGGGGTTCCAACGCCGGTTCGACCGCGGCTACCAGCGGGCCCGCCAGGCGGTGGCCGACGGCGAGCTCGGGTTCGTCCACACCGTCCGGGCCGGCACCCACGACCAGGCGCCACCGCACGCGGCGTACATCCCGACCAGTGGCGGCCTGTTCCGGGACTGCTCGATCCACGACTTCGACATCGTCCGGTTCGTCACCGGCAACGAGGTGGTGTCGGTGTTCGCGTCCGGCGCCAACAAGGGCGCCGCGTTCTTCTCCGAGGCCGGTGACGTCGACACGGCCGCGGGCATCCTCACCCTCGACGACGGCACGCTCGTCACGGTCACCGCGACCCGCTACAACGGCGGCGGGCACGATGTCCGGATGGAGGTCTTCGGCAGCGACGGCACCATCGGCGTCGGCTACGACCAGTCCCTGGCCGTCACGTCGGCCGAGGAGAGCGGCGACCTGACGGCCGGCCCGCGCCACTGGTCGTTCATGGAACGGTTCCTTCCGGCATACCGAGCCGAGCTGACCGCGTTCGCCGACGTGGCCCGGGGCCAGCGGCCGTCGCCCTGCACGGTCCTCGACGCGATGCAGGCGTTCCGGATCGCGGAGGCCTGTGAGCTGTCGCGCCACGAAGGCCGGGTCGTCCGTCTCGACGAGATCCCCTCAGTATGAGCGTCACCGCCGCCTCGGGCCGGTTCGACCTCATCACGATCGGGCGGACCGGGGTCGACATCTACCCCCTCGACCACGGCGTCGGACTGGAGGACGTGCGGACCTTCGAGAAGTTCCTCGGCGGCAGCGCGACCAACGTCGCCGTGGCGGCGGCCCAATACGGCCGGCGGACCGCGATCGTGACCCGCACCGGCCGCGACCCGTTCGGCACCTACGTCAAGCGTCAGCTGCGGGTCCTCGGCGTCGACGACGTCTTCGTCGAGCCGGTCGACGGTCCGCCCACTCCGGTGACGTTCTGTGAGATCTTCCCTCCGGACAGCTTCCCGCTCTACTTCTATCGGTACCCCATCGCGCCCGACCTGCTCATCGAGCCGGAAACCCTTCCTTTGCAGGCGATCCAGGACGCCAGGATCTACTGGTCGACGGTGACCGGCCTGTCCCAGGAGCCGAGTCGCGCGTCGCACTTCGCGGCGTGGGAGGCGAGGGGTCGACGTACGCATACCGTCCTCGACCTCGACTGGCGGCCGATGTTCTGGCCCGACGTCGCCGACGGCCGCGCCCAGGTGGAGAAGGCCCTCGAGCACGTCACCATCGCCGTCGGCAACCGCGAGGAGTGCGAGGTGGCCGTCGGCGAGACCGACCCGAACCGCGCCGCCGACGCCCTGCTCGACCGGGGGCTGGAGCTGGCGATCGTCAAGCAGGGTCCCAAGGGCGTGCTCGCCGCGACGCGCGGCGAACGGGTCGAGGTGCCGACCTTCCCCGTCGAGGTGGTCAACGGGCTGGGCGCCGGAGACGCTTTCGGCGGCGCCCTCGTCCACGGGCTGCTCGGTGGCTGGGACCTGCGCCGCACGCTGGAGTTCGCCAACGTCGCCGGCGCCATCGTCGCCTCCCGGCTCGAGTGCTCGACGGCGATGCCGGACGAGGCGCAGGTCCAGGAGGCCCTCGACTCCCGCGCCATCACGCCCGTCATCGCGGCGGGAGAGCCGCGATGACCGTCGAGACCCGGCCGTCGGTCTCGGTCCGCGACCTCACCGAGGTCCGGGTCCGCGAGCCGCACCGTATCCCCGACTCCTGGGCGGCCCGGCACCGTCGGCCGATCGCCGGCGACGACGGCCGGCTGCTCGTCGTGGCGGCCGACCATCCGGCGCGCAACGCGCTCGGTGTCCGCAGCGACCCCATGGCGATGGCCAGCCGGACCGACCTGCTCGAGCGGCTCGCCACCGCGCTCGCCCGGCCCGGGGTCGACGGGGTCCTCGGCACGCCCGACATCCTCGACGACCTGCTGCTCATGGGTGCTCTGGACGACAAGGTCGTCGTCGGGTCGATGAACCGGGGCGGGCTGCAGGGTGCGTCGTTCGAGCTGGACGACCGGTTCACCGCCTACCGTGCCGTCGACGTCGCCGCGCACGGCCTCGAGGGCGGCAAGATGCTCACCCGCATCTGCCTCGACGACCCCGGCACCGTCGCGACGCTCCAGGCGACCGCGGAGGCGGTCACCGAGCTCGCCGGTCTCGGTCTGATGGCGATGATCGAGCCGTTCCTCACGCTCCACCACGAGGGACGGGTGGTCAACCTGCTCGACCCCGAGTCGACGATCAAGTCCATCTCGGTGGCCTCCGCACTGGGCGGGTCGACCGCGCACACCTGGCTGAAGCTGCCGGTCGTCGACGAGCTGGAGCGGGTCATGGACGCGACCACCCTCCCCACCCTCTTGCTCGGCGGCGACCCTCAGGGCGACCCGCACGACACGTATGCGTCGTGGGGCGCCTCGCTCGACCTCCCGGCCGTCCGCGGCCTGGTCGTCGGACGGGCCCTGCTCTACCCGCCGGACGGCGACGTCGCCGCAGCCGTCGACATCGCCGCCGAGCTCGTGCACGGAGCCACCCGATGAGCAGCCGCTGGGTGCTGCCGCTCGGCAGTGCGGAGCGCGAGGACTGGGCGGTCGTCGTCGACGAGACCGTCGACGGCTGGCAGTACACCGGCCTGTATGCGGGCGCGCTCCTCCCCGGGGAGCAGCGCGGGCTCTCGACCGGCGCGCGGGAGCTGATGGTGGTCCCGCTCTCCGGTTCGGTCGACGTCCGGTGCACGGACTCGTCCGGAGCGACGTCCGAGGTCCGGCTCGTCGGCCGCTCCTCGGTGTTCGCCGGTCCGGCCGACGTGGCCTTCGTGCCCCGGGACAGCGACCTCGTCCTGCAGTCGGCTGAGACGACCGAGCCCTGCCGCGTGGCGCTCGCTGTCGCAGTGGTCCCCGACCAGCCGATCGGCCCGGTGCCCGGGTTCCAGCACCTGGCCGCCGCCGACGTCCCCGTCGAGCTGCGCGGCGCCGGGCAGGCCTCCCGCGAGGTCCGCAACTTCGGGGTGCCCGGCGTCCTCGACGCGGAGGCGCTCATCGCCTGTGAGGTCATCACCCCGGCGGGCAACTGGAGCTCCTACCCGCCGCACAAGCACGACACCCGACGCGACGGCGTCGAGTCGCAGCTGGAGGAGATCTACTACCACGAGGTCCAGGCGTCCGCCGACGCTCCGGAGGGCGCCGACCCGATGGCCTACCTGCGGGTCTACGGCACCGCGGACCGGGAGATCGACGTGCTCGCCGAGGTCCGCACCGGCGACGTCGTCCTCGTGCCGCACGGCTGGCACGGGCCGGCGATGGCGGTGCCCGGGTACGACCTCTACTACCTCAACGTCATGGCGGGCCCGGGACCCGAGCGCGCCTGGCTGATCTGCGACGATCCCGCGCACGGCTGGGTCCGGGACACCTGGACGTCGCAGGCCGTCGACCCCCGACTACCCCTAGGAAGTGCCCGATGACGTCCACCGTCCGGCTCACCGTCGGCCAGGCTGTGGTCCGGTTCCTCGCCGCCCAGTGGACCGAGCGCGACGGTGAACGGCAGAAGCTGTTCGCCGGGTGCTTCGGCATCTTCGGCCACGGCAACGTCGCCGGCATCGGTCAGGCGCTGCTGCAGAAAGAGCTGTCGGCGACCGGCGACGACCGCCTCCCCTACGTCCTGGCCCGCAACGAGCAGGCCATGGTGCACACCGCCGTCGGCTACGCCCGACAGAAGGACCGCCTCCAGACCTGGGCCTGCACCGCCTCGGTCGGCCCGGGTTCGACCAACATGCTCACCGGCGCGGCCCTGGCCACCATCAACCGGATCCCCGTGCTGCTGCTGCCGTCCGGCACCTTCGCCACGCGTGTGTCCGGCCCGGTGCTCCAGGAGCTCGAGCCGCCGTACGCCGGTGACCTCACCGTCAACGACGCGTTCCGCCCGCTGTCGAGGTACTTCGACCGGGTGAACCGGCCCGAGCAGCTGCCGTCGGCCCTGCTCAACGCGATGAGAGTGCTGACGGACCCCGCCGAGACCGGCGCCGTCACGCTTGCGCTGCCACAGGACGTGCAGGCCGAGGCGTTCGACTGGCCGGTCGAGCTCTTCGCTCAGCGGACGTGGCGGGTCAGCCGGGCACAGGCCGACCCGGCCGACATCGCCACCGCGGCGAAGGTCATCCGCTCCGCGAAGCGCCCGATGGTCGTGGCCGGTGGTGGCGTCCACTACGCACAGGCCGAGGACGCGCTGCTGGCGTTCTGCGAGCGGACCGGCATCCCCGTCGGCGAGACGCAGGCGGGTAAGGGCTCGCTGCCCCACGGGCACCCCCAGGAGCTCGGTGCCGTCGGCTCGACCGGGACGACGGCGGCCAACGCGGTCGCCGCCGAGGCCGACGTGGTCATCGGCGTCGGCACCCGTTGGAGCGACTTCACCACCGCATCCCGAACCGTTTTCCAGGACAGTGGTGTTCGGTTCGTCAACGTCAACGTCGCCCGGTTCGACGCGGCCAAGCACGCCGGGCTCGAGGTCGTCGGCGACGCCCGCGCCGTCCTCGCCGCACTGACCGAGGCCCTCGACGGCTACACGGTCGACGACGCCTACCGCGAGCGCCAGCAGACGCTCTGGCGAGCCTGGGACGCCGCGGTCGAGGCCGCATACCACCCGGCGGTGGAGGTCACCGACGCACTGGCCGACGGGCTGCTCACCCAGGGTCAGGTCCTCGGCGCGGTCAACGAGCTCACCGACCCGCGTGACGTCGTCCTCTGCGCGGCCGGCTCGATGCCCGGCGACCTGCACAAGCTGTGGCGGGTCCGCGACCGCAAGGCTTACCACGTGGAGTACGGCTACTCCTGCATGGGCTACGAGATCCCCGCGTCGATCGGGATCCGGCTGGCCGACGAGAGTCGCGACGTGTTCGCCATGGTCGGCGACGGCGGCTACCTCATGATGCCGACCGAGCTGGTCACCGCGGTGCAGGAGCGGGTCAAGGTCATCGTCGTCCTGGTCCAGAACTACGGGTTCCACTCGATCGGCTCGCTCTCGGAGTCCCTGGGGTCACAGCGGTTCGGCACGCGCTACCGCGCCCGCACCGACGACGGCCGCCTCGACGGCGACCTGCTGCGGATCGACCTGGCGGCCAACGCCCGGAGCCTCGGGGCGCACGTCATCGAGGTGCACTCCGCGTCCGAGCTCGAACAGGCGATCAAGGACGCCAAGGCGGCTCCGGTCGACGGTGGCCCGGTGGTCATCCACGTCGAGACCGACCCGTTCGTCGTCGCGCCCGACAACGGCGCCTGGTGGGACGTGCCGGTCAGCGAGGTCTCCACGATCGACTCGACGCAGCACGCCTACTCCGACTACCTCGAGCACAAGCGAGCCCAACGGCCGCTGATCGGGCCGACGGACGGGAGCCCGGCGTGACGTCGAACCTGCTCCGGGTCGGGATCCTCGGCGTCGGCCGGATGGGTGCCGACCATGCCGAACGGGTTGCCACACGCATCAACGGTGCCCGACTGGTCGCGGTATCCGACCCCGCAACCGAACGGGCCCGAGAGCTGGCCGCCTCCTTCGACGGAGTGCGCGCCGTCGACGACGGCCTCGCGCTCGTCACCGACGACGAGGTCGAGGCGGTGGTCGTCGCGTCACCAGGTTTCGCCCACGAGGAGCAGGTCATCGCCTGCCTCGAGGCCGGCAAACCGGTCCTCTGCGAGAAGCCGCTGACGATGGACAGCGCGTCGTCGCTGCGGCTCGTCGAGATGGAGGCCAAGGGCGGCCGGCCACTCGTCCAGGTGGGCTTCATGAGGCGGTTCGACCCCGAGTACGCCGAGCTCAAGCGGCTGCTCGACTCGGGTTCGCTCGGCCGGACCCTGATGGTGCACAACACCCACCGCAACAAGGACACGCTGCCCGGGTTCGTGTCGGAGATGATCGTCCGCGACTCACTGGTCCACGAGGTCGACGTCACCCGGTGGCTGTTCGGCGAGGAGATCACCCAGATCCATGTGCTGGCTCCGACGCCTACGAGCGTGGCCGACGAGGGCGTCCTCGACCCCCAGATCGCGATCTTGACCATGGCCGGTGGCGGGATCGCGACCAACGAGGTGTTCGTCAACACCGGCATCGGCTATGAGGTCCGGTGCGAGGCAGTCGCCGAGCACGGCAACGCCACCATCGGCCTCGGCGTGGGTCCGCTCGTGCGGCAGGTCAACCGCGCCGGCACCCACATCCCCGAGGACTTCCGCGAGCGGTTCGCGACCGCCTACGACCTGGAGGTCCAGGCCTGGGTCGACGCGACCCGCCGTGGCGAGGTCGTCGGACCTACCACCTGGGACGGCTACGCCGCGGCCGTCGTCTGCACCGCTGGCGTCGAGTCGCTCACCACCGGCCGCCCCGTGACCGTCGAGCTCGCGCCCCGACCCACTTTCGCCGTCTGACCCCGCAACCGAAGGAACCGTCATGAGCCCCAGTCGCATCACCCACTACGTCGACGGCGCCGACTGGTCCGGCGCGACCGACCGCACCAGCCAGGTGTTCAACCCGGCCACCGGCGAGGTCACCGGCGCCCTCGACCTCGCCTCCGCCGACCTCGTCGGCGAGGTCGTCGCGTCGGCGGCCAAGGCGTGGCCGGAGTGGGCCGACACCTCGCTGGCCCGCCGCTCCAAGGTGCTCTTCGCGTTCCGCGAGCTGTTGGATCGGAACAAGAAGGAGGTCGCGGCGCTCATCACCGCCGAGCACGGCAAGGTCCTCGACGACGCGCTCGGCGAGGTGATGCGTGGCCTCGAGGTGGCCGAGTTCGCCTGCGGCATCCCGCACCTGCTCAAGGGTGGCTACTCGGAGAACGCCTCCACCGGCGTCGACGTCTACTCCCTGCGTCAGCCGCTCGGCGTCGTCGCCGTCATCTCCCCCTTCAACTTCCCGGCAATGGTGCCGATGTGGTTCATCCCCATCGCGATCGCCTGCGGCAACGCCGTCGTCCTCAAGCCGAGCGAGAAGGACCCATCGGCCGCGCTGGCCGTCGCCCGGCTCTGGAAGGAGGCCGGCCTGCCCGACGGCGTCATGAACGTCGTCAACGGCGACAAGGAAGCCGTGGACGCGCTGCTCACCCACCCCGACATCAAGTCGGTGTCGTTCGTGGGCTCCACACCGATCGCGAAGTACGTCTACGAGACCGGCACGGCGCACGGCAAGCGCGTCCAGGCCCTGGGCGGCGCGAAGAACCACATGCTCGTCCTGCCCGACGCCGACCTCGACCTGGCCGCCGACGCCGCCGTCAACGCCGGGTTCGGCTCCGCCGGCGAGCGCTGCATGGCCATCTCGGCGCTGGTCGCCGTCGAGCCGGTCGCCGACGACCTGGTCAGCCGCATCGTCGACCGGATGGGCAAGCTGCGCACCGGTGACGGCACCCGCGGCTGCGATATGGGCCCCCTCGTCACCGGACCCCACCGCGACAAGGTGACCGGCTACGTCGCCGCCGGTGTCGAGGAGGGTGCGACCCTCGTTGTCGACGGCCGCGACGCCGACTTCGACGGCGGCGACGACGGGTTCTTCCTCGCGCCGACGCTGTTCGACCAGGTCACCCCGGAGATGTCGATCTACCGCGACGAGATCTTCGGCCCGGTCCTCTCCGTGGTGCGGGTGCATTCCTACGAGGAGGGCCTGCGCCTCATCAACGACAATCCCTACGGCAACGGCACGGCGATCTTCACCAACGACGGCGGGGCGGCTCGCCGGTTCCAGCACGAGGTCGAGGTCGGGATGGTCGGCGTCAACGTGCCGATCCCGGTGCCGGTGTCGTACTTCTCGTTCGGCGGCTGGAAGAGCTCGCTGTTCGGCGACACCCACGCGCACGGCATCGAGGGCGTGCACTTCTTCACCCGTGGCAAGGTCGTCACGTCGCGCTGGCTGGACCCGAGCCACGGCGGCCTCAACCTCGGTTTCCCGCAGAACACCTGACGCTCATATGACGCCGTTCCCGTCCGCGCTCCCGCGGGCGCGGACGCCGGACCCGATGGACGCCCCACCACTGCGGTGGGGCGTCCTCGGTACCGGCTGGATCGCAGGACGTTTCGCGGCGGCGCTACGGGCGTCCACCCGCCAGCAGGTGTATGCGGTGGGCTCGCGATCGCTCTCCAGCGCAACGACGTTCGCCGAGACGGTTGGAGCACCACGCGCCTACGGGTCGTACCAGGACCTGGTCGCGGACGACTCGCTTGACGTCGTCTACGTCGCCACCCCGCACAACCACCACCACCCGCACGCTCGGCTCGCCATGGAGGCCGGGCGGCACGTCGTCGTCGAGAAGCCGATGGGCGTCAGCGCGGCCGAGGCGCGAGACCTGGCCGGTCTCGCCGCCGAGCGCGGGCTCTTCCTCATGGAGGCACTCTGGACATTCTTCCTCCCCAAGCTCGATGTCATT
Organism: Lapillicoccus sp.; assembly: GCF_036559105.1. Taxonomy (GTDB): domain Bacteria; phylum Actinomycetota; class Actinomycetes; order Actinomycetales; family Dermatophilaceae; genus Lapillicoccus. Next base: position 5,938 of record NZ_DATBTV010000148.1, on the reverse strand, counting down.
CGCCGACTGGTCGAGGACGGGGTCCTCGGCACGCCGCACTCGGTCGTGGCCGACATCGGTGAGTACTTCGCCGCGGACCACCGGATCATGCGGGCCGACCTCGCCGGCGGTCCGATGAACGACCTCATGACCTACCCCGCTTCACTGGCCACATGGCTGCTGGGCAGTCCCTTCGAGGTTGCCGCCGTTTCGAGCGTCGCACCGAAGACCCTCAGCCCCAGCGGGGTCGACGGCCAGGTCGCGGCCGTCCTGCGCACGCATACCGGCGCCGTGGCATCCCTCACCGCGAGCGTCCTCGGCGACCTGCCGACGACCGCGTCGGTCGTCGGCTCCCAGGCGACGCTGCTCCTGGACCGCTACTTCTACCGGCCGGGCGGGTTCACCCTTCTCGGGCACGGCGGCAAGGCGTTGCGGTGGCACGAGGAGGGCGTCGACCACGCGGCCCTGTTCTGGCAGGCGGCCGAGGTGGCCCGCCGGATCGCCGCCGGGGAGACCGTCACGCCGCTCCGGACCCCGGCGGACACCATCACCACCCTGGAGACGATGGACGCGATTCGCGCCGCGGCTCAGCGCTCGTCGACCACCATCTCGAGCGCGTAGTCCTCGGCGCGGTAGCTGTGGTCGCCGAACTCGACCGCCTTGCCGGCGACGTCGAACGCCATCCGCGTCATGGTGAGGACCGGTTGGCCACCCCGAAGGGCGAGGTGTCTGCGCTCGACCGGCGTCGGCATCCGTGCGCCGATGCTCTGGCGGGCGACGACCGGCTTCGCGCCGCGAGTGCGGAGCGCGTCGTAGAGGCCGTTCCCCTCCAGCTCGTGTCGTCCGATGTCGAGGTAGGCCGGCGGGAGCCAGTTGCGCATCAGGGCCAGTGGCTGGTCCTCGACGAGCCGCAGCCGGGTGATCGACAGCAGCTCGGACCCCTCGTCGAGGTCGAGGGCGCCGGCCGCCCGAGCGTCCTTGACCACCTCGAGGTCGATGACGACCGTATGCGGTGACCGACCCGCCCGCTTGAGATCGTCGTAGAGGCTGGAGAGCTCGAACCGGCGGTGCACCTTCCGGTTCGCCACGGTGGTCCCGACGCCGCGACGCCGGACCAGGAGTCCCTGGTCGACCATCTCCTGGATGGCCCGTCGCACGGTCGGCCGCGACAGGCCGAGCCGCTCGCACATGGCCATCTCGTTCTCGAACGGGTCCCCCGGCTCGAGCCGACCGTCCATCACCGCCGCGCTGAGCTGTTCCGCGAGCTGGTGGTACAGCGGGACGGGCGAGCTGCGGTCGATCCGCAGGTCGACGGGGATCGCGAGGGCGGCCATGACCTGACGATAACGACAAACCCCCGGAGAAGTGAGAATGTCAGGACAACATTCTGACGAGCGCCGCTCAGACCTCCTGGCGGCGCGACAGCACCGTCCCGACGGCGACGACGATCGCGAGCAGGACCGCGGTCGCCAGCCCGAACAGCAGCGGATCCCGAGGCCCGACGAATCCCAGGCCCAGCATCACCGGCACGGCCACGCCCGGCCAGCGCACCGCGCGTCCGACCCGCCGCTCGGTGCCGCCGAGCACGAGCGCCGTTCCGGCCAGGAAGGTCGCCAGCCCGCCGACGACCAGCCAGCTGCCCGCGGACGGGAGGACGTCGTGGGGATGAATGATGAGCTCCTCCAACCCCACCCCGGCCGCCAGGAGCCCTGCGGTCACGGGCAGGTGCCCGTAGACGAAGAGGTCGTGTCGCTGGTCGACCTTCGCGACCTCGTCGTCGTCCGCCCCGGAGTCGGCCTCCTCCTGCTCGGCGTCCTCCTGGGCGTCACGGAGGGCGTTCGCGCTGACCTCCTCGCTGACGTCGAAGTAGGCCCACCAGGCGGCCACCCCCACGAGGAACGCCGTCCCCGCGACGAGGGAGGACGTCACGTCCCAGTTCGTGTCGTGGAGCCCGGCCACCACTGCGGCGGCGACCTCGCCGAGGACGAGGATGACCAGCAGCCCGAACCGCTCCGGAAGGTGTTCGAGGTGCAGCGGCGCAGCCGCCGACCGGTGGGTCGCGACGATCGGCGTCACGATGTCGACCACCGCCCCGACCCCCCAGAGGACGAGGCGAACAGGGGCGGGGTGACCAGGGAGAGCGCCCAGAGGGCGATGACCGCCGACGAGCCCACGAGATAGACCCCGATGGTCGATCTCGCCTCCTCGACGTGGCGCCATGCCCGGGCGTAGAGCAGCAGGAGCACGAGCCGGCCGACGAGGTAGCTGGTGGCGAACACGGCCGAGAGTGAGGCGGTCGCCTCGTAGACGCTGGCGGCGCAGCCCAGGACTGCGGCCATGGCCCCGAACTTCGCCAGCCGCAGCACAATGTCGTCGGTGTCGAACCGGTTGTTGTACAGGGTGAACTGGACCCACGAGAGCCAGATCAACACGAGCAGGAAGGCGAACTCACCGACCGCCCCCCAGTCGACGTCGACGACGAGGTTGGTGGCCAGCGCCGCCACGGCGAGCACGTAGGCCAGGTCGAAGAACAGCTCCAGCCTCGTCGCCCCCCGGGTCTTGTCGTGCCGCAGGGTCGGCGGTCGGACCAGGGGGATGGCCCCGGGGTCGTTACTCATGTGTTGGCCACCGGGCAAACGGTGCCACACCGTGCCCGGGGCGGCGCGGTCGGACGCTACCGCTTGCTGAGGGCCATCCAGGTGTCGACGACGGTGTCGGGGTTGAGGCTCATGGTGTCGATGTGCTGGTCGAGGAGCCACACGGCGAGGTCGGGGTGGTCGGAGGGACCTTGACCGCAGATGCCGACGTACTTGCCCGCCTTCTTGCACGCCGTGATGGCGAGCTCGAGCATGTGCTGCACGGCGGGGTCGCGCTCGTCGAACCCGGCAGCGACCAGCGCCGAGTCGCGGTCGAGACCGAGGGTCAGCTGGGTCATGTCGTTGGAGCCGATGGAGAACCCGTCGAAGTACTCAAGGAACTGGTCGGCGATCACGGCGTTGGACGGCAGCTCGCACATCATGATGACCTGCAGGTCGTTCTCACCGCGGCTGAGGCCGTGCTCGGCGAGGAGCTCGACGACGCCGCGCGCCTCCGTCAGCGTGCGCACGAACGGGATCATCACCTTGACGTTGGTGAGGCCCATGGTGTCGCGGACGTACTTCAGCGCCTCGGCCTCCATGGCGAAGCAGTCGGCGAAGTCCGGTGACAGGTAGCGGGAGGCGCCGCGGTACCCGATCATCGGGTTCTCCTCGTGCGGCTCGTAGTTCGGGCCGCCGACGAGGTTCGCATACTCGTTGGACTTGAAGTCCGACATCCGCACGATGACCGGCTTGGGGTGGAACGCGGCCGCGATAGTACCGACGCCTTCGGCGACCCGCTGCACGAAGAACTCCCGGGGGCCGGGGTATGCGGCGACGGCCTCGTCGATCTTCCGGGCCAGACCCGGGTCGTCACCGGAGAGGGTCCCGGCGGCGTGGTCGAGGAGCGCCTTGGGGTGGATGCCGATCTGCCGGTTGATGATGAACTCCAGCCGGGCCAGCCCGACCCCCTCGTTGGGCAGCATCGAGAACGCGAACGCCTGGTCCGGGGTGCCGACGTTCATCATGATGCCCACGTCGATGTCCGGCATGGCGCCGAGGTCGGTCTGCTCGACCTGGATGTCGAGCAGCCCCTCGTAGACGAAGCCGGTGTCACCCTCCGCGCACGAGACGGTCACCTCCCGGCCCTCGGCCAGGTCCCGGGTCGCCGACCCGGTGCCGACCACGGCGGGGATGCCGAGCTCGCGGGCGATGATCGCCGCGTGACAGGTCCGGCCGCCGCGGTTGGTGACGATCGCGCTGGCCCGCTTCATGATCGGCTCCCAGTCCGGGTCCGTCATGTCGGCGACCAGCACCTCGCCCTCGTGGAAGTCGCGCATCTGGTCGGCGGACGTGAGGATCCGCACCGCACCGGCGCCGGCCTTCTGCCCGATCGCGCGCCCCTCGACCAGGACCTCCGCCGAGCTGCCGCCCTTCACCTTGTACCGCTGCAGGCTGGCCCCGCTGCGGCGGGACTGCACCGTCTCCGGGCGGGCCTGCAGGATGTACAGCTTCCCGTCGATCCCGTCCTTGCCCCACTCGATGTCCATCGGCCGGCCGTAGTGCTTCTCGATCGAGACCGCCAGCCGGGCCAGCTCCTCGACCTCCTCGTCGGTCAGCGAGAACCGCACCTGCTCCGCGGCGTCCACGTCGACGAACTCCGTCGTCCTCCCGACGTTCGGGTCGTCGGTGAACACCATCTTGGTGGCCTTGCCGCCCACGCCGCGCTTCAGCACGGCCGGGGTCCCGGCCGCCAGACCCGGCTTCCACACGTACCACTCGTCCGGGTTGACCGCCCCCTGCACCACGGCCTCGCCCAGCCCGTAGGACGCCGTCACGAAGACCGCGTCGGTGAACCCCGACTCGGTGTCCATCGTGAACATCACGCCGGACGCCCCGACGTCCGAACGCACCATCCGCTGGACCCCGGCCGACAGTGCCACGTCGGCGTGCTCGAACCCGTGGTGCACCCGGTAGGCGATCGCCCGGTCGTTGTAGAGCGAGGCGAACACCTCGCGGATCGCCGTCAGCACCGGCTCGATCCCCCGGATGTTGAGGAAGGTCTCCTGCTGCCCCGCGAACGACGCGTCCGGCAGGTCCTCGGCCGTCGCCGACGACCGCACCGCGAACGACGCCGCGTCCTCGTCGCCGTTGCCGGCCTCACCGGCCAGCTTCGCGTAGGCGTCGCGGACCTCCTGCTCCAACGCGGGCTGCAGGGGCTGCTCGACGATCGCCGTCCGCACCTGCTTCCCGACGCGCGCCAGCGCGTCCGTGTCGTCGGTGTCCAGGCCCTCCATCAACCCGGTGATCCGGGCCGCCAGCCCCTCCTGCGACACGAAGTCCCGGAATGCCGCGGCCGTCGTCGCGAACCCGTCCGGTACGCGTACGCCGGCCGACGCCAGGTTGCCGATCATCTCCCCCAGCGACGAGTTCTTCCCCCCGACCTCGTCCAGGTCGGCCATCCCCAACGACGAGAACCACTTGACGTTCGCGCTCACAAGCTCGCTCCTTTGCGACTCTCCGCTGAGCCGGCGCGGTTGGCCGACTGCAGGGTCTGGACGATGAGGGTGGACATCTCCTCGACCGACTTCGTCGTTGAGTTGATCACCGGAAGCCGGTTGGCCGCATACATCGCCTCGGCCCGACGCAGCTCGTAGGTGCACTGCTCGAGCGACGCGTACCTCGAGTTCGGGCGACGCTGCTGACGCACCTCGGACAACCGCCCCGGCGTCGCCACCAGCCCGATCACCCGGTCGCGCAGGTGTTTGATGGGTCTCGGCAGGTCGGTGGTCTCCAGGTCCTCCTCGACCAGCGGGTAGTTCGCGACGAACAGGCCGTGCTGCAGCGCCAGGTACATCGTGGTCGGCGTCTTCCCGCACCGCGACGGCGCGATGAGGACGACCTCCGCCTTGTCCATCGCCCGCAGGCTCTGGCCGTCGTCGTGCTCGATCGAGTACTCGATGGCCGCCATCCGCGCGTTGTAGCGCTGGACGTCGCCGACCCCGTGCAGCTGCGCCGCGACCCGGGCAGCCGGTACCCCGAACACCTCCTCGACCCGCGAGATGTGCAGCTCGAAGAAGTCGATCATCGGACACGTCGTCGTGTGCAGGACCTCGCGGATCTCGTCGGTCGCGGCCGTGGTGAAGGCGATCGGCGTGATCGGGCCCTCCGCGGCCCGGTCGAGCACCTCGACGACCCGGCGGGCCTCCTCCGGCGTGGTGATGAACGGGATCAGCCGGCGATCGAACCGCAGCTGCGGGAACTGGATGAGCAGCGCGTTCCCCATCGTCTCCGCGCTGATGCCGGTGCTGTCCGAGAGGAAGAAGACCGGCGTCGCCGACGGGCCGGGCGCGACGTCGGCGGCGACCGGGTCGGCGGAGGTC
>NZ_DATBTV010000147.1:0-4840 GCF_036559105.1 Lapillicoccus sp. | reverse complement strand
TCAGGCACGATTGACCCCTTCACATGAACACATCCAGTCCTGGTTGGCTGAACTGCCTGGGCCAGTGGCGGTTGCCTGCGAGGCCGGTCCCACGGGCTTTGGCCTGGCGGGCGTTGGACTCGGCAGGGATTCGGTGCGTGGTTGCGGCCCCGTCGACATTGCGACGCCCGGCGGGTGACCGCGTGAAGACCCACGCCAAGGACGCGGTCCATCTGGCTCGGCTGCTGCTCCTGGACGAGGTCACGGCCGTGATGTCGTCCGAGGCGGCCCGGGACCTGGTCCGGGCGCAGCTGGCTGGTGCTGGTCGTTGGCCGTCATGGACGACTGACCACTCCTTGATCGGCTTCGTCGACCAAGGCGGTTGGTGGCAGCGCGAGGAGCGGACCCGCGATCCAACTATGAACAGCGAAACCCATTGGGGTACAGCGATGCTCGACGCTAGACACGCGGTCCCGTTCCTGCCGAACCACCGTCCTGCGGTACCCAACCCGCGCATATCAGTCTGACCGCGCGTCGCCAACGACACGCTCGCCAGCCACCTGCGCGACGAAGCAGAGGCGCCGTCCGGACTCATCGCTCCCGACGGCGCCTCACCCTGCCTCTTGACAGAGAGCCACTACATATCAGTTGGGGTTCGGGTCCTCCAGGTGGGCCGTGCCGACCGGCTGAGGCGGGCCCAGCCCGCGTACCGGCGCGAGCAGCCGCTCGACCGCCTGCTCGACCTCGCCGCGCCAGCGCAGCGCCGTTCGCAGGTCCAGCCGGAGGCGGGGGTACGTGACGTGGTCGCGGGCGGTCCGGAAGCCCACAGCGGTGAGGAACTCGGCGGGCAGCAGGCAGTCGGTACGCCCGCTGCCGGACCCGTAGGCCTCGAGCGCCTTGTGACCGCGGCGGAGGACGTCCTTGGCCGCCGACTGGACCAGGACGCGCCCCAGCCCCTGACCTACGTACTCGGGGTCGATCCGTGCCGTCACGAGCACGATGGCGTCGCGGCTGACCGGGGCCGTGGGGAAGGCCAGCGCACGCGGCACGAGATGCGCGGGCGCGTACGTGATGTAGCCGGCGAACCGGCCGTCGACGTAGACCACTCGGCCGGGTGACCCCCACTCGAGCAGCGTCGCGGTGAGCCAGCCCTCCTTGTCCTCGCGCGGGTGTCGGCGACGACGCGCGGCGAGCGCGGGTCCCAGCTCCCAGAAGACGCAGTCGGCGCAGGTACCGGTGAGGTCGCCGAGACGGTCCACGGTGAGGGGCAGCACCTCGCGTCCCATGCGGCGGCCTCCTCTTCCCGGACCTAGAGCGTACCGGCGCACCGGCGGAGTGCCGCCGACGCGTCGGCGCTGTTGCGTGGGCTGGAGCCGGGCGATGTCGGCCGAGCCCGCGCGCACGGTTGCCTGGGTGGGCCGGCGGCTGGGGCTCGTGCAGCCCACGCCGGTCAGCCCGTGCCGGCGGGACACCCGGGTCGAGCCGAAAGACGGCCAGCATCCCGACGTGCTGGGCACGCAGAACGTGATTAGGGTCGGTCGAATGAGCACCTACGTCGAGGAGAGCTTCACCCGGGACACCGACTACATCGCCGACCGGATCACCGCCGATGGTGGGGGTGACTGGCCGGTGGCGCCCAGCCGGTACCGGCTGGTCGTCGCTCGGGCCTGCCCCTGGGCCCATCGGTCGATCATCGTCCGGCGGCTGCTCGGCCTCGAGGACGCCATCTCGATGGGGGTGTGCGGGCCGACCCACGATGAGCGTTCGTGGACGTTCGACCTCGACCCTGACGGCCTGGACCCGGTGTTGCGGATCCCCCGGATCCAGGACGCCTACCTGGCTCGCTTCCCGGACTACCCCAAGGGGATCACCGTGCCCTGCCTGGTCGACGTGCCCTCGGGCCGGGTGGTCACCAACGACGTCCCGACGATCACCCTGGACCTCGAAACACAGTGGCAGGCCTACCAGCGGGCCGGGGCGCCGGACCTCTACCCCGAGGCGCTCCGGCCCGAGATGGACGTCGTGATGGAGCGCGTCTACCGTTCCGTCAATAACGGCGTATACCGCTGTGGCTTCGCCGGCACCCAGGACGCCTACGAGGCGGCGTACGACCAGCTGTTCGCCGGCCTGGACTGGCTGTCACACCGACTGGCGGACCGTCGGTACCTCATGGGTGACGCCATCACCGAGGCCGACGTGCGGCTGTTCACCACGCTGGTGCGGTTCGACGCGGTCTACCACGGGCACTTCAAGTGCAACCGGCAGAAGCTGACCGAGATGCCGGTCCTGTGGAGCTACGCCCGCGATCTGTTCCAAACGCCGGGGTTCGGCGACACGGTCGACTTCGCCCACATCAAGCGGCACTACTACGTCGTCCATCACGACGTGAACCCGACGGGCATCGTGCCGAAGGGCCCGCTGCTGGAGGAGTGGGCGGCGCCCCACGACCGGGACCGGCTCGGCGGTGGGCCGTTCGGCAGCGGTACAACGCCCGGGCCCGTGGCGACGGGCGAGGTGGTTCCGCCGGAGCACAACCCGGCGCTGGCACTTCTCTAGAGTCTCCGCTAGATCCGGTCCATGAGGCCGACGATCCGGTTGAGGTCGTCGACCGAGGCGAACTCCACGGTGAGCTTCCCCTTGCGCTGGCCGAGGGCGATCGTCACCCGGGTGTCGTAGCGGTCGGACAGCCGAGAGGCCAGGTCGTCCAGCTGCGGGTGCCGGTTCCCCGCGCGGGGTCGGCGGAGCCTCGGGACGGCCGCCGGGTCGTCGCCACCCATGGCGACGATCTCCTCGACGCTGCGCACCGAGAGTCCTTCGGCGACGATCCGCTGGGCGAGCCGCTCCATGGCCGCACCGTCGTCCAGGCCGAGCAGGGCCCGGGCATGCCCGGCGGACAGGACGCCGGCCGCGAGACGCCGGGCGACGAGTGGAGGGAGCCGGAGCAACCGCAGCGTGTTGGAGATCTGTGGCCGCGAACGGCCGATGCGGGCGGCCAGCTCCTCGTGCGAGCACCCGAAGTCGTCGAGCAGCTGCTGGTATGCGGCAGCCTCCTCGAGCGGGTTCAGCTGGCTGCGGTGCAGGTTCTCCAGGAGCGCGTCCCGCAACAGGTCGTCGTCGGCGGTCTCCTTGACGATCGCCGGGATCGAGTCCTGGCCCGCGAGCTGGCTGGCGCGCAGCCGGCGCTCGCCCATGATGAGCTCGAACCGCGGCCCCGACGGTTCGTGGTGCTCGCCGGGCTCGCCGGGCTCGGCTGCCTCGTGGGGCCTGTCAGGCTCGGATTCGGGGATGGGCCGGACCACGACGGGCTGGAGGACGCCGATCTCTCGGATCGACGCGGCCAGCTCGGCCAGCTCGTCCTCGTCGAACACCGTGCGCGGCTGACGCGGGTTCGGACGGATCGACGCGATGGGGAGGAAGGCGAAGGTCGCCCCCGGAACCGGAGCCAGGTCACCCCGCCACGGGCTCGATCGGAGATTCTCAGCATCTCTAGCGGAATCGCTATCGACCGGGCGGTCGGACTCGGAAGGCGCACCATCGTGCCGGCTGCCGTCGCCGGAGTGAGCGTCGCGGGCTTCGTCCTGGTGGGGGGCGCGCTTCTGGTCGTTGTCAGGCTCGGAGTGATGGCCGCCGTCGTGGTGGTGCTCGCCACGCTGGTCGGGTTCGTGGCCGTTGCTGTCGTGGTCCGGCTCGAGCGTGATCGTCGGCGTGCTCTCCCGGAAGAAGACGTCGACCGGTCGAGCGGTCCCGGGGGAGGTGGGGATGAGCGCCCCGAGACCGCGTCCCAGTGCTCGCCGCTTCTCGCTCATCGCGCTCCCTCTTTCGCCGTCGCTGTCGTCGCGGCGCCCCGGACGGCGAGCTCGCCGGCCGCTTCGAGGTACGAGAGAGCGCCGCTGCTCGTGGGGTCGTACGTCATCACGGTCTCGCCGAAGCTGGGCGCCTCGGACACGCGCACCGAGCGCGGAACGCTCGTACGCAGGACCTGGTCGGGGAAGTGGGATCGGACCTCGTCCGCGACCTGGGACGACAGTCTGGTGCGTCCGTCGTACATGGTCAGGAGGATGGTCGACACGTGCAGATCGGGGTTGAGGTGGCCCCGGATCAGCTCGATATTCTTGAGCAGCTGCGACAGACCCTCGAGGGCGTAGTACTCGCACTGGATCGGGATGAACACCTCGGAGGCGGCGACGAAGGCGTTGATGGTGAGTAGTCCGAGGCTCGGCGGACAGTCGATGAGGACGTAGTCGAGGTCGGCCGTGGCGAGGTGGTTGTTGAGCGCTCGGCCGAGACGCATCTCGCGCGCCACCATCGAGACCAGCTCGATCTCGGCGCCGGCCAGGTCGATCGTCGCCGGGGCGCACAACAGTCCCTCGACCGTCGGGCACGGCACGATGACCTCGGCGAACGCCTTGCCGTCGACGAGTACGTCGTAGACGCTCGGTACCTCGGCGTGGTGGTCGACACCGAGCGCGGTGCTGGCGTTGCCCTGCGGGTCGAGGTCGATGACGAGCACCTTGAGCCCGGACTGGGCCAGCGCCGCTGCGACGTTCACCGTCGTGGTGGTCTTGCCGACGCCGCCCTTCTGGTTCGCCACGGTGAGTACCCGCGTCGACGGAGGCGATGGCAGCCGCCGCCCGGTGAGTGCGATCCGCCGGCGGGCGTCCTGGGCCAGGGTCTGCGCCAGCGGCGTGTCCGCCCCCGCCTCGGGAATCGCAGCGACCAGCTCCTCGCGGAGGTCGGCCGACGTTTCACGTGAAACCGGGCTCTCGTCGACGACCTGCCCGCCGGCCCCGCTCGCTTCGCTGGCCTCGCTGGTGTCGGTAGCCGGGATGGTGCCGGTGTCGACGATGGTTTCGTGCTCGGT
>NZ_DATBTV010000146.1:0-3048 GCF_036559105.1 Lapillicoccus sp. | reverse complement strand
CCATAGCCATCGCCGGCGGAGGCTCGACGGCGCCACGGAAGCCGTGCCAGGGTGACCCATGGCTCCCACGGCAGCGTCCATCGACGAGTACATCTCGACCTTCCCCGCGGCCACCCAGGAGATCCTCCAGGAGCTGCGCCGACGCGTGCTCGCGGCCCTGCCGGACGCCCAGGAGCGGATCAGCTACCAGATCCCGACGTTCGCCGTCGACGGCCAGTACGTCATCTACATGGCCGGCTGGAAGCACCACGTCAGCGTCTACCCGGTCCCCCGCGGCGACGACGCGCTCGACGCCGATCTCGCGCCCTACCTCTCCGGCCAGAGCACCATCAAGCTCCCGCTCAAGGAGGCCGTCCCCTGGGACCTTGTCGACCGCGCGATCGCCGCCCAGGTCGCGGCCCGCGTGCCGCAGATCCGGCGCTAGCAGGTCAGGAGTCGCCGAGGGAGCTGAGCAACCGCTCCCCCGCACTCTTCATGTGCCGGTCCATGGCGGCCGCAGCCGCGTCGGCGTCCCGTGCCGCGATGGCCTCGGCGATGGCAGTGTGCTCGCCCAGCGTGAGGTTGGTATGCGCGACGTCGTTCACCGCGCGCTCGACCCAGACCCGGATCAGTGACCGGACGGTGGTGAGCAGGTCGGTCAGCAGGGAGTTTCCGGCCGCCTCGGCGATGACCTGGTGGAACCGCATGTCGGCCTCGACGAACACCCGGAACTCGTCGCGGTTCTCCCGCATCGTCACCAGCGTCGCCTCGATCGCCTCGCGCTGGTCGTCGGAGGCGAGGTCGGCGGCCAGCCGGGCGACCTGGACCTCGAGCACCGTGCGGACCTGGATCAGCTCGACGGTCTTGGGCTCCCCGAGCCAGAGCCCCCAGCTCAGGGTCTGCGGCAGCAGCTCGGAGACGCTGCCCTTGAGGTAGGTGCCCGAACCCGGCCGCACGCTGACGATGCCCAGCAGCTCCAGCGCCGCGAGCGCCTCGCGGACCGCGGACCGGCCCACGCCGAGCTGGGCCGCGAGCTGGCGCTCCGCCGGGAGACGGTCGCCCGCGGCGATCTCCCCTGAGGTGAAGAAGTCGAGCAGCCGCCGCGTCACCGCCGACACCGCGCTGACCGGCTCGATGGTCTGCAGGGGGCCGAGCCGAGGAGCGCTCGTACCGGTCACGCCGGCGGGGGAGGTCACGCCGGTCACTCTAACCATGTCTTCGCTGTTGGCTAACCGGTTGACTGGTTGACCAATTTATGACAGAGTCTCCCCTACACCTTCACCGGTCCACATCGACGTGACAAGGAGCTTCCCCCGTGCCGAACGGCCCCACCACCAGCGCCATCGGGCTGAGCACCTACAGCTTCTTCTGGCAGTGGCACGAGACCGCACCCCGGCCGCTGACGCTGCCCGGGATCGTCGCGAAGACCGCCTCCTGGGGTGTCGACCTCCTCCAGCTGTGCGACTACCCGGCGCTGGACGGGTACGACGCCGCGCAAGCCGCCGACCTGGGTGCCGTCGGCCGCGACCTCGGCGTCGCCTACGAGCTCGGCACCCGCGGCCTCGACACCGCGCACCTCCTGCACTACCTCGAGCTCGCCGACCGTCTCGACGTGACCCTGGTCCGGTCGATGGTCAAGCGCGAGGAGGTCGACGACGCGCCCGAGCTGCTGGCCAAGGTCGTCCCGGCCTACGCCGACGCCGGCGTGACGCTCGCCCTGGAGACCTACGAGCAGATCCCGACCCCGACCCTCGTCGACCTGGTCGCCGCGGAAGGCTCCGCATACCTCGGGATCGTCCTCGACCCCGGCAACTCGGTCGCCGCCCTCGAGACACCCCGTTCGACGATCGACCTCACCGCACCCCTCGTCCGCAATCTGCACGTCAAGGACTTCGCGTTCAGCCGGCAGGCCGGCTGGGTCGGGTTCACGTATGCGGGTGCGCGCCTCGGCGAGGGTCTCCTCGACTACGACTACCTCGTCGAGCAGGTCCGTCCGTACGAGCGCGGCATCAACCAGATCATCGAGCACTGGCTGGTCTGGCAGGGCGACAGCGCGACCAGCTGCCGCATCGAGGACGACTGGACCCTGCACAACCTTGCCTACCTGCGGCAGAAGGCCGCGCACACCCATCACGAAGGAGCACTGCAGAAATGACTGAGAACCTCACCATCGCCGTCATCGGCGCCGGCGGCAAGATGGGGATGCGCGTCTCCGACAACCTCGCCAAGAGCGCGCACGACGTCCGCTACGTCGAGACCTCCCCCGCCGGCCAACAGCGCACCATCGACGCCGGGCGCGAGGTGACCGACCTGTCCGACGCCATCAAGGACGCCGACGTCGTCATCCTCGCCGTCCCGGACATCGCGCTCCAGCCGGTCACCGCGCAGGTCGTCCCGCAGCTCGCCGCCGGCACCGTGGTCCTGACGCTCGACCCGGCCGCCGCCTACGCGAACCTGCTCTACCCGAGCGACGACGTGCACTACGCCGTGGCTCACCCCTGCCACCCGTCGATCTTCCTGCGTCGCACGACCGAGGAGGAGTATGCGGACACCTTCGGTGGCATCGCGGCTCCCCAGGACGTCCTGGCCGCCTACGAGGGTGGCGACGAGACCAAGCGCGCGCAGACCGAGGCCGTCATCCGCGCGATGTACGCGCCGGTCGTCGACGTGCACTGGATCACCGTCAAGCAGCTCGCGCAGTGCGAGCCGACCCTCGTCGAGACGATCGCCTGCATGGTCGGCGACTTCCTCAAGGAGTCGCTGCACGAGGCGGTCCACACCATGGGCATCCCCGAGCCGGCCGCACGGTCGATCCTCCTCGGCCACACCCAGGTGGCCCTCGCCAACGCGCTCCAGGGCGACAACCCGTTCTCGGACGCCTGCCTCATCGCCATGGACTACGGCCGCAGCAAGATCGTCAAGGACGACTGGAAGGTCATCTTCCAGGACGACGAGCTGGACAAGAACCTCCAGGCGATGCTCCACCTGCGCGAGCCCATCAGCCGCTGAGTCGCGTTCCAATCGCGTTCACTGACAAGGAAGTCCAGCGATGACCCTCATCCTCAACTC
>NZ_DATBTV010000145.1:0-7589 GCF_036559105.1 Lapillicoccus sp. | reverse complement strand
AACCAGGCACCGTCGGCACTCGCCGCCGACCCGATCACGACGCGGTGGCAGGCGCTCGGGGGGGCGGGTGGGTTGCTCGGCGAGCCGGTCGGAGCTCGACAGGCGATCCCCGGTGGCGAGAAGCAGGCATATCAGCGCGGGAACATCTGGTGGTCCCCGGCGACCGGCGCCTGGGAGACCCACGACGGCATCGGCACGCGGTACCAGCAGATCGGGGAGACCGGGTCCTGGCTGGGCTTCCCGACCACCGGTGAGGTAGCCGTGGCTGGCGGGGTTCGTCAGTCGTATGCCGGGGGCGCGATCTGGTGGAGCGGGCGGACCGGTGCGTGGGAGACCCACGGGGCGATCGGCCTGCGGTTCCTGGCGATCGGGGACGTGACATCGTGGCTCGGCTTTCCGGTAGGGCCGGAGGTCGGTGCCGCGGACGGCGTCCGCCAGACATTCCTCGGCGGCAACATCTGGTGGTCGAACCACAGCGGCGGGGCGTGGGAGACCCACGGTGCGATCAACAACGACTACTGGAACGGGTTCGGGCCTCAGGGGTGGTACGGGTTCCCGGTGTCGCCCGAGTACGGCTACTACGGCGGGATGAGGCAGGACTTCGAGCATGGGTCCCTGCTCTGGAGCGTGCAGCCGGTGGCCGACGCGACCTTCGCCCCGGTGTCGGCCGGTGACGTGTGGGCGTCCTGGCGTCCGGGATGTCCGGTCGGTCCCGAGTCGTTGACCCTGATCCGCGTCAACTACTGGGGCTTCGACAACGCCGTGCACCGCGGTGAGATCATCGTTCGCTCGGACGTGGCCGGCCGTGTTGCGAGCGTCTTCGGCTCCGCGCTTACCGACCATTACCCGATCCGGCAGATGTGGCGGGTCGACTACTTCCGCGGCGACGACCCGGCCTCGATGGCCGCCGACAACACATCCGGCTTCAACTGCCGGCAGGTAACCGGTGGGAGCGGGCTCTCACCCCACTCGTACGGCATCGCCATCGATATCGACACCGTTGAGAACCCCTATTACGCCGGCGGTCGCTGGTGGCCGAACACGGCTTACGTCGACCGCAACAACGTGCGGTGGGGGATGCTATTCGGGGGCTCGCTCGTGACGAGAGCGTTCGCAGCACAGGGCTTCTCGTGGGGCGGCAGCTACCTGGACTACCAGCACTACCAGTTCGTCGGCTGAGTCGCCGGGTCAGGCCGGCTTCAGGGTGATCGCGTCACTGGCGGTCACCACCGGTCGGAACGTGCCACGGATACGGACATCGCCGTTGGCCTCGACCCGTACCGCCGCCGGGTCCTCGACGGTCAGTCGCAGCCCCGAGCCGCGGTCGGCGCAGCGGCAGGTACCGAAGAGGATCGTCACGCCGGCGGCGGGCGTCACCGGGTAGTCGGGTGTCCCGACGACGTCGAGGGCCACCGGCTGGTCGTGGAGGGCGCCGCGCTGGAGCAGGTTGGAGAACGGGTCCTGGAGGGCCTGTTCGACGGCGATCCGGCCGGTCATCGCGAAGCTCGACGGGTCGGTCGGCGTGAAGTAGGTCGCCGAGCCCGTGGCCGACGGTGGCACGGTGGACTCGGTCGACGGCGGCCCGATCGAGGTCGTCGGAGGCGTCGTGGCGGCGGTCGTGGCGGCGGTCGTGGCGGGCGAGGACGCGGTGCCGGTCGTGGCGGGCGAGGACGCGGTGCCGGTGGGGGTGTCGGTCGTGCACGCCGCGGTCAGGGACACCGCCACGAACGCGGCGGCGGCCAGGCCACGCGACCACGCGGGCGGGCGTGACGACCACCCGGCGCCCCGTTCCCCCGACATGTCCCCATGCAACCACGGGATCGCTACCTTGAGCCTCATGACGAGCTCCAACAACGGTGGTCCGCGCGTCGGGCTCGTGGGGTACGGAGGCGCGGGCCGTGCGTTCCATGCGCCACTCCTCGCGCGGGCCGGCCTCGAGGTTGCGGCAGTGGCCACCGCCAACCCCGAGCGGGCTTCCCACGTCGGGAAGGACCTACCCAGCGCAGTCGTGGTCCCCGACCTCGCCGCCCTGCTGGCGACGGAGGGGATCGACCTCGTCGTGCTCGCCTCGCCCAGTGGTGTCCACGTCGCGCAGGCCGCAGAGGTCGTGGCCGCGGGCCTGCCGGTCGTCGTCGACAAGCCACTCGGGGTCGACGCCACGTCGGCGCTGGAGGCGGTCGACGTCGCCGCCCGGGCCGGTGTCCCGCTGACGGTGTTCCAGAACCGCCGGTACGACCCGGAGTTCCGCACGCTGGCCAAGGTCGTGTCGGACGGCCTGGTCGGCCAAGTGGTCCGGGCCGAGCTGCGCTGGGAACGATGGCGGCCGGTGCCGAAGCAGCGGTGGCGGGAGAACGCGCCGCCGAAGGAGGGCGGCGGGCTGCTGCTCGACCTCTATCCGCACCTCGTCGACCAGGCCCACCTCCTCTTCGGGCCGATCGAGACGGTGTACGCGGAGCTGTCGTCCCTCACGACCGTCAGTGAGGACACAGCGTTCCTCAGCTGCCGGCATACCTCTGGCGTCGTCTCCCACCTCGGCTCGACCGCACTGGCCGCCGCGCCCGGGCCCTGGCTGCGGCTGCTCGGGCGCGAGGGGGCCTACGTGGTCGGTGGCCTGAACGAGGAGCCGACAGCGTTTTCCGAATGGCTGCCGTCGGATGCGGACCACCTCGGGTGGCTGGTCCGGGCCGACGGTGAACGGGAGGCGGTTCCGCGAGAACCGGGGGACCAGGCCGACTTCTACCGCGAGGTCGCGCAGGCACTGGCGCAGCCCGACCCGCAGGCGGCCATGCCCGTCGACCCACGGGACTCGGTCCACGCCCTCGCGGTCATCGACGCGGCGCGCACGAGCGCCGAGTCGGGCCGGGTGGTCGAGGTCATCACGCCGGGCGAGGCTCCCTGACGCAGGCTCCTGTGGATAACTCGAGGGGGTCCCTCGACCGGTCGGCCACGATGGCTGGGTGACCCCTCCTGCACCCGCGCTGACCCGGTATGCCGGTCCGCCCGCCGTGCCGGGGTATGCCCTGGACGAGTTCATGGGGCGCGGGTCGACAGGGGTCGTGTGGGCGGCGACGTGCCGCGAGAGCGGTGAGCGGGTCGCTCTGAAGGTGCTCGAACCGGAGGTCGATGCGGTCGACCTCGATGACGTCGACCGCGAGGAGGCGCTGGGGCGACGCGCGTCCGGATCGCACGTGCTCGGCGTGCGCAGCCGGATCACACTCGACGACGGTCGCGTGGCGCTGGTCATGGGGCTCGCTGACGGCGGCAGCCTTCGCGACGTCGTGACGATCCGCGGGGCGCTGCCGTTGGGCGAGGTGGTCACCGCCCTGACGCCGCTGGCCACGGCTCTGGCCGAGCTGCATGAGACGGGGGTCGTGCACGTGGACGTGTCCCCGGGCAACGTGCTCTTCACCCCGGACGGCCGACCCATGCTCGTCGACCTCTCCTCGGCGTGGCTGGTCGACGACGGGTGGCCGCAGCGCTCGCTGGGCACATCCGGGTTCGCGGCGCCGGAGGTGGTGCTGGGCCGTCCGCCGGTTCCGGCCAGCGACGTCTGGTCACTGGGCGCTGTGGCCTGGTACGCCCGGACCGGTGGGTCGACACCGCCGCCCTGGGTGGGCGACCTGCACTGGGCCCGGGGCCTGGCCGGCGCCCGGACAGGCGATCCAGACGAGGAGGGGCTCGAGAGCGGGACGGTCGCCGACGTCATGACGGCCGTCGGGCCGGAGCTGACGCCGCTTCTGGTCCGGATGCTGGCCGACGAGCCGGAAGCCCGGCCAGCGGCAGCGGAGGTCGCCCTCGCCCTCTACCGCACGGCGGCCCCGGAGCCGGTGGGACTGGTCGGGCACCATCCCGATCCGGCCGCGGCCGTCACGACCCGGATCCGACGCGAGGCGGCCGAGACCCGGTCGCGGACCGAGCTCCGCGATGCGGAACGGGCGACGCACCGTCGCGAACGACGGGAGCTCCGACACCGGCGAGCGCGGGCATGGCTGGTTCCGTGGGCGAAGGCGACTGGGTCCTCAGCGACGACGGGGCCGAGTGGAGAGTCCTCGTGGCGGTCACGGCTGGTCGTCGTCGGGTTGGTCGGACTCGTCCTGGCCGGCGGCATGCTGGCGTTGCTGCACCTGACCGGGGGCCCCCTGGAGGTCGCGACGACATCGGTTGCCGACACCTCGCCGTCCACGTCAGAAAGCCTCTCGTCAGGCGCATCGATGAGCTCGACGGCGGACTCGTCGAGCGCGGCGACGAGCTCAGCGGTGGATCCGTCAGCCGGCCCGTCTGCTCCACTGGCGGGCGGCCAGAGCGGACCGTCCAACGGGTCGGCCGCCGGCGCCGCGAACGATCCCGCCCACCAAGCGGCGGGTGGTGGTCGCACCAACACCGCGGCGGGCGGTCCCCTCGGCACCGCGGCGGCCGATCACGTCGGCACCGCGGCGGGCGATCACGTCGGGACCGCGGCGGGCGATCACGTGGGCAGCCCGGCGACGATGGCCGGGACACCGAGAGGCGGTGGGATGGCGTCGAGCGACAACGTCGTTCGCGATCCGGTGGCGGCCCTGCAGCGGCTTGCGGATGTCCGATCGACGGCGCTGATGGCCGCCGACCCGGTGGTTCTCGCCAGCGCCGAGCCGACCGGGTCGAGTGCTTACGAGGACGACGTCCGGACGGTGACGCGGTTGCGCGAGCAGGGCCAGCGCTACGCCGAGCTGAGTTTCACGGTGCGCTCGGCCAAGGTGGTCACCGTGGGGCCGACGACCGTGGTGCTGCAGGCGGTCGTGGATCGGTCGGCCTACCTCGTAGTCGGTGCGGGAGGGGCTGGTGCGGGCACGGTCGGTACGGGCGCGACTGCTGCGGGCGGGGGAGGGAGCCAGTCGATCGGTCCGGGACCTGGGGTTCCGCTGCGTTACACCTTGTCGGCGACCGACGGGGCGTGGCGGCTCACCGAGGTCGGTCCACCGTGAACGGGCGAGCGACGACCGATCGAAGGCCGGAGAGGCCGGAGAGGCCGGAGGGGCCGGAGGGGCCGGGGGGCCGGAGGGGCCGGGGGTCCGGAGGGGCCGGAGAGGCCCGGGCTCACACGATGGCGGCGACCGCGCTGGAGATCGAGTCGTGGACCCACTCGAAGCCGGTGTCCCGGAGGCGAGTAGGCACGACACGCTGGCTGCCGGTCACCTCACCGGCGAACTCGCCGAGCACCGCCCGAAGCGCGAACCCCGGTGCGGGAAGGACCGTCGGCCGGCCCAGCTGCCGCCCGATCTCTTCGACGATCTGCTTCTGGTGCAGCGGTTCCGGCCCGACGACGTTGACCGGTCCCAGGACGTCGCGACGGTCGACGAGGAAGACCAGGGCGCGAATGACGTCGTCGAGGCTGATCCACGGCCACCACTGCCGACCGGACCCGAGCGGACCGGCCAGACCCAGCCGCCCGAGCCGGACCAGCGGCTCGAAGGCGCCGCCCTTGCGGGACATGACGAGTCCGGTACGCGACATCGCCACGGGTGCACCCACGGCGCTGGCGGCGGCGGTCGACGCCTCCCACGCCTGGGCGACCTCGGCGAGGAACCCGGTTCCCTCCGGACTCTTTTCGGTGAGGATCTCGTCGCCGCGGTCGCTGCCGTAGCACCCGACCGCCGAGGCGCTGACCAGCCGGATCCGGTCGCCGTGGGCCGCGACGGCCGAGGCCACGGTCGACGTGCCGTCCGTGCGGGAGGCCAGGATCTCCTGCTTGTAACCGGGCGACCACCGGCGATCACCCACGCCGGCGCCGGCGAGGTGGACGACGGCGTCGACGTCATCGAGGGCCGCGGCGTCGAGCCGTCGCTGAGCGGGGTCCCAGGAGATCTCCGAACCGGTGCGGGCCTCCCGCCGAACCAGGTGACGGACGTCATCGCCGCGCGCGACGAGGTAGGACGACAACGCGCTGCCGATGAGCCCCGAGGCTCCGGAGATCGCGACCCGCTGACTCATCCGGTCAGCCAACCACACGGGGGATGCGGACCCGGGTGCGAGGTCTCGCCCGTTGGACTCCGGACCGCCTGACAACAACCCGGACATGTCTGACCGACGGGTAGCGCCCGAGATGGAGAAAGGCCGCTTCTACTCAGGCATCTCCGGGTAGAAGCGGCCGCCCGCGTGCGTCAGAGGCCGAGCGAGGCCTCGAACCGCCCTTCCTCGAGCCGGGTCTTCATCGCGCCGAGGAACCGTGCAGCGTCCGCGCCGTCGACGATCCGGTGGTCGTAGGACAAGGCGAGATACATCATCGAGCGCACCGCGATGGTCTCCCCGCCGTCCTCGTCGGCGACGACGACCGGTCGCTTGACCAGGGCGCCGGTACCGAGAATGGCGACCTGCGGCTGGTTGATGATCGGCGTGTCGAACAGCGCCCCACGGCTGCCGGTGTTGGTGATGGTGAACGTCCCCCCGGCGAGATCGTCCGGAGCGATCTTGTTGTTCCGCGTGCGGTCGGCGAGGTCCGCTATCGCCCGGGCGAGCCCGGCGATGTTGAGGTCGCCGGCGTTCTTGACCACCGGGACGAGGAGCCCCTTCTCCGTGTCCACGGCGATGGCGAGGTTCTCCTGGCCGTGGTAGACGATCTCCTCGCCGTCGACACTGGCGTTGACGTTGGGGTGGGCCTTGAGTGCCTCCACCGCCGCGAGCGCGAGGAACGGCAGGTAGCTGAGCTTGACACCCTCGCGACGCTCGAACTCGCTCTTGGCGCGGGCCCGAAGGCGGGCGACCTTGGTCAGGTCTACCTCGACCACCGTGGTCAGCTGCGCCGACACCCGGAGCGACTCGACCATCCGCGTGGCGATGACCTTGCGGAGCCGCGTCATCTTCTCGCGGGTGCCGCGCTTGTCCGAGACCGGCGCCGCAGCAGCGCCGCCACCGGCCGGCACGCTCGGCGCCGGGGCGGCCGCAGCCGGTTGGGCCGGCGCGGCCGAGGCGGCTGCCGCTGCCTTGGCGTTCTCGGCAGCGTCGAGCACGTCCTGCTTACGGATCCGGCCGCCGATGCCGGTGCCCGTGAGGGCTCCGAGGTCCACGGAGTGCTGCGCCGCCAGCTTGCGGACCAGCGGCGTGACGTAGGCGCTGCTGTCGTCGCTGCCGCCGTTGTTGGCGCTCGTCGAGGTGGTGGTCGACGTGGTCGTCGACGTCGAGGCGGCTGGCGCCGTCGCCGTGGCCGGAGCCGCCTCAGTGGGTGCGGCGTGAGCGGCCGGCTGGCTCGCCTGCTCGGTGGCCTTGTCGGCCTTCTCCTGTGCCGGGGCCTCCTGTTGGCCGGAGGCCTGAGCCGGCGCCTCGGCGGCCGGAGCCTCGGCGGAAGGAGCCTCGGTAGATGGAGCCTCGGTAGATGGAGCCTCCGGTGCCTCCTGCTCCGCCGCCGGCCGCGCGTCAGCGGCCTCAGCGGACTCATCGCTCGACTCGTCGCCCGAAGCGGTGCCCGACTCGCCGCCCGACTCGCCGCCCGACTCGCCGCCGATGACCGCCAGGTCACCACCGACGGGCACGACCTCGTCCTCCTGGACCAGGATCTTCGAGAGGACACCGGCGGCCGGCGAGGGGATCTCGGTGTCGACCTTGTCGGTGGAGACCTC
>NZ_DATBTV010000144.1:0-3867 GCF_036559105.1 Lapillicoccus sp. | reverse complement strand
ACCCGTAGCTGCTTCTCGACCGCCTGGCGGGTGATCTCGAGCAGCGCCGCCATCTCCGCCGCGGAGCCGCCGCCCTGGGCCACGGCGTCGAGCAGCCGTTGCCGGGTCGGGTCGCCGAGGGCGGCGAAGACCTCGACCGGCGGTACCGCGCTCACTGGGCTCACCGGGTGCTCACGTTGCGCTCACGCCTCGCGCTCGGCCGTGGTGCGAGCCGCGGCCAGCTCGGTCTCCCACCCCTGGGTGTTGTCACGCAGGTAGGCCTCGCGCTCGCTCTCCGGCACGTTCTCCAGTCCGCTCTCGACGACCCGCAGGGTCACGCAGTCGGTCCCGTCCCCCGCGTCCTCGACCCAGAACTCGGTGAGGGTGCCGGCGCCCTTCTCGTCCGCCCGCCCGAGCCAGCGGAACGCCGCATACCGGGGCGGGTCGAGCCGCTCGGTGCGGATGTGGAAGGCGCCGTGCTCCTCGTCGTGGACGATCGAGGTCCCCTCGCCCGCGTCCTCGAGGCGGTGCGGGCGGATCGTCCCGCCGTTGATCCACCACCCCGGCTCGCTGACGATCTGCCAGACCCGCTCGGGGGTGGCCGCAATGGTGATCGACCGTTCGATGCGGTCGGTGTCCGTGGTCTGGTGGGTAACAGCATCCATGCAACCAGATAGTTGCATGCTTTCCGATACCAGGCAACCCGATGGTTGCCTCCGATATGCGCCGGGTCGGTTACGCGGCGGTGATGCGCACGATCCGCCGGTCCGGGCCGGTTCGCGGCCGGAACCGCCGGATCACCCGTTCCACCACCATCGCGGTGCGGTACTGCCATCCGTACTTGGCCTCGAAGAGATGCGACACGCCGTCGTGGGCCTGCACGTCGGGGTCGAGCACAGCGCTCCCCGGAACCCATGGAGCTCCCGGCGCCACGCGGCCGCGACGGCTCGACGCCCGAAGCTGCACGTCCGGGTTGTTGCGCAGCCGCTTGACCTTGCCGCTGCCCGACGGCGTGGTCACGACCAGGGCGTCCCCGTCGCGAACGACCCAGACCGTCGTGGGCACGGCCGTGCCGGACGCGCGAAAGGTGGTCAGCTCCACGAAGTCCTCGTCGCCGAGATCGGACAGGGCGGGGGTGATCGTCACGCCCGGTACGTACCCCGAGCCCCTCGTACCCACACCGTTAGGGTTTGGGGCGTGCTCCGGACCACCGCCGCGATCGTCGCGGGCAAGGCGGCCCGGGCCGCGGCCCGGGTCCGGGGTGGGGGTTCGGCGATGCCGGGCCTCGTGGCCGAGCGGATCGACCCGCAGTTCCTCGCGCACGCCCTGTCGGGGGTGAGCGAGGGGATCGTCGTCGTCACCGGGACCAACGGGAAGACGACGACCACGAAGATGCTCGCCGCCATCCTGCGCGCCCACGGCAAGCAGGTGTTCAGCAACCCGACCGGCAGCAACTTCACCCGTGGCGTCATCTCCGCGATGCTCGGGGACCTCCCGCTCACCGGACGCCTCGACGCGGAGATCGCGGTGCTGGAGCTCGACGAGTGGCACGCCCTCCAGTTCGCGAAGGTCGTGACCCCGACGCACGCCCTGCTGCTCAACGTCGCGCGCGACCAGCTGGACCGGTTCGCCGAGATCGACACGACGGCCAAGCTGCTCGGCACGCTCGCGTCGATGACGTCGACCGGCGTCGTGCGCAACCGCGACGATTCGTTCGTGGCGCGGCTCGACGAGGCGCTCTTCCAACCGGGGGTGACGACCCGCTGGTTCGGCATCGACCCCGCGGTCGCCGACGAGCTGCCGCCGCTGCACGAGGCCGACGCCCGGTTCGACGACGAGCTCTCACCGCCGGAGCCGTCCGCCGACGACGGCATGCTGAGTCCTCAGGGCCCCGCCGAGTTCCGCATCGACTTCGGTCCCGAGTCCGTCGGCCCGTTGGTCCTCAAGCAGCGCGGCCTCGCGGCGATGATCAACGCCACAGCGGCGACGACCACGGCGCGCCTGGTCCTGGGCGAGGCGTTCCGCCCCGACGTCGCCGACGAGGCGCTCCGGGCGGTCACCCCGCCGTTCGGTCGTGGCGAGGTCATCGACGCCGGCGGGTACCCACTCGAGCTGGTCCTCGTGAAGAACCCCGCCGGGTTCACCGTGGCACTAGGCACCTACCACGCCGAGCCGGTCACCACGATGGTGGCGATCAACGACGACTATGCCGACGGCCAGGACGTGTCATGGCTCTACGACGTGTCGTTCGAGTCGTTGCGGGAGAAGGGCGTTGCCCTGACGTCCGGCGTACGCGCGTACGACATGGCCCTACGTCTCGACTACGACGACGTGGCGGTCGCCGCTGTCGAGCCCGACCTGGAGCGGGCCCTGGACCGGCTCATCCGCGACTTCCCGGCCGAGCCGCGGCGGATCTTCTGCACCTACACGGCGATGATGCGACTGCGCCGGCTGCTCGCCGCGCGCTACGGCCTGGCCGGCTTCGGGGAGGAGACCGGATGACCAGCAAGGGAACCATCGACCTCGTCCACCTCTACCCGCGCGAGATGTCGATCTACGGCGACCTCGGCAACACCCGGTGTCTGGCGCAGCGGATCCGCCGGCACGGGTACGACGTCCGGGTGCACGACCACGACCCCGGGGCGACGCTGCCGGAGACGCCGCACCTGTTCATGGGCGGTGGCGGGCAGGACTCGGGGCAGAGCCGGGTCGAGGACGACCTCGCCGTCATCGCCGACCGGCTGCGCGACCTCGTCGCCGACGGGACGCCGATGATCATGATCTGCGGGATGTACCAGCTGTTCGGGAACGCCTTCATCACCGTCGAGGGGCAGGAGCTGCCCGGCCTCGGCATCCTCGACGTCACCACGCGCGGCAACCCCACGCGGATGATCGGCGGCATCGTGCTGGACACCGGCCTCGGTGAGGTCGTGGGCTTCGAGAACCATTCGGGCGCAACGGTTCTCGGCGGCGGGCAGTCGGCGTTCGGTACCGTCCGCGCCGGTCACGGCAACAACGGCACCGACCGCACCGAGGGGGCCGTGACCGGTCATGTCATCGGCTCCTACCTTCACGGCCCGATCCTCCCGGCCAACCCCCGGCTCGCCGACCACCTCATCGCCCGGGCCGCCGAGCTGGCCACGGGGCGTCCGTTCGAGCCGGGCGACCTCGACGACGCGGTGGCGGACCAGGCCCGGTCCAGGCAGGTCCGGCGCCTGCTCGCGGCCTAGGCCGATGGCCCCGCACGGGTATTCCGCGCTGGTCGACCTCCTCGACGATGTCTACGAGGCCACGACGACCGTGGTGTCCGGGCTCGACGAGGAGTCATTCGACCGGCGGACGCGTACCGCGCTCTGGTCGGTCAAGGACCTGCTGTTCCACCAGATGTGCGACGCGCAGCGAGCGCTGGTCGTGTTCACCACCGCACCCGACGCGCCCGCCGACACGACAGCGGTCTCGTACTGGTCGGCATGGCAGCCGGGCCAGCCGGGAGCCGATAGCCACGCGCGGTATGCGGCGGAAGCCGCGGCCGCATACGGGGGCTCGCACTTCCTGGTCGAGCAGTGGACGGAGACGAGCCGCGCGGCCGTGCGGGCCGCCCGTCAGCACGGCCCGGCCGGGACCGTCGCGACCCAGGGCCACGTCCTCACGGCGCGCGACGTCGTGCACACCCTCGCCGTCGAGGGCGTCGTCCACCACCTCGACCTCACGCTCGAGGTGCCCTCCCCCGGGTTGCCCGACGCGGCGTACGAACTGGTCGTCGAGGTCCTCACGGGACTACTGGGCACCGACCTGCCCAGGCCCTGGTCGGCGGAGGAGTCCGTCCTCAAGGGCACCGGCCGACAGCCCCTCAGCGACGAGGACCGTGAGTCGTTGGGTGCGGCGGTG
>NZ_DATBTV010000143.1:0-9087 GCF_036559105.1 Lapillicoccus sp. | reverse complement strand
CCGACCGTGCTGATGAGTCTGTTCACGTTTGCTCCTCGTTCCCTGGCCGACCGTCCCCCCGAGCCGGTCCGATGGATGCGGACCTGGCCCGAGACTGGCACTCCTGGAAGGTGGAAAGGGTCAAGGATTGGGCAAACTTTGGGGAAACGGAGTCCAGTGCCGCGAGATCGACAGCGTGTGATGGGGTGAGCCCATGCCACAGACCGTCACTGGCGTCATCGCCCGCAGCAAGGGTGCCCCGGTCGAGCTCGTCGATGTCGTGGTCCCGGACCCTGGTCCCGGTGAGGTCGTCGTCGCGGTCCAGGCGTGCGGGGTATGCCACACCGACCTGCACTACCGCGAGGGCGGGATCAACGACGACTTCCCGTTCCTGCTCGGCCACGAGGCCGCCGGGGTCGTCGAGGCGGTGGGCGCCGGGGTCACCGAGGTCAGCCCGGGAGACTTCGTGGTCCTCAACTGGCGAGCGGTGTGCGGCCGGTGCCGGGCCTGCGCGAAGGGTGAGCCCTGGTACTGCTTCGACACGGCCAACGCGACCCAGAAGATGACCCTCGTCGACGGCACCGAGCTCAGCCCGGCGCTCGGGATCGGCGCGTTCGTCGAGAAGACCCTGGTCGCCGCCGGTCAGTGCACCAAGGTCGACCCCGACGCCGACCCCGCGGCGGTGGGCCTGCTCGGCTGCGGGATCATGGCCGGCTTCGGCGCCGCCGTGAACACCGGCGGCGTCGGCCGCGGCGACAGCGTGGCGGTCATCGGCTGCGGCGGCGTGGGGTGTGCGGCGGTCGCCGGTGCGGCGGTGGCCGGCGCCACGACGATCGTCGCCGTGGACGTGGACGACCGGAAACTGGCGCGGGCCAAGCAGTTCGGCGCGACGCATACCGTCAACTCCGGCACTGACGATCCCGTGGCGAAGATCCGTGAGCTGACCGGCGGCTTCGGGGCGGACGTCGTCATCGAGGCCGTGGGGCGGCCCGAGACCTACGAACAGGCCTTCTACGCCCGCGACCTCGCGGGCACCGTCGTCCTCGTCGGCGTACCTACCCCGGACATGCGCATCACGTTGCCGCTCCTGGAGATCTTCGGTCGCGGCGGCTCGCTGAAGTCGAGCTGGTACGGCGACTGCCTGCCCTCTCGCGACTTCCCCATGCTCGTCGACCTCTACCGCCAGGGCCGGTTCGACCTCGACGCCTTCGTCACCGACACCATCGATCTCGGCGACGTGGAGGCGGCGTTCGAGGCGATGAAGGGCGGCGACGTGCTGCGCTCGGTCGTCCGGCTGTGAGCGACGGCGCCGGTATGCGCGTCGACCACGGGGTGGCCTCCGGCACCTTCAGCCTCGACGGGGGCACCTGGGACGTCGAGAACAACCTCTGGGTCCTCGGGGACGACGACGAGTGCGTCGTCGTCGACGCGCCCCACGACGCGGCACCGATCCTCGCGCTCGTCGGCGACCGCCGGGTCGTGGCCGTTCTGTGCACGCACGCGCACGACGACCATGTCACCGCTGCGGTGGCCCTCGCTGAGGCGACCGGCGCACCCGCGTACCTGCACCCGGCCGACCGGATGCTCTGGGACCGCGTCCACTCGCGGCCCCCGGACGGCGAGCTGACCGACGGCCAGAGGTTTCGGGTCGGTGGCGTCGAGGTCGAGGTTCGGCACACGCCCGGTCACTCGCCGGGCTCCTGCTGCTTCCACGTTCCGGCCCTCGGGGTGGTGTTCACCGGTGACACGCTCTTCCAGGGCGGACCTGGAGCGACGGGGCGCTCGTTCAGCGACTTCGGCACCATCGTCCAGTCCATCCAGGACCGGCTGCTATCGCTCCCGCCCGAGACGGTCGTCCACACCGGGCACGGCGACTCGACCACCATCGGTGCCGAGGCCCCACACCTGCGGGAGTGGCTCGACCGGGGTCACTGACCGGCGGCACCGACCGGCGTCAGACGAGCGTCGCGCGGCTCTCCTCGTGGGCCTGGTCCAGGGCGCGTCGGACCGCACCCGTGACGACCCCGGCGTCGCCCAGACGGCTGGCCTCGATGCGCGGGACCCGCTTCAACCACCGCGGCAGCTCGCGGACGACGTCGTCGTGAATGAGGTCGACGACCTCGCTGACGCCGCCGTCGATGACGACCAGCTCCGGGTCGAGCAGGCCACTGAGCACGCCGACCAACCGGCTGGCCGCTCATCCGGGCGACGGCACCGATGCCGTGCGTGTCGCCGACCCCCTCGACGATCCCGAGGAGGGCCAGCTCGCCGGCTGCGCCACCGGCCCCGCGGACCAGCCGGCCGCCGACGACGATGCCGGCGCCGAGTCGCTCGCCGGCGAGGACGAGCACGATGTCGTCGATAGGCGGCAAGACGCGCCTTCGGGCGGAAGATTCCTGCCGTGATCGGGGCAAAGATCCTCCGACTGGAGGTCCATGCGATCCCCTCGCCGTCGGACAATGGTGTCCCGGTGCGAGGGAACGGGTGGGCAACGTGACGGAGACGACGGCGGCAATGGCGGTGGCCGAGGTGATGGCCGAGCTGGCCGCCCTCGAGGACCCCAAGGTCCTCGAGGTGAACCGAAGGCATGGTGACGCCCACGGTGTGAACCTCGGCCAGCTCCGAGTCCTGGCCAAACGGCTCGGGACGCAGCAGGACCTCGCCCGCGAGCTGTGGGCGACGGGAGGCGCGTCGGCCCGGTTGCTGGCGATCCTCGTCTGCCGCCCGAGGGCGTTCGACCGGGACGAGCTCGACGCGATGGTGCGTGAAGCGCGTACTCCCAAGGTGCACGACTGGCTCGTGAGCTACGTCGTGAGAAAGAGCCCGTACGGCGAGGAGCTGCGCGTGGCCTGGTTGGCCGATCCGGACCCGGGCGTCGAGAGCGCGGGCTGGGCGCTGACCACCGATCGCGTGGCCAAGAGGCCCGAGGGGCTCGACCTTGGCGCACTGCTCGACGAGATCGAGGCGGAGATGAGCGGCGCACCGGATCGCCTGCAGTGGGCCATGAACCACTGTCTCGCCCAGATCGGCATCGAACACGAGAAGTACCGCGCAAGGGCCATCGACGTCGGCGAGCGACTGCGGGTCCTGGAGGACTACCCGACGCCCCCCAACTGCACGTCCCCGTTCGCCCCGGTATGGATCACCGAGATGGTCGCACGACGGAAGTCCGGCTAGGCGTGCCGGACACGACCAGCGCCGGCGTCGTGAGGGGCGTGGGACGCTCAGTACTCGCACTGCTGCTTCCCGACCCGGTAAGGACCCGACTCCCATGGTGGCCCGACAGATCCCCCGTCCCGCTGACCTGCGTCCCCTGTTGCGGTTCAGGGCCCCTCGGCTGGACCGTAGGGCGGCGCGGCTGGCCGACGCGCTGACGATCGAGGATCTGCGTCGGATCGCGCGGCGCCGGACCCCGACGGCGGTGTTCGACTACACGGAGGGGGCCGCCGAGTCCGAGATCTCCATCGCGAGGGCTCGTCAGGCGTTCGAGGACATCGAGTTCCACCCGAACGTGCTGCGGGACGTGGCCGAGGTCACGACAGACCGTGAGGTCCTGGGCGGGCCGGTCGCGTTGCCGTTCGGTATCGCGCCGACCGGGTTTACCCGGATGATGCAGACCGAGGGGGAGGTGGCCGGGGCGCGGGTCGCCGGGCGGTACGGCATACCGTTCTCGCTGTCGACGATGGGGACCACGTCGATCGAGGACGTGCGGGCGGCGAACCCGGACGGGCGGAACTGGTTCCAGCTGTACATGTGGAAGGACCGGGACCGGTCGATGGCCCTGGTGGACCGGGCGGCGAAGGCGGGGTTCGACACGCTGCTGGTCACCGTCGACGTCCCGGTGGCGGGGGCGCGGCTGCGCGACAAACGCAACGGCTTCTCCATCCCGCCCGCGCTGGGTGTCCGGACCGTTCTCGACGCGCTGCCCCGGCCGTGGTGGTGGTGGGACTTCCTCACCACGGAGCCGTTGGCGTTCGCGTCGCTGGACCGGTGGTCGGGAACGGTCGGGGAGCTGCTCGACACGATGTTCGACGCGACCGTCGACTTCCAGGACCTGGCCTGGATCCGGGACCAGTGGCCGGGCAAGGTTGTCGTCAAGGGCATCCAGGACCTCGGCGACGCCCGCCGCGTCGCCGACGTCGGTGTCGACGGGATCGTCCTGTCGAACCACGGAGGGCGCCAGCTGGACCGGGCTCCCATCCCGTTCCACCTGCTGCCCGACGTGGTCCGCGAGGTCGGCTCGGAGTACGAGATCCTCCTCGATACCGGCATCCGGTCCGGAGCTGACATCGTCGCCGCCGTCGCCCTCGGGGCCCGCTTCACCCTCGTCGGCCGCGCCTACCTCTACGGCCTGATGGCCGGGGGCGAGGCCGGCGTCGACCGGGCCGTTGACATCCTCGCCGGCCAAGTCACCCGCACGATGCAGCTGCTCGGCGTCACCAGCCTCGACGAGCTCGAACCACGGCACGTCACCCAGCTGCAACGGCTCGCGCCGGTGCCCCGGTCGGTGCGGCCGATGGAGGTCGCTACGACGCCGCGAGGAGGAACTGGGTCGCGGCCAGCTCACGGTAGAGCGGGTCCTGGCTGACCAGCTCGGTATGCGAGCCCACGGCCCGGACCCGGCCGGCGTCCATGACGATGATCCGGTCGGCCATCGTGACCGTGGACAGCCGGTGCGCGACGACGAGGACGGTCGTGGTGCGAGCGACGTCGGCGATGGTCTCGCGCAGCGCGGACTCGTTCACCGCGTCGAGCTGTGAGGTGGCCTCGTCGAGGAGGAGCAGGCGGGGGCGGCGCAGCAGCGCCCGGCCGATCGCCACCCGCTGACGCTCGCCGCCGGACAGCTTCATCCCCCGATGGCCGACGGTGGTCTCGAGGCCCTGGGGCAGTCCGGCCACCATGGCGACGAGCCGGGTGGTCCGCACGGCCTCCTGGACCTCGTCATCGGTCGCGTCGGGAGCACCGAAAACGAGGTTCTCCCGCAGGGTCCCGGACAACACCGGTGCGTCCTGCTCGACGTAGCCGATCGCGGCTCGCAGCTGCTCGATCGGCCAGTCGCGCACGTCCCTGCCGTCGACGGACACCCGCCCTTGGTCCGGTTCGTAGAACCGCTCGATGAGCGACAGGACCGAGGTCTTGCCGGCGCCGGAGGGACCGACGAAGGCGGTCATCCCGCCCGGCGGGACGACGAAGCTGACGCCGTCGTGCACCAGGGGCAGGTCCGGCGCATACCGGAACAGCACCCGCTCGAAGGTGACCGATGCGGGCGGGCTGCCGGGTTCGGGCAGACCGGTCGCCGCGCCGGTCGGCTCGACGGGCAGGGCCTCGGCCTCCTGGATCCGGGTGACGGCGGCGGCACCCACGTGGTACTGGGTGACCGCGCCGGCGAGCTGGTTGACCGGCGCGATGAGGAAGAACACGTAGAGCAGAAAGGCGACGAGGGTGCCGATGGTGGTGCTTCCCGAGGCGACCCGGAGCCCACCGACGCTGAGCACCGCGATGAACGCCACCTGGATGGCCAGGCCGGCCGTGTTGCCGGCGATGGAGCTCCACGTCGCCGCGTGCACACTCGCCCGCCACGCCTCGGTGGCCGCGGCGTCCAACCGCGCACCTTCGCGCTCCTCGGCGCCGGACGCCTTCACGGTGCGGAACGCGCCGAACATACGTTCCAGGGCCGCACCCATCACGCCGACCGACTCCTGCGCGCGCTTCGACGCCCGGTTGATGCGCGGCACCACGACCCCGATGACCACGACCGCGAGCCCGAGCGCGACCAGGGTCACGGCGAGCATGACGGGGTCCAACAGCGCCATCAGCACAATGGTCGCGCCGAGCGTGAGGAACCCGGTGATCCCGCCGACCAGGGTGCCGATGGTCACCTCGCGCAGCAGCGTGGTGTCGGCGGTCACCCGCGACATGAGATCGCCGGGCTCGTGCCGCTCGACCGCCGACAGGCGCAGCCGCAGCAGCCGGGCCAGCAGGCCGCGACGCGCTTCCAGGACCACGGTCTCCGCCGTGCGCCGCAGGACGTAACCGCCGAGCGCACCGATGGCGGCGTTCGCGACCACCAGCACCGTCATGAGGGCCACCAGGCCGCTGACGGGCCGCTCGGTGCCGAGGGTGCTGATCAGCTCGCGAACCACCAACGGCAGTGCGAGACCGGTGGCGGCGGTGGCCAGGCTGAGCAGGCCGCCGAGGACCAGCATGCGCCAGTGCGGGCGCGCATACCCCAGGAGCACCCGCCACGTAGCCACCGTGGGTTCGGGAGCAGCGACCGCCCCCTCATCCATCCGGTCAGCCTACGTTCCTCTGTCCCATCGTCCCGGCGGCGGTGGGCCGCGGACACTCAGATGAACGGCGGCTGGAGCTCGGGCTCGGTCGGCGGGGAGTAGAGGATCGACCGGCGCGCGGAAGACACCGTCAGGGTGCCGATGGCGATGCCGATCGCCGCGTTGATCAGGCACGTCGCCACCTTCGCGCCGAAGTCCGATCCCATCGTCAGCGGGATGACCGCGGCCACGGCCGTCACCAGGCCGACGATCCACCCGAAGTACGTGATCGGCGATGGTGTCGTCCGCAGGAGGAGGAACAGCAGCCCGGTGGCCAGCAGGCCGCAGCCGAACGCGGCGCCGGCATAGGCGAGGGTCGCGGCGTTGCCCCACACCCCGCTGTCCGGCGAGCCGAGGAGCGGGATCTTGAACACGCCGCGCGCGATGACCACGCCGACGACGGCGATCAGGGCGGCGACGATCGAGGTGGCCAGCCCGGCAGCGCGGAACCGCCGTTCGTCGAGCTCGGGGCGCGGCGACGGCCTTGGCTGCGACGAGCCCCGGTAGGGGTTCTGTGCCATCCGTGCTCCTTCGTGCCGCGTTTCCGCAAACGGTACCCGCAGCGAGGCCACCGCAACCGCGAGCGAGGGTCAGGTCAGTGGGGCTGCCGAGGGGCCTTGCTGCGCGAGGTGCAGCATGCTGATCTTCTGCCAGATCTTGCGGGACATCCCGGTCGTGAGGACCTCGATCTCGCTGACCGTGTCGAGTACCACGGGGTCGGTGGACTGCTCGGCGCAGAGGGCGGCCGCCTTCGACACGATGGTGAGCAGCTCGCTGCAGTAGTCGTAGTAGCGGCCGAGCTCGGCGCGGGTCAGCGACCCCTGGTCGGCCTGACCGCCCTCCCCGCGGGGGAGCAGCTTCTCCGGCGACGTGGACATCTGGTGCATGTCGACGATGTGGGCGAGCGAGCGGAGCCGGTGCAGCGTCTCGAGGGTCCGCCGGCGACGGACCCGGGCCGGCACGGTCATGAGGAAGAAGATGGCGATTCCCGCGAAGACGACGTCCTTGACCCCGCTCTCGACGTACTGCAGCCAGTCGACGGCCCGGGCGGGACCTATCTGGGCCGCCCCGGTCCCGACGGCCGACACGATCGCGACGACGATGAGGAGGACGAGCAGGACGATCGCCATCCGTGAGGCGAAGTAGACGAAACGCTGTACGGGTGCGTTCTCGCTCGCCTGCCGTTCGATCCGGCGGATCACCTCGCCCACCTCGGTCGCGACCTGGGCGAGGTGCCGGTGGGGGAACTGGTCGACGATGCGGGCCTGGAGCTGGTCCAGCGTGTCGCTGACCTTGTCCGGGTCCAGCCGGTCGTACCGGCGGTGGTCCGAGAGGCCCCCGCGCGTCGACATGGCGGTCAGCGTAGTGAGCGTCAGGACGGGCGACGCCGCGCCGATAAACTCGGGCGGTGCCCCTCCGCCTCTACGACACGGCCGCGCGTGCCCCGCGCGACTTCGAACCCCTCGAGCCGGGACGCGTGGGCATCTACATCTGTGGACTCACGACCCAGGGAGCGCCCCACATCGGGCACGTCCGGTTCGCCGTCGCCTTCGACGTGCTGCGGCGCTGGCTGGAGACCGGCCACGGGTACGACGTGACCGTCGTCCGCAACGTCACCGACATCGACGACAAGATCCTGCGCAAGAGCGCCGAGGTCGGTGAGCCCTGGTACGCCCTGTCGTACCGCAACGAACGCCTGACCGCCGCCGCCCTGGACGCCCTCGGTGTCCTCCCCGTCACCTACGAGCCGCGGGCCACCGGGCACATCCCCGAGATGGTGGCGCTGATGGACGACCTCATCGAGCGTGGACACGCATACCCCTCGCCGGACGGCTCCGGCGACGTCTACTTCGACGTGATGTCCTGGCCGGAGTACGGGTCGCTCAGCCACCAGTCACCGAACGACATGGCCGCCGCGGAGGACGCCGACCCGCGCGGTAAGAAGGACGTCCGCGACTTCGCGCTGTGGAAGGGTCACAAGGAGGACGAGCCGCCGAGCGCCTCCTGGGCCACCCCCTACGGCTCGGGCCGCCCCGGCTGGCACCTCGAGTGCTCGGCGATGGCCCGCCGCTACCTCGGTGACACCTTCGACATCCACGGC
The DNA here is from genome assembly GCF_036559105.1 of Lapillicoccus sp. GTDB lineage: Bacteria > Actinomycetota > Actinomycetes > Actinomycetales > Dermatophilaceae > Lapillicoccus. Next base: position 678 of record NZ_DATBTV010000143.1, on the reverse strand, counting down.
GGCGGCATCGACCTGCGCTTCCCCCACCACGAGAACGAGCAGGCGCAGTCCCACGCGGCCGGCCTCGGCTTCGCGCGCTACTGGCTCCACAACGCCTGGGTGACGGTCAAGGGCCAGAAGATGGGCAAGTCCCTCGGCAACGCGCTGGAGGTCAGCAAGGTCATCGAGGTGGCGACCCCGCTGGCCGTGCGCTACTACCTCGCCGCGGCGCACTACCGCTCGACCATCGAGTACCACGAGGGCTCGCTCATCGAGGCGCGGGCCACGGTCGAGCGGATCGCGGGCTTCCTGGAGCGGGTGGACCGTATGCGTTCGCTCGTGGGCGTGAACGGTGTTCTGCCGCAACCCTTCCGGGACGCGATGGACGACGACCTCAACGTGTCCGGGGCGCTTGCCGTCGTCCACGACACGGTACGTGCGGGCAACACCGCCCTCGACGACGGTGACGACGACGCGGCGCACGAGGCCGCCGCGGCGGTCGTGGCCATGACCGAGGTGCTCGGAGTGAACCCGCTCTCGCCGATCTGGGACAACGCCGGCCCCGGCGGCGCGGACGACGCGCTCACCGCTCTCGACGCACTGGTCGCCGACCAGCTTGCTGCTCGCCAGTCCGCCCGCGCGGCAAGGGATTTCGAGGCGGCCGACGCGATTCGCGACCGGCTGACCGAGGCTGGAATC
>NZ_DATBTV010000142.1:0-16537 GCF_036559105.1 Lapillicoccus sp. | reverse complement strand
GGTCCTCAGTACGGGGGAGGTTCCTCGAACGTCGTCACCCCAGCGGCGGCCGCTGCCGCGTCGAGCTCGGTGTCGGTGACCGGCGCGCCGAGTGGGTCGTCGTAGTTGTGCCGCCGGGTGAGATAGCTCCGCGCCGAGCAGGTCCGCCAGAGCGTGACGCCGTCGCTGTCGGTGGTCGCGGTCCAGGTACCACGGGTCTTGTGGTTGTGGTGGCGACGGTCCCTGGCCGACAGGTTGGCGATGGTCGTCGGCCCCGCCGGCCACGGCCGGTTGTGGTCGACGTCGCATCGGTGCGCCGCGGTCGTGCAGCCGGGTGCCGTGCACACCCCGTCAAGCGCCGCGACGGCGCTCGCCATCGTCGGCGTCGGCCGATAACGGTGCGTCGTCAGGTCCAGGGCCGCGCCGGTGACCGGGTCGCTGACCAGCCGTCGCCACACCGTGCCGCGCGCTGTAGCCAGCTGCCGGGCGTGCTCGCCGGACACGTACCCATAGCCGGGGATCTCACCGACGCCGCGCTCCTCGCCCATCAGCGTTCCCAGCGAGACGACCACCGTCACGCGCGCGGGCGGGGCCTGTCCGACGAAGGCCGCTGCTGCGGACCCGGCGGCACCCGCGGACCCGGCGGCACCCGCGGAGGTGACGGCACCCGCGGAGGTGACGGATGCCGAGAACGCCGAGGTCACCGATGACGCCCCACAGCAGCCCTCGAGGTCACGCGGGTCGGCCCAGCCGTAGAGCAGCAGGTCCAGCGCGACGTCGCTGCGCAGCTGGGTCAACGTTCTCGTGTCGCCATCGCCGCGCAGACGCCGGGCCACGTCCTCGACGCGCTCCATCGCCGCCACAACCCGGCCGGCCTCCCCCGTCACCGTCAGGCAACCGGTGCCGTCCGGGTCTAACGACGCGTGCGCGCTACGCGCGGCCACGGCATCCGCTCGCACCGAGGCAGGGTCGGGCGTGTGCACCGCGATCTGACGACGCAGCTCGCGCCGGAAGGAACTATCGGTGCGAACGCTGCCATCGCGGTTCGGCGCCAGCAGCCGCTCGCAGATCGCGTGAACCTCCTCCACCCCGAGCCCCCGAGTGTCGCGATGGATCCGGGTCGCCCGATCGAGGGACACTCGACCCTCCGACAGCGCCGCGGGCAGCAGCCGACCTCGACCGTCAGCGTCCACGGCCAGGTCGAGCCGTCGTTCGACCTGCCACTGCGGCAGCCCGGTCGCCAGCACCACCTCGTCGACCGTGGCGTTGTCAGACTCCGCTCGCAGCACGCTCGGCGGCATGTCCCGACCGATACGACCCGCCAGGTCGTCGGTCATGCGTACCTGCTCGCCGACGGCTTCCCGCAGCCGGCGCAACGCCCCGAGCCCCTGGAGGTCGGCCCACGCCTTGACCCGTTCCACGGCCTCGAGGACTCGCAGCTCCTCTTCCACCCACTGCTGTGACTCGTCGTCCGCGACGGGCCGGTCGTGCAGGACTGCCGATCGGACGGCCCAACCCGCCTCCGACACCTCGTGCGGTCGCGTCAGCAGCTCGAGGGCGGCAGCCACCGGAGGCGCCATCCCGACACGGTCGACCGTTCCCGCCGTCATGTCGCACCCCTGAATCTCACGCTGTCGAACGTGTGTTCGATTCTACACCCAACGGGCATCGCGCACAAGGCCACATTCTTGCCGAGTTTCGTTGCTGCGCAACGAAACTCATCCACAAGGAGCCGTCACCTCACCACAGGCGTCCCGCCAGCACCAAGTCCCACAACGCGGCGAACGCCACCACGCTCAGCACGACGCGTACCAGATTCCACCGGGTCCACCGACCCTCGTCGAACTCCGCCCGCGCCGCCGCCACGTCGATCGCGTCCACGTCCCCGGCCACCTTGAGCCGGTCGTTGGCCGGCACGTTGATCCCTACCGTGATCCCCACCGTGACGAGGTCGAGCACCAGCGACACCACCACCCACAACAGCACTGCGCGCGCCGCGTCGCCGAGTGCATCAGCGCCGCCACCGCCGTCAGCACCGGCGCTCCCAGGAAGGCGCTCACCATGAACCATGGGTTGAGGATCGCTCGGTCCAACGCCTGGAACCCCGCCACGAACGTTCGGTCGCCGGCCCGCCCCAGACCCGGCATGACGGTATGCGCGTAGAAGACGTAGACGCCGGCGACGAGGCCGCTGGTCAGGGTCGCGAGAATGAGGACGATCGTCGGCACGTCGACAGTGTGGCGGCCCCCACCGTCACCGCGACGACGCCGGCTCCGGGAACGGGATCGGACACTCCAGCGACTCCGCGCACTCGTCCAGGTCGCGGCACCCTGCCGTCAACGCGGCCGCCAGAGAAGCTTCGGCCGCCCGGAGGTCCTCGAGCCGGGACCGCACCTCGGCGAGCTATCCCTCGATCCGAGTGTGCAGGTGGGCGTCACCGGTCCCTCGGAGGTGGGAACCGTGCCGGTGGACGCCGACGTCCATCGGCCACCACCGAGGCCCGCCCCGGAGCCGGAGCGAGCAGCAGGTGTACACCGCCGTCCACGGGCCGGACCGATCGCACCGCTGTCGCGAACAGCGCGTCCCACTCCGCCAACCGGGCTGATCGGCCGGCTCCAGGGAGCACGCCGACGGCGCATCAGTCCTTGTCGATATCCACGAAACCGACGGTAAACCCGTACCTCGGTACCGGATTCAAGCCCTACGGGTGCAGGGCGTCGAACTCCGCCGACGAGACCACGTCCTCGTCGGCGTCGAGCCGCAGGTGCGCCAGCACCGACTGGAGGACCCGCAGCGAGCTGGCCGCGCGGTCCCCCCACGTCGACAGGTACGAGAACTGCCACCACCACAGCGCCTCGATGGGCCGACCGTCGTCGTAGTGCTTGAGGCCGTGGTCCAGCGCCACGACGATCTCCATCACGTCGTTCGAGAGCGAGCCGCGGGTGAGCTCGACGCGGGTCACCGGGTCGACGACGTCGGCGTACTCGTCGAGGCCGTCCAGCAGGTTGAGCAGGTTGGTCCGCAGCGGGTCGACGTCGGGGTCAGGACCAGGGTCGGACTCGAACCGCTCGACCGGCACGACGTCCTGGATGGCCCCGAGGCGGGACCCAGTCAGGAGCAGCTGGGCCGTGGCCAGGAGCAGCAACGGGATCGCCGTGTCGGCCACCTGTCCGGAGGCCACCTCGGTGACCGTGGTGATGTAGTTCCGGGCGTCGGCGGCGGACTCGGCCGCGATGGCCCGCAGCTCCTCGCGCTCGGTCGCGTCCCCGGCGGTCACGTCGGGCGTCTCGTCACTCATGCATCGGCCGCCGTCCCTCGAATGCCCTGCCCAGGGTCACCTCGTCAGCGTATTCAAGATCGCCGCCGACCGGCAGCCCGGAGGCCAGGCGGGTGATATTCAGGCCGGTGCCGCGCAGGGACCGGGAGATGTAGGTCGCCGTGGCCTCACCCTGGATGTTGGGGTCGGTGGCGATGATGAGCTCGGTGACGGTGTCGTCGGCCAGGCGCAGCAGGAGCTCGCGGATCGACAGGTCCTCCGGCCCGACCCCGTCCATCGGGGAGATCGCCCCGCCGAGGACGTGGTAGGTCCCCCGGAACTCGCGGGTCCGCTCGACCGCCACGACGTCCTTGGGCTCCTCGACGACGCAGATCTTGGTCTGGTCGCGTCGAGGGTCGGAGCAGATCCGGCAGAGCTCCCCCTGAGCGACGTTGCCGCAGCGGGTACAGAAGCGGATCGTCGCCTTGACCTCGGTGAGGACGGTCGTCAGCCGGGCGACCTCCTCCGGGTCGGCGCGCAGCAGATGGAACGCGATCCGCTGGGCCGACTTCGGGCCGATCCCCGGAAGTCGCCCCAGCTCGTCGATGAGGTCCTGGACCACGCCCTCGTACACGGCCGTCAGCCTAGGTCACCCCACGAAGCGCTGCGCTCCGCTCCGCTGCTTCGCGGGACCCGACCCGGCGCAGGTGTCAGGTCCCGGGAGGCCGCTCACTCCACCGGCTGGAGGTTCTCCGACCACCGTTCCTCGATTCGGCCCACCCGCCAGACGAGCAGGGCCACGACCCACGTCACGACGAAGAGCCCGACGATCCAGTAACCCACGTACTCGAGGTCGACCGAGGCGATCGTGGCGGCCGGTCCCGAGGTGATGTCGAGCTTCTCGGTGAGGATCGACAGCAGCTCGATGACGCCGATGACGAGCGCCACGGCGACGGACAGCGCCGTGACGGTGATGTTGTAGTAGATCTTCCGGACCGGCTTGGCGAACGCCCACCCGTAGGCGAAGTTCATGAACGACCCGTCGATCGAGTCCAGCAGCGACATCCCGGCCGCGAACAGCACGGGCAGGGTGAGGATCGCCCACCAGGGCAGACCGGACGCGGCGGCGCCGCCGGCGACGACGAGCAGCCCGACCTCGGTCACCGTGTCGAACCCGAGCCCGAACAGCAGGCCCACGGGGTACATGTGCCACGGCTTGGTGACGGTCCTGGTGACGCGGCCGAGGATCCGGTTCATGAAGCCCCGCTTGTCGAGCTGCTCCTCGAGCTCGGCCTCGACGAAGTGACCGCTGCGCATCTTGCGGAAGACCTTGAGGATGCCGACCAGCGCCACCAGGTTGATGAGCCCGATCGCGACCAGGAACACCCCGGACACCAGGGTTCCCCACACGCCGGTGATCTGCTGCAGCGTGGAGTGGTCGTCCTCGATGGCGCCGGCCAGCGCGCGGATCCCCAGGGCCAGCAGGGCCACCATGATGAACACCACCGAGCTGTGGCCGAGACTGAACCAGAACCCCACACTCAGCGGCCGCTGGCCCTCGGTCATCAGCTTGCGGGTCGTGTTGTCGATGGCCGCGATGTGGTCGGCGTCGAAGGCGTGCCGCAGGCCGAGGGTGTAGGCGGTGACGCCGAGACCGATGTTGAAGAGCTGCCCGCTCACCTGGTACTCCTGCGGCGCCACGAGCGCGATCAACGTCCCCCAGCCGACGAGGTGCAGCACCAGGATGACCGTCGCCATCCCGATGACGGATCGGCGCTCGGGACGGGTGAGCTCGAGGCGACGACGCTTGGCCCTGGTCGGTGGGGTCGGGGTCGTGGTCGTCACGCCGTCACCCTAAGGACGGGGCGTCGCTTATTGCAAGTGGTTCGCGATAAGCCTGACCGAACAGACAGGGTGGGTCAGGTGCCGAGCTGAGGACCCGGCTCGGTGGGGATCTCGTTGTAGCCGTCGGCCCGTTCCTGGCCGGACAGCGTGGCGATGGCGTCCATGATCTCGTCGGTCACCCCACGCCGCGCACGGCCTTGGGGCACCCCCGCATACCGCTCGGTGAACTCCATTGGGGTGCCGAAAGTGACGCTCACCTTGGCCAGCCGCGGGAACCGGGAGTCGACCGGCTGGATGTCCTGCGTGCCGGACAGGGCGACCGGGACGACGGGCACCTTCGCGGTCAGCGCGAGGAACCCCACCCCGGTCCGGCCGCGATAGAGCCGACCGTCCCGAGACCGGGTGCCCTCCGGATAGATCCCGAACGCCTCTCCCTCGCCGAGCACGGTCAGCGCGGCATCGAGCGACTCCTGCGCGGCCCGCGACGAGTGTCGGTCGACCGGGATCGCGCCCAACCCCTCGAACACCTCGCGGGTGACGAACCCGCGGACACCGGTCCCCGTGAAGTAGTCGTCCTTCGCCAGGTAGTGAACCTGCCGTGGCGCGGCGAGCGGGATCGCGAAGGAGTCGATGAACGACAGATGGTTGCTCGCGAGGATGACGCCACCGGTCTTGGGGACGTTCTCGGTGCCCACGATCGTCGGCCGGTAGAGCACGCGGCTGAGGGGCTTCAGGACGACGTGTCCCAGCCGGTAGAGCATGCGCCGACCCTAGTCGCCGCCCGCGGCGGGGATGGAGACGTCCCATCGGCCGGTATGCACGTGCGCACCCCGGGCCTAGGGTGGAGAGGAGCGTCGGGGAGGAGGTATGCGTGCGCCGAGCACCGGTCTCGACCGACCTCGTGACGCGGCTCTCGACGACCACGCCCGGACAGCCGAGCAGCCAGCAGGAGGTGCTGCTGGAGCTGCGCCGGGTGATCCTCGCGGGCAACGCCTCCCCCGGGACGCCGATCCCGCTGGACGAGGTCGCGAAGTTCTTCGACTGCAGCCTCATCCCCGTCCGCGAGTCCCTCAAGACGCTGATCGGTGAAGGCCTGGTCGACCACGAGCCGCGCGGTGGTTACCGCGTGGCGCAGCTGACCGCGGACGAGCTGCGCGAGTTCTACGTGATCCGGCAGGCGCTCGAGTCCGCCGCTCTCCGGGCCTCGGTCCGCAACGCCACCGTCGGGGACAACGCGACGGCGGCCGAGATCCATGCCGACCTGGGCGCGGCCATCGCGGCCGGCGACTACGGCGCATACCACCGCGAGAGCCGGCGGTTCCACATCGCGCTCGTTGAACCATCGGGGATGCAACGACTGCTTCACATGTTCGAAATGGCCTGGAACATCACGGAACCCGCGCGTCCGATGGCGCGGGTGACTGACGACGAACGTAGCCGGATGCACGACGACCACGCCTACATGCTCGAGGCCTTCGTGGCCCGCGACGCCGACCAGCTGGTGCGGCGCTCCGCGGAGCACTACCAGCGGTTGGAGCGCGCCGTCGACACCCTCTGAGGCGACGGACCCATCCCCTCGACGCAGGCGTCCGCAACCGGTATATCCCAGATATATCCGCACGGAAACCTGCCGGAAACCGTTGCGGGGCTATCTTTCCGGTTCATCTCGACCGTCAGCACCCGCCCGAGAGGAACCCCATGACCGACACCATCGACACACCGGCTCCGCCCAGCGCTGAGCATCCCGCCGGTGTCGGAGTCATCAAGCCCGGCTACCACCCGCGCCTGACCAACGACGACCTCGCGCCCCTGCGCGACCAGAACTGGACCTGGTACAACATCTTCGCGTTCTGGATGTCCGACGTGCACAGCGTCGGCGGGTACGTCACTGCCGGCTCGCTGTTCGCCCTCGGCCTGACCAGCTGGCAGGTCTTCATCTGCCTCATCGTCGGCATCTCGATCGTGCTCTTCTTCTGCAACCTCGTCGCGAAGCCGTCGCAGCGCACGGGGGTACCGTTCCCCGTCATCTGTCGCTCGGTGTTCGGCGTGCTCGGCGCCAACATCCCCGCGATCATCCGTGGCCTCATCGCGGTCGCCTGGTACGGCATCCAGACCTACCTCGCTTCGGCCGCGCTCGACATCCTGCTGGTCCGCGTCTGGCCGGCGCTCGAGCCGTACAGCGACGTCACCCAGCACGGGTTCCTCGGGCTGTCCACGCTCGGGTACTTCACCTTCGCGCTGCTCTGGGTGCTGCAGGCCGCCGTCTTCTGGACCGGCATGGACACCATCCGCAAGTTCATCGACTTCTGCGGCCCCGCGGTCTACGTCGTCATGGTCATCCTCTGCCTCTACCTGCTGTCCAAGGCGAACTGGAACGTCAGCCTCAACCTGTCGAGCGAGCAGCTCTCCGGGTCGGCCGTCATCACGACGATGTGTGCAGCGACCGCTCTGGTCGTCTCCTACTTCTCGGGGCCGATGCTCAACTTCGGCGACTTCTCGCGGTACGGCGAGTCGTTCAAGGCGGTCAAGCGCGGCAACTTCTGGGGTCTGCCGGTGAACTTCACGATGTTCTCCCTGCTGACCGTGCTGACCGCGGCGGCGACGCTGCCGGTCTACGGCGAGCTCATCACCGACCCGGTCAAGACGGTCGGCAAGATCGACAACACGTTCGCGATCGTGTTGGCAGCGTTGACGTTCACGACCGCGACCATCGGCATCAACATCGTCGCGAACTTCGTGTCGCCCGCGTTCGACTTCTCGCACGTCAACCCGCAGAAGATCTCGTGGCGCACCGGCGGCATGATCGCCGCGGTCGGCTCCGTCCTCATCACGCCGTGGAACCTCTACAAGAGCCCCGAGACGATCCACTACACGCTGGACACGCTCGGCGCGTTCATCGGCCCGCTCTTCGGCGTCCTCATCGCGCACTACTACCTGGTGCAGAAGCAGAAGGTGGTCATCGACGACCTGTTCAGCATGGACGAGAAGGGCGTGTACCACTACACGAAGGGGTTCAACCCGTCCGCGGTGTGGGCCACCGCCGTTGCCGCGGTCGTCGCGATCTCCTGCGTGTTCTTGCCGGGTATGAACAAGGCCACGGACTACAGCTGGTTCATCGGTTGCGGCCTCGGCCTGGCCGTCTACTACCTGCTGGCCACCCGCGCCGGCGTCGGCCGGCTCGTCGCCGACCGCGAGGGCGACGACGTGGTGGTGGGCTGACCCATGCAGATCCGGGTCATCAACCCCAACACCACGTGGTCGATGACCCGCCTCATCGGTGAGTGCGCGTCGGCGGTGGCCTCGACGGGGGTCACCGTCGAGGCGGTGTCGCCGGCGATGGGTCCGGCGTCGATCGAGAGCCACTACGACGAGGCGCTCTCAGTGCCGGGGATCCTCGCCGAGATCACCCGCGGTGAGGCCGACGGTGTCGACGGCTACGTCATCGCGTGCTTCGGCGACCCGGGCCTCGAGGCCGCGCGTGAGCTGGCCCGCGGGCCGGTCGTGGGGATCGCCGAGGCCGGTATGCGAGCGGCGACCTACCTGGGGCGGTCGTTCAGTGTCGTGACGACGCTCGGCCGGACCCGCGGGCGGGCCTGGGACCTCGCGTCGACGTACGGAGTGGAGAAGGCCTGCCGCGGCGTCCACGCGTGCGAGATCCCCGTGCTGGAGCTCGAGACGTCGCCGGACGCGCAGGACCGGATCACCCAGGCCTGCCGGGAGGCGCTGGCCCTGGACGAGTCCGACGTGATCGTCCTCGGTTGCGCCGGGATGGCCGACCTCTGCGCGCACATCTCCGACGCCATCGGCGCGCCGGTCATCGACGGCGTGGCGGCGGCGGTCGTCACCGTCGAAGGACTGGTCCGGCTCGGGCTGCGCACGAGCGGGATCAACGAGTATGCGACTCCGCCGGCCAAGGCCTACACCGGGCTGTTGGCGGAGTTCCAGCTGGGCGAGGACTCGGCCGCCCGGAACTCTTCTCTGGGAGCGAAATCGGTGCGCCAGCACCACATTCGCTCCCCAGTGAGCGATCCAGGCGATAGTGGTCGCTGACCTGCGCCGTTCGTGTGGGCAGTCGGAGACGTGCGCATCACCGACGGTGGATGCTTTCCTACCCCGTGGGTAGGCGTCCACGATGACCGGGCGGTCCGGGCGTTAGTCCTCGAGCTCGCCGAGGAACTGGCCGCCGAGTACCCGTTCGACCACGGCGCGGCCGTCCGACGACGTGGTAGCGATGTTCTCGTCGTCGTCGCTCACGGCATCGTCCGGGGAGCCGCTACCGGTGTCCGAACCTCCGCGTGCGGCTGACCCTCCGCGTGCGGCTGCTCCGCCACGCCCGGTCGCTCCGTTGCGCGGTGGGCCGTCGGCTCGTGCCGGGGACGGTGTGCCTGTCGGTGCGGGCGCCGGTCGAGGTTGGCGGGCGGGCGACCTCGTGGTGCTGGGAGCGCGGGAGTCGTCGGGAGTCGCTGTCCTCCCTGCCGAGGAACCTCGGGTGGTCGGCGTCGTGGTCGGCGGATGGGCCGGCGGCTCGGCGCTGCGCTGCTCGGCGGTCGGCACGAAGTCCGGCGGCGCGCCCGGCTGGGTCCAGGGGTCGGCCTCGGGTTCGGGCCACGGCTCGGGTTCGGGGGCGCGTGACGGTGCGGACCGTTGGTCACCCTGGGCTGACGCAGCGGCGCGGCGGTCCGCACCAGCGTCGGGCATCGGCACACCCTCGACGGGGACGTCGACGCCGATCTCGTCGATGAGGGCCTGACGCACCAGCTCGGCGTGGTTGCCCGCACGGAAGGTGTTGACCAGCCCGACCGTGGCAATGCCGAGGACGAGCCGCTTGCCGTCGTAGTCGACGATCTGGGCGTGCTGCGACAGGAACGTCCACGTCACGCGGCGCATGGTGAAGATCCGCGCGAGTACGTCCGGCCAGACCCGGCGCAGCGCCGCCGTGTCGAGACCGCCAGCCTCGCCAGCCTCGCCAGCCGACCCTGCGGACCCAGCAGGGCCTGCCGACCCAGCCGATCCTGCGGACCCAGCAGAACCGGTCGGAGCCGTCGAGCCGTCCTGCGGCCCGCGCGACCGCTGCTCACCCGCGTTCGAACCCGACTCGGCGGCCGGGCGAGCGGACGGCGAGCGACTCGGGTCCGCTTCCTGCCGGCCTCCGGCCGCGGTGTCCGGGGGCGCCGAGGCGCTGGTCTCCCGGGGGCCGCCCGCCGACGTGGGAGCCGTACTCCCCGACGACGCAGTCGCGGACGCGGCGGGCGTGGGGGACGTGGCCGCAGCCACCGCTGGGCCGGACGGCGCTCTCGCCGAACGTGACTGGGTCGGAACAGACTCGGTCGGACCGGACTCCGGTAGGCGACCGCCCGGACCCGGCTCCGGCCGCGCCGACGAGGGAACTCCGCCGAGGTCGAGGCGACGTTCGAGACGGTCGAGACGAGCCGCATACCCGGTGGGACCCGACGCCGCCGGGAGCAGGATCCGCGCACAGATCAGCTCGAGCTGCATGCGTGGCGCAGTGGCGCCGGTCATCTCGGTGAGTCCGGCGTTGACGATGTCGGCCGCACGGGTCAGCGCGCCGGGACCGAACCGGGACTGCTGGCCGCGCATCCGCTCGAGCTGGTCCTCGGGCACCCCGCGCAGCACGGACGCCGCGCCCTCCGGAACCGCCGCGACGATGATGAGGTCGCGCAGGCGTTCGAGCAGGTCCTCGACGAAGCGTCGCGGGTCGTGCCCGGACTCGATGACCTTGTCGACCTGGGTGAACACGGCGGCGCCGTCACCCGCGGCGAGCGCGTCGATGGTGGCGTCCAGCAGCTCGCCGTCGGTGAACCCGAGCAGCGCCGCCGCACCTTCGTAGGTGAGGCCCTCGTCGCCGCTCCCGGAGATGAGCTGGTCGAGGACCGACAGCGAGTCACGCACCGAGCCGCCACCGGCCCGGGTCACGAACCCCAGGACGCCGGGGGCCACGGCGACCTTCTCCAGCCGGCAGAGGTCCTCCATGTAGGACGTGAGGCGGGCCGGTGGGACCAGCCGGAACGGGTAGTGGTGGGTGCGCGACCGGATGGTCCCGATGACCTTCTCCGGCTCGGTCGTCGCGAAGACGAACTTCACGTGCTCCGGCGGCTCCTCGACGATCTTCAGCAGGGCGTTGAAGCCCTGCGAGCTCACCATGTGCGCCTCGTCGATGATGTAGACCTTGTAGCGGCTCTGCGCGGGCCCGTAGGAGGCGCGTTCGCGCAGGTCACGGGCGTCGTCGACGCCGCCGTGGGAGGCCGCGTCGATCTCGATGACGTCGACCGTGCCCGCCCCGCCCCGGGCGAGCGCCACGCACGAGTCGCACACGCCGCAGGGGTCCGGGGTCGGCCCCTGCTCGCAGTTGAGGCAGCGGGCGAGGATCCGCGCGCTGGTCGTCTTGCCGCAGCCGCGCGGGCCGCTGAAGAGGTAGGCGTGACCCACCCGACCGGTGCGCAGAGCCTGCATGAGCGGCTCGGTGACGTGCTCCTGACCGATGACGTCGCGGAACGTCTCCGGCCGGTAGCGGCGGTACAACGCGGTGGTCACCCACGAACCCTAGTCGCGCCGGAGGACACCGGGCCGGCGCCATGAACAGGGCCTTCCCGGGGTCCCGAACCCTCAGCTCGGCGACGGTCCGGCGACGTCGCACACGTGGTTCACGCATCTGAAGGTCCGGCTTGCGGAGTCGTCGCCGCCGCCGTCACCGGGGGTGAGGACCGCCGTTATCGTGACCGGCCGGCCTTCCGGTGGCGTCGACAGGCCGAGGATCCGCTGGCTGGCCGCGCCCGCGAGGAGGACCGGGACCGTGCACCGCAGCCCGGCCGGGACGACGGTGCACCCGTCACCCGTGGTGACGAACCGAGCCGGCCCGGTCACCGTCACCACCAGCGTGCGACCGGCCGTCGAGGCCTGGTTCCCGAGGTTGCGGACCTGGGTCACCACGCTGACCTGGTTGGCCGCCGCGACCGGGGCGACCCGTGGCAGGGTCACCGCGAGGCCGGGTGGAGCCGGCACCGTCGTGGTCGACGTCGTACCCGTACGCGTCGTCGTTGTAGCACTGGTCGTCGTCGAGCTCGTGGTCCCCGTCGTCGGTGTGGGCGGAGTGGGATCGGGAGGCGAGACGATGCCGCGCGCCACCCAGGCAAAGACGCCGAGCAGCAGCACCACCACGGCACCGATCAGGAGGGCTCGAGGGATACGCCGGCCGGATGGCCTATCCGTCAGGGGCATCGGGGGCGGCCCGAACTCGTCGGAGGTCGGCGAGCGCCGACCCAGCTCGTCCACGGCGACGACGCTGTATGCGGGACCGAGCTCGGACGGTCGAGCTGCCGCTGCCTGCACGTCGGTGAACTCCGGCTCCGTGGTCTCCCCGACCAGGGCACCGTCGCGGTAGACCTCGTACCGGACCGCGACGTCGCCGGCGACGGGCGCCCAGGAGAGGACGAGCCCCTGGGAGCCCGAGGCGGCCTGCAGCGCGACGGGCTGCGGGAGTGGAGCGCTCAGGGCCTCCACGCGAGCGGTCTCCTGGGCCACGTCGCGGTCCCAGGCGAAGAGCGTCCCGTCGGTAGCGCGCAGGTAGAGCACCGGCGTGGCCCACTCGTTGCGACTGGTCGTGAGGATCGCCTGCCGGGCCAGGGTCACGGCGGCGTCGACGGGCTGGCTCGAGGTCAAGGCGAGGTAGGTCGCGTTGCTGAAGGCGATCGCGGCCTTGTCGCTGATCTCGAACTGCATCGCGACCACCGCCGGAATCCCGTTCTCCACCAACGTGATCGCGGTGGTGGCGTAGGGGTCGACCTCGCTGACCCGTGCCCCGTCGCAGGAGTTGAGCAGGGCCAGCCGGACCGGCGCGTTGGAGAGGATGACACCCAGGTCGTGACCGGGGACCCAGTCGGCACGGCCGTAGCGGTCGGTGAACGCCAGGACCCCCTCGCCGGACTCCGGGTCGACGCCGCCGTGGCCGGTGAAGTGGAAGACGTGGTAGGTCTCGGCCTGGAGGGCCTCCCGAACGGCGTCGAGCGTCGCCACCGGGAGTCGGGTGACGACCAGTCGGCCGTTGTCGATGTGGGGCCTCAGCGCGGCCGTGAGGCACCGCCACTCCTGGTCCCCGTCGATCTCCCCGAGGTCGGTGGGGCTCGCGGTGACGACGAGCATCCGCATACCGCCGTCGACGGCGAGGGGCGGGACCGGCTCGGGCACGTCGACCTGGCGGACGGTCGGGTACTTCGCATACTGGCTGGGGAACCGGTGTCGCTCCGGGTCGTAGAGCACCTCCCACGGCAGGTGAGCGAGCTCCGGCACGGCAGTCAGGCGAACGCGCAGCCGGAGCCCTCGGCCCGTCTCGGACTGACCCGCGAGGCAGTCACGGAAGCCTCGCAGCACGGCCCCGCGGAAGACCGCCTCGAAGAGGCCGCTGCCGACGTCTCGGAGGTTCGGCGTGACCCGCGCGTCGTGGCGAGCCACTCCCCGGGTCTCGTTCACCAGCTGGACCAGCTTGCGGAGCCCGTCGACGTCCACGCCGGGCATCACGACCGGCTCCGGTCGCGTCGGACCGACCGGCGAGCTGGACACCCGGGCCGTCAGGCCCGCTGCGACACGCTCCAGGACGACCTCGAAGTCGTCGTATGCGAGGCGTTCCACGGCACTCCTCGGTAAGCCACTCGACAGCGGATGATACGGACTTCCGTCCGGAGAGCGCTCTCCCTCTAGCATGCGCTGATGGCGAGGAAGCCTGGTGTGGTCACCACCAAGCGGGTCGAGCCCGACCCGGTACCGGAGCCCGTCGCCCGCCGTACGCCCACCCTGGAGACCGTCGCGCGGCTGGCCGGCGTCTCGCGGGCCACTGTCTCCCGCGTCGTCAACGGCGACACCCGTGTCGCCGAACGCCTCCGGGTCGCCGTGGATGAGGCCATCCAGGTCCTGGGGTTCGTCCCGAACGCTGCCGCACGGTCCCTCGCGACCCGGCGGACGGGGTCCGTCGCGCTGGTCGTGCGCGAGCCGGCCGACTTCGGCGTGACCGACGCCTACCTGTCCCGGATGGTCGTGCCCCTCAGTCATGCATTGACCGACGTCGACCTGCAGCTGGTGGTGCTCATGGCTGCCGGCGGCGAGGCGGACGCACGCGTCGCCGCGTACGCCCGGAGCCATGTCGACGGCGTCTTCCTCATCTCCGTCCACGACAGCGACGAGCTGCCCTCGCAGCTGGCTGAGTGGGGCGTTCCGCTCGTCATCGGTGGCCGTACCTCCCAGCGGCTCCCGGGCGCGACCAGCGTCGACGTCGACAACGTCGCCGGTGGCGGACTGGCCGCCCACCGGCTGCTGGAGCGGGGACGGCACCGGCTCGGCCTCATCACCGGTCCGGTCGACACCTGCTCGAGCAACGACCGTGAGGCGGGCTTTCGACGGGAGCTCGAGGCAGCCGGGGTCCGGCTCGACCACGTCGCCCACGGCGACTGGACCGCTGCGAGCGGCGAGCGGGCCATGAACGGCCTCCTGGCCGAGGCGCCGGACCTCGACGGCGTCTTCGCGGCGAGCGACATCATGGCCCTGGGAGTCCTGCACGCCGCCGCGCAGGCCGGCCGTCGCGTCCCGGAGGACCTGGCTGTCGTCGGGTTCGACGACATCGACATGGCCGCCCACACCGCGCCCCCGCTCACGACGGTCCGGCAGCCCTCGACGCCCCAGGCGCGGCGGATGGTCGAGATCCTCGTCGACAAGATCGCCGGGAAGGTGACGCCGGCGAGCGAGGTCCTCGACGTGGAGCTCGTGGGCCGCGACTCGGCCTGAGCCGACCGCACGAGGTCTCGCCAGGCCTCACTCTCGGTGGACGCGAAGACACCCCACGTACCTGGAAGAGCCCACCTGCCCTTGCTGCATTCCTGCCCTGGGGGAGTTCAGTGAGGTACCACCACGCGGGGTGCCATCGGCCAGTCTAGACGACCGCGGAGGCCCGCTCTCACGCCTGACCGGGCACTACGGGCGCCTCGGGGACGGCGTCCTCGGCGTCACGTACGCCGTTGACCCGGGCCGGGATGCGACGTTCGGCGACCAGCGCGAGCCAGGCGACCACCACGCAGCCGACCACGAGCATGGCGATGTAGGAGACGTTCCAGCCGTGGCCGATGAGGACGCCGGCGACCACGGGACCGACCACCGAGGCCGACTGCCACGCGATGCTCATCACGGCGTTGTAGCGACCGCGCAGGTGGTCGGGCGCGAGGTCGTTGACCATCGCCGGCAGCGTCGGCTGGTAGAACGTCTCGCCGAACCCGAAGATCGCCGCGCAGAGCCCGAACAGGACGGCCGCGACGATGGTGCCGGGCACCAGGCCGGTGGCGCCGAGTGCGAGGAACGACACGGCCCAGACGCCCGACATGAGCACGAGCATCCGCGTGCGGCGGCGTCCTTCGATCCGCTGGAGCACGAACAGCTGGAGCACGACGATGACCGCCGTGTTGGCCGCGAAGGCCAGGCCGAGCGCCTGCGTCGAGATACCGCCGACCTCGCGGCCGAAGGCGGGCAGACCGGTGTTGAGCTGCCCGTAGCCCACGAACGAGGCGACGAAGACGATGAGGAGGACCAGCTGCAGCGAGCGGTCGCGAAGTAACGCGCGGTAGCCAGTGGTGCGTGGGGCACCGTCCTGGTCCGGGTCCTGCGCGGTCGGCTCGGCCGGCCGCGGGACGTGCCGCAGCGGGCCGAGGAAGATCCCCAGCGGCGCAAGGAACGTGGCCGCGTCGATGAGGTAGATGGCGACGAACGTCTCCGGCCGGGTGACGTCGACGAACAGCCCGCCGAGGATGCCGCCGATCCCGATGCCGAGGTTGAGCAGTGTGAAGTTGACGCCGAAGTAGCGCTGCCGGAGGTGGCTCGGGATGATCGTGCCGATCAGGGTCTGGATGGCGGGCCAGATGACGCCCCCGGAAAACCCGAGCAGCACGCACCCGATGGCCGCCCGGAGCTCCGTGGTCGCGGAGGCCAACGTGACGTTGGCGGCGATCTGGATGAGCAGGGACGCGATGACGACGAGCCGCGGGCCGATCCGGTCGATGAGCGCCCCCACAGGGCCCACGACGAGCAGCCCGACGAGCGCCGGAATCGACAGCAGCAGGCCCACCCGGGCGAGCTCGAAGCCGCGCACCTCGTGCAGGTAGACGACGTTGAACGGCATGACCAGCCCAGTGCCGACGAAGTCGACGATGATCGTCGAGAGCAGGTACTTGCCCTCGCGCGGCAGGTCCTGCCAGAAGGACCGGAGCGTCGGCCGGTCGCTGGCTGCGGCGGGCGTCGACATCAGACCACCCTCTCGCCCCGGTCTGACACCCTCAAGCGGATTTCAGCCGCCGCCGCGACCTCGGATAGCCTGCGCGGCGGAGGATTCGCATAGTGGCCTAGTGCGCACGCTTGGAAAGCGTGTTGAGTGAAAGCTCTCAGGGGTTCGAATCCCCTATCCTCCGC
>NZ_DATBTV010000141.1:0-44010 GCF_036559105.1 Lapillicoccus sp. | reverse complement strand
GAAGGACGCCGTCATCGCCATCGACGGCAAGCCGATCGACTCCTCGGAGGCGCTCGTCGCCAACATCCACGAGCACAAGGTCGGGGACACGGTGACCATCACCGTCATCCGCGGCTCGCAGAAGCAGGACCTCAAGGTCACCCTCGCCGCCCGTCCCGGCTGAGGGTTAGGCGACCGGTTCCGCCTTTCCCTGGTTCGCGGAACCGGTTGCCCCACTGGGGCCTTCCACAGGTAGATTGACGCTTCCCCTGAAGGAGCGCCACCTGTGGAAGGCCCCTTTCGCATGCCTGACGACACGGTCGTGACCGACGACCTGGCCCGGGAACAGGCATACCTCGAGAACGCCCGTCGCGAGCTGGCGCGGATGCGCGAGAAGACCCTGTCGGCCCGAGCGTCGGGCGGCGACCGGGTGTCCGACGAGTTCCTGGCGAACACCCTGCAGCGGCGCGCCGCCCAGCTCGTCGACGACCCCACCACGGCGCTGTTCTTCGGCCGCCTCGACCTCACCCATGAGGAGCACGGCCAGGAGCGTTGGTACATCGGGCGGCGGCACGTCAACGACGAGCTGGGCGACCCGGTGGTCATCGACTGGCGCGCCGACCTCTCCGGGGCGTTCTACCGGGCCTCTCGCGGCCACCCGATGGGCGTGCGGCTCCGTCGTAGGTTCGGCGTGGACCGCGGACGGCTGACCGCCTACGAGGACGAGCACCTCGTCGCCCCCGAGGCGGGCGACGTCGGGCGCAGCCAGATCCTCGTCGACGAGATCGAGCGACCGCGGGTCGGCCCGATGCGCGACATCGTCGCCACGATCCAGCCGGAGCAGGACGAGATCGTCCGCGCCGATGCCGCGACGACGGTATGCGTGCAAGGGGCGCCGGGGACCGGCAAGACCGCGGTCGGCCTGCACCGGGCGGCGTGGCTGCTCTATGCGTTCCGCGACCGGCTGCTGCGGTCCGGCGTGCTCGTCGTCGGTCCCAACCGCGCCTTCCTCGAGCACATCGGCGCGGTGCTGCCCGCCCTCGGCGAGGTCGAGGTGCGCCACACCACGGCCGAGGAGCTGGTCGCCGGCGACACGCGAGTGCGCGGCGTCGACGCGACGGGGGTGGCCGTCCTCAAGGGCGACGCGCGGCTGGCCGCGGTGCTGGAGCGGGTGGTGTGGGCCCATGTCCGGTCCGCCACCGAGCCTCTGGTCGTGCCCCGCGGCGCCCGGAAGTGGCGGGTACCCGCGTACGACGTCACCGAGGTTCTCGAGGAGCTGCGCGGGCGAACCATCCGCTACGAGGCGGCGCGGCTGGTGCTCCCACAGCGGCTGGCGCACCACGTCCTGCTCGCGATGGAGCGCAGTGGCGACTCACCGGACGACCGGGTCCAGGACTCGGTCGCCCGGTCCCCGGCGGTGCGCGCCTACGCGGCGACGGTGTGGCCGAAGCTCGACCCGCGGCAGGTGCTGTTCGACCTGCTCTCGTCGGCCGAGGCGCTGGCCGAACACGGCGACGGGCTTCTGACGCCCGGCGAGCAGGAGCGGCTGCGCTGGCGGACGCCGCCGCGGTCCAAGAGCGCCGCCCGGTGGTCGGCCGCGGACCTGGTGCTCCTCGACGAGCTGGCCGACCTCCTCGAGCGGACGCCGAGCCTGGGCCACGTCGTGCTGGACGAGGCGCAGGACCTGTCGCCGATGCAGCTGCGCGCGGTCGGGCGGCGCTGCTCGACCGGTTCGGCCACGGTCCTCGGCGACATCGCGCAGGGGACGACGCCGTGGGCGACCGACTCGTGGGCGTCGTCACTGTCGCACCTCGGGAAGCCGGACGGCCACATCGAGATCCTGGACCGGGGGTTCCGGGTGCCGGCGACGGTGATCGACTTCGCGGCGCGGCTGCTGCCGTCGATGGCGCCGGGGCTGGGTGCACCGGTGTCGGTCCGCGAGAACCCGGGCCGCCTGGACCTGGTCCGCGTGCCGGCGGCGGCCGTCGCGGCCGAGGTGGCGGTGGTCGTGGCGCGTCTCGCCGGGGAGCCGGGTTCGGTCGGCGTGATCGCGCCGGCCTCCCTGGTCACCGCCGTCTCGACGTCGCTGACCAGGGCCGGGATCGGGCACGGCATCCTGGGCGCCGACCACGGGGACGTCGACCACCAGGTCGACGTGGTCCCGGCCACCGTGGCGAAGGGCCTCGAGTTCGACCGGGTCGTGGTGGTCGAACCCACGGTCATCGCCGCGGACGAGCCGGACGAGCGAACCGGGCTGCGGCGCCTGTACGTCGTGCTCACCCGAGCCGTCTCGGAGCTGACCGTCGTGCACTCGAGGGACCTTCCGGGTGCCCTGGGAGATCCTCACGACCGGCGCTGACAACCCGTTTCGGGTTGACAGGTCCGGGCCTACGTCGAAGACTCGGGCCGCCTGGCAACCCGGCCAGGACGATCCGCGGGGCGGCGGGGGTTCGCCAGACGGCTCGCGACAATCCCGAGGCAGGTTTTCATGTCGGCAAGCGCAACGACGGACAGCACCCCCGTCAACCGTCGCCGGGCGGTACTCGCCAGTACCGTCGGCACGAGCATCGAGTGGTACGACTTCTTCCTCTACGGCACCGCCGCGGCGCTGGTCTTCCCGAAGCTGTTCTTCCCCGGGAGCTCGCCGTTCGCCGGCGTCCTGCTCTCCTTCTCGACCCTGTTCGTCGGGTTCGCCGCCCGTCCGGTCGGCGCGGCGATCTTCGGTCACTACGGCGACCGGGTGGGTCGGAAGGCCACGCTGGTGACGACGCTCGTCCTCATGGGCGTGGCGACGTTCCTCATCGGCCTGCTTCCCGGCTACAACACCATCGGCGTCGCGGCGCCGATCCTGCTGACCCTGTTGCGGATCGCCCAGGGCATCGGCGTCGGCGGCGAGTGGGGCGGCTCCGTCCTCATGTCGATGGAGTGGGGTGACAGCAACCGCAAGGGGCTGATGGCCAGCTTCCCGCAGCTGGGCGTGCCGATCGGGCTGCTCCTGTCGACGGCGATGATCCGGCTGATGACCGGCGTCCTGAGCCCCGAGGACTTCGACAGCTGGGGATGGCGGGTGCCCTTCCTGCTGAGCTTCGTCCTGGTCCTCATCGGCCTCTACGTCCGGCTGCGGGTGCTGGAGAGTCCGGAGTTCCGTGAGGTCAAGAAGGCCGACGCGGTCGTCAAACGGCCGTTCGTCGAGGTGCTCAAGGAGCACCCGATGGAGATCCTCACCTCGGCCTTCGTCCGGATGGCCGAGCAGGCGCCGTTCTACATCTTCATCACGTTCGTTCTCACCTACGGGACGACGATCCTCGAGATCGAGCGGAACGAGCTGCTCAACTACACGCTGGTGGCCGCCGCCGTCGGGTTCATCAGCGTTCCGCTCTTCGGCTACCTCTCCGACCGGATCGGGCGCCGGCTCATGTACGGCATCGGGATCGTCTGCACGGCGCTGTTCGCCTTCCCGTACTTCGGGCTGCTCAACACCAAGGTGGCCGGGCTCGTCCTCGTGAGCATCGTCGTGTCGCTGATCTTCCACGACATGATGTACGGCCCCCAGGCCGCGCTCATCGCGGAGAGCTTCGGCACCAACCTGCGCTACAGCGGGGCAGGGATCGGCTACCAGCTCGCGTCGGTCATCGCCGGTGGGCCGGCCCCGCTGATCGCTGCCGCCATCCTCCAGAACACCAAGTCCAGCACCGGGATCAGCTGGTACATCATCGGGTGCTGTGTGCTCTCGATGATCGCCCTGGTCCTCATGCCACGAACGCAGCTCCGTAAGGACGAGGCCGCTCGTCAGGAGGCGGGGCAGGCGAGAGCATGACGGCCGCCGCTGACGGCCCCGCGGCCACGACGCGCGACCCACGGACGCTGACCCGGAAGCACTTCGACGTCGTCGTACCGGCGACGACGCGATGGTCGGACAACGACATGTACGGCCACCTCAACAACGCCGTCTACTACGAGCTGTTCGACTCGGCGATCAACGGCTGGCTGATCACCGGCGCCGGCGCCGACGTCCTGGCCCTTCCCGAGCTGGGGGTCGTCGCCGAGTCCGGCTGCCGATTCTTCCGGGAGCTGGAGTACCCGGGGCTGCTCGACGTGGGCGTTCGGGTCGAGCGTCTGGGCCGGAGCAGCATCACGTACGCGCTCGGCCTGTTCGGCGCCGAGCAGGGCGCCCCGGCCGCCGTCGGGCACTGGGTCCACGTCTACATCGACCGCGCCTCTCGCTCCCCCGTGCCCATCCCCGCGGCGGTGCGCGAGCTCCTCGAAACCGCTGAGAGGGTTCGGACATGAGGATCACTGGCGCGGTGCTCGAGCAGGTCGGTCGTCCCGGGCCCTGGGCGGAGACGAGACCACTGACCGTCGGTGAGCTGGACCTCGAAGGTCCCCACGCCGGAGAGGTGCTGGTCCAGGTGGAAGCCGCCGGGGTCTGCCACTCCGACCTGTCGGTGGTCGACGGCAACCGACCTCGTCCCGTCCCCATGCTGCTCGGCCACGAGGCGTGCGGTCGCGTGACCGAGCTCGGCGCAGGCGTGACGGACCTCCAGGTCGGCCAACGCGTCGTCATGACGTTCCTCCCCCGTTGCGGCCACTGCGCCGGCTGCGCCACCGACGGCCGAATGCCGTGCGGTCCAGGATCAGCGAGCAACAACGCCGGCGAGATGCTCGGCGGCGGGAGCCGCCTCAGCCGCGACGGGAGTCCGATCTACCACCATCTCGGCGTGTCCGCGTTCGCCACGCACGCGGTCGTGGACACCCGGTCCGTGGTCGCCGTGGACGACGACGTCACCACGGCGGTGGCGACGGTCCTCGGGTGCGCCGTGCTCACCGGCGGCGGCGCACTCCTCAACGCCGCGCCCCCCGAGCCTGGCCAGAGCGTCATGGTCGTCGGCCTGGGCGGGGTCGGCATGGCCTCGGCGCTGACCGCCATCGCGCTCGGCGCCGGCGAGGTCGTGGTGGTCGACGGGGTCGAGGCCAAGCGGAACCAGGCCCGGGAGCTCGGCGTCACGATGGCCCTCGACCCGGCCGAGCTGGAGAGCCGTGGGGTGAAGGCCGATGTCGTCGTCGAGGCCGCGGGCAACGCGCGCGCGTTCGAGGCCGCGCTGGCGGCCACCCTCCCGGGCGGCCGCACGGTCACGGTCGGTCTTCCCAACGCGGCGGCGCGAGCGAGCGTGTCACCGCTGCAGCTCGTCGCCGAGGCCAGGACGGTCATCGGCAGCTACCTCGGCTCAGCGGTGCCGTCCCGTGACATCCCGATCTTCGCCCAGTGGTGGCGCGAGGGCCGGTTGCCCGTCGAGGCGCTGGTCTCCGCCCGGATCGGGCTCGATGACGTCAACCGGGCGATGGACGAGCTCGCCGCCGGGCGAGCGGTCCGGCAGCTCATCGAGCTCTGACGCGCATACTCAGCCTCTGAAAGACTCGGCCGCGTGCCGGCGCTCATCAGGTGGTGGACCCAGGACGTCACGGCGCTGAGCCCCCGCGCCGACCCGCTCGAGGTCGCGGCCACCGGTGGCGACCTGCTGGAACGATGGACCGAGCCGCAGCGCCGGTACCACTCGACCAGACACCTGGTGGAGATGTTCTGGGCGCTGGAGGACCTCACTGACGCGGGCGAGCTGTCCGACACGGACGCCACCCTCGGGCGGGTGGCGGCGTGGCTGCACGACGCGGTCTACGAGCCCTCCGCCGACGTCGGGGCCAACGAGTCGGCCAGTGCCGAGCTGGCCGAGACGCTGCTCCCCCGGGTCCGCGTGGACCGCGGGTCGGTGGCAACGGTCGTCGAGCTGGTCCGGATGACCGTCGACCACGCGGTGCGCCACGACTCCGCCCTGCACCGGGCGTTCCACGACGCCGACCTGTGGATCCTCGCCGCCCCGGAGCAGCGGTTCGACGAGTACTGCGGCCAGGTGCGTGAGGAGTATGCGGCGGTGCCGGACGAGCTCTTCCGCGTCGCCCGGTCCCGGATCCTCCGCGACCTCGTCGGCGCCGAGGGGATCTACCTCACCGAGTACGGCCGCACGCACTGGGACGGTCAGGCCCGCGACAACCTCGACCGCGAGCTGGCCCGGCTGTCGTAGCCGCAGCTCCCCGACGACCGCTGCCGGCCTGGCGCGAGTGGCGGACAGCCGGACAGGAACGAACGCCGACATCGGGCCCAAACCGAGCGGAAACCGGACTCGTTCCTGTCCACCGGTCCGCCGCAGCGCCGACCACCGACGTACAGCTCGGGCAGACGACCGGCGGCTCGAACGCCCAAGGGATCCGGGATGACCCTGACTGTGCCGAGCCAGCCGGCACCCATGAGCTGCCGGGGAGTGATGATGGGACACTCGATGACCGACGGGGAGAGGGTGTGGTGACCGGGTGACGACGTCAGGACCGCAGGACAGTCCCGTCTGGCCGCCCGCCCAGCCGGGTCCCCAGGATCGCCCCGAAGCCCAGGCCGCACCAGCACTGCCGACACCCGCGTCACTGCCGACACCCGCGTCACCGCCGACACCCGCGTCACCGCCTCCCGCTGCGCCACCGAGCCGGCGACGACCGACCCACCCTCGACGCATCGCCGGGGCCGCGGCCGGAGTGCTGGTCCTGGTAGGGGCCGGAGCGGCGGTCGCGCTGGCGGGCCTGGGCCAGCGCGTCGAGCAGCACGACCTCCTGACCCACCAGATCTCGGCCCTGACCGTCAACACCGGAGGTGGCGACGTCACTGTCCGCACCGGCGGCGCGCCGGGTACCGTCGAGGTGACCCGCAAGACACGGTCGGCCGGGGGGCTCACCCCGCTGGGAGCGACCAGCTGGGAGGGCAACACGCTGACCCTCCTGGGGGACTGCGAAGGCTGCGGCGACATCGACTACGAGATCAGGGTGCCTGCCGGGGTCGACGTCACGGCCAAGACCGGGTCGGGCGACATCGAGCTCGACGGCGGACTGGGCACCGTGTCCCTGCAGACCGGTTCGGGTGACATCGACGGGGACGTCGCGGCCGCCGACAGCATCACCACCCGCACCGGCAGCGGGGACATGGAACTTCGGCTCGGCAACGCCCCCAGCCTGCTGTCCGCCCACTCCGGGTCAGGAGACGTCGACATCAAGGTGCCGAACAACCAGAGCTACGCCGTGGCGTTCAGGACGGGCTCGGGCGACACGGACATCAACGTCCCTCAGCAGAGCACCTCCGATCGGAAGATCGAGGTCCAGACCGGCTCGGGCGACATCAGCGTCAGTGGTGGATGAGGCCCGGCGTCAACGGGCCGCCGCGATCGCGATGACGTCGTCGATCTGACCGCGGGCGGTCTCGAGGTCCGGCGCCGGGAAGAACGCCGCCCCGGTGACGCCCTCCGCCTCGAGCAGCGCCAGATGCTCCACGGCGTCGTCCCGCGTACCGATCGCGCCGATCTGCAGCCACCAGTCGCGCGGCATGCCGACGATGCCGGCCAGCCCGTCGGTCTCGTGACGCCCGCGCAGGTCGTCCAGGAACGGCAGGTGTCGGAACCCCACGGAGCCCAGGTGCTCGGCCACGGTCGGCGCCATCTGCCGGTAGGCATCGCGGGCGTCGGCGGCGACAGCCATGGTCACCAACGTCTCGAGCTGCCAGCCGGGCTCGTGGTCGTGGCCGGCCTGTCGCGCCGCCCGGCAGTGCGGGACGGTGCTCGGCCCGCCGAGAATGACGCCGTCGGCGACCCGGGCGGCGAGGGCCAGCGACTTCGGGCCGCCCACGCCGGCCAGCACGAGCGGGACCGGGTCGGGTACGTGCGTCAGGCGCACCTCGTCGAGCGCCACCTCGCGGCCCTGGAAGGTGACCGTCTCGCCGCGGAGCAGCCGCCGCACCGCGGAGATGACCTCGTCCAGCGTGGTGAGCGGTGACGCCGTCGCCGCGCCCATCTGGGCCATCCAGGACTGGATCCCGTGCCCGATCCCGCCGACCACCCGTCCCGGGGCGAGGCTGGCGAGGGTCGCGATCTCCATGGCCGTGACGGCCGCGGTCCGCGCGACGGCGGGCAGGATCCCGAGCCCCACCGTCAGGCGCTCCGTCGTCGCGAGCGCCGCGGCGGCCAGCGGGGGCGCCGTCGTGAAGAAGCAGTCCTCGACCAGCCAGAGCTCGTCGATCGCGCCCGCCTCGAGCCGTTGCGCGAACTCCGTCACCCCCGAGGCCGAGCACTCGCGAGGAAAGGACATCCCGATCGTCATCGCCATGGCGACGACGCTAGGCCCCGCCGACGACAGCTAGTCGAACAGCCGCGGCACGAGCGGCCACCAGAAGTCGGCCCCGCACAGCCGCTCGAACTCGGCGCGGTCCACCCAGTGCCACCCGTCGACGTCGTCCTCGCTCGCCGCCATCGACGGCGCGCTCCCCGCGACCCGGGTCCGGAACACCTGCAGGTAGCTCCGACCCGGAAGCCACCGACCGCGGACCTCGCCGTCGACCGTGAACCGCTCGTACGCGCATACCTCGAGGTCGCCGGCCGCGACGACGAGCCCGGTCTCCTCCCGGACCTCGCGCACCGCGGCGTCGACCACCGCCTCCCCGTCTTCGCGCCAGCCTCCCGGCGACCCCCAGGCGTCGCGGCGCGGCGAGTGGACGACCGCGAAACAGTCCTGGCCGTCCTGCACGAAGCACATGGCGGCGAAGACGCCGCTCGCAGTCACCGGGGAGTCCGAGGCGATGAGGTCCACGGAGGCGTGGGTGCCGTCGGGGAAGACCATGGCGGGTATGCGGGCCACCGGCCGGTCCCCGCGCCGCTTGCGCAGCCGCAGCCCGCTCCCGATGAGCCGTCGGACGACGTCGGCGCCGGTCGTCGAGGTGGCGCCGGCGGAGACCACCAGCGCGTAGCGCTCCTGCGGCACGTCGTAGTGGTCGCCCTCGAACGAGCGGGGGTGCAGGCCGACCCGGTGGGCGAAGGCATGCAGCTCGTCGAGCGACGTGTCGCTGATGAGGTGCGCGAAGACGGTGCCGTGGCGGGGCCAGATCGGCTGGTCGATCCAGATGGTCATCGCGGCTCACGCTAGTGGGCCTGTGGACAACCGGCAGGTCCGGTGGCGCCGCGGTCCTAGCGTCGGCATGAGGAACCACCCCGTCAGAGCGAACCCTTCAGGAGGAACCATGTTCACCGTCGACACCGACCGCATCCAGGCCGCCGCCTCCGACATGTCCGGCATCGCCGGCGAGATCGAGTCGTCCGTGGCCGCCATGCACGCCCGCCTCACCTCGCTGGAAGGCTCGTGGACCGGCGCCGCGGCGACCGAGTTCCAGGGCCTGGTGAGCGAGTGGACCGCGCTGCAGGGGCGGGTCCGTGCCGACCTCGCCCAGATCGCCGCCCTCACCTCGCGCGCCAGTGGCAGCTACGCCGAGACCGAGCAGGGGGTGCGGGGACTGTTCGCACACTGAGCGCCAGACGCCCCGGTCTCGGGGAAACGCGAGGTCACGCCGGCTCGTCTGGGGTACCCACCAGCGGCACCGTGCTCGATGCCACGGCTTCGACGCCGTCGGTCCAGGGACGGACGACAGGCGAAACGTAGCCCTGGTGCGGACCGTGAGCCGGACGATTCAGAAGACCGTCAGGTTCGTCAGGGAGCGCGGGGCCGAGAGCCAGGCAGGCGCTTCTGAGCTCCCCGCTCGCGGCTCCT
The DNA here is from genome assembly GCF_036559105.1 of Lapillicoccus sp. GTDB lineage: Bacteria > Actinomycetota > Actinomycetes > Actinomycetales > Dermatophilaceae > Lapillicoccus. The sequence continues at coordinate 34,410 of NZ_DATBTV010000141.1, read as the reverse complement.
GGTTCGCGGCTCCTGGCTCGCAGCTGGCGGCTGGCGGCTGGGGTTGCGGCTGGGGCTGCCGGTTGGGGCGGCCGGTCGACAAGACGGGACACAGCCAGAAGGCGGCCCCCCTCTCGGGGAGCCGCCTTCGGGTACCTCAGTGGTGCGGGAGCGTCGGACTCAGAAGTCCATGCCGCCCATACCGCCGTCGCCACCCGGCATGGCCGGTGCGGCCTTCTCGGGCTTGTCGGCGATGACCGCCTCGGTGGTGAGGAACAGCGCCGCGATGCTCGCGGCGTTCTGCAGCGCGGACCGGGTCACCTTGACGGGGTCGTTGATGCCGGCCTTGAGCATGTCGACGTACTCACCGCTGGCCGCGTTGAGGCCGTGGCCCCGGTCGAGACCCCGGACGCGCTCGGCGACGACGCCGCCCTCGTGACCGGCGTTGATGGCGATCTGCTTCAGCGGAGCCTCGGCCGCGACGCGGACGATGTTCGCGCCGGTGGCCTCGTCACCCTGCAGGTCGAGCTTCTCGAAGACCCGGTTGGTGGCCTGGAGCAGCGCGACGCCGCCACCGGCGACGATGCCCTCCTCGACGGCCGCCTTGGCGTTGCGGACGGCGTCCTCGATGCGGTGCTTGCGCTCCTTGAGCTCGACCTCGGTGGCCGCGCCCGCCTTGATGACGGCGACGCCGCCGGCGAGCTTGGCGAGACGCTCCTGGAGCTTCTCCCGGTCGTAGTCGGAGTCCGACTTCTCGATCTCCGCCTTGATCTGGTTGATCCGGCCCTCGATCGCGGACCGGTCCTCCTGGTCCTCGACGATGGTCGTGTCGTCCTTGGTGACGACGACCTTGCGGGCCTTGCCGAGCAGGTCGAGGTCGGCGTTCTCGAGCTTGAGACCGACCTCCTCGGACACGACCTGGCCACCGGTGAGGATGGCGATGTCGCCGAGCATGGCCTTGCGACGGTCACCGAAGCCGGGCGCCTTGACCGCGACCGACTTGAAGGTGCCGCGGATCTTGTTGACGATCAGCGTCGCCAGGGCCTCGCCGTCGACGTCCTCGGCGATGATCAGCAGCGGCTTGCCGCTCTGCATGACCTTCTCGAGCACCGGCAGCAGGTCCTTGACCGACGAGATCTTGCTGTTGACGACCAGCACGTAGGCGTCGTCGAGCACCGTCTCCATACGCTCGGTGTCGGTGACGAAGTAGTGCGAGATGTAGCCCTTGTCGAACCGCATCCCCTCCGTCAGCTCCAGCTCGAGGCCCATGGTGTTGGAGTCCTCGACGGTGATGACGCCTTCCTTGCCCACCTTGTCCATCGCCTCGGCGATGAGCTCGCCGATCTGCTCGTCGGCGGCGGAGATGGAGGCGGTCTGGGCGATCTGCTCGCGCGTCTCGACCTCGGTGGCCGAGGCGAGCAGCTCGTCGGAGACGGCCTGGACGGCCTTCTCGATGCCGCGCTTGAGCGCCATCGGGTTGGCGCCGGCCGCCACGTTGCGCAGACCCTCGCGCACCATCGCCTGGGCGATGACGGTGGCCGTCGTCGTGCCGTCACCGGCGACGTCGTCGGTCTTCTTGGCGACCTCCTTGACGAGCTCGGCGCCGATCTTCTCGTAGGGGTCCTCGAGCTCGATCTCCTTGGCGATGCTGACACCGTCGTTGGTGATCGTGGGAGCGCCCCACTTCTTCTCGAGCACGACGTTGCGACCCTTAGGGCCCAACGTCACCTTGACCGCGTCGGCGAGAATGTTCATTCCTCGCTCGAGGCCGCGGCGTGCCTCTTCATCGAATGCGATGATCTTGGCCATTCGGGTGGTTCCTCCCACGCGAATCGATGTGGAGACCAGGTGGGCGCCCGCGACGGACGGCCCGGGTCCCGCACGCTCAGGTTCCGTGCGCTCTCCGGCCCTCGCCCAGATGGTCGAGTTGTCACTCTCATGTCGAGAGTGCTAACGCCATTATTGGCACTCGACGGGGGAGAGTGCAAACGAGGTGTCGCCTATCGTGAGCCGGGTGACGACGGCCGCGCCGGGGGTGAGCACAGCCCTCCTGCCGCACCTGCGCCGGGCCCGCGACCATATCGACCGCCGGTATGCAGCGGACCTCGACCTCGCGGGCCTCGCCGCCGTCGCCGGGGTCTCCAAGTACCACTTCGCCCGGTCCTTCGAGGCGGCCTACGGCGAGACCCCGATCCGGTACCTCACTCGCCGACGGATCGAGCGGGCCCAGGACCTGTTGCGGTCGGCGAACCTCACGGTGACCGAGATCTGCATGGCCGTCGGGTTCAGCAGCCTCGGGTCGTTCTCCACGCGGTTCTCGGCGCTCGTCGGCGAGTCCCCCACCCAGTACCGCGACCGGTGGGCGGCGACGGGCGGTCCCCGCATACCGGGCTGCTACCTGTTCATGATGGGCGTGATCTCGTCGACGTCCGCAACCTCGGAGAAGCCCGCCGTGCACCCTCCCGCCTAGCGTGGCGGCCATGATCACCAACGTCTCCCTCACCACGATCTACTGCCTCGACCAAACGGCAGCGCGCGACTTCTACGTCGACGTGCTCGGGTTCGAGCCTCGGGTCGACGCCGAGATGTGGCCGGGCGCCCGCTGGGTGACCGTCGGCCACCGCGACCACCCGGAGCTCGAGATCACGCTGATGCTCCCGGGTCCCCCGCTCAGCGACGAGGCCGCGGCGTTCGTCCGCGACCAGCTCGGCAAGGGCGCCATGGGCGGCCTCGGCCTGCAGGTCGACGACTGTCGGGCCACCTACGCAGAGCTCTCGGCCAAGGGTGTCGAGTTCCTCCAGGAGCCGGCCGAGCGCCCCTACGGCGTCGAGGCGGTCATCCGTGACAACTCCGGGAACTGGCTCGTCCTCGTCGAGAAGCAGCCCGGCTGACAGACTCGCCGGTATGCGTGGGGCCGGCGGCTTCGTCGAGATCGGGGACGGGGTCCACTTCGCCCGGTACCCGCAGTGGGACGTGTGCGTCGGCCTGGTCGTGGGCCGCGAGCGGGCGCTGGCCGTCGACACTCGCGGCACCGAGGTCCAGGGCCGCGAGGTTCTCGACGACCTCGCCCGCCTCGCGCTTCCGGTGCCGGTGACCGTCGTGGTCAACACGCACGTGCACTACGACCACACCTTCGGCAACCGGGCCTTCGACTCGGCCACCATCCATGCGCACCAGCGGGTCGGGCAGACCTTCGACGCCGACGCCGAACGGCTCAAGGCCCGGTTCCGCGCGGACCCGGAGCCGGGTCCCGACGCGAGCTACAGCACCGAGGACGTGCGCGACCTGCTCGACACCGAGCCCCGGGGGCCGGACGTCACCTTCGCGACCACGGCGAACGTCGATCTGGGCGGCCGGGTGGTGCACCTCGCGTACGCGGGGCGCGGGCACACCGACGGCGACATCCGGATCTGGGTGCCGGACGCCGGCGTGGTCTTCCTCGGCGACCTCATCGAGGAGTCCGCCGACCCGTCGCTCGGGTCGGACTCGTGGCCGTTGGAGTGGGCGGCCACCCTGGACCGGCACCTGCACGCCGTCCCTCCGGACGCCGTGGTGGTTCCCAGCCACGGGACGCTGGTCGACACGGCGTTCGTCGCCCGGCAACGGGACGAGATGGCCGCCCTCGCCGAGGTCATCCGTGAGCGGCACGCCGCGGGCGTCCCGCTGGCGCAGGTGCAGCGCGAGGCCGACGAGCGGCTGCCGTACCCGCTGCCGTGGCTGGCCGACGCGTTCGCCCGTGGCTACGCCCAGCTGTCCGGAGTGGTCTGAGTCGTACGCCCGTTTGGGGGAGACCTTTCGGTGTGCTGACGCGGAGAAGACTCCCCAGAGACGCCCGGCAGGCGACGGCTCAGCGAGCCGGCGGCGGCTCGAGCACCGCGGCGAGGCGCGACGCATACTCGGCCGCCTCGTCGTCGGAGGCGTACTTGGTGCGCGGCCAGAAGAACCCGCGAAGGCCGTCGCCCTTGGTCCGCGGCACCACGTGGACGTGCAGGTGCGGCACCGACTGGCTGACGACGGTGTTGGTCGCGACGAACGACCCCTGAGCGCCGAGCCCGTCGACCACGGCCCGGGCCAGCCGCTGGGTGGCCTCGAGCAACGGGTCGCGCAGCCGCGCGGGCAGGTCGGGGAGCGCGTCGACGTGTTCGCGGGGCACGAGCAGCACGTGGCCCTTGAACACCGGGCGCGCGTCGAGGAAGCCGACCAGGTCGGGCTCGTCGAGCACGATCTGAGCCGGGACCTCGCCGGCGACGATCTGACAGAAGACGCAGGCCTTCGCGGCGGCGGCGCTCGCCACGTCAGTCGGGCAGCTGGGTCCGCAGCGAGCCGTCGGCCTCCGACGACACCGGGTCGTCGAGGTCGCCGATGAACACGGCCACGATCCCGCGGTAGGGGTTCGACTCGACCTCGGCGAGCATCTCGCGCCACGCGCGCAGGTTGGGGTGGTCCATCGAGGTGGTCGCCTCGGCCGGCGCCAGCCCGTTGATCGCGTGGGTCAGCTCGGCGACCGACAGGACGTGCGTGGAGGTGCCACTGGCGTACCCGATGGTCTTGGCGAGGACGACTGCCGGCAGGTAGTGGTCGCCGACGTTGATGACCGGGAACTCGTACTCCGCCGACGACGTCGCGGAGGTGAGACCGACGGCGTATGCCGCGGGCCGCGTCCAGCCCTCGATGGACGCGGCGATGGTCTCCCGCGCGGCGTCGAGCTCCTCGGGTGTGCTCCAGGCGGCCGTCATGAGCGCCAGCCTCGCACAGCCCGCCGGACCTGATGGCGTTAGCGTCGGGTCATGGACCAGGACGCTCTCGCCACCCTGCAGGCCCCGCTCAAGGCGTCGTACCGGGACGACCCGGACGCCGCCCTCGTCACTCTCCGCGCGAGTGGGCGGCTCGGCGAAGGGGTGTCGTGCTCCCTCGACACCGGGCGCGCGCTGGCCGAGGCGGGCCTGCACCCCGCGGCCGGGGGCGACGGCAGCCAGCTGTGCTCCGGCGACATGCTCCTCGAGGCCCTGGTGGCCTGTGCCGGCGTGACGATGCGCGCCGTGGCGACCTCGATGGGACTGGATCTGCGCGGCGGGTCGGTCCGGGCCGAGGGCGACCTGGACTTCCGCGGGACGCTCGCGGTGTCCAAGGACGCGCCGGTCGGGTTCCGCGAGATTCGGCTGTCGTTCGACGTCGACACCGATGCGACGGACGACCAGCTGGCCGCACTGGCCAAGCTCACCGAGCGGTACTGCGTGGTGTGGCAGTCGCTGCGACGGCCGCCCGACGGATCGGTGTCGGTGACGCGCGCGAGCTGACCCGTGCGCGTCATGACGTGGAACCTGCTGACCGAGACGTCGGTGGACGCACCGCCGTGGTCGGTCCGCGGCCCGGTGGTCGCGGCCGGGGTGGCCGACCTGGCGCCGGCGGTCCTGGGTACGCAGGAGGGCTCACGGGCGATGCTGGACGACCTCGTGTCCCGGCTGCCGCAGCGGTACCGGTGGGTCGGCGAGGGCCGTGGTGGCGAGGGTCACGACGAGCAGGGGGCGGTGGTCTACGACACCAGTGCCCTCACCCTGCTCGACCTGCGCCACCGCTGGCTGTCCTCGACGCCGGAGGTGCCCGGCTCGATGGCGTCCGACGCCGACCTGCCCCGGATGCTGACTGCGGCACGGTTCCACGACCGCGAGGCCGGCAGCACGTTCACGGTGGTCTGCACGCACCTGGACCACCTCGGCGTGCGGGCCCGGGCGGAGGGCGCGGCGATCGTGGCCGCGGAGGCGAGCGACGGGCCGACGGTCGTGCTGGGCGACGTCAACGACCCGGCGGAGGGCTCCGAGGCATACCGGATCCTCACGACGTCCGGGCTCGTGGACGCGCTGGCCCCACGCGACCGTCGCTCGCGACGGCTCGGCACGTTCATCGGCGTCGACCCGGACTTCGAGGGCGGGGGCCGGCAGATCGACTGGGTGCTCGTGACCCCGGACATCGCCGTGTCCGACGCCTGGGTCGAGGCCGGCCCGCCGGGCGAGGCCGCGCCGTCGGACCACCGACCGGTGGTCGCCGACGTCGTCATCGGACCTCAGGTGGCCTCGAACCAGAGGTAGACCGCCAGCCCGAACCCCAGAGCGGCCGCCAGCCAGCGGACGAGGCTGCCCGGCATCCGGCGGACCAGCACCGGTCCGAGGGCACTGCCGACGAGCAGGCCGGCAGCCAGGGGTACCACCGACGCCCACGGGACCGGTGTGACGAGGACGAGGACGAGCGCGGCGGCCGCGCAGGTCGCCGCGACGACGACGTTCTTGACCGCGTTGGCCCGCGGGACCCGGGACTCGTAGAACAGCACGGCCGCCAGGAACATCACCCCTGACCCCGCGCCGAAGTACCCGCCGTAGACCGACACCAGGCCGACCAGCACGCCGAGCGCGCCGACGCCCAGCTCCGCGCCGTTACCCCACGACACGATGACCGGCTGCAGCAGCAGGACCAGCGAGCCGAGCGCCACGAGGAACGGCACGACGTGAGCGAAGACGCCCGGCGGCGTCGCGAGCAGAAGCAACGCCCCCGCCACGCTGCCGACCGCCGCCACCGGCAGCAGCCGGAGCAGCAACGGCCGCGTCCCTGCCAGCTCGGCCCGTGAGCTGATCGCCGAGCCCGGCCCGATGGCCACGGCGGCCACGATGTTGCCGACGTTGGCCGGCAGCGGCGGCACCCCGGCGGCCAGCAGCGCGGGGTAGGAGATCAGTGACGTGATGCCGCCGGCACTGCCAACCAGTCCGGCCACGACACCGGCCGGGACCAGCAGCGCGGCGGGAGGGACGGACACGTCCAGAGCCTGACACGGCTCGGTACTCGGCTCAGCCGGGGTAGGACGCCCCGCGGCAGGTGACCCGGATCGACAGCAGCAGGGTGGTCGCGGTGACGAACAGGACGTTTCCCTGCGCACCGCCGAACGTGAGGTTGCTGCATACCTCGGGCAGGAGCAGCTTGCCGAGCAGCGTCCCGTCGGGGTGGACGCAGTGCAGCCCGTCGTGCCCGGCCAGCCAGAGCCGGCCGGCGTCGTCGACCCGTACCCCGTCGTAGCCGCCGGTGTCCGCGGTCACCAGCACCTCGCCACCCGAGAGCGCCCCCTCGCCGGCCACGTCGAACCGCCGCACATGGTTCCTCTCGGAGTCGACGACGTACAGCTCCCGCTCGTCCGCCGAGAAGGCCAGCCCGTTCGGCTGCGCGAAGTCGTCGGCCACCCGAGAGACCGAGCCGTCGGCGTCGACCCGGTAGACGTGGCAGCCGTCGGTCTCGCTCTCGCCCTGATGGCCCTCGTAGTCGCTGTGGATGCCGTAGCTGGGGTCGGTGAACCAGACCGAGCCGTCCGCGCGCTCGACGAGGTCGTTCGGGCTGTTGAGCCGGCGACCCTCGTACGCGTCGGCCAGCGTCGTCACGCTGCCGTCCGGTTCCACCCGGGAGACCGAACGGCTGCCGTGGTGGCAGTGGACGACGCGGCCCTGCCGGTCGACGATCCGGCCGTTCGCGTAGCCGGCGGGCGAGCGCCAGACGCCGACGACGCCGGTGGTCTCGTCCCAGCGCATGACGCGGTCGTTGGGGATGTCGCTGAACAGCACGCTGCGCCAGAGCGGGGAGTACGCCGGTCCCTCCAGCCAGCGGCCGTCCTCGAACAGAACCTCCACGAAGCGGTCGCCACCGATCGGCGCGAACCGCTCGTCCAGCCGCTCCCACCTCGTACGGATGCGTCCATGGGACATGGTCAGCACTGTCCCACGTCACGTCTCGGTACGTCCCGGCGCGGTCAGGCGCGAGCGAGAATCTCCCCGTTGACGACGACGAACCAGCCGTCGGGGTGCGCCGCCCACTCGCGCCAGGCGCGGGCCAGCTCGTCGAGCAGCTCGGGCGTGGCGAGCCCCCGCTCGAGCGCCTGCTGCGCGAGTGCCGACTGGGTGATCCGGTCGGCCCACAGGCCACCCCACCAGTCCCGCTCCTCCGGAGTGGCGTAGCACCAGGTGGTCGCCGACGACGTGACGTCCTCGAACCCCGCGGTATGCGCCCAGGCCAGCAGGTGCCGGGCGGCCGACGGTTCGGCGTCGTTGCTGCGGGCGACGTCCTCGTAGACGGTGAGCCAGTCGTCGAGGCGCGCTGAGGCGGGGTACCAGACCATCGCCGCGTAGTCGGCGTCACGCACGGCGACGAGCCCGCCCGGCCGGCATACCCGACGCATCTCCCGCAGGGCGGCCACCGGGTCGCTGAGATGCTGGAGCACCTGGTGCGCGTGGACGACGTCGACCGAGTCGTCGGGCAGGTCGAGGTCGTAGACGTCGCCGATCCCGAACTCGGTCGTCGTGTCGCCCCGCGCCTCGGCGTTGACCCGGGCGACGTCCAGCGGGTCCGCGACGACGTCGAGGCCGACGACCCGGCCCGGCGCCACGACCTCGGCCAGGTCGAGGGTGATGGTCCCCGGTCCGCACCCGATGTCGAGCAGGCTCATGCCGGGGGCCAGGTGCGGCAGGAGGTATGCGGCGGAGTTGGCCGCCGACCGCCACTGGTGCGAGCGCAGCACCGACTCGTGGTGGCCGTGGGTGTAGGTGTCCTGCCGGGTCACCCGTCCATCCTGCGCCGCTACCTATGGGCCGGGCTGATCACGCCCACATCCTGACCGACTGGGTGAGACCTGGGGCGTGCTGCGCCCCACCCGACGACCCGGCCACCCGCCGACGACCCGCCTCACCCGCCGAGAGGCCAACTTCTGTCGTCAACAGCCGCGTTTACCAACCGAAGTTGACCTCTCGCGGCCTGACACCGTGGCGCGACCCCCGTCAGCGGTTCGCCGACGGGAAGGCGTCCCGCCACGAGCGGATCGCGACGCCCCCTGACTCCGTCTCGTCGACGGACTCGGCGGCGAGCAGGCCGTGCGCGATGGCCCGGGTCACACAGTCCCCGGCGGCCATCATCAGGAGGAACAGCTCGGTGAGGTCGGGCTCCGGGCGGGCGCCGGTCGCCATGGTGAACAGCGTGTCGCCGTCGTAGAGCGTGTGGACCGGGTTGATCGCCCGCGCCATGCCGTCGTGCCCCATCCCGGCGACCTTCTGGCACTGCGCCTTGGTCAGCGTCGCATCGGTGGCGATAAGGCCGATCGTCGTGGCCTGCGCCGGCCGCATCCCCCGGGCAGCGGCCGCCTCGGCGTAGGCCTGCGCGGCCGCCACCTCGGCGGCGCTGGGCATCCCGATGTGGTCGAACTCCCCGTCCAGGCCGTGCCGGACCGCATACAGCTGCCCAGTCCTCGGGTCGACGGGCGAGCCGACCGAGTTGACGGCGACGATAGCCGCGACCGTCGTGCCCGACGGGAGCACCACGCTGGCCGACCCGATGCCCCCCTTGAAGCCGCCCGAGGACGAACCCGTGGCCGCCCCGACGACCCCCTGCTCGACCGGACCGTCGGACGCCGACGCGTACGCGACCTTGCCGTCCTTGCGGGTGGGGTGGTGGTGGAACGCACCCCCGCGGCCGAGGTCGAACAGGATCGCGCCGGGGACGATCGGGACGACCTGCCCGGGCCCGCCGATCTGCCAGCCGTGACCGTCCGCGAGCAGGCTCTGGACGATGCCGTCGGCGGCCGCGAGGCCCAGGGCCGAACCTCCGCCGAGCATGACGGCGTTGACGCGGTCGACGAGGTTGCGCGGGTCGAGCAGGTCGGTCTCCCGCGTGCCCGGCCCCCCGCCCCGCACGTCCACGCCGCAGACGGCGCCGCCGTGAGGGGCCAGGATCACGGTGGTCCCGGTGAGCCAGCCCGGGTCGCGGCGGGTCGAGTGGCCGACCTTGAGGCCGGCGACGTCGGTGAGCGAGTTCGTGGGGCCGGGCTGGAGCGTCACGCTCCGCAGGCTAGAGCCTCAGCCTTGGGCGGCGAGCTCAGACGTTGATGCCGAGGCGGCGGGCGCTCCGGGCCCGCTGCCGCGAGGCGCGCAGCCGGCGCAGCCGCTTGACCAGCATCGGGTCGGCCTCGAGGGCCTCCTGCGTGTCGATCAGCGCGTTGAGCACCTGGTAGTAGCGGGTGGCGCTCATGTCGAAGAGCTCCTTGATCGCCTGCTCCTTGGCCCCGGCGTACTTCCACCACTGGCGCTCGAAGGCGAGGATCTCCCGGTCACGGGTCGCGAGGACACCGTCGGTCGAACGGCCTTGCTCCTCGTGTCGCTGCGCGTCCATGATGGCGACACTATAGGGGGAAATGACAGGCGTGTCATTCGCCTACGGGCGGGTCAGGACATCGTGTCGAGGATCGCCAGGATGTCGTCCTCGGTGGTCGTCGGGTTGACGATCGCGAACCGGGTCACCGTCTCCCCCTCGTGCGTCGTGGGGACGACGAACGCGAACTCGTCGGCCAGCAGCCGGTCGGACCACGCCTGGTAGTCCTCGCGCGCCCAGCCGACCCGGCGGAACACCATCACCGACAGGTCGCGGTCGCGCAGCAGCTCCAGGCGCTCTCGGCGGCGAATCTCGGCCTCGGCGAAGCGCGCGACCTCCAGGGTCCGCTCCACCGCTCGGCTGTACGCCTCGGTCCCGTGGACCGCGAGCGAGAACCACAGCGGCAGCCCGCGGGCCCGGCGGGTGAGGCCGACGGAGTAGTCGGTGGGGTTCCAGTCGGGGGCCTCGGTGAGGACGTCCAGGTACCCCGCGTGCTGGGTATGCGCCGCACGGGCCAGGGCGGGTTCGCGGTAGATCAGGGCGCAGCAGTCGAACGGCGCGAAGAGCCACTTGTGCGGGTCCACGATGAACGAGTCCGCCCGTTCCACGCCGTCGAAGAGCGACCGGGCCGAGGGGGCCGCGAGCGCCGCGCCGCCGTAGGCCCCGTCCACGTGGAACCAGATGCCGAACTCCGCGCAGACCTCGGCCACCGACGCCAGGTCGTCGACGATGCCGAAGTTCGTGGTCCCGGCCGTGGCGACGACGGCGAAGAACGTCCTGGGGTCGTTGTCCTCGAGGGTCCGTCGGAGGTGGGCACCGGTCAGCCGCCAGTGGTCGTCGGCGTACACGGTCATCAGCTGGGCGTCCATGACGTCGCAGGCGGACTGGATCGACGAGTGCGCGCCGTAGGTCGTGGCGACCCGCCAGGGCCGGACGTCCGAACCGGCCTCCAGCGCGTGGTGCCGGGCAGTATGCCGGGCGGCGACGAGCGCGGACAGGTTCCCGATGGTGCCACCGGGCACGAACGCGCCGCCGGCTTCCGGTGGCAGCCCGGCGAGGTCGGCGATCCAGCGGAGCGTCTCGTTCTCCGCGTGGACGGCACCCGAGCCCTCGAGCCACGAGCCCCCGTAGATCGACGAGGCGCCGACGACGACGTCGAACGCCGCGGCCTCCTGGGTCGGGGCGCACGGGATGAACGACAGGTACCGAGGATGGTCGGTCGACAGGCAGGACGGCGCCAGGACGTCGGCGAAGACGTCGAGGGCGCGGGCCGCCCCGAGTCCGGCGGGGGTCACCGTGACCCCGGCCTCGTCCCGCAGCTCCTGCTCGTCCAGAGGCCCGTCCAACGGAACGGGGTCGAGGCTGAGCCGGTCGGCCGCGTAGGCGAGGATCGCGTCCACGTCGGCCGGCGCGAGCGGCTGGTCGAAGCGGTGCACCGGCCGATCGTATGCGGGTCGCCTCACCGCCCCGGGCGGTTCGCGTTCGACAGCGTGGACGGTTCTCGACCGCCTGGGGTTGAGAACCGTCCACGGTGCGTCCCGACCAGCCCCGACCCCGCAAACCGGGTGCTGCCGAAGGTCGACCGGCGCTACCGTCCCGAGATGGCCGAGGTGGACGAGGACGACGACTCGATCACCCGCTGGGTCGCGCGCCACTACCGGTTCGACCCCGAGCGTCACGAGCGACGGCACGTCGTCGTCGGCGTCTACGACAACGAGCGCGAGTGGCAGCACCGTATCGACGCGGTCACCGCCGACATCGCGAGACGGCGCGCTGCGGGAGAGGACGTCGACCGCCGCGAGCACCCGACGGGCACCGTCCTTCGACCCGGCGACCGGGGTCGGGCCGCCACGGCGCACCTGGTCCGGCGGGCGATGGAGCACGGTGTCCACCCGGCCGGCATCCTGCGGGAGCGGGAGCTGCCGTCGAGCATGGTCGTGTTCGGCGTGGACGAGTCGGGCGAGAGCTTCTCGTTCGGCGGCTCGACGTGACCGTGGACGGTTTCCAAGGACCCAAGTGGGTCAGAAACCGTCCACGCTCTGCGTAGCCCCGTCGACCTGCCGTAGGCGGTCAGGCGGCCGCGCTCACCGACTCTGACACCTCGGCGGCTTCCACGGCCGCGACGGCCGGAACCGGCGCGGCGTACTCCTGCCACTCCTCGCGACCGAGCGCGTCCCGCAGCACCATGCCGGCCGTGTTGTACCCGGACACCATGACCCATGGCAGCCCGGCGTTCGGCGTGGTCCACTGTCCCGCGGCGTACAGGCCGGGGACGACCGTGCGCTGCGGCGGCCGCTGGCGCGAGAGCATCTGGGGCACGAGCGCCCAGCCGGCGAAGGCGCCGTCGGAGTTGCCGGTGTCGCGGACCATGTCCAGCGGGGTCCGGACCCGGCGCACGACGATGTGGTCGCGCAGACCGGGGATGACCTGCTCGGCGCGACGGATGAAGGTGTCGGCGATCCACTCCTTGTCACGCTCCCAGTCGAGGTCGCCGGAGACCAGTGTCGTCGGGCACTCGAGCTTGACCGACGCCATGCCGGGGGGCGCCAGGTCGGGCTGGTGGAACGTCGCGACGTAGACGTAGAAGGCGGCCTTCTCGACGTTCCCGCTGGGGAACTGGGCCATCGCCTCGTCGAGGTCGTGTCCGTCGTAGACGAAGTTGAGCCGCTTGATCTGGTCGCGGTAGGGCGTGAGGTCCATGTCGACGCCGAGCTGGACCTGGAAGAACGACGGCGTGGTGGGCAGCTGCGGCAACCGCTCCCGGAGCTTGCCCGGCACGACCGACGCCGGGAGCTGGTCGAGGTAGAGCCGCCGCGCGTCCGACGCGCAGACCACGGCCTTGGCGGAGAAGACCCGCCCGTCGACGGTCTCGACGCCACGCGCCTTGCCGCCCCGCACCACGACCCGTGAGACCTCGGCGCTGGTGATGACGGTGCCGCCGGCCTCGAGGTACATCTCGCGCAGCGTCTCGGCCAGCCGCCCGAACCCGCCGGCCGGCATCCACATGGTGCGCAGCGCGTGGGTGAGGAAGACACCGGCGATGGCCGCCGACAGCTGGCCAGGAGGCGTGCCGATCCCGACGGCCAGCTGCGCGAGGTACGCCTTGGCCAGCGGGTCGGTCAGGTGCTCGTCGAGCAGGTCCTTGAGGGTGAGGTTCTGGTACTTCAGCAGCGTGTGGCCGGGGAACTTCAGGGCCTGGGCCATCGGGTTCATCAGGTCGCTGAGCCACGGCTTCTGGAACTGGACCAGCAGCTTGTCGATCGCCTTGCCGCGACCGGGGCGGTCGGCAACCCGGAACGACGGCACCACCTTGTCGAGGTCCGCGACCATCTGCTCCATGGCGAGGAACACCTTCGCGATGCCGCGCCGCTCATGGGGGAACCGGTCGGCGAGCACGTCCGCGGCCTCGGTCAGGTCGGCGGGCAGCTCGAGGCGCTCGTCGGGGAAGACGCACTGGAAGTCCTGGCGGTCCGGGACCATGGCGATCCGGCGCGGGATGCCCAGCCGCTCGAACACCTCACGCGGCTGCATACCGAGCCGGTAGGCCAGCAGGATGTGCCCGCCGTGGTCCCAGTAGAAGCCCTGCTCCCCGTCGCCGTGGGCGTAGCCGCCGACGTAGGCGTTCTTCTCGAGGAGGGCGACCTTGGCGCCCTGCTGGGCGAGGGTCAGGGCGCAGGTCAGTCCGGCCGCGCCGGAGCCGTAGACGATCGCGTCGTAGTGGGTGTCGGGAGCAGGGGTGGGAGAGAGGGGGCTCATGCCCCAGCAAGAGCCCGCAGTGCTCCTCGGCGATACGTCGACCCGGAACGACCTCAGCCGAGGAGGGCGGTACGCAGGTCGTCGACCGTGTCGGCCACGACGTCGGGCCCCGCCGCAACGACGTCGGACCGCGACCCGGCACCCCACGTGACTCCGACGGCGGCCATCCCCGCGGCCCGCGCCGCCTGCACGTCGACGACGGCGTCGCCGACGTAGACCGCCTCGCCCGGCGTGCCGCCCATCCGCTCGACCGCGAGCAGCAGCGGCGCCGGGTCGGGCTTGTGCTCAGCGGTGTCCTCCAGGGTGACCAGGGCCTGCGGTCCGCTCAGGTAGGCGTCGAGTCCGGTCAGCCGCAGGGCGGCCTCCGCGGGTCCACGTAGCTTGGACGTCGCCGCCGCGCACCGGACGCCCGCAACAACGAGATCGGCGAGCAGGCCATCGACACCGGCATACCGGCGGATCAGCCGCTCGGTGTTGGCGTGGTTCCACGCGATGTACGTCGCGAACAGGTCGTCGGCCCGCTCCGGCGAGCGCTCGCGGAAGGCGCGGATCAGCGGCTGCCCGATCCACGAGCGGATCACGACCTCGTCCTCCGGCGCCCCGAGCACGGTGGTGAAGGCGTGCTGGTACGAGTCGACGATCAGGCCGATCGTGTCGACCAGTGTCCCGTCGAGGTCGAAGACGACGTAGGGCCAGCGGGGGGTGGGGGGCACGAGCGCCCAGCCTAGGTATGCGGCCGCTCCCGGTCGGCCAGCACCTCGCCGATGGTCCGTAGAGCCGACGCCGTGAACGCCGGGTTGGTCTCGCGGTAGTACGGCACGATCAGGGCCGCCTGGGTCAGCGCGTAGCCCCGGGCCCGCTCCCAGGTGCCGTCGTCGACGTCGAGCGCCTCCCGGTAGCGGGGCCGCCCGGCGGCCCCGAACACCGTCCACGCCGGGATCACGTCGGCCGCCGGGTCGCCCACGCCGACCGCGCCGAAGTCGATCACCGCGGCGAGCGCACCGCCGCGGACCAGCAGGTTCGGACGGAGCAGGTCGGTGTGGATCCAGACCTTCTCGCCGGTGAAGGTGGGCGCCTCGAGGGCGCGGTCCCACGCGGCGAGGACGGCAGAACGGTCGAGCAGGTCCCCGGCCTCGACGATCGCCGCCCGGGTCGCACCGTCGAGCTCGGCCAGTGGTCGGCGTCCGGTTGCGGGCGCGCCATCGACCGAGCCTGCACGCAGCTCGCGCACGAACCGCGCCAGGTCGAGGGCTGCCGACACCTCGTCGTCCACCAGGCCGTCGTCGTACTGGTGGCCGTCGACCCACCGGTAGACCGCCCACGGCAGCGGGTAGGCGTCGGTCGGCCGCCCTTCGGCCACCGGTTCCGGCACCCGCAACGAGATCCGCTCGCCCAGCCGGGGCAACCAGACGCGTTCCCGTTCCAGGTCGCCTGCCCACTCGGCGGTCCTCGGCAGCCGGACGGCCAGGTCGTCGCCGAGGCGGAACATCGCGTTTACGGTTCCCCGACCGACCGGGCGAACCGGCAGCTCCGCCCACGCCGGCAGCTGCTCCGCCACCAGCCGCCGCACGAGATCGGCGTCGATCGCCAGCTCGTCATCGTGCATGCGCGGATGCGCGTCAGGGTCCACGAGAAGCAAGTCGACCGGCATACCGCAGCCGACGTCCAGCCCATTTCGCGGCCGGATAGCGTGACCCCCGTGGCCGCACGACCGCTGGAGGAGCTCGTCGACGTCACCTGGGTTCCCGCACTGGCCCCGGTCGCAACGGTCATCGCCGAGCTCGGTGACTTCCTCCGGGCGGAGGTCGCGGCCGGGCGCGGGTACCTGCCGAGCGGCGACAACATCCTGCGGGCGTTCCGGCAGCCGCTCGACGACGTGCGCGTCCTCATCGTCGGCCAGGACCCGTACCCCACGCCCGGGCACCCGGTCGGCCTCTGCTTCTCGGTCGCTCCCGATGTCCGGCCGCTGCCGCGCAGCCTGGTGAACATCTACACGGAGATGCGCAGCGACCTCGGCGAGACGCCACCCGTGAGCGGCGACCTCACGCCGTGGACCGAGCAGGGCGTGCTGCTGCTGAACCGCGTCCTCACCGTCAGCCCGGGAAAGTCGGGCAGCCACCAGGGGAAGGGCTGGGAGACGGTCACGACGGCCGCCATCGAGGCGCTGGTGGCGCGGGGCGGCCCGCTCGTCGCGGTCCTCTGGGGTCGCCAGGCCCAGTCGCTCGCCCCCATGCTCGGCGGCGTCCCCCGCGTCGAGTCGGCCCACCCCTCACCGCTGTCGGCCCATTCGGGGTTCTTCGGCTCGCGCCCGTTCAGCCGGGCCAACTCGCTGCTGGTCGCCGCCGGTGGCCAGCCCGTCGACTGGAGGTTGACGTGACCGACCCGCAACCGGAACCCCGCATCTGGACCCGCTACGTGGCCGTCGGGGACTCGTTCACCGAGGGGATGTCCGACCCGGACCCGGAGATCCCGGACCGCTACGTCGGGTGGGCCGACCGCCTCGCGGTCGACCTGGCCCGGTATGCGGCGGACTCCGGGCAGCAGTTCGGCTACGCCAACCTTGCCGTCCGCGGGCGGCTGCTCGCCGACATCGTCGGTCCACAGCTGGACGCGGCCCTGGCCCTGGAGCCGGACCTCGTCAGCATCGTCGGCGGTGGTAACGACATCCTGCGCCCCAGCGCCGACGTCGACGGGCTCGCCGGCAAGCTGGAGGACGCCGTCATGCGCATCCGGGCCACCGGCGCCGACGTGCTCATGGTCACGCCGTTCGACCCCGTCGGCGCGCCGCTGGTGCGAGCCACCCGCGGACGGGCCGGAGCCTTCGCCGCGCTGGTGTGGGGGATCGCCCAGCGGCACGGCGCGCGCGTCCTCGACCAGTGGAGCCTGGTCGCCCTCCGCGACTGGCGGATGTGGGCTGACGACCGCATCCACATGACCGCCGAGGGCCATCGGCGGGTCGCCCTCGCGGCCCTCTGGACGCTCGGGCACGCCACCGACGAGTCGGACTGGCGTACGCCGCTGCCGGCGGCCGCGCCGGTGCCGCGCCGAGAAGCCATGGCCGGCAACGCCCGCTGGGCCCGCGAGTACCTCGCCCCCTGGGTCCAGCGCCGGCTGCGCGGCGAGTCCTCGGGCGACCTGCTCACCGCGAAGCGCCCTGAGGTCACCCCACTCGAACGGAAGGACGCATGATGGACCCCTTCGAGCTGTACGCCATCGACGGGCTGCTCACCGACGAGGAGCGCGCGATCCGCGACACCGTCCGCGACTTCGGCGCCAAGGAGCTGCGGCCCCACATCGCGACCTGGTTCGACGAGGGTCGGGTCCCGGCCCGCGACCTCGCGAAGCAGCTCGGCGCCCTCGGCATCCTCGGGATGCACCTCAAGGGGTACGGCTGCGCGGGAACCGGTGCCGTTGCCTACGGGCTGGCCTGTCAGGAGATGGAGGCCGTCGACTCCGGGCTGCGCTCCCTCGTCTCGGTGCAGGGCTCGCTGGCGATGTACGCCATCCACGCCTACGGCAGCGAGGAGCAGAAGCAGGAGTGGCTCCCGGGCATGGCCGCGGGTGAGAAGCTCGGCTGCTTCGGGCTCACCGAGCCGGACGCCGGCTCCAACCCCGCGGGTATGCGCACGTCCGCGAAGCGCGACGCCTCCGGTGACTGGGTGCTCAACGGCACGAAGCTCTGGATCACCAACGGGTCGGTCGCCGACGTCGCCATCGTGTGGGCCCGCACCGACGACCGGATCCGCGGGTTCGTCGTCCCGACCGACTCGAACGGGTTCTCGGCCAACGAGATCCACCAGAAGCTGTCTCTGCGCGCCAGCGTCTCCAGTGAGCTGGTCCTCGACGACCTCCGGCTGCCCGCGGACGCCGTGCTGCCGGGCGCCGCGGGTCTGGGCGGCCCGCTCGGGTGTCTCAACGAGGCGCGGTTCGGGATCATCTTCGGCTCGCTGGGCGCCGCCCGCGACAGCCTCGAAACCGCCCTGGACTATGCAAAGACCCGTGAGGTGTTCGACAAGCCCCTCGCCGCGTACCAGCTCACGCAGCAGAAGCTCGCCGACATGGCCGTCGAGCTGGGCAACGGCATGCTGCTGGCGATGCACCTCGGCCGGCTCAAGGAGGCGGGGACGATCACGCCGGAGCAGGTCAGCGTGGGCAAGCTCAACAACGTCCGGAAGTCCCTGGCGATCGCTCGGGAGGCCCGGACGATCCTCGGCGCCAACGGGATCTCCTTGGAGTACAGCCCGATCCGCCACGCGGCCAACCTCGAGAGCGTCCTGACCTACGAGGGCACCACGGAGGTCCACACCCTCGTGGTCGGCAAGGCGCTGACCGGCGAGAACGCCTTCAGCTGACGCGAGCGATGCTCCTCGGGGTCCCCGCGAAGTATCGGAGCGGAGCGGAGAACTTCGTGGGGTGAACTCAGTAGTCCTGGCCGCCGCGGATGGGGCCGGGGCGTCCGTCGGGGTCGTGCAGCACCTCCAGCGGCACCTTGGCCCACCCTCGCTGCCACGCGGTCAGCTCCGGCAGCGGCAGGCGCCGCAGCCGTCCCGGCGGCCGCTCCCCCACCCGACCAGAGGCGTGCCAGGCATCCAGCCGACCGGCACTGGCGGCGTAGGCGTCGAACAGACCGGCGGGCTCGACGCAGTCGGCCATCGCCCCGTCCAGGCCGTTGGTCGCCGCGTCGTCGAGGCGGTCGAGATGCTCGGCGGCCAGGGTGAGCCGGAGGGACCGCGCGTAGTCCGCATCAAGAACCACGCAGGACAGCTCGGAGTCGTGCGTCCACGAGCGCCGGTTGAAGTTGTCGGACCCGACGCTGGCCCAGACGTCGTCGATGACGCAGACCTTGGCGTGTACGTACACCGGTGTGCCGTCATGGTTCTCGATGCCGTAGGCCGCCACCCGACCTGGTGCCACCGACCGGACGGCCCGGAACGCCCGGTGGCGCCCGAGCAGCTCGGGGACCCGGGCGAGGCCGTCGACGTCCGGGACCAGCGGGATCACCACGACGAGGCGCAGGTCGGGATGGTTCCGCAGCGCGGTGAGGAACGGTTCGGCGACGTCGTGCCCCCAGAAGTACTGGTCCTCGACGTAGACCAGGCCGCTGGCCCGTGCGATCGCCTTGGTGTAGCCCCGCGCCACGCTGCGCTCGCCGCGGCGGGCGAACGGGAAGTCGCGGCCGTGCCGCAGGTTCGGATAGGTCCGCAGCAGCTGGACCGTATGCGCACCGGCCCGCGGCGGTGGTGGCTGTTGCGCCGGCAGCGGGCCGGGCCGGACGTCCAGGCCACGAACCCGGTCGGAGAGCCGGCGCAGCGGGCTTCGGCTGAGCGGGGTGGGGTCCTCCCACCGCTCCCGGAACACGGTCTCGACGTCGTGGACCGCCGGGCCCTGGATCCGCACCTGGAGGTCGTGCCAGGGCGGGTTCGGCCCGTACTCGTCGGTGAGCGGCTGGGCCTGCGGGTCGCCGCGGTGGTCGGCGTCGTCGCGGCGGTTGTGGGCCAGGTCGATGCCGCCGACGAAGGCCACATCGCGGGAGGGGTCGTCGCGGTGCCGGACGACCACGAACTTCTGGTGGTGCGAGCCGCCGGCCCGAACCCGCATGTCCAGCAGCACTTCGGCCCCCCGGCGCTGGAGCTGCTCGCCCAGGTGCCGGTTCTCGGTGGCGAAGAAGCCGGTCTGGTCGAGGTGCGAACGCCACACCAGGCCCCGGACGTCGACGCCGCGCTCGTCCGCGGCGCCCAGCACCTCGAGCACCTCCGAGCCCGGCTCTCCCGTCAGTCGTTCGTCCGCGTCGCCCTGCCAGTCGGTGAAGAGCACGAGGTCGCCCTCGCGGGTCGCCGACAGCACCGCGTGGAGCGCTCCGAAGTAGGCCGACCCGTGCACGAGCGGGGTGACGAGGTTCCCCTCCGACCAGGCGTGGTCACCCTCGTGGCGGTCGTCCAGCCGCGTGCTCAGGTTCCCGCGCTCGGTCCGAGTGAGCAGCCACTCCCGGGGTTCGGTCACGCATCCGAGGATGCCCTACGCGGGCTCGTATCCTGGAGGGCATGTCCGTTCAGATGATGTCAGTCCTCGCCGGCGCGATGCGAGACCTGCGCCAGCACCCCGCCGCCGTCCGGGTGCGGGCCGAGAAGGACGGGACCACCGTGGTCGACACGTTCGCCGCGCGCCTGGTCTGGGAGCCGCGCCGGATCGTCTCCGCGTATGCGGTTCCGGTCGCCGACATCGGCGGGACGCTCGTGAACCCCCGAACGGTCTCGCCCGAGGTGCGTTCGCTGCCACCGGTGCTCAGCCCGCGCCAGGGGTTCGCCGTGCACTCGGCGGCCGGTACCGCATACGACGTCGAGACGGCGGCCGGGACCGTGCACGACGCGGCCTTCGTGCTCGACGACCCCGACCTCGAGGGCTACGCGGTGCTCAACTGGGACGCGTTCACCCGCTGGTTCGAGGAGGGCGAGGAGGTCCGGGGGCATCCGCGCGAGCCGTTCCACTCGATCCGGTGCCTACCATCGGACCGGCACGTGGTCGTCGAGGTCGACGGGCAGGTCCTCGCCGACACGACCCGCGCGGTGATGCTGGTCGAGACCACGCTGCCCGCCCGGTGGTACATCCCGCGCGAGGACGTCCGGATGGACCTCCTCGCACCCTCCGACTCGCACACCATCTGCGCCTACAAGGGACAGGCGTCCTACTGGTCCTACGGCGACGTGGAGGACATCGTGTGGACCTACGACGACCCGCGCCACGAGGCCGCGCCGGTCCGCGGAATGCTGTCGTTCTACGCCGAGCACACCGACTACATCGTCGACGGCGAACGGATCGCACGGCCGGTCACCGAGTGGAGCCAGTCACGGACCTGAGGATCGCGGCCGTCCCCGGCTGACGGGCGTACTCGGCCCAGGCGAGCGGCGTCATCCCAAACATGTCGTCGAGCAGGTCCGGGTTCGCTCCGGCGGCCAGCAGCGCGCGGACCATCTCGACGTCACCGATCCACGCCTGCTGGTGCAGGGCGGAGTGACCGTCCTCGTAGGCGTCGACGTGGGCTCCGGCGCGGACCGCCGCGGCGACGGCCTCCGGAGAGCCGGCGGCGTGAACGCTCGGGGGTCGCGGCGCAGCCGTCGACGATGGAGCGGTGTCCGGGGCGAAGCCGTGCCGCGCCAGCAGCGCCAGCCGTCGGTCGAACCCGTGCGCCTGCGCCCAGTCGACCTGGCGCCGCATCATCTCGGCCGGCGACTCGGTGGCGTCGCCGAGCCGCTGCCGCCAGGCGCCGCCGTCACCGGTCCCGAGGCCGTAGTCGAACAGCAGCTCGAGGTGGCTGTCGTCGCGTCCGAACATCCGGTTGTAGAGCGTCTGGCCGTCGTTCGGGTCGGCGCCGCGCTCGAGGAGCAGCCGGGCCAGCGGCTCCCATTGCGGGTGGCGCGGTTGGCGTCCGGGTCCCTGCTCCCCCTCGCCGAAGCAGCCGGTCAGGGCGGTGAACGGCGTGGGCAGCCCCTGCCAGAGGTACCCCGAGGCCGGGTCGGCACCCGAGTCGAGGAGCACCCGGGCGGTGGCGACGGCGTCGCTCTGCGCGACCCGGGAGTAGACGAGGTAGACCAACGGCACCCAGCGGAACGGACCGCCGTCACGCGTGGCGGCTGACCGGTCGGCGGCGAGGTGCGCCCGAACCGCCTCCGGGTCACCCACGACCGCGGCGGCATAGATGCTCCGCGCCGGCAGATCCGGTTGTACGGTAAGGAGATCAGCGGCTTCGGCCCAGCGGGCGGGCTCGTCCGCCGCGGAGTACTGGAGGCAGGCGAGGGCGCAGAACCGCTCGGCGTCGTCGCGAGGCCGGGCGTCGACCGGGTCGCGGCGGAGCTCGGCGGCGATCTCGAGGTAGCGCTTGAGCCTCGGCCAGCTGGCGAACCCGTACCCCCGAGCCACGACCAGCTGGGCGTCGGTGAGCGTGAACGCCGACCGGTCGACCCGCATACCGTCCGGGTGGTGGCGCTCGACGAGCGAGACCGCGTGGGGGACGCCGGCCCGGACGGCGCGCTGCAGCCGGCGGGCGTCGCGACGGAACCGGTCGAGCGACGGGTTGTTGGGCAGGGACGCGGCCATGACGGCCTCCTCTCACTCACCCGCTGTCTGCTCTGTCGGGCCGAAAGGAGGTCGGTCCTGCTCGGTCACTGCCGTGCTCCAGGGAGGCTGAGCCCCTTCCCGCAGACCGGGGGCGACCTGGACGCCTCCGGTCAGCATACGACCCAGCGGGTGACCTCAGCCGGCGCTGCCGAGCATCCAGCGGTGGCCGAACGGGTCGCGGAACACCGCGGTCCGTCCGTGGTCGCTGTCCTCGGGTCCGCGGTCCAGCGTGGCTCCGCCGTCGACCGCACGGGAGGTGAGCGCGTCGACGTCGTCGGCCGTGAGGTAGAGCGTGACCGCGGCGCCGCGACCCTCGGCCGGTGCCTCGACGTGGAGAGCGGGATAGGCGTCGGACATCATCAGCGGCGCACCGCCGAACGACAGCTCGACGTGGCCGATCCGCCCGTCGTCCATGACGATCGGGCCCTCGGTGACCTCCGCTCCCATCGACGCGACGTACCAGTCGATCGCCGCTCGGGCGTCCTTCGTGCACACGTACGGGCGGATCTCACCCATCGCCTGCTCCTTCCAGTGGTGACATGAACGACCACAGCCCGCCTTCGAGGTCGCGGGCGTCGTACTCGCGGTAGCCGTAGCTCTCGTCGCGTGGTTCGCCGACCACCTCGGCACCGGCCGCGACCGCCCGGGCGTGGTGGGCGTCCACGTCGTCGACCATCACGGCCATGCAGTGCGTCGCTACGCCGAGACTCGCCGGCGAGGCCAGACCGTGCTCCTCCGAGGACGGGTGCAGCCAGACGAGGCCGTCGCCGACGTGGAGCTCGCCGTGCACGACGCGACCGGTCTCGTCTCGGGACAGCCGGCCCGGTCCGAAGCCGAACACCGTCACGAGATGGTCGTGGACGGCCTCGATGTCGTCGTAGACCAGCAGGGTCAGCCGCTGCGTGACGCTCGGGTCCATCTCGCCCAGTCCCTCCATGACCTCGACCAGCTCGCGTTCGTCCGGTCCGTCCGGTGCGACCCGCAGGCTCTCGCCCACCGTCCGAACCCGTTCGCGCAGCCGGCCCATCGCCGCGAGCCGCCCGTCGAGGACGGCGAGGTGGCGCTCGACCGCGTCGGCGAGCTGCTCCAGCGGCGCATCGAGGGCCTCCGGGATCTGCGCCAGCGGGACGCCGACGTGGCGAAGCAGGTTGACGCGGTGCAGACGGCGGATGTCGTCCTCGCCGTAGACGCGGTGACCGCCGGCCAGTCGTTCGGACGGCTGGAGCAGGCCGATCTCCTCGTAGTAGCGCAGCGTGCGGACGGTCAGCCCGGTGCGTCGGGCCACGTCCCCGATTCGGACCTGTTCACGCACCTCGTGCGTCTCGCGCTGGTCGCCCACGTCCTGCACGCTAGAACCTTCCGGGGCGTGAGGATCAAGTCCGGGAACCTCCGATCCGCGAAGAAGCGTTGGTTCGGACGACAACGGTGCCGACCAGGAAGGCAGCAGCCATGGGCTTCTTCGACGACGTGTCTCGCCGGGTGAAACACAAGGCCGTGGAATGGGACGTCCAGGGTAAGGCGGAGAAGGTCGCCGCCGAGCTCGACAAGGTCGCCCACGACGCCAAGGACAAGGCGGCCGAGCTGGCCGACGACAACCGCGGCAAGATCCGCGAGAACCTCGACAAGGCCGGCGCCAAGATCGACGAGCGCACCGAGGGCAAGTACGCCGACAAGGTCGCCAAGGCCAAGGAAACGGTGGCCGGCGGCGTCGACAAGCTCGCCGAGCAGCGGCCCGGCGGTCCGACTCCGCCCGGCGCGACGCCCCCTGGCAGCCCCGCCGGCAGCGGGTATGCGTCAGGCCCGGCGGCTGGTGGCACGGCGGCGGGGACCTACCGGCCCGAGCCGTACCGTCCGGACCCCATCGACCGGCCCGAGCCCATCGACGAACCCCACTCCGGAACCGGCTGGCCCCAGGACCAGCCCCCGCGGCCCTGACCCTGCCGGTTGGCCACGCCACGAGTGGAGCGGTCACGAGTGGGCGCGGGCACGAGTGGGAGCGGGCACGAGCGGCCGGAATTCCGACCGATACGACCCGGTCCCCGTTCGCCTGACCCGGCGTGGTCCAGCATGTGGGACGACCTCGGTAGCATGCCGACATGCCCGCCGTCCGTCTGCTGCCGACCGAGGACGCGCAGGACCTCATCGACCTGACGCGTGAGATCTGCGCGAAGGACCTCGCACCGCAGGTCGACGAGATGGAGCGGGCAGCGGAGTTCCCGCGCGACGCGTTCCGGTTGCTCGGCAAGACCGGGCTGCTGTCGCTGCCGTACCCCGAGGAGTACGGCGGAGGAGGCCAGCCCTACGAGGTCTACCTCCAGGTCGTCGAGGAGATCGCCACGGTCTGGATGAGCGTCGCCGTCGGCGTGAGCGTCCACTCGCTGACCTGCTACCCGGTCGCCTCCTGGGCTACCGTCGCCCAGCGCGAGGCGCTCCTGCCCGGCATGCTCGGCGGCGACCAGCTCGGGGCGTACTGCCTCAGCGAGCCGATGTCCGGCTCCGACGTCGGGTCGATGACCACCCGCGCGACCCTCGAGCCGAGCGGCGACGCATACCGGATCAGGGGGACCAAGGCCTGGATCTCGCACGCCGGTCACGCGGACTTCTACACATCGTTCGTGCGGACCTCCGACGACGGCAGCCGCGGGCTGTCCTGCTTCGTCGTGCCGGCGGACGCGGCGGGGATCGAGTTCGCGCCGGCCGAGCGCAAGATGGGCCTCGCCTCCGACACGGTGCGACAGGTGGTCTTCGACGGCACGCCAGTCGACGCCGACCGGCGCGTCGGTGAGGAGGGTCAGGGGATGGCCATCGCGCTGGCCGCGCTCGACTCCGGACGGCTCGGGATCGCTGCCGCCGCAACGGGACTCGCGCAGGCCGCGCTCGACGCGGCGACCGCATACGCCAAGGAGCGCGAGCAGTTCGGGCGGCCGATCGGCGACTTCCAGGGGATCGCGTTCATGCTGGCCGACATGGAGGCCGCCGTGACCAGCGCCCGGGCGACCTACCTGCACGCGGCCCGGCTGCGCGACGCCGGGCGGGCGTTCTCGACCCAGGCGGCCGTGGCCAAGCTGGTGTGCACCGACAACGCGATGCGGGTCACCACCGACGCGATCCAGGTGCTGGGCGGCGCGGGCTACACCCAGGACTTCCCACTGGAGCGGTACTTCCGCGAGGCGAAGGTCACCCAGATCTTCGAGGGGACCAACCAGATCCAGCGCCTGGTCATCTCGCGCCAGCTGCTGAAGAACACCTGAGGAGCACGCTCTTGCGGATCACCGACACCACCGTCGCGCTCGTCACCGGCGGTGCGTCCGGCCTGGGCGGCGCGACCACCCGCCGGCTCGCCGCCGACGGTGCGCAGGTCGTCATCGTCGACCTCGCGTCCTCGCCGGGCGCGGCGCTGGCCGAGGAGCTGGGCGAGCGGGTCCGGTTCGTACCGGCCGACGTCCGGGACGAGGCCTCCGTGGAGGCGGCCGTGGATACCGCGCAGTCGATGGGCGAGCTGCGGATCACCGTCAACTGCGCGGGCATCGGGACCGCCGGGCGGGTCGTCGGTCGCAACGGGCCGCTGGCACTGGCCGACTTCCAGCGGACCATCGACATCAACCTCGTCGGCACGTTCAACGTCATGCGCCTGGCCGCGGCGGCGATGCTCGGTAACGAGCCGGTCGACGACGACCGCGGCGTCATCGTCATGACCGCCAGCATCGCGGCCTACGACGGGCAGATCGGCCAGGCGGCGTATGCGGCCAGCAAGGGCGGCATCGTCGCGCTCACTCTGTCCGCGGCGCGGGATCTCGCCGACAAGCTCGTCCGCGTGGTCACCATCGCCCCGGGCACCTTCGCGACGCCGATGCTGGCCGGCCTCCCGGACGAGGCCACTGCGGCGCTCGAGGCCGGAATCCCGCACCCGTCGCGGTTGGGCAGACCCGAGGAGTACGCGGCGCTGGTGCGGCACGTCGTCGACAACGGGATGCTCAACGGCGAGGTGATCCGGCTCGACGGCGCCCTGCGGATGCCGCCGCGCTGACCCGCATTCCTAGCCGCTGGGCAGCATCGCCCGGAGGGTCTGGATGGTGTCGGCGTCGTCGGGGCGCTTGTCCTCGCGGTACTGCTTGACGCGGGCGAACCGGAGTGCGATCCCGCCGGGGTATCGGCTGGACCGCTGGACGCCGTCGATGGCGATCTCGACGACGGTGACCGGTTCGACGAACACGACGTGCTTGGTCGACCGGGTCTCGATGGTCGGGAAGTGCTCGGTCTGCCAGCGCAACAGCGCGTCGGTGAGGCCCTTGAACGTCTTGCCGACCATGACGAACTCCCCCGGTTCGCCGAACTCGCCCGTCGGGTCGTAGGCGCCGAGGTGCAGGTTCGACAGCCATCCCGTCCGACGGCCGGACCCCCACTCGACCCCGAGCACGACGAGGTCGTAGGTGTGCACCGGCTTGACCTTGACCCAGCTCTTGCCGCGGCGACCGGCCGCATACACGGAGTCCACACCCTTGACGACGATGCCCTCGTGGCCCGCCGCGAGCGCGTCACGCGAGACGCGCTCGGCGGTGGCCGGGTCGGCGGTGACCTCGCCGGGGATCCGGTATGCGCCGACGACCTTCTCGAGGATCGGCAGCCGCTCGCTGAGCGGCCGGTCGATGAGGTCCTCGCCGTCGACGTGGAGGATGTCGAAGAACCAGGGTTTGAGCACCGTGCTGCGCTGCGCCTCCGCTCCGAACCGCGACATCGTGTCCTGGAAGGGGCGCGGGCCGCCGTCCTCGTCGAGCGAGAGCGTCTCGCCGTCGAGGATGAGCTGCGTGGCCGGGAAGGTCCTCACCACCTCGACGACCTCCGGCACCCGATGGGTGATCTCGGCGAGGCTGCGCGTGTAGACGTGGACGTCGTCGCCGTCGCGATGGACCTGGATGCGGGCGCCGTCGAGCTTGTACTCGACCGAGGCCTCCCCCGTGATGGCGAGCGCGGCCGCGGGGGCGGCGGCGGTAGAGGCGAGCATCGGGAGGACCGGAGTGCCGACCGCGAGGCCGACCTGCTCCAGCGCGTCGGCCCCGCCGGTCAGCGCGAGGCGCGCGGTCTCGCCGAGGTCGCCGCTCAGCATGACCGCGCGACGGACGGTGGCACCGGGGACCTCGGAGGCCTTGGCGACCGCGTCGACGAGGACCCCCTCGAGCGCGCCGGTCCGCATCTCGCCGATGAGGACGCGGGTCACGAACTGTTGCTCGCCGGCGGTGGCCCGCCGGCCGAGGGTCTGGAGGGTGTCCTGGCGCAGGGCGGCCGACCCGGTCCCGGTGGCGGCGAGGAGGTCGTCGAGCAGATGGTCGAGGTCAGCCACGGTGAGGCTCGGCGCCTCGGCCGGTTCGCCCATGAGGCCGGAGACGGTCCGGTACCCCACGCCGACCCGCCCCTGACGGGCGCGACCGATGAGGAAGCCGACGGTCGGCGCGACCTCCTCGGGAGGGAGCCGGCGGAGCAGGTCGGCGAGAGCCTCGACCTTGGCCAGCCGCGACGACGTGGCCGTGACCGTGGCGGCGGCCGCGACGACCTCGCTCAGCAGCATCCCGGAATCCTCGCACCGCCCCCCGACGTCCACCTCCCTGCTGCCGCGAAGCGGCCGGCCCACGCGGCCATCTCGTGGCGAACCGCCTCCGGAGCCTCGACCAGCTCGAACGGGGCGTCGACGATCGCCAGGCCGAAGACGATCCAGCGGGCATCACGCGCCGACATCTCCAGCCGGCACGACTCGTCGGACACCACGGAAACCTGACCCCATCGCCCGATCCGCCGCCCCACCACGTCGGACCGTGCCGACACGAGCGCCACGACGTGCAGCTCCTGCTCCCCGCGCGACATCCCGTCGCGGACGAACGCCGCCGCATCCCCGCCCGGCACCGAACGCGGCCGGAACCGCGCCCGAGTCCCGACGGGCTCGCGCAACCGGTCCAGCCGGAACGACCGCCAGTCCTGCCGGTCCAGGTCGTACGCCACGAGGTACCAGCGCCGCCCGACCGTCACCAGCCGGTGCGGCTCCACGTGGCGACCCAGGTCCGAACCCGCCGACGCCCCACCCGCCGCGCGGTACGTGAACCGCAGCCGCTCGGTGTCCCGGGCCGACTGGGCCACGGTCGCCAGCACGTCCGCCCGGACCGGCGGCGCCGACGAGAACGGCGAGTCCACCGTCACGGCGCGCAACGCCTCCGCCCGTCGGCGGAGCCGTGGCGGCAGCACCTGGACCACCTTGGACAGCGCCGAGACCGACGCCTCCGACAGGGCCCCGGAGCTCATCTGGGCCGCGCCGTTCAGCGCTACGGCCATGGCGATCGCCTCGTCCTCGTCGACGGTGAGCGGCGGCATGGTCGCGCCCGCCCCCAGCTGGTACCCGCCCTCCGAACCCCGCGCCGCGTCCACCGGGTACCCCAGCTCACGCAGCCGCTCGATGTCGCGCCGCAGGGTCCGCTCCGACACCTCCAGCCGGTCGGCCAGTTCGGGTCCCGGCCAGAACCGGTGCGTCTGCAGCAACGAGAGCAGCCGAAGGGTCCGCGAGCTGGTGTTCGCCATGCCTCCAGAATGCCTCACCATCAGGTCAAAAAGTGGCCGCAATGCTCCCTAGCGTGGTGAGTGGAAAGCCACCGGACCACCGACGGACCAAGGAGCACCGCATGACCGCTCTCACCGACGCACCGCCCATCGAGAACCGCCCCCTCACCGCCCTGCCGACCGGCCGCGCGCGCACGATCGCCCTGTTCAGCCTGTTTCTCGCCTCGACCATGGAGCTGCTCGACACGACGATCGTCAACGTCGCCCTCCCCAGCATCGCGACCGGACTCGGCGCGACCGCCGCCCAGCTGCAGTGGATGGTCGCCGCATACCCGCTGGCCTTTGCCGTCGCCCTCATCACCGGTTCGCGGCTCGGCGACCTCTGGGGCCGCAAGCGGCTGTTCGTCGTCGGCCTGGTCGCGTTCACCGTGATGTCCGCGGCCTGCGGGCTGGCCCCGAGCGCCGAGGCGCTCATCGGGTTCCGTGCCCTGCAGGGGCTCGCCGCCGCGGCGATGATCCCCCAGGTTCTCACCAGCATCCAGGTCATGTATGCGCCGAACGAGCGGGCCGCCGCCATGGGCCTGTTCACGGCGCTGGCCGGCGTGACCGCCGTCCTCGGGCCGGTGCTGGGTGCGGTCCTCATCAACGCGAACATCGCCGGCACCGGCTGGCGCTCGATCTTCCTCGTCAACGTGCCGGTCGGCATCGTCGCGATCGTCGCCGCTGTCACGTGGGTGCCGAACTCGGTCTCCGAACGCCGTCCCGGCATCGACGTTCGCGGCGTCCTCGTCCTGGCGGCCGGTCTGCTCGCGGTCCTCTACCCGCTGACCATGGGTCGCGAGCTCGGCTGGCCGGGCTGGGGCTACGCGCTCATCGCCGCCGGCATCGTCACGCTGGTCGCGTTCGTCCGCCACCAGCAGCGCACCGAGCGCGACGGTCGCGAACCGCTGGTCACCCTGAGCCTCTACCGGCTGCGGTCGTTCGGCGCCGGCTCGGGCGTACACGGGCTGCTGTTCGTCGCGATGGGCGCCACGTTCCTCTGCCAGACCGTCTACCTCCAAGCCGGGCTCGGCTGGACCGTCCTCCACGCCGGCCTCGCCGGTCTGCCGTTCGCGGTCGCGACCTCGATCTTCGCCGGCGTCGGCATGGGAGTCCTGGTCCCGCGGATCGGCACGCGCGTCCTGCCGGTCGGCGCGATCGTCTGGGCGGTCGGCGCGCTGCTGCTGCTCGTCGCGGTTCACGGCGCGACGGCCGATACCTCGACGTGGGCGTTCGTGCCCGGGTTCGTCGTGTCCGGCGCCGGGTTCGGGCTGATGGTCGCCCCGATCGGCATGTTCACGATCACCGACGTGCCGGTCGCCCACGCGGGGTCGGCGTCGGGCCTGCTCAGCACGACCGGCCAGCTCGGCAGCGCCGTGGGCGTCGCCGTCGTGGGCACCGTCTTCTTCTCGGTGGTCGAGCGCAACGCGGGTGGGGTCCCGAGCGAGATGTTCGGGCCGGCCTTCGAGATCGTCCTCGGCGTGCTCGTCGTCCTCATGGTCGTGTCCGCCGTCGTGGCCCGGCTCCTTCCGAACGGGCCGGCAACGGCGCCCGCCGGCGAGTGAGCGCGTACCCCGCGTGACAACATCGCGCGTATGCGCGTGACCGGACTCCGCCTCTACCCCGTCAAGTCCCTCGGCGGCGTAGAGGTGGAGTCCGCGGTCGTGGAAGCGTCCGGGATCGCGGGGGACCGCCGCTGGGCGCTCGTCGACGATGCGGGCGACCAGGTCACGGCCCGCGAGGTGCACCAGCTGCTCCGGGTCACGGCGCAGGTCGTCGACGAGGACACCATCCGGCTCACGGACCGGGCCGACGGCGCGTCCATCCTCGTCGACACCCCGCTGGGGCTCGGGCCGGTCCCCGTCGGCCTCTCCCGGCAGCCGTTCCTCGCACCCGCGGACGAGGACGTGAACCGCTGGCTCAGCGACCGGGTCGGGACGCGGGTGCGGCTGGTCTGGCAGGAGGACCCGACCTCGCGGCCGATCTCCGGCGCCCACGGCGGCCGACCCGGTGACGTCATGAATCTCGCCGACGCCGGGCCGGTCCTGCTCGTCAGCGAAGCGTCGATGGCCCAGCTCAACGCGTGGATCCGGGCGGAGTCCGATGTACCGGATCTCGCCGACCTCGACCCGGCCGACATCAGCGATGTCGCCGCCTCGCCGGTGAGCGAGCCACTCGACATCCTCCGGTTCCGCGGCAACATCGTCATCGACGGCGACCAGCCGTTCGCCGAGGACGGGTGGCCTGGGGTACGGATCGGCGATGTCGAGTTTCGGACCACAGAGACCTGCGACCGGTGCGTGATGACGACGCTCGACCCGGTCACCCTCGAGGGTGGCAAGGAGCCGATCCGCACCATGGCGCGGCACCGACGGTGGGAGCGCAAGACCTGGTTCGGCACTCGCTTGGTGCGGACCGGTGGCGGCCACTCGATCCACGTCAGCGACCCCGTGGAGCCCCTTGGCTGACCGGGGCGGCAGCGTCAGCGACCTTGGACCCACGCCATCGGGTCATACCTCCCGTCACTCGCACACCAGCGACCCGGCGTGTCGAGCCGACACGCCGCTCTCGCCGAAACCCGTTGGAAAATCGTCCGATCCAGCCCTTGCCAACCGGCAGGGGCGAGGCGTAGAAATCTCCCTACGCCCTTCCGCAAGGAGGGGCGGTCGGACGGCAATCGAGGTCCACACCAGCGGAGCAATCTGCTGGACTCGCGGGACGACGCGGGGGGACCAGGCGCGCTGACCGACGTTCGGGGGCCGTCAGACCCGGACACACCGAGACCCGGCCAACTCATACTTGGCCGGGTCTCACCTTGTCTGCGCGCTTGTCGCCCAAGGCCTGCGGGTTCGCCTCATGTCTACCGGCCGATCGTGCCGTGGTGTGTGACCAACACGCGTCCAGCGTGTAAACAGTGGACGGCCCGAAACCCGCGCTACCCGCGCCGCCCGGACCCCGATACGGTCGTCTCGTCGAGCCCGCTCCGCCCCAGGAGGTCTCCCGTGCCGGACCACCAACGTCACCTCATCGGACTGCTCCTCGGCGCCGAGGAGGACTGGCCGCAGGCGTTCGAGGCGATCCTCCGACGGGTCGGCCCGGTCACCGACGCCTCGGGAGTCGTCCACGACGTCGAGTCCGAGCGGCTCACCATCGAGCCGTTCGAGCTGACCGACCCGGTGCGCCCGGGCCTGGTGATCGACCGCCTCGCGTACTGGTACTACCACCCCCGCGAGTGGCTCAAGAAGGCCGCGCTGATGGACGGCACCTACCTGCTCAACAGCCCGTTCACGTTCCAGTCCATGGAGAAGCACTCGGCCTACTGCGCGATGGTGCGGCTCGGACTGAAGATCCCTCGCACCGTGCTGGTCCCGTACAAGAACCCGGTCGACAACACCCGGTGGGCCTATACGGCGGCGAAGTACAACCAGTCGTTCGACCTCGACACCATCGCCGCCGACCTCGGGTACCCGCTCTACATGAAGCCGTTCGACGGCGGCGGCTGGCGGGGCGTCTCGCGGATCAACAACCAGGACGACCTGCACCAGGCCTACGACGAGTCCGGCGAGATGCTCATGCACCTGCAGGCGACCGTCGACTACGACAAGTTCGCCCGGGCCCTCTCGATCGGGCCCGAGACGATGGTCATGGACTTCCGGCCGGATGAGCCGATGCACAACCGGTATGCGGTCTCGCACGGCTTCCTGTCGCCCAAGGCGGGCTCGGAGTGCGCGGCGATCAGCAAGATCATCAACGCCTTCTTCGGCTGGGAGTTCAACTCCGCCGAGATGCTCGTCACCGGGGACGAGGTCTACCCCATCGACTACGCCAACGCCTGTCCCGATGTGGCGGTCACCTCGCTGCACTACTACTTCCCCTGGGCCATCACCGCCCTGGTGCGCTGGTCGGTCTACTCCCTGGTCACCGGCCGGACAATGTCGGTCGACCTGCACACCGAGCGGTACTTTGCCATCGCCGACGACGAGTCGCTGTCCTACGACAGCAAGATCGCCGCCTACCTCGCACTGGCCAACGAGCACTACTCGACGGACCGCTACTGGCAGTTCTGCGAGGAGTACCTCCCTCACCTGCCGGAGCAGGTCCACGACTGGGTCACGTCCCCCGACTTCGACCGGATCCTGCGCGAGACGGTGGACGCGACCTACCCCGAGCACGAGCGGGAGCAGTTCATGGCCCACTTCCGCGGCTTGCTCGAGATGTGGGCGAAGGACAACGCCGCTGTCTGAGATCGCCGTCGAGCGCTACGTGACGACGGTGATCGGCGCCGTCGCGGGCGATGACTGGGTCGCGCTGCGGCGCGTCCTGCACCCCTACCTGCGCTTCACCGACGAGTACGGGCGCACCACGCGCGGGCGGACCAAGGTGATCGCGCTGCTCCGGATGTGCGAGACCCTCGACCCGCCGACCGAGGTCGAGCTGCGCGAGGGCCAGGTCTACCGCTGGTGCTGCCCCACGACCGCCGACTGACGCTCCCAGGCAACGTCCGTCAGGATCGTGGTGCATTGTCGACCCTCTGGGGTCAGCTCGTCACCACGATCACGAGCGAACACTCAGGGTGGAGCGAAGTTGGTGCTCTGACGCTGACTTTGCTCCACCGAGAGCTCAGCCCGGCGGGGGCAGGGTCACCCCGAAGCCGCCAACGGCCAGCCGGAGCACCACCTGCCCCGGCGCGAGCAGGTCGCCGATCTTGGCGGCACTGAGAATCTCGAGCTCGGCCAGCCGGGTCGCGTACGCCTCGGGTCCGCCCAGCCGGGCCGCGTTCAGCTCGCGGGTGTTGTGCCAGACCTTCTGGCGGGCCTCGCGCAGGAACCGCTTCGAGCCGGCTCGGTTGAGGGGCTGCAGCACCCGGTCGAGGACGGACCGCCTCGACGCCGAGGAGAGCTCGGCGTCCTCGGCCGACACCCGGCCGGACAGGATCGCGTCGATCCGCTCGTGGTCTCGCTGCCGCCGGGCCAGGATCGCAGCCCGGTCGAACTCCTCGGGACTGATCACCGCGATGAGCGACTGCGGCAGGTCGTCGTTAATGTGCGCGTTGATCCCCAGCAGCAGCCGGCGCAGCGGCGGCAGGTCCCTCGGCGCCGCGAACGCCAACCGCCACGGCCGGGCCACCTCGGCGCCCGCCACCCGGGCCTCGAGCGCGCTGACGTAGAGGTCGGCGAACGCGACGTCCCACCGGTCCACCCAGCCCGGGTCCTCGAACCGGCCCTGCTCCACCTGCTCACCGACGGCGACGGTGGTGCGGCGGTACGTGGCGAGGAAGGTGGCCTGGGAGTCGAGCTCGGGCGGCAGGGTGTCGAGCAGCACATTCATCCGGGCGAGTACTCCAGAGATGCCGGTCAGCGGGTCCGAGGTCAACGACATCGCCTCCTCGAGAGCATTCTCGGACCGCCGCGGTCCCGACGAGACGCAAATCGTCAGACCGACCTCGTCCAGATCGTGGGCACCGTCCCGGGCCATGTCAGAGCGACATCATAATGTCCTGACATTTGCTTGACATTTGTTCGCACGGGCAGAACGATCGGACGCACGGCGATCGGCGTCGACACGAGGGAGTGGGTATGCGCATCGGGCTTGCGGGCGTCGGACGGATCGGCGCCTTCCATGCGGAGACGCTGACGGGTCTCGACTTCGTCGACGAGCTCGTCGTCACCGACGCGTTCCCCGAGGCGGCCCACAGCGTGGCGGACCGGCTCGGGGTCGGCTTCGCCGAGACGCCCCAGGCTCTGCTCGACTCCGGCGTGGACGCCTTCGTCATCGCCACCGCCACCCCGGGCCACGCCCCACTGCTCCGTCTGGGCG
>NZ_DATBTV010000140.1:0-32665 GCF_036559105.1 Lapillicoccus sp. | reverse complement strand
CCGGTGTCGACGCCGAGTTCTTCCCCGACGGTCGGCCACCGCTCCCTCGTGGTCGTCAACGTGGGTCACCCGGCGCCGGAGGCCTTCCGCGACCGGCAGCCCCGCCTCGAGTACGAGGACGTCGTCACCGCCGTCTGATCGTTCCCTTGACATGTGACCAAATGGTCACCTAACTTTGAGCGGTGCCCGACGACGACGACGCGGTGTTCAAAGCCCTGGCCGACCCGTCACGTCGCCGCCTTCTCGACCGGCTCTTCGACCGCGACGGGCAGACGCTCGGTGAGCTCGAGGAGGAGTTCGCCATGAGCCGGTTCGGCGTGATGAAGCACGTCCGCGTCCTCGAGGATGCCGGGCTCGTCGTCACCCGCAAGGACGGCCGTTCCACGCGGCACTTCCTCAACCCGATCCCGATCCAGCTGGTCGCCGACCGTTGGGTCGACAAGTACCGCGACGAGCGCGTCACCGCGCTCGTCGACCTCAAGACCGCCCTCGAGTCACGGCAGGAGCCCCGATCATGAGTGCCGACGCGAGCACCGACCAGCCGGCCGCCATCCCCGACGAGGGGACCGCGACGCAGGTCTACCGCATCGTCATCAAGGCCACCCCGCAGGAGATCTGGGACGCCATCACGCTCCCGGAGTTCACCCGCCGCTACTTCCACGGCGCCGCCATCACCATCACGCCCGACGGCTACGCGTCGTTCGGACCGGACGGGTCGAGCTGGGGCGTCGCGGAGGTGCTGGAGTGGGACCCGCCAAACCGGGTCGTCCACGGCTGGACGTCGCTCTACGACCCGACGCTGGCGGCGGAGGCCGCGAGCCGGGTGACCTGGCAGATCACCCCTGACGACGACGGCACCTGCCTGCTCACGGTGATCCACGACCGGCTCGAGGGCGCCCCGCGCACCGCGTCCAGCGTCGCCGGAGCCGGCTGGATGGGCGTCCTGTCGGCGCTCAAGACCCTTCTCGAGACGGGGGAGCCGCTGCACCCGGCGCTCGCGGGGGAGCAGGGCTGACCGACGCGGTGACGTCGGCCAGGTGGTGCACGCACTCGTGGGCCGCCTGCCGGACCAGCCATCGCACCGTGCGCTCCTCCTCCGGCCGGCGGACCACCGTGCGGTCCCACGCGTCCTCCGGCACCGACCGGACCTCGGCCGCGAACCCCTGCCCCGCCGCCGCGAGCTCGACGAGCAGGACGTCCAGCGGTATGCCCGCGTAGCCGAACCGCTCGGCGCGCCAGTCCGCATACATCGGGTCGAGCACCGGCCGATCCTCGACGACCCCGCGGTGCACACGGGCCGCGAAGGTGACGAGGACATCGCGGACGTGACAGGCATACTCGACCGGCGACCACACCTCCGGCCGCGGCCGCCGGCGCAGGGCTTCCTCGCCGAGCGTCGCCAGCAGTGCGGCGATGGCTGACGTCGACTCACCGGCGAGGGCGAGGCACCGGTCGACGCCCAGATCTCCGTACGCCAGTCGGCAGGTCGGGCAGGTGTGGTCCTCGTCGAAAAGGGGCGGCAGGTCGCTCATGGGTTCTCGATACCCTGACCCGGTGATCGACATCAAGCTCGTGCGCGAGACGCCGGACGTCGTCCGGGCCTCGCAGAAGGCCCGTGGGGAGGACCCGGGGATCGTCGACGCGATCCTCGCCGCCGACGAGGCGCGGCGCTCCTCCCTGGGCGAGTACGAGCGGGTGCGGGCGGAGCAGAAGACGTTCGGGAAGCAGGTCGCGACGGCCAAGGGCGAGGAGAAGGCCGCGCTCGTCGCGCAGGCCAAGGAACTCGCCACCCGGGTGCGGTCGCTGGAGGCCGACGCGGGGGAGCGGGAGCGCGAGCTCGACCTGCTGGCCCGCCGGGTCGGCAACGTCATCGTCGACGGGGTCCCGGTCGGCGGCGAGGAGGACTACGTCGTCCGCGAGGTCGTCGGAGCGCCGCGGGACTTCGCGGCGGAAGGGTTCGAGCCGCGTGACCACCTCGCGCTCGGTGAGCTCCTCGGCGCGATCGACATGGAGCGCGGCGCCAAGGTGTCGGGCTCGCGGTTCTACTTCCTCACCGGGGTCGGCGCTCGGCTCGAGCTGGCGCTGCTCAACCTCGGCGTCGCGCGCGCCGTCGAGTACGGCTTCACCCCGATGATCACGCCGACGCTGGTCCGCCCCGAGATCATGGCCGGCGCCGGGTTTCTCGACGCCCACGCCGACGAGGTCTACCGGCTCGAGGCCGACGACCTCTACCTCACCGGCACCTCCGAGGTCGCGCTTGCGGGGTACCACAGCGACGAGATCCTC
This sequence comes from Lapillicoccus sp., assembly GCF_036559105.1. GTDB lineage: Bacteria > Actinomycetota > Actinomycetes > Actinomycetales > Dermatophilaceae > Lapillicoccus. The sequence goes on along the minus strand of NZ_DATBTV010000140.1, from coordinate 30,379 downwards.
GACCTCAGCGGCGGCCCGAAGCGGTATGCGGGGTGGTCCACCTGCTACCGGCGAGAGGCGGGCTCGCACGGCAAGGACACCCGCGGGATCATCCGCGTCCACCAGTTCCAGAAGATCGAGATGTTCGTCTACTGCTCGGCGGCGGACGCCGAGGCGGAGCACGAGCGGCTGCTCGGCTGGGAGCGCGAGATGCTCGCGGCCATCGACGTGCCGTACCGGATCATCGACACCGCCGCCGGCGACCTCGGTGGTCCCGCGGCTCGCAAGTTCGACTGCGAGGCGTGGATCCCCACCCAGGGCCGCTACCGCGAGCTGACCTCCACCTCGAACTGCACGACCTACCAGGCCCGTCGGCTGGGCGTCCGTGAACGCGACCCGGAGGGCGGTGCCACCCGAGTCGTCGCCACCCTGAACGGGACCCTCGCCACGACGCGGTGGCTGGTCGCCATCCTCGAGACCCACCAGCAGTCGGACGGCTCGGTCGTCGTGCCGGAAGCGTTGCGGCCGCACCTCGGCCTCGACGTCCTCATTCCGCCGGCCTGACGGCCGATGCCCGGCCCCGAGCAGCGCGCCACGGGTGTGTCCGCGCACGCCCACCCCGCCCTGCCCGTGGCCCCCGCCGACCCTCCGGTCGCCCTCACCCACGGTGCGGCCGACGTCCCTCCCGTTTCCCCTGACGCGTCGACATACCAGCCGCCGCGCCGCAACTTCCCCCTGCTCCTGGCCCAGGGCGGCAGCTACGGGCTGGCGGGCAAGCTCGCCAGCACGAACATCGTGCTGCCGTTCCTCTGCGCCGCGCTCGGCGGCTCGCTCATCGTCGCCGGGCTACTCGTCCCACTCGGCATCATCGGCACACTGGTGGGCTACACGGTGGGCCCCAACCTGCTGGCCAGTCGGCTGCCGAGCCGCACGGTCATGGCGCTCGCCACGCTCGGGACCGCCACCCTGCTGTTCGCCCTCGCGACGGTCGGCCTGCTCTTCCGGGACAGCACGTCGGCCGTGAACGTCACCTTCCTCGCCATCGCCCTCGGGTCCGGCCTGCTGTCGGGGATCGGCACCATCGCCTTCACCAACGTCCTGGCCAGCGCGGTCCAACGAGAACGTCGCCGCCGGCTGCTGTTCACCCAGGCGGCTCTCGGTGGCCTGCTCGCGAGCGTGGTCGCGATCGTCTCGACCTGGATGTTCGCGGGTCGTGACCCGGTCGTCGGTCACATCGCCCTCGAGTGGATCGCCGGTGCCTTCCTGGTCGTCTCGGCGGGATGTTCCCTGCTCATCGGGGTGGAGCACGTGCCCACCACCACCGCCAAGGCGGGGCCCCGGCGCAGCCTCGTCACGACGCTGCGCCGGGGGGCGCAGGCCGCGCGACGCTACCCGTGGCTCCGCGAGTACCTGATCCAGCAGATCCTCTTCCTCTCGGTCGTCCTGGGGACGACCTTCTTCAGCATCCGGGTCGCCGCTCTGCACGGCAGCGTCCCGGGCAGCCTGGCCGTGATCATCGCCGTCACCAGCCTGGGTCTGGTCGTCGGTGCCGTCCTGTGGGAGCGGGTCCTCACGAGGCGCGGGTTCCGGGGGATGCTGATCGGCGGGACGATGTGCAGCACCCTCGCCGCGGCCGGCGCGGTCACCGTCGAACGGCTCGGGCTGGTGGGGTCACCGTTCGTCCACGCCATCTTCATCCTGCTGGCCACCCTGGCGAACGACGCGGTCAGCGTCGCCAAGTCGGCCTTCCTCGTGGAGAACGCCCGGCCGGAGGAGCTGTCCGAGCTGTCGGCGTTCACCCAGCTGACCATCGGTGTGGCCTCGGCCGTCCTGGCGGTCGCCATCGCGGCGCTGGCCCAGGTGCACGGGACAGTCTGGCCGCCGATGATCCTGCTCGGGCTCAACCTGCTGGCGGTGGGTGCCGCCTGGCGTTCGCGGTACGGAAAGCCGTCGCCCGAGTCCCCCACACCGCCGCCTTGACCAGTGGGCCAACGGAGCGCCTCCGCCCCGAGGGGGATCCGGTCAGGACCGTCTCCTCCCTACGCTGGAGTCGTGACGACATGGCGTATGCGGGTCGCGGACTTCTTCGCACTCGACTCCGAGTGGGTCCGGCGGCCCGCCGCCGTCGCCCACCGCCGCGACGCCACCGTCGCCCTCGTCCTGTTCGCGCTGTCCGCCATCGGCCTCGAGATGCTCCGCAGCGGTGGCGGTCTGCGTACCGACCTACCGGTCTGGCAGGAGTACCTCGGTCTCGCCGCGATGGCCGCGCCCATCGCGTTCCGCCGTCGGTGGCCGCTCGGGGCGGTCGTCGTGTCGTCGCTGGCGTTCTTCGTGGTCGGGCTGCGGATGCCCGACATCGCCATGCAGCTGTCGGTCCAGGGCCTGTACTTCTTCGCGCTGTTCAGCGCCATGGCGTGGGCCCGCGACCGCCGTGTCGCCCTGATGGTCATCGCCGGCGTCCTGCTGCTGATGTTCGGCTGGCTGGCCTACCAGTTCCTCCTCGGCAGCGCTGTCGCCCAGATCAACGCGGACCTCGCCGACCCCAGCCGTTCGAGGGGCGCCGTCAACCCGGTCATCGCGGCGGTGACCTACACCTTCCTCGTCAACATCGCCTACTTCGGCGGCGCCGTCCTCGGTGGCCAGGCCGCCTGGAACGCCGCCCGTCGGCGCGCCCGCCTCGCCACCCAGGCCGCGACGCTGCGCACCCAGGCGGCCGAGCTCAAGGAGCACGCCGTCGTCGAGGAGCGCCTCCGCATCGCCCGTGAGCTGCACGACGTCGTCGCCCACCACGTGTCCGTGATGGGGGTCCAGGCGGCAGCGGCGCGGCGCGTCCTCGACGTCGACCCGCCGGCGGCCTCGTCGGCGCTCTCGTCAGTGGAGTCGTCGGCGCGCGAGGCGGTGACCGAGATGCGCGCCCTCCTCGGCACGCTGCGCCAGGGGGACCGCGCCGCCGAGACCGGTCGTGCACCCGAACCCTCCGTCGACGCCATTCCCGGTCTCGTCGACCAGCTGCGCGCCGACGGACTCGACGTCACCTACTCCGTCGTCGCCGACCCTCCCGACGCTGCGACGCACCTCGGGCCCGCGGTCGGCCTCACGCTCTACCGCACCGCCCAGGAGGCCCTCCACAACGTCCGCCGGCACTCGACGGCCACGGCGGCGGCTGTCGTCCTGCGCGTCGACGGGTCGGCCCCGAACGGGTTCGCCGAGGTCGAGGTACTGGACTCCGGACGCCCACGCACCGGAACCTCGGGCACCGGTCTCGGACTGCTCGGTATGCGGGAGCGCGTCGCCTCCCTGGACGGCTCGCTCGAGATCGGTCCACGGGCGACCGGCGGGTTCCGGGTCCGGGTCCGGCTGCCCCTGGCCAGACGGTCGACCACGGCCGATGACCGCGCCGACCGCGACGTCGAGGACGCCGACCCCGCCGAGTACGTCGAGCACGTCGAGCACGAGCACGCCGAGCACGCCGAGCACGCGGAGTACGCCGACCGCGTCGAACCGTCCCGGACGCCCGAGCCGGCCGACTCGACCCGATGACGGAGACCGTCCCGGAGGTCCTGCGCGTCGTCGTGGTCGACGACCAGGCGCTGGTCCGCTCGGGCTTCTCGATGATTCTCGGCGTCGAACCGGACCTCGAGGTCGTCGGCGAGGCCAGCGACGGTGCCGCCGCCGTCGAGGTGGTCGCCCGCCTGACGCCGGACGTGGTGCTGATGGACGTACAGATGCCGGGTACCGACGGGATCGAGGCGACTCGGGAGATCGTCGCGCGCGACCTGGCGAAGGTCATCATCCTGACGACCTTCGACCGTGACGACTACCTCGTGGACGCGCTGCGAGCGGGTGCGAGCGGGTTCCTGCTGAAGAACGCCGAACCCGAGAAGCTCGTCGACGCCGTCCGTGTCGTCGGCAACGGCCATGCCCTGCTCGCTCCCGAGGTGACCCGTCGGGTGATCGAGCGAATGACCGCCGCCCCCACGCAGACCCCCGAGAACCGTTCGCCGGCAACCCAGCCCGCGACACCCCACCAGCTGGACCTCCTCACGAACCGGGAGCGTGAGGTCCTCGTGCTCATCGGCAAGGGCCTCAGCAACGGTGAGATCGCCGCCGAGCTCTACGTCGGCGAGGCGACCGTGAAGACGCACGTGTCGAACGTGTTCGCCAAGCTGCACCTGCGCGACCGTGTACAGGCCGTCGTCCTCGCGCACGAGCTGGGGCTCATCCGTCCCTAGGTGGACGGCGAACCTCCGCCTGCAGGCTGATCCGGCCCCGGCCGCGCCTGCCTAGCGTGGAGGCATGCTCGAGACCAGGGGACTGACCAGGCTGTTCGGCGACATCCGGGCCGTGGACGCGATGGACCTCACGGTGCGGCCCGGCGGCCTCACCGGGTTCGTCGGCGGGAACGGCGCCGGCAAGACCACGACGATGCGGATGATCATGGGCATCCTCGAGCCCACCGCGGGCGCGGTGCTGTGGCGGGGCCGTCCGGTCGGTCGTGACGACCGCGCCCGGTTCGGCTACATGCCCGAGGAGCGGGGGCTGTACCCGAAGCAGCCGGTCCTGTTCCAGCTGGTCTACCTCGGCCGGCTGCACGGGATGAGCGCCCGGGCGGCGCGACGGTCGGCGCACGAGTACCTGGAGCGGTTCGGCCTGGCCGATCGGGCGAACGACACCCTCGAGTCGCTCTCGCTGGGCAACCAGCAGCGCGTCCAGATCGCCGCGGCGGTGATGGCGTCGCCCATCGCGCTGATCCTCGATGAGCCGTTCTCCGGCCTCGACCCGGACGCCGTCGACGCGATGGCCGACCTCATGCGCGAGCAGGCCGCCCGCGGCGTGCCGGTCCTCTTCTCCTCGCACCAGCTCGACCTCGTGGAGCGGATCTGTGACGACCTCGTCGTCCTCTCCTCCGGTCGCGTCGTCGCCGGCGGCAAGGTCGATGACCTACGGCACCGCGGCCGGACCCTGCACCGCCTGGTCGTGGCCTCCGGACCGTCCGGCGCGACCGCGGACGCCGGCTGGGTCCGCGACGTCCCCGGTGTGGCGGTCGTCGACGTCGACGGACCGGTGGCCGTCCTCGAGCTGGTCGCCGCCGACGCGTCCGACCGTTTGCTACGAGAAGCGTTGCGGCGCGGGTCGGTTCGCGAGCTCAGCACCATCGTTCCCAGTCTCAGCGAGATCTACCGGGAGGTCACGGCATGACCATCGACACCAGCTCGAAGCAGCAAGCCCAGGACGCCGATGCCGTCGAGGCGCCGCGCAGCAGCGGGCAGCCCATCTGGCCGATCGTCATGATGCGCGAGATCGTCGTCAAGCTGCGTGACCGCAACTTCGTCGTCGGCACCGTCGTCACCTTGCTGCTGCTCGCCGGTGGCCTCGCGTTCCAGGCGTTCATGTCCGGCAAGAGCAACGAGGTGACGGTCGCCGTGTCCGGTGACGGCGCACGCCAGGTGATGCAACAGGTGGGTGACTCGGCCGAGCAGCGCGGCGACGACATGGTGCTCACCGTCACCGACGCGACGGACCCTGCCGCGGTGGATGCCGCCGTCCGCGACGGCAAGGCCGACGTCGGCCTGGTCCACGGGACCGACGGGTGGCAGCTGGTCGGCAAGACCGACGTGAAGTCGAGCATGACCTCGGCGGTCACCGAGTCCGTTCGCGACCGCACCCTCGCCGCGAACGCCCAGAGCGCCGGCACCACGGTGGCGGCCCTGACAGCGGGCGGCGCGGTGACCACCCAGCTGCTCGAGCCGGACGCCAACGATGGCCTCAAGATCGCGGTGGGCCTGATCTTCGCGTTCCTCTTCTACTTCGCCTCGATCATGTTCGGGATGGCCATCGCCACCAGCGTCGTGGAGGAGAAGCAGTCGCGGGTCGTCGAGATCCTCGTCAGCGCGGTACCGCTGCGGCAGCTGCTCGCGGGAAAGGTACTCGGCAACACCCTGCTGGCCCTCGGCCAGATGGTGCTGTTCGTCGGCGTGGGGCTGGTCGGGATGGCGTTCACCTCGTACGCGCCGCAGATCGGTCTCGTCGCGGCCTCGGCCGGGTGGTTCCTCGTCTTCTTCGTAGCCGGGTTCGCGGCGCTCGCCTGCCTCTGGGCGGTGGCCGGGTCGCTGGCGACGCGCAGCGAGGACCTGCAGTCGACGACGCCGGTGCTCACGACGATCCTCATGGTGGCGATGTTCGTCGGGCTGTTCGGTGAGGGCACGGTCCGGGTGGTCGGCTCCTACCTGCCGGTCGTCTCCGCGATCTCGATGCCGCAACGCCTGCTGGCCGGTGAGGCCGCGTGGTGGGAGCCGATCCTGTCGCTGTTGGTGACGCTGGCCTTCGCCGCCTGGACCATGGTCATCGGGGAGCGGCTCTACCGGCGCTCCATCCTCAACACCGGCCGCCGTCTCGGGGTTCGGGAGGCACTGAAGGTCGAGGCCTAGGGCGGACCTCGCCGCCCGTAGGGTGGTGGCGACCATGACTGCCGCCACCACTCCGGGCGCCGCCCCGCGTACCCCGCTCCTCGTCGCCCTCGACCTCGACGGCACGACCATCGACCACAGCGGCGCCCTCTCCCCGGCGGTCGGGGAAGCGGTCACCGCCGTCGTGGCGGCCGGCCACCACCTGGTCATCTCGACCGGTCGGTCCATCGTCGCGACGATGCCCATCGTCCGGCTCCTGGGCCTGCAGCGCGGGTACGCGGTCTGCTCCAACGGGGCCGTGACGATGGCTCTCGACGAGGGGCAGCCCCGCGGCTACCGGGTCGTCGACACGGTCACCTTCGACCCGCGGCCGGTGCTGACGATGCTGCGCGAGCAGATCCCCGACGCGCTGGTCGCGGTCGAGGACCTCGGGGTGGGGTTCAAGGTGAGTGCGCCCTTCCCGGACGGGGAGCTCGGCGGCGAGCAGGTCGTCGTCGACTGGGAGGAGCTCGTCGCCCACCCCGCGACCCGGGTCACGCTCCGGCGCCCCGACGCGTCGTCGGAGGAGTTCATGGAACAGGTGGAGCGGGCCGGGCTGCACGAGGTCTCCTACGCCGTCGGCTGGACCGCCTGGCTGGACATCAACCCCGAGGGCGTCTCGAAGGGCTCCGCCCTCGAGCTGGTCCGTCGTTCGCTGCACGTCGAGCCCGGCGACACCGTCGCGGTGGGAGACCAGCGCAACGACATCGAGATGCTCACCTGGGCGGCCCGTGGCGTCGCCATGGGCCAGGCCCCGGACGAGGTCAAGGCGGTGGCCGACGAGGTCACCGGCACGGTCGACGAGGACGGGCTCGTCCCGGTCCTGCGCTCGCTGCTCTGACGACACCAGGCAGCGAGCTCGACCAGGCCTCCCGCTCCGAGAACCCGCCGTCCGGACCTTCGATGAGGTTGACTGCCACCGTGGCGGACCTGCTCATCACCTCTCCCGCGAACCCGCGGCTCAAGGCCCTCGTGGCTCTGCGCCGTCGGCGTACTCGCGAGGAGACCGGCACGACGCTGGTCGAGGGTCACGAGGAGCTGACCCTGGCGCTCGCCTCGGGAGTCCGACCGCAGACCCTGTTCGTCTGTCCCGAGCTGTTCAGCCCGGCCGGTCACGCCGGCCGCCAGGAGATCGGCCGGCAGGAGGACCTCGTCGCCCACGCCCGGCAGCTCGGCGCCGAGGTGGTCCGACTCAACCGAACCGCCTTCGAGAAGGTCGCCTACCGAGAGGGCCCGGACGGGCTCCTCGCCGTCGTCCCCGCCGTCGGCCGCGCCCTCTCGCAGCTCGACACCGACGACGACGCGCTCCTCCTGATGGCCCAGGGAGTGGAGAAGCCGGGCAACCTCGGAGCCATGCTCCGCACGGCCGATGCGGCCGGTGTGAGCGCTGTGGTCGCCGCCGATCCGGTGACCGACTGGGGCAACCCGAACGTCGTCCGAGCCAGCAAGGGAACGGTGTTCGCCGTCCCCGTCGCGACCGCCACGACGGTCGAGGCGTTGGCCTGGCTGAGCGCGCGCCAGGTGCGGCTCGTCGTCACCACGCCGGACACCGATCGGCTCTACACGGAGGTCGATCTGACCGGTGCGGTGGCTGTCGCGGTGGGGGCTGAGAAGCACGGTGCCGACGACACGCTCCTGGACGCCGCCGCATACCGAGTTCGAATCCCCATGCACGGCAAGGCGAACTCCCTCAACGTCGCGGCGTCCGCGGCGATCGTCCTGTTCGAGGCGCGCCGCCAGCGGATGGCCGGCGCAGGGTGAGCACAGGTCCCTGACCGGGGCCCGCAGGGGTGGTCAAAAGCACCCCTGAGCGTGTGCCACGATGGACGACATGCGCGTGGACCACGTCTCCTACACCGCGGAGCACGACGGGCTCCAGGCGACGGCCGCCCGTCTCGCCAAGGTCATCGGTGTCGATCCCGTCGACGGCGGCGTCCACCCCCGGTTCGGGACGCGCAACATCATCTTCCCGCTCGCCGACGAGCGTTACGTCGAGGTCGTCGACTGTCTCGACCACCCGGCGTCCGACAAGGCGCCCTTCGGCCAGGCGGTCAAGGCCCGGATGGAGGCCGGCGGCGGCTGGCTCGGCTGGTGCGTTCGCGTCGACGACATCTCCCCCGTCGAGGAGCGCCTCGGACGTCCCGCGGTCGAGGGCAACCGGCACCGCCCGGACGGCGTCGAGCTGCGCTGGCGGCAGCTGGGCATCAAGGGGTTGATGTCCGACCCGCAGCTGCCCTACTACGTGCAGTGGGAGGACCAGTCCGTCCACCCCAGCGTCGGCGCCTCGACCAGCGTGACCATCGAGGGGCTGCAGATCGCCGGTGACCCCGAGCGCGTCAAGGAATGGCTCGGCCTGCCCGCCGGCCAGACCGCCTCCTCGGACATCGACTTCACGTTCGTCGCCCCGCGCGGGACGCCCGGTCTGCTCGCCGTAACGTTCCAGACCCCCGAGGGCCTCGTCACCGTCTGAGGGTCACACCTGCCGTGCGGCCAGCCACTCCTTGGCCAGCCGTTTCGGTGCCCGCGCCAGCCACGCGTCCTCAACGACCTCCGCCAGCTCGTCGCGGGTGACCTGTCCCAGCTCCGACAGCCGGACCAGGACCGCGTTGTAGCCGTCGAAGTACGGCGTCGCGAACCACGGCGGTTCACTCGCCAGAAACGCCGCCTTGTCCTCCGGCGTCCCGCAGCTGATCACGACCACGTCGGTCAGCCGCTCTCCGTCGGCGCCCAGCGCGTCGGGCCGTGGGTCGCGGTAGATGACGAACGACCTACCCCGGACCTGGTATGCCGGTCGGTCGCCCCACGCGACGGCCTCCGCCGTCTCGGGAGGGCCAGCGCCAGCTCTCCGATGTCGCTCGGCCGGGCGCTGCGCGAACGCGCCACCGCTCAGGCCCCGGCGTCGTCCAGGTACCGCACCAGCTCCGGCGCGGCGCCGACGTAGCTCGCGGGGGTCATCGCCGACAGCCGGGCCGCGACATCCTCCGGCAGCCCCAGCCCGGCGATGAAGACGCGCATGTCCTCCGCGCCGATGCGCCGCCCACGGGTCAGCTCCTTGAGCCGCTCGTAGGGCTCGTCCATCCCCGGCACCCTCTGCGCCGCAAGGGCCCGCATCGCCGACTGGACCGCCTCGCCGAGCACCTCCCAGTTCGCGTCCAGGTCGGCCGCCATGGTCGCTGGGACCGCGTCGAGGCCGGCCAGACCGCGTGCGACGTTGTCGAGCGCGAGCACCGAGTGACCGAACGCCGACCCGATGTTGCGTTGCATCGAGGAGTCGGTGAGGTCCCGCTGCAGCCGCGACTGCACCAGCGTCGCCGCCAGCACGTCGAACAGGGCGTTGGACACCTCGAGGTTGGCCTCGGCGTTCTCGAACCGGATCGGGTTCACCTTGTGCGGCATCGTCGACGATCCCACCGTCCCCTGGCCGCGGACCTGCGCGAAGTAGCCGAACGAGATGTACGTCCACACGTCGGTACAGAGGTTGTGCATCACCCGGTTGAACCGCGCCAGGTCCGCGTACAGCTCGGCCTGCCAGTCGTGACTCTCGATCTGGGTGGTGAGCGGGTTCCAGCTGAGCCCGAGCCCCTCCACGAACGATCGGCTGATACCCGGCCAGTCCGCGTCGGGCACGGCCGCGAGGTGGGCCCCGTAGGTGCCGGTGGCGCCGTTGAGCTTCCCGAGGTACTCGGCGTGGCCGACTCGCCGCAGCTGTCGCCGAAGCCGCGCCGCGAGAACGGCCAGCTCCTTGCCGAGGGTGGTCGGTGTGGCCGGCTGCCCGTGCGTGTGCGCGAGCATCGGTATGCCCCGCAGCTCACCGGCCATGCCGGCGACCTGGTCGACGACGGACGTCGCACGGGGCAGCCAGACCGACGTCACCGCACCCCGGACCATCAACGCGTACGAAAGGTTGTTGACGTCCTCGGAGGTGCACGCGAAGTGCACGAGCTCGCTGAGCCCTCGGTCCTCCTCACCCGGGACGATCCCGGCGAGGCGGCGCTTGAGGAAGTACTCGACCGCCTTGACGTCGTGCACCGTCTCCCGCTCGATGGCGGCGAGCTCCTCGACCTGCGCGGGCCCGAACTCGGACACGATCCGGCGCAGGCCGGCCTTCTCGTCGTCCGTCAGGTGACGGACGCCCGGGACCACCTTGTGGTCGGTGAGGTGGATCAGCCACTCGATCTCGACGTGGACCCGCATCCGGTTGAGCGCCGCCTCGGAGAGGAACTCGACGAGCGGCGCGACGACGGGGCGGTACCGGCCGTCGAGGGCACCGAGGGCCACCGTCGGGTCAGCGTCGGCGAACGAGGACATGTCGTCATCCTCCCAGAGAGGCGGGTGGTGGACCGGCGGGTCAGCCATCGCCTCGTCGGGTCGTGGTCCGCTCGCCGGCCACCCACGACACCACGCCGCGGCAGGCGGCCTCGACCTCGGTGAAGCACCGGACGAAGTCCTCCTCGTCGCCGTACCAGGGGTCGTCGACCTCCAACGTCCCAGCGGCTACGGCGGCGGGGTCGAACTCGCGCAGCAGGTGGACCTTGGCCGCGTCATCCTTGGTACGGGCCCACCGCCGCAGGACTGAGGCGTGGCCGGCGTCGGCGGCGAGGACCAGATCGGTGTCGGGGAACCAGCCGGGCTCGAAACCCCTCGCGATATGGGCGGATCCGTCGTACCCGCGCCGTCGCAGCTCGGCAACCGCTCGACGGTCCATGGGACTGCCCACCTCCCAGCGCGTCGTGCCCGCGGAGTCCACGGTGACGTCGAGGCCCGCCTCGCGGAACAGGTCGCGCAGGATCACCTCGCCCATCGGGGAGCGGCAGATGTTGCCGGTGCAGACGACGGTGACGTGGAACGGTCGGTCAGACATCCTCGTAACCGTTCGGGTTCTGGCTCTGCCACCGCCACGTGTCCGCGCACATGTCGTCGACCGTCCGGGTCGCGACCCAGCCGAGCTCCTCGTTGGCCCGGGTCGGGTCGGCCCACGACGCCGGCAGGTCCCCGGTCCGTCGGCCGACGATGTCGTAGGGTATCGGCATTCCCGAGGCGCGTTCGAACGCCTTGACCAGCTCCAACACCGAGGTGCCCCGGCCGGTTCCGAGGTTCCAGGTGCGGATGGGCTCGTCGGTGGACGCGATCCGGTTGAGCGCCGCGACATGGCCGTACGCAAGGTCCTCGACGTGGATGTAGTCGCGCTCGCAGGTGCCGTCGGTCGTGGGGTAGTCGTCGCCGAAGATGCGCAGCCGGTCGCGACGACCCACGGCGACCTGCGCGATGAACGGCATGAGGTTGTTGGGGATCCCCTGTGGGTCCTCGCCGATCGCGCCGGACGGGTGAGCGCCGACGGGGTTGAAGTAGCGCAGGACCGCGATGCGCCACGAGGGGTCGATGTGCGCGACGTCGCGCAGCACCGTCTCGATCATCACCTTGGTCCGCCCGTAAGGGCTGTTGGCCTGGAGCGGCTCGTAGTCCTCGCGATAGGGCAGGGGAGCCTGGTCGCCGTACACGGTCGCGGACGAGGAGAACACCAGCGTCGAGCAGCCGTGTCGGCGCATGGCGCGCAGCAGTGAGAACGTCGACTGGAGGTTGTTCTCGTAGTAGTCCAGTGGCCGCTGCACACTGTCACCGACGGCCTTCAGCCCCGCGAAGTGGACGACCGCGTCGACCTGCTCCGTTGCGAAGAGACGTTCCGTCTTGTCGCGGTCGGTGAGGTCGAAAGCGTGTACCGGGATATGGGTGTTCGTGAGTGCGTCCAGTCGCGCCATGACCGCGGGTTTGGCGTTCCCGAAATTGTCCACGACGAGAACGTCGTGCCCCGCCGCCGTAAGATGGACGACGGTGTGCGAACCGATGTACCCGGCCCCACCACTGACCAGTACTCGCATGCGCACACCGTATGCCGAGGCTCGAGTCGCATGACGGAACGCACGGCGCACGATCGGGTTGAGGTCAGCCGGGGGAACAGGACGCGACGGGCTCGACGCCAACACCGTCGCATCGGAAGGATTGGTTGAACGTGGGAAAGCACAGTGCGCAGCGGCGATCGCCGATGCCGCTCGTCCTCGGGGTCGTCGCCCTGCTCGCCATCGCGGCCGCGGCGTTCTTCGGTTTCCGCATCCTGACCGGCACCGACAGCCCCAGCCAGGCCGCGCCACTTCCGACGACGAGCACGAGCGGCACGCCGTCCACGACGACGAGCGCGACGAGCACCACGACGACCGCGGCGTCGGCCACCGTCTCGGCTGAGCTCGCCGCGGTCCAGAAGGCCCTCCAGGAGTGCGTCACCCGCCAGGACGCGGCCCAGCGGGTGGTCACGGCGGCGACGACCGCTGCCGAGCACTGGTCCGAGCACGTTCAGGGTCAGGCCGACATCGACTCCGGGGCGAAGACCTACCTGGACGTCAAGACCAACGTGTTCGGGCCGAGCCGCGCCGCCGGACCGGGTGACGTTGCGGCGTACGACGGTGCGATGACCGCGTACAGCGGCGTGGGCGGCTGTCAGAACGTCGGCACCCTCGAGGCGCCCACGGACCTCAAGACCAAGCTCCAGGCCTGCGCCGCCCGCGAGCAGGCGATCGACACCTACATGAGCGCGGCGAAGGCCGTCCTGGACGACTGGCGTACCCACCTGAGCGAGATGGCCGACCACAGCGACGGGCACCTCGACGGACCCGAGGCGCAGGCCCGCTGGATCCAGCGCTACCGGGCGGCCCCGGCGCACCTCGACCCCTACAAGTCCGCCGCTGCCGCCCTCTCCTCGGCTCCCGCCTGCAGCGCCTGACCGGCCGAAGCCGTTCCGCTAGGCCCGCACCGGGCTGAGGTCGAGCACGCGGTCGTAGGAGTCCACGCTCAGCGGCGTGTGGCTGACCACCACCACCGACCGGCCGTGAGCGTCACCGAGCACGTCGGCGAGCACCGCGGTCGCCGTGGCGTGGTCGAGGTGGGCCACCGGCTCGTCGAGGAGCAGGACCGGACGGCCCGACAGCAGCGCCCGCGCGACGGCGAGCCGGGCCCGCTCCCCGCCGGAGAGCCCCCGTCCGCCGGCGCCGAGACGGGAGTCCAGCCCGTCCGGGAGGCTGCCCAGCCAGCCGCTGAGCCCGGCCCGGCGCAGCGTCGTCACGAGCTCGGGGTCACCCGACTGGCTGTCGTCGATCGGCAGGGCGAGCCGCAGGTTCTCGCGCAGCGTCGATGCGAAGACGTGCGGCTCGTCGTCCACGACCGCGACGAGCGCCCGGACCTCCTCGACCGGAAGGTCGCGTACGTCGGTCCCGTCGACGGTGTAGCGCCCGCCGGACAGCTCGAGCTGTCGTCCGAGCAGCGCGAGGAGGGTCGACTTCCCTGCGCCGTTCGGCCCGGTCACCAGCAACCGTGTCCCGGGCTCCAGGTCCAGGTCGACGGGCCCGACGGCGGTGGCGACGCCGTCCCACGACGCCCGGGCGTCAGTGAGCCGGAGGCGTATGCCGCTCGTCCCGTGGGTCGAGAGCGCCCTGGTCCGTGAGTGCGGGCTGTCCGACACCGCCGGCTCCTGGACCAACAGCCGGTCGAGTCGCGCCGCCGCTGCGCGGGCGCGAGCCGACGCCCGGACCGCCTCGACCAGTGGCTGGAACGCCTCGACGACCGCCACCGGGGTCAGGACAAGGAGTCCCTTGACCGCGATCGGCACGCTGAGGTCGCGGGTCAGCACCGCCGCCGCGACGGTCGTGGCGGCAACCAGGAGCAGGATGGCCGCCGCCGTCGCGGCCCGGCCCCGGCTCTGCCGCCCGGTTGCCCGCTCGACGGCGCGCTGCGCGCCGTCCACGCGGGCAAGCACTGCGGGACCGGCCGCGGCCGCTCGGACCTGCCCGGCCTGCGCGGTCACGAGCTGGCTGGAGGCCAGCAGCTCGGCGCGCCGTTCCAGCAGATCGCCCTGGGCGGCGGACTCCGCGCGCCGGGCCAGGAGACCGACGACGGCCGTCGCGAGGACGAGGCCGGCGACCACGAGTCCCACGCTCGGTGCCAGCAACGCCGTGAGGAGCGCGGTGAGGACGCCGGCAGCCGCGGCCGCGGTGACGGGGACCGTGACCCGCACCTGCGCCTCGACGACCTCGCCCAGGTCGTCGACGACACCGCCGAGCAGGTCGGCTCGGCGACGGCGACCGAGGCGCGCCGGGGTCAGCGGGACCAGCCGGGCGTACGCCTGCGCCCGACGCTCGGCAAGGTCGCGCAGCGACGCGTCGTGCGAGCGCAGCCGCTCGGCGTAACGCAGCACCGGGCGCGCGATACCGAACGCGCGGACCGCAACGACCGCGGTGAGCAGGGAGAGGACCGCGGGCTGCTCGCTGGCGCGGACGACGAGCCAGCCGGACGTCGCGGTGAGGGCGATGCCAGCGGTGGTCGCCCCGGCGCCGAGCAGGGCCGCGAGCGCGAGCGACCGCCGTTCCCACCACTGGCTCCCGTTCACCGGGCCGCCCTCAGATCCTCGAGCACGACGTGTCGGTCGGCCACGGCGACCAGCTCGGGACGGTGTGTCGTCGCAATGACGGTTCGATCCGCGGCCAGGGCGGTGATGACCGCGTGGATGGTCTGCACGCCCTCGGAGTCGAGGTGCGCGGTGGGCTCGTCGAGCAGGACGACGGGGCGGTCGCTCAGGACCGCGCGGGCCACGGCCAGCCGGGCGCGCTGCCCCGCGGACAGCCCGAAGCCGTCGTCCCCCAGCCTGGTGTCCAGCCCGCGGGGCATCCCGGCGACCGCCCCGTCGAGGCCGACGCGGCGCAGGGCCTCCCAGAGCCGGTCCGGCGCCATCGGCCCGGCCGCCACCAGCTGGAGGTTCTCCCGCACCGAACCGGGCATCAGGAAGGGCCGCTGGGTGACGAGGTGCGCCGGGGCGGCGTCGACCGTTCCGGCCGTCGGCGTCCGCAGCCCCGCGACGAGCTCGAGCAGCGTGGTCTTGCCCGACCCGGACGCGCCGGTCACCACGGTGAGCCCGCCTCCGGCCGTGAGCGTGAGGTCGCGCAGAACCTCGCTGTCGTCGCCGGGGTAGCGGTAGCCGACCTGATGCAGGACGACGCCGGAGCCCGGTATGCGCGTCGGCACCGCTGCGTCCGCGTCGAGCTCGTCCATGATCCGGTCCAGGGCCTGGGCACCGTCGGCGGCGGCGTGGAACTCGGCGCCCACCCGGCGGATCGGCCAGTACGCCTCGGGGGCAAGAAGAATCGCGACCAGCCCGGGCAGCAGGTCGAGGTCTCCCGCCGCGAGCCGCAGGCCGACCGTGACGGCGACCAGGGCCACGGAGAGGGTGGCCAGCAGCTCCAGCGCCGCGGAGGACAGGAACGACAGCCGCAGGGTGGCCATCGTCTCCTCGCGGTGGCGCTCGCTGACCGACCTCACGGTCGCGACCTGGCGCGTACCCCGTCCGTAGGCGACCAGCGTCGGAAGGCCGCGCACGACGTCGACGAAGTGGCCGGACAGCCCTTGGAGGGCGGCCCAGCGGCGTTCCGTCGCCTCCTGGGTGGTCCGCCCGATCAGCGCCGCGAACAGCGGCAGGAGCGGCAGGGTCAGCACGACGATGACGGCGCTGGGCCAGTCGACGACGAACAGGGCCCCCACCGCCAGGACCGGCACGACGGAGGCGTGGACCAGCGCCGGCAGGTACCGCGTCACATAGGTCTCGACCGCGGTGCACCCCTGCGCGGCCAGGGTCGTTCCGACGGCCGGATCCAGCCACGTCTCCGCGGGGCGTTCCAGCCAGGTTCCGAGCAGTCGGACCCGCAGCGCGCCCGACACCGCGACACCGGCCGTTGCCGCGGTGCGCTCGACCGCGTAGGCCAGTGCGGCCCGCGCGCCGAACGCCAACGCCAGGAAGGTGATCGGACCGACGAGGTCGTCCCCGTGGACCACCGCGGTGACCAGCGCACCGACGGCGAAGGCAGCGCATACCGTCGCCACGCCCTGGAGCACACCGGCGACGCCGAGACCGACCACCGACCGACGCGCCTGCGGAACCGCCCGCAGCAGCCGCGGGTCGACCGGTCTCGACCGGGCCATCTCAGGCCGGGATGTGGTGCACGGCGATCCGCTTGCGGAAGACCCAGTAGGTCCAGCCCTGGTAGAGCAGCACGATCGGCGTGAAGATCAGCGCCACGATGGTCATGATCTTCAGCGTGTAGTCGGTGCTGGACGCGTTGGTGGTGGTCAGCGAGTAGGCCGGGTCGATGGTCGACGGCATCACGTCCGGGAACAGCGCGAGGAACAGCGTCGCCACGGCGAAGGCGATGCAGACGAAGGTTCCGGTGAACGCCCAGCCCTCGCGGTCGCGCAGGTTCGCCCCGAGCGCGCCGAGGAGGGCGACCGCGGCGACGACGGTGGTGACCCACGAGGCGGCCGAGCCCTGCTGGAACCCGATGACCAACAGGTAGACGACGGCGAGGACGGCCGCGACCACCCCGAGCCGGGTCGCCAGCCGGCGGGCGTCCTCGCGGATCGGGCCGGCTGTCTTCAACGCCACGAACAGGGCGCCGTGGACGAGGAACAGCGACAACGTCACGAGCCCGCCGAGCAGCGCCATCGGGTTGAGGAGCGTCCAGAGGTTGCCGACGAACTCCTTGTTCGCGTCGATCGGCACGCCGCGGACGATGTTGGTGAAGGCCACCCCCCAGAGCAGCGCCGGCACGAACGACCCGACGACGATGGCGAGGTCCCACCGCGACTTCCACGTGGTGCTCTCGCGCTTGTGGCGGTACTCGAAGCCGAGGTTGCGCACGATGAGCGCGACGAGGATGAGCAGCAGGGGAAGGTAGAACCCGCTGAACAACGTGGCATACCAGTGTGGGAAGGCCGCGAACGTCGCCCCGCCCGCCGTGAGCAGCCACACCTCGTTGCCGTCCCACAACGGGCCGATCGTGTTGATCATGACCCTCCGTCGCTGCTCGGTGTCCGCGGCGTCACCGCCGCGGCCGAGCACCGGCAGCAGCATCCCGACGCCGAAGTCGAACCCTTCCAGGACGAAGTAGCCCGTCCAGAGGATGGCGATGAGGATGAACCAGACCGTCGAGAGCTCCATGTCGTCCTCCCGTCAGTACGCGAAGACGAGCGGGGCGTCGTCGTCGGTCTGGTCCGGAGGGATGGGTTCGACGAACTCCTCGGCGCCCTTGCGGACGTAGTGGAGGAACAGCTTGACCTCGACGACGGCCAGCGCGCCGTAGAGCAGCGTGAAGACGATCATCGAGGTGAGCACCTCACCGGCCGAGACCGAGGGCGAGACCCCGGTTGCGGTCGTCATCATCCCGAAGACCAGCCAGGGCTGTCGGCCGGTCTCGGTGAAGATCCAGCCGAACGCCGCCCCGAGTACCGGCATCAGCGGGGTGAGCACGGCGGCCCAGGTCCAGAGCCGGTCCCAGCGACTGTCGGAGCGCGTGAGCACTCGGCCCCGACGCGTCGCCCAGAGGACGACCAGGGCCACCAGGGCGGACAGCATCCCGACCCCGATCATGAGCCGGAAGCTCCAGTAGGCCAAGGGGATGTTGGGCAGGTACGTCGCGTCGGCCACGAGCGGGTTCCCGGACTGGCCGAACTGTCGGAGGTACTGCGCCTGGAGGTCGTTGATCCCCTCGACCGAGCCGCTGAAGCTGCCGGTGGCGAGGAAGCTGAGCAGGCAGGGGACGGTGACGGAGAACCGTTCCTGGGTGCCGTCCAACGACCCGATCGTGAACAACGAGAACGGCGCACAGCTGTCGGCGGACTCGTAGAGCGCCTCGGCCGCGGCCATCTTCATCGGCTGGACCTCGGTCATGATCTTGCCCTGGAGGTCACCGGTGAAGGCCACGGCGAGTCCGGCGACGAGGGTCACGATCGCGGCGGTCCGGGTCATCCGGCGGTACATCCGTGAGTCGTCGCCGACGTCACGACGGCGCATCCGGTAGATGCCGACGCCGAGCACGACGGCGCCGCCGGCCATGTAGGACGCGGTGATGGTGTGCGGGAAGGTGACCAGCTGCACGGGGTTGGTGAGCACGGCGCCGAAGTCGGTGAGCTCGGCCCGTCCGGTCGCCTCGTTGAACCGGTACCCGACCGGGTGCTGCATGAACGAGTTGGCCGAGAGGATGAAATAGGCGGACAGGACCGTCCCGATGTGGACGATCCACATCGTCGCGGCGTGCAGCTTCTCGGGCAGGCGCCCCCACCCGAAGATCCACAGGCCGAGGAACACCGACTCGAGGAAGAACGCCAGCAGCGCCTCGATGGCCAGCGGGGCGCCGAAGATGTCGCCGACGAACCGCGAGTAGTCCGACCAGTTCATCCCGAACTGGAACTCCTGCACGATGCCGGTGACCAGGCCGAGCGCGAAGTTGATCGTGAAGAGCTTGCCGAGGAACTTCGTGAGGCGCAGGTCCGCCGGGTCCCGGTGCCGCACCCAGCGCACGTGGTAGTACGCCACGAGGGCGCTCATCCCGATCGTGATCGGAACGAAGAGGAAGTGGTAGACGGTGGTGATCGCGAACTGCCAGCGCGCGAGCGCAAGTGCGTCCACGTTGCCCCCTGGTCGTAGAAGGACCTTCGTCATCCCACGGTAGGTCGTGGGATTGCGACCGGTACAGGGGACCTTGGTCACATGTCGGGGCCAGCCAGCTGGGAGGGCGATCAGTCGCGCGGGCGCTGGTCCACCACTCGCCGGGCCTTGCCGACGGAACGCTCGATTCCTCCGGGGTCGCGCACCTCGACCCGGGCGGTCGTGCCGATCCGGTCCTTGATCCGCGAGACCAGCCGGGCCGCAACCACGGCCTTGTCCGGCTCGGGTAGCACCTCGTGGCTCTCCACGAGGACGGACAGCTCGTCGAGCCGACCGGGCCGGGTCAGTACGCACTGGAAGTAAGGCGCCAGACCGGACTCCGCGAGGACCAGCTCTTCCACCTGGGTCGGGAACACGTTGACGCCGCGGACGATCATCATGTCGTCGGAGCGGCCGGTGATCTTCTCCATCCGCCGGAACGCCGGGTATGCCGACCCCGGTAGCAGGCGGGTGAGGTCACGCGTGCGGTAGCGCAGGACGGGCATGGCCTGTTTGGTGAGGCTGGTGAGGACCAGCTCGCCGCGCTCGCCGTCGGAGACCGGCTCACCGGTGATCGGGTCGACGATCTCGGGGTAGAAGTGGTCCTCCCAGATGTGCAGCCCGTCCTTGGTCTCGACCGCCTCCTGCGCGACGCCGGGGCCGATCACCTCGGAGAGACCGTAGATGTCGACCGCGTCCATCGTGGTCCGCTCTTCGACCTCGCGACGCATCGACTCGGTCCAGGGCTCGGCCCCGAAGATCCCGATCCGCAGCGAAGACTGCTTCGGGTCCAGGCCCTGACGCTCCATCTCGTCGAGGATGCTGAGGAAGTAGCTCGGGGTGACCATGATGACCCGCGGCTCGAAGTCGCGGATGAGCTGGACCTGGCGCTCCGTCATCCCACCCGACACCGGCACCACGGTGCAGCCGAGCCGCTCCGCGCCGTAGTGCGCGCCGAGGCCGCCGGTGAACAGCCCGTACCCGTACGCGACGTGGACGATGTCGCCCGGCCGTCCGCCCGCTGCGTGGATCGACCGGGCCATGACCTCCGACCACACGTCGAGGTCGCCCCGCGTGTACCCGACGACGGTGGGCCGGCCGGTCGTGCCGCTGCTGGCGTGGACGCGAACGACCTCCTCGCGCGGCACCGCGAACATCCCGAACGGGTAGTTCGCCCGCAGGTCCTCCTTGCTGGTGAAGGGCACCCGCGCCAGATCCTCGAGTGAGCGCACGTCACCGGGCCTCAGCCCCACGGCGTCGAACGCCGCCCGGTAGTGCGGCACCGAGGCATACGCCGCATGTAGCGTCTCCCGCAGCCGCGCCGTCTGCTCCGAGCGGAGCCGCCCGACGCTCCACGTCCGCAGGTCGTCGTACCTGGTGTCGTCGCCGGTGGCCACGCCGCGATGGTATGCCGTTGTAACCGAGCAGATACCCCCACGGATGCCGGCGCGTGCCATGATGCCGCCTTGAGCGTCGGGGTCGGTCCGGCGCCCTAGCCAGGAGATCCCCCCTGTGACACCTCGCGTTGCCTTCCGCCCGCTCGTCGTCGTCGCCGCGGTCGCCGCGTTCGGCCTTACCGCCTGCGGCTCGACCCCGTCCGACTCGGGGGGCTCCGGCGGCTCCGGTGCCACCAGCGGGGGAGCCGCGGCCGCCGGCGTGACCCTGATCGCCCCGGGCAAGATCACGACCTGCACCCACCTGCCCTACGCGCCCTTCCAGTCCAATGACGACCAGGGCAAGACGATCGGCTTCGACGTCGACATGATCGACCTGGTCGCCAAGAAGCTGGGCGTCGAGCAGACCATCGTCGACACGCCGTTCGAGGGCATCAAGTCGGGTCAGGACCTGTCCACCGGCAAGTGCGACATCGCCGCCGCGGGCATGACGATCACCGACGAGCGCAAGAAGGCCATCCTCTTCTCGCTGCCGTACTTCGACGCGACGCAGGCGCTGCTGGTGAAGAAGGACTCCACCGTCGCCACGCTGGCCGACCTCAAGGGCAAGAAGCTGGGCGCCCAGGCCGCGACGACCGGTCTCGACTACGCGAAGTCCAAGGCGGACGCGAACGGCTACACGATCGTCGAGTTCCAGGACCTCGCGACTCAGACCCAAGCCCTGACGACGGGCCAGGTCGACGCCGCGATCAACGACCTGCCAGTCTGGACCGAGGCCATCAAGGAGGACAAGGGGGCGACCAAGGTCGCGACCCAGTTCGACACCGGTGAGCAGTACGGGTTCGGCATGAAGCTCGGCAACGACGCCCTGAAGAAGGTCGTCGACGAGGCCATCACGACGGCGAAGTCCGACGGCACCTACGCCTCGCTCTACACCAAGTGGATCGGTCAAGCTCCGCCGAAGTAACCGTCGCGCTATCGTGCCGACGTCGCCCTGACTCACCAGCTGAGTTCACGAGAGGAAGGGCTCGCCCATGGCCCTCGACACGGCAGCGCCTCCCAAACCGCGGATGAGCCGGCGTCAGCGCGCCCGGCTGACCCGATGGGCCCAGTACGCCGTCGGGATCCTCGTCGTCCTGTTCCTCGCCCTCAAGACCGACTGGGTGCAGTTCAACGCGGCGTTCTTCCGGCTGGACATCGTCCAGCGGATGTGGCCGAGCGTCATCACGATCGGGCTGAAGAACACCCTGATCTACACGGCGCTGGCCTTCATCTTCGGCCTCGTGCTGGGGCTCATCATCGCCATGATGAAGCTGTCGTCCATCGGGCCGTACCGCTGGTTCGCGAACGCCTACGTCGAGCTGTTCCGGGGTCTGCCCGCGCTGGTGGTCCTCTTCATGGTGGCGTACGGCATCCCCAACGCGTTCCCGGGTTTCCACTTCCCCGGTGACATCTACGGGGAGGTCATGGTCGGGCTGGGCCTGACCGCCGCGGCCTACATGGCGGAGACCATCCGGGCCGGCATCCAGGCCGTGCCCAAGGGACAGGTCGAGGCGGCCCGCACCCTGGGGATGAGCTACGGGAGGACGATGGTGAGCATCGTGCTGCCACAGGCCTTCCGGGTCGTCATCCCGCCGCTCACCAACGAGATCATCCTGCTCGTCAAGGACTCGTCGCTGGTCTACGTCCTCGGGGTGACCTTCGCGCAGTACGAGCTGACGAAGTTCAGCCAGGACTTCCTCAACCGCACCGTGAACCCCACACCGCTCATCGTCGGGGCCTTGTGCTATCTCATCATCACCCTCCCGCTGTCGAGCCTCGTGCGAGCGCTCGAGAAGCGCTACGCCAAGGCTCGGTGACCGCGATGCCCTCCCTTCCCGACACCCCGGGCGTCCCCACGGCCGTCGAGCTGCCCGCCATCTCGATCCAGAGCCTGTCGAAGTCGTTCGGCACCAACGAGGTCCTCAAGGACATCAGCCTCGATGTCGCCACCGGTGAGGTGGTCTGCGTCATCGGCCCCTCGGGGTCCGGCAAGTCCACCCTGCTGCGGTGCGTGAACATGCTCGAGACCCCGACGGCGGGGACCATCCACGTCGGCGCCGACGAGATGACCGACCCCGACGTCGATATCGACCGGGTACGCCGGCGGATCGGCATGGTGTTCCAGTCCTTCAACCTCTTCCCACACCTGACCGTGCTGCAGAACCTCACCATCGCCCAGACCAAGGTGCTGCGTCGCAGCAAGACCGAGGCGGACAAGGTGGCGCGCCAGAACCTCGAACGGGTCGGCATGACCCACAAGGAGGACGCCTTCCCGGCGCAGCTCTCCGGCGGTCAGCAGCAGCGCGTCGCGATCGCCCGGTCGCTGTCGATGGACCCCGAGCTGATGCTCTTCGACGAGCCCACCTCGGCCCTCGACCCCGAGCTGGTCGGCGAGGTCCTCGCCGTGATGAAGTCCCTGGCCAACCAGGGCATGACGATGATGATCGTCACCCACGAGATGGCGTTCGCCCGCGAGGTCGCCGACCGCGTGGTGTTCATGGACGGTGGCTACGTCGTCGAGTCGGGCTCTCCGGCGGAGGTCATCGGCGACCCACAGGAGTCCCGGACGAAGTCGTTCCTCCACCGGGTGCTCAACCCGCTGGTCATCGAGCCGGACGAGCTGACCGACGAGGGCGTCCAGGACCTCCGCTGACTCACCCCACGAAGTTCTCCGCTTCGCTCCGATACTTCGCGGGGGCCCCGACGGAATCAGTCGACCAAGGTGGCCGTCGTGCCGGTGACCCGCCCGAGCTTGACCGGGTTCCGCACGAAGTAGAGGGCCGTGATGCCGCGGTCCTCGACCGTGCAGAAGGCCACGGTGTCGAGCTCGTCATCCGCATACAGCAGGATCGCGGTCTCGTCGTTGAGCCGGGCGACCTCGACTCGCGTCTCGCCGGTGTAGTCCGGCCGGTTGAGCACCCCGACCAGCCACCGGACCACCTTCTCCGGGCCGTGGATCGGCCGCAGTGCCGCCCGCTTGATCCCGCCACCATCGGTGACGAGCACGATGTCGGGGGCCAGCAGGGCCATGAACGAGTCCATGTCCCCGGTCGTCAGGTGCTGGATGAACTGGTCCAGGACGGCGTCGTGCCGCTTCCGGTCGACCACCTCCGGACGTCGCGAGTGGACATGGCCGCGGGCGCGGGTGGCCAGCTGCCGCACCGCGGCCTCGGACCGGTCCAGCGTCGTGGCCACCTCGGCGAAGCTGAGCCCGAAGACGTCGTGCAGCACGAACGCGGCCCGTTCCAGCGGCGACAGCGACTCGAGCACGACGAGCATGGCCATCGACACCGAGTCGGACAGCTCGACGCTCTCGGCGGGACCACGGTCGGTCGACACCGGTTCGGGCAGCCACGGCCCGACGTAGTCCTCGCGCCGGTTCTGTTGCTGACGAACGCGGTTCAGCGCCTGCCGGGTCGCGACGGTCAGCAGGTAGGCCCGCGGGTCGCGCACCTCACTCCGGTCGGCCGCCGCCCAGCGCAGCCAGGTCTCCTGGACCGCGTCCTCCGCGTCGGCCGCGCTCCCGAGAACCCGGTATGCGGCGCCGACCAGCTGGGGTCGCAGGTCCTCGAACTGGCGTGCGACCTCCTCGTCGGCAGACTCAGACATGCGTGGGCTTCAGGTCGCACTTCTCCTTGAACCCCTGGCTGGTGAACCCGAGCGCCGAGTTGGACCGGCTGTAGAAGTTCTCCAGGGCGACGGCGGCGGTGAGCTCGACGACCGCCGCCTCGCTGAGGTCCTCCAGCAGCCTGGCCACCATCTCGTCGGTCACGCCCATCGGGGTGGTCGACATCGCCTCGGCGTACTCGATCACCCGACGCTCGAGGTCGGTGAAGACGTCGCTGTGGCGCCAGTCGGTGATCGCCTCGAGCTTGGCCCGGTCCACGCCCACGGCGAACGACACCCAGTAGCCGAAGTCGAGGCACCAGCTGCACCCGACGGTGGCCGCGGCGCTCAAGGCGGCGAGGTGCTTGAGCGACCCGTCCAGGGCGTCCCATCGGTTGGTCGCGCTCTGGAACCGCATCGTCGAGGTCAGCACCTTGCGGTTGTGGGCCATCGCCAGGGCGGGCTCCATGACCGCGCCGAACTGACGGCGGGTGTACCAGTTCATCGCCTTGACCAGCAGGTTGCTGTCGTCGACGAGGGGGATGCGGGCGGTGGAGGTGTTCATGACGATGAGACACGGCCCGCCGGCCGGATGTGACATCACCGGTTGGGCAGCGACCGGGACCGCCCACGGAACTCGGCGATGACCGCCCTGTCCGCCTCCCGGGTCACGGTGACGTCGGTGATCCCGCTGCGGCCGTAGTCCACCAGGACCCGGGCCTCGGCGACCAGCACGTCACCGAGGCGGGCGGACGTGACGAAGGTGATGTCCGCCCCGGCGGCGACCGTGAGCACGCCCCGGGAGTTGCAGGCCAGGGCGAAAGCCGAGTCGGCCAGCGTGAAGAGGTAGCCGCCGTGCGCGATGTCATGACCGTTGACCATGTGATCGCTGACGGTCATCCGGACCACGGCGTGGTCGACCTCGACGACCGTGGCCTCCATACCGAGGTGCGCGGAGGCGCCGTCGTCGTCCCACATCCGGCGGACGTGGCCGAGGTCCACCTCGGCGTCCGTCACCGATCGCCGTCCAGTGCCGGACTGGGTCGGTACCGTCCACCCGGGTATGCGTCGTCGAGCTCGGCGAGGACGGTGCGGACGTAGTCGTATCCCAGCTCTCGACCCCAGGCGACGGGCCCCTTCGGGTAGGACGTGCCGAGCACCATGGCCGTGTCCACGTCCTCGGGGGAGGCCTCGCCACGGTGCACGAGGTCCACCGCCTCGTTGACCAGCATGGCCACGGTGCGGGCCACCGGGTCGGTGCGGGCCGGTCCACCGACCAGCTCGTCGACCCGGCGCTCGTCGGGGTCGGCGTCGGTCGGGCGGCCGTCCGCCGCATACCTGTAGACGCCGCGCCCGGTCTTGCGGCCGAGCCGACCCTGGGCGACGAGGTCGCGCTGGAGCTGCACCGGCGCATACCGGGGGTCCTGACCGGTCCGTTCCCAGACGCTCGTGCCGACAGCGAGGTTGACGTCCTGCCCGATGAGGTCGGTCAGCTCGAGCGGCCCCATCCGGAACCCGGCGGACCGCAGGCACGCGTCGATCGTGGCGGCGTCGGCGAGGCCCTCGTCGAGCATCCGCTGCCCCTCGCCGTAGAACGGCCGGGCGACGCGGTTGACGATGAACCCCGGCGTGGACGCACAGTGGACCGGGGTCTTGCCCCAGGACGCGACCAGGTCGGCGGCGAAGTCCACGTAGGTCTGGGCGCTGGACTGGCCGTGGACCACCTCGACCAGCCGCATCACCGGCGCGGGGTTGAAGAAGTGCAGCCCGATCACCCGCTCCGGGTCGTGGACCGACTCGGCGATGGCGTCGATGTCGAGGCTCGAGGTGTTGGTGGCCAGCAGCGTGGTGGGCGGCTGGGTCCGGCCCAGCTCGGCGAACACCGACTGCTTGACCTCGAGGTCCTCGGCGGCGGCCTCGATCACCAGCTCGCACTCCGGCAGGTCGGCGAGGTCGGCGACGACCTGCAGACGGTCGGCCGCCGCCCGGGCCTCCTCCCTGGTCATCCGGCTCTTGGCGGCGAGGTCGGCCAGGCGCTGACCGAGGCCCTCGACGGCAGCCGCGGCCCGGTCCGCACCGGCGTCCTGGAGGTAGACCTGGTGCCCGGCCATCGCGGCGACCTGGGCGATCCCCGCGCCCATGGCGCCGGTACCGACAACGGCGACGTTGCCTCGAGGACCGTCCGTCGTCATGCCGCCCATCCTGCCAAACCGGCGGTTACCTGGACGGGGTGGCTCAGATCCACTCCTTGCGCTTGAAGACGACGTAGAGGCTGACCGCGATGCCCAGGATGATCACCGTCGACGCGATCACGCCGGACGGCTGGTTGAAGCCCGGGTAGGGCACGTTCTGGCCGAACCATCCCGTCACGGCGGTCGGTATGGCGATGATGGCCGCCCAGGCCGTGAGCTTCTTCATCACCGTGTTGAGCCGGGCGTCCTGGAGCGACAGCGAGGTCTCGAAGATCGAGGTGAGCATGTCGCGCAGCGACTCGCTCCACTCCGCCGCCCGGATCGCGTGGTCGTAGAGGTCGGAGAACCAGCCGTCGAGCTCGTTGCCGTCCTTGTGCAGCTCGGTGCGGTGGCGGAGCACGGCACTGACCACCTCGCGCATCGGCAGGACGACCCGGCGCAGCTCGACCAGTTCCTTGCGGATCCGGAAGGTCCGCTGCTGCGTCGTGCGGGTCTGCTCGTTCTCGGCGAAGAGCCCGTCCTCCAGCGACTCGATGGCGTCGTCGAGCTGCTGCACCGTGTCGAAGTGCCCGTCGACGATGACGTCGAGGAGCCCGTGGAGCAGCGCTCCACCCCCGAGGTGCAACAGGTCGGCGTTGTCCTCCCAGCGCTTCTCGACCTCTTTGACGTCGAACACGTCGTTGTCGCGGACGGTGACGATGCCGCGCGGCAGGACGAAGGCCGAGATCTTCGTGAGCTGGAGCCGGGATGCAAGGACCTGGTCGGGTTCCATGGGCCCGTTGCCCGGGTGGTCGAGATGGGTCGCGTACACGCTGACGAAGGAGTGGTGCGCGTGCATCGTCGCCTTGGGGCGGCTGGCGTCCTCGACGACGTCCTCGACGGCGTGCGGGTCGAGGCTGAGCTCCTCGGCGAGCTTCTGGAGGACGCCGTGGTCCGGTTCGAGGATGTCGACCCAGACCAGGGAGTCCTCCTCCTCGAGGTGCTCCGAGATGTCGTCGAGGGAGAAGTCCTGGTCGGTGACCTCGCCCTTGCGCCACAGCACGGTGTGGACGCCGGTGGTTCCCATGAGGTCAGTGTGCTCCCTGTGACTGCGTGGAACCTGCCGAGGAGGCTGGTACGCGCTGGGCTCATTACGATTGGCCCGGTGACGACGACGGCGACGCCCACCGACCACCCGCTGCTCGGGAAGCACGCGGACGCCCTGGCGGAGGCCCGCGCGGCACTGGCCGCCCGCAGTTACTACTCGCGCTACCCCGAGTCACCCTCCCCGCGCGTCTACGGCGAGACCGCCGCGGCGGACGGGCTCGTCGCCCACGAGGCGCACCTCGACGGTCGGTATGCGGCGCTGGCCGACCAGCCCACCGACGGCACGTGGGTGGGGTCGGAGGTCTCGCCCTACGGACCGGTCCTCGGGGTCCAGTACCCACACCTGGACGTCGACCGGTCGCTGGCCGCCGCCCGCGCCGCGATGCCGTCGTGGCGCGACGCCGGTCCGCAGGTCCGGGCGGCGGTATGCCTGGAGGTCGTCGATGCGGTCAACGCCCGGGCCTTCGAGCTGGCCAACGCGGTGATGCACACGTCGGGCCAGCCGTTCGTCATGGCCTTCCAGGCCGGCGGTCCGCACGCCCAGGACCGCGCCGTCGAGGCGATCGTGGCCGGGCTCGTCGAGCAGGAGCGGGTGCCGACGTCGGTGACCTGGGAGAAGCCGGCCAAGGACGCGCCGATCCGGATGGTCAAGGACTACCGCATCGTCCCGCGCGGCGTGGCCCTCGTGGTCGGCTGCAACACCTTCCCGACCTGGAACGCCTACCCCGGGATCTTCGCCTCGCTGGTGACCGGCAACCCGGTCGTCATCAAGCCCCACCCCAAGGCGGTGCTGCCGCTGGCCATCACGGTGGAGGTCGCGCGAACTGTACTGCGGGAGAACGGCTTCGACCCAGATCTCGTGCAGCTGGCCGTGGAGGCCGACGGTGAAGGCCTGGCCAAGACCCTGGCCGAGCGGCCCGAGATCGCGATCATCGACTACACCGGCGGCCCGCGGTTCGGCGAGTGGCTGGAGCGCGAGGGCGCCGCTCGCGGAGCGCTGGTGTTCACCGAGAAGGCCGGCGTCAACACTGTCGTCGTCGACTCGACCGACAACCTCCGCGGGGCGCTGGGCAACCTGGCCTTTTCGCTGGCGCTGTACTCGGGACAGATGTGCACGACTCCCCAGAACGTCTACGTGCCCGAGGACGGCATCGACACCGACGAGGGTCACCTGTCCTTCGAGGAGCTCAGCGACCGGCTGGCGGCGGCCATCGGCAAGCTCACCAGCGACGACGCCCGCGCCGTGGAGATCCTCGGCGCGACGGTGAACGACCAGGTGCGGACCAACGCGGCCGGGGTCGAGGAGCTGGCTCAGCGCGGCGGTGGTTCGGTGGTGCTGGCCCCGCGGTCGGTGAGCCATCCCGCGTACCCCGAGGCCGTCGTCCGTGCCCCGGGGCTGGTGGCCCTGGACGCCTCCAGCGAGGAGGTCTATACGCGCGAGTGCTTCGGCCCGGTGACGTTCCTGATCCGGACCACGTCGACGGAGCAGTCCCTGGACCGGTTCGTCGAGACGGTGCGCGAGCACGGCGCGATGACCGCAGCGGTGTGGTCCACGTCCGAGGACGTCCTCGAGGCCGCGCGGGATGCGGCCGCGGAGGCGGGGGTCTCGCTCTCGGAGAACCTCACCGGGCCGGTCTTCGTCAACCAGACCTCCGCCTTCTCCGACTACCACGGCACGGGGGCGAACCCGGCGGCCAACTCGGCATACACCGACGCCGCCTACGTGGCCAACCGGTTCCGCGTCGTCACCAGCCGCCGGCATATCTGATCGCGGTCGTCGGTCCCCGCCCCTACGGTGGACCGATGGCAACGGTCAGGCAGTTCCAGGTCACCTTCGACTGCGCCGAACCCGAGCGCGTGGCCCGCTTCTGGTGCGAGGTGCTGGGGTACGTCGTCCCACCGCCTCCCGAGGGCTTCGCGTCGTGGGAGGACGTCGACCGCGCACAACCGCCCGAGCACCAGGGGTCGAGGTTCGCCTGCGTCGATCCCACCGGGGTGGGCCCGCGTCTGTTCTTCCAGCGCGTGCCCGAGGGCAAGGTCGTCAAGAACCGGGTGCATCTCGACGTGCGCGTCGGCACGGGCATGGTCGGTGAGGAGCGCCTGGCCGCCCTCGAGGCCGAATGCGCACGCCTCATCCCGCTCGGTGCGACCCGCTTCCAGCTCCTACTGGCCGATGAGGAGAACGAGTCGTGCCTCGTGATGCAGGACGTCGAGGGCAACGAGTTCTGCCTCGACTGAGTGGTACGTCAGTCATCGGCGCGTGTTGGCCCTGATGACGTCCGCGTAGAACCGGGCGGAGTCCTTGACCGTCCGCCGTTGCGTCGGGTAGTCGACGTGGACGATCCCGAACCGCCGCTCGTAGCCCCAGGCCCACTCGAAGTTGTCGAGCAGGGACCACAGGAGGTACCCGCGGACATCGGCGCCGGCGTCGATCGCGTCGCGGACGGCGGCCAGGTGCCGCCGCACGTACTCGGTCCGCTCCACGTCATGGACCCGGCCGTCGGGCGAGACGACGTCGGGGTAGGCCGCGCCGTTCTCGGTGACCATCAGGGGGATTCCGGGGTAGTGGATGAGGCCGATGCTGAGACCGGTTGCTCGATCTAGGCAGATCCGACCGTGCCCGAAGTCGAGGACGGCAAGCAGCCCGAGCACGCCGACCTCGACGCCCTGACCCGACAGGGCAGGCGCCCGCGAAATTCGTCCAGCGGACGTCAAGCCCGGGCTTCACGGGCCCGGCGCCGGGCCGTGCGTGCCCCGCAAGCGAGTCTCCACCGGGATCCGCCGTTGCACTGTCCTGGTTCGGCTGTCGTTCCGATCAGAGCCGATCTCGACCAGCAACATCTCTACGGCGGTGGCGGCTAGTAGGTCCAGATCGACCCGCACCGTCGTCAGGTTGACAATCGGCCAGCCGGCCACCGCGATGTCGTCGAAGCCCACGACCGTGAGGTCCTCGGGCACTCGCAGCCCTCGCTGTCGGGCCGCCGAGAGGGCGCCGAGCGCGAGAACGTCGTTGCCGCAGACGATCGCAGTTGGCCGTGGTGACTCGTCGAAGAGACTGTGAGCTGCGGCCATGCCGGCGTCGTGACCGAATTTGGCGCGCCGCACCAGCTTTCTCGGCAG
>NZ_DATBTV010000139.1:0-19421 GCF_036559105.1 Lapillicoccus sp. | reverse complement strand
GGCGGGCCATCGTCCGTGCGCGCTCTGCCGCCTGGAGGACTACGACGCCTACCGCGCTGCTCTCGCCGAGCATGACCACGCGAAACGGTTGTCGGCCAAGGAGATCGACACTCGGCTGCACACCGAGCGGCTCGTCCCTCGAACGCGCACCCGGCGGCTTCACGAGCTGCGGTGGGCAGATGTCCCCGCGGGCGCGTTCGTCATGCTCGACGGCACACCGCACCTGCTCAGCGCCGAGGGCCTCGTCCGGTGGACGACTGAAGGGTATGCGGATGGGTCGTCGCGGCCGCGAACCGGAACCGCCGCGGTGCTCACCCCGCCCGCGAGCCTCGCCGCCCTGCGGGCCGGCTACGAGCCGCAGCTCGGCTGCTGACCGGCTGCTGACCGGCTGCTGACCCGGGTCAGGGTGTGGTCAGGGTTGCGTCAGGGTTGATCCCACCTGTGCGGGACGCGTTCGAGGCTCACGATTGACCTATGACAACGACACCCGCCTCCACCCCGACACCGGCGCTCGACCGGTTCTTCGACTCGCTGCGGCGCAGCTCGGTGACACGGTCCCAGGACCGGGTCATCGCGGGCGTCTGCTCGGGCATCGCCCAGCGGCTCGGCGTCTCCGCCGCCATCGTCCGCGTCGCCGCGGTCATCCT
The DNA here is from genome assembly GCF_036559105.1 of Lapillicoccus sp. Lineage (GTDB taxonomy): Bacteria > Actinomycetota > Actinomycetes > Actinomycetales > Dermatophilaceae > Lapillicoccus. Next base: position 18,774 of record NZ_DATBTV010000139.1, on the reverse strand, counting down.
CGCCGTCTTCGGACCCGGCGTCTTCCTCTACCTGCTCGCGTGGCTGTTCCTGCCGAGGTACGACGGCCAGGTCCGCCTCGAGCGCGCGGTCCGCGGCGGCGAGGCCTCGTCGATCGTGCTGCTCGTCGTGGCCGCCCTCGCGATCGTCCCGGACCTGTTGGGGCACTGGCACGTGGGCCCCTGGCCGCTGGTCGGGCTCGTGGTCCTCGCGGTCGTGGGTGTCAAGAAGGGCTGGTGGGGCCATCACCGCTCCAGCCACAGCAGCCCGTGGCACCAGGCGACGACGCCGTCCACTCCTCCCACCACTCCGCCCTCCGGGTCTCCCCAGGACGCGCCGCGGGTCTGAACCGGGCCTGAGGGGGCAGGCGAGCTGAGCTCGCCCAGGTTCAGGCGGGGGCGGGTATGCCGAGTGCTGACGGCATACCCGCCCCTTTCGTCCGCCCGGTGCCCGGTCGGCCGGCATCGAGCGAGGGGCGGCACGGGCGGCAGGGGCGCGCACCCGGAGTGGTTCGTGCTGGATCGGGTCGGAATCGGTGCGGTTCAGAGCACGAACCGGGCGGTCAGGCGCCGTGGATGGAGGGGGTCCAGCCGACCTGGACCAGGTGGTAGCCGTCCCGCGTGAGCATCCGGGCACGGCCGGGCACGGCGGGGACCGCCCGCAGCTGGCCGACCAGTGCACCCTCCGACGCATCGCCACTGAGCAGCATGCCCGGCTGGGCGAGGTCGCGCAGACCGGTGACGAGGTTGTCGTACATGCGGCCGGCCCCACCGGTGCGGCGGGCGACGACGACGTGCAGGCCGATGTCCACGGCCTGCGCGAGCAGCGGGACCAGCGGGTCGAGGGGGTTGCCCTGGCTGGTGGCGACGAGCTCGTAGTCGTCGACGATGACGAAGGCCTCCTTGCCCTCCCACCAGGAGCGGTTGCGCAGCTGCTCCGGCGTGACGTCGCCGCCGGGCAGCCGGTCGCGCAGGAACTCGGCCAGGCCGCCGGCCAGCTCGGCCGCGGTCTGCGCGTTGGTCGCGTAGTCGGCCACCCACTCGTCGGGGAACTCGCCGAGGTTGGCGCGGCGGTAGTCGACGATGAACAGCTGGGCGTTCTCCGGGGTGTAGAGGCGGGTCACCTCGGACATGTAGGTCCGCAGGAGGTTCGACTTGCCGGACTGGCCGTTGCCGAAGATCAACAGGTGCGGGTCGCGGTCGAGGTCCAGGCCGACCGGTGCCAGCGCGCGCTCGTTGATGCCGAGCAGCATCGTCGACGCGGCAGGTGCGAGGCGCCGGACCTCCTCCTCCGTGATGAGCGTCGGCAGCAGCCGCAGCTTCGGTCCGGGCGGTCCCTGCCAGGCGTCGTGCACCGCGGTCACGAGCTTCTGGACGCCGCTGCCGAGCGACCCGGGGTTGTTGTCGCCGTCGATCCGCGGAAGGGCGCCGAGGAAGTGGTACTTCGCCTGCATGATGCCGCGGCCGGGTCGTTCGAGCGGGATGTTGGCGGCCAGCTTGCGGTCGATCTCGGAGTCCATCGCGTCGCCCAGTCGCAGCTCGAACCGCGTCCCGAGCACGTCGCGGACACCCGTGCGGTAGTCCATCCACCGGGTCGCGCTCGTCACCAGGTGGACGCCGAAGGTCAGGCTGCGCTGGGCCAGCACCTGGAGCTCGCCCTCGAGCTCGTCGAAGTCCGAGCGGATCGTGCCCCAGCCGTCGACGACCAGGAAGATGTCGCCGTACCCGTCGTCCACTTCCCCCAACGCCCGGCGGCTGCGGTAGGTCTCGATCGTGTCGACGCCGTTGGCCCGGAAGTACTGCTCCCGCGCGTCGACGACGCCGGCGACCTCGGCCACGATCCGGGTGACGACGTCCGACTCCGACCGGGTGCCGATCCCGGCGATGTGGGGCAGGTCGCGCAGGCCGGTGAAGGTGCCCCCGCCGAAGTCGAGGATGTAGAACTGCACTTCACGAGGGGTATGCGTGAGGGCCAGGCCGGTGACGATGGCCCGCAGCAGCGTCGACTTCCCGGTCCGGGGCGACCCGACGACGGCGACGTGGCCGGCCGCGCTGGAGAGGTCGGCGCGCAGCATCTCGCGCTTCTGCTCGCGGGGCATGTCGACCGTGCCGAGCGGGAACCGCAGCGGTCCGCGGGAGCGCCAGGTGCGAGAGATCAGCCCCAGCTCGGGGTCGACCGCGAGGTCCGGGAGCATCTGGTCGAAGGTGTCGGGGACGTCGAGCGGCGGGAGCCAGACGCGGTGGGCGGCGGGACCGTGCCCGGTCATCCCCGCGACGGCGATGTCGAAGACGGTCCGCTTCTCCTCCGTGACGGCGACGGCGGACTCCTCCGCCGCGCGGGACGCCTCGGCCTCCTCCTGCTCCAGCCGCGAGAACACCTCACCGGCGACGAACGGCAGCGCCTCGCGGCGAGCGGTGCTGACCCGGCCACCGGCGGCCCGCCGGATGACCCTGGGGGGACCCGACACGTAGGCCGCCTTGAACCGCAGCAGCGTGGACTGGTCGGGCCGGAGGAACCCGAGACCCGGGACGGCGGGCAGCTCGTAGGCGTCGCCCACGCCGATGACGCTGCGTGACTCGCCGGCCGAGAAGGTACGCAGTCCGATCCGGTACGACAGGTGGCTGTCCAGGCCGCGCAGGCGGCCCTCCTCGAGCCGCTGCGAGGCGAGCAGCAGGTGGATGCCGAGCGACCGGCCGAGCCGTCCGATCGCGACGAACAGGTCGACGAACTCCGGCTTGGCGGAAAGGAGCTCGCTGAACTCGTCGCAGACGATGAGCAGGCTGGGCAGCGGCGCGAGGTCGGGCCGGTCGCCCGAGGTGCGGTCCTTCTCGTAGTCGCGCAGCGACGCGTAGTTGCCGGACGCGCGGAGCAGCTCCTGGCGGCGGGTCATCTCTCCGGACAGGGCGTCCTGCATGCGGTCGACGAGAGTCAGCTCGTCGGCGAGGTTGGTGATGATCGCCGAGACGTGCGGCATCCCGGCCATACCGGCGAACGTCGCGCCACCCTTGAAGTCGACGAGGACGAAGTTGAGGATCTCCGGTGAGTGGGTCATGGCCAGGCCGAGGACCAGGGTTCGCAGGAGCTCGGACTTGCCGGACCCGGTCGCCCCGATGACCAGGCCGTGAGGCCCCATGCCCTGCTGGGCGGACTCCTTGATGTCGAGGTTGATCGAGCCGCCGTCCGCGCCGACGCCGATCGGTACCCGCAGCCGGTCGCGGGGCGGCCGCGGCCGCCAGGTGCGGTCCAGGTTGAGCTGGTGGACGTCGGCGATCCCGAGCAGGTCGGTGAGCTCGGTGCTCTTGGTCAGGGCGTCCTCACGGGCCGGACCCTCACCCGCATACAGGGGCGTGAGACGTCGTGCGGCGGCCTCGGCGGTCGCGATGGTCATCTGGTCGGCGAAGCCGCGGATCGGCTCCTGCCGGGGGACGACGGCGGCGACGCGGACGCGGCCCTCGTCGCGGGGGTTGTCGGAGGCCTCGAGGTGCAGCCGGACCCGGCTGTCGTCGCTGAGCTCGTCCCATCGCTCGGGGATGTCGATGACCGTCATGCCGAGGACGCCGTCCTCGGTGATGACCGAGTGCCCGACCGGGATAGTGGCGTTGTCGAGGACCACGACGACGTGCGGCGAGATCGCCGTGCGAGCCGGCCCGAACCGTGGGCGCTCGCTGAGATCGGCCGGCAGCAGCGACACCAGCTCGTCGAGGTCGGTGCACACCAGTCGGCGCGGCCCGGCGGCGTCGGCCTCGCGTCGGCTCTGCGCGTGCGGGAGCCACTTGACCCAGTCCCAGTGCGGGAGCGCCGCGGGTTCGGTGAGGACGGCGATGACCAGCTGGTCGGGCGCGTGGAACGTCGCCGCCTGGACGAGCAGGGCCCGCGCCTGGGCCCGAGCATGCTCCTCGGCCCCGGTGATCTCGATGCGGGAGAACGAGTTCAGCGCGACCGCGGTCGGGAGGTCGGGCAGGATCCGGTGCGTCGCCAGCAGCCGGTGCAGGGCCGACGCCGACACCGGGTCGAGCTTGTCGATGGTGTCGGACTCCGGCGGCTTGAGCTCGAGCCCGAGGCGTTGCGGGCCACGGGCATACCGGACGAGCAGCCAGTCGTCGTCGCTGGGCGCGCGCTCCCAGACCCGCGTGCCCTCCTCGGCGACCGCGGCGAGTGCCACCGGTTCGGGGTGGATCCAGGTGAGGTGCTTGCGCTGCTCGGAGCCGGCGCGGCGGGCGAGACCGCGAATACCGCTGAGATAGCTGAGGTACTCGCGTCGGTTGCTCGTCACCTGCGCGGTCTTGCCCGAGCGGGCCCGCCAGATGCTGACCCCCACGAACCCCAACGAGGCGAGCAGGAACGCCCCGGCCGCCAGGTAGCTCTGGACGCTCTTGCCGGTCATCGCCACGAAGGCCACGGAGCCGACGGAGCCGACCATCGGCACGGCGGTCATGAGGACGTTGGACATCGCGCCCTCGCCCGCGAACAGCGGTGGCGGCGGCTGGAGCTCGAGCTCGCCGTAGGGCATGGGCGGAGGCTCGATGCGCCCTTCGCGCTGTGCCGCGGTCGGCACTCCCGTCGTGGCGGCCATGGCTCCCCTCGGTCCGTCGGCTGCGGCGGTCATGGTTCGACCAGCGGCATGATAGGCCCGTGACCGAGGCGACGACGCGAGCGCGAGGCTCCGGGACGCGAACCCTCTCGGTCGTCGTGGGCCCGCGCCGGTTCGACGTGGTCGTCGACGAGCATCTCCTCGTGGGCGAGGTCCTCGCGCTCGTCGAGCCGGGTCGCGAGCTGATGGCGCTGACGATGAGCGGCGAGAGCGTGCCGCTGGACGAGACCGTGGCCCTCGCCCACCTCGAGACGGGGACGATGCTGCTCACGGCGCCGGTCGACGTCGACGTCCCGGTTCCTCGCCTGCGCCGGTCGGCACCCGAGGCCGTTCCGGTGGCAGGGGTCGGGGGTACGGCCGGGTCGCGGTCGCCGGGTCCGGTGCGCACGTCGTCGCCCGGCGGCAGCTCCAGCCGACGACGGCTCGGGTATGCCACGACGACCTCGGCCGTCGAAGCATCGGGGCACCTCCCGCTTGCGGGGGAGACACTGCTGCCGGTCGGGTCGACGACCGGTCACCTGCGCCGGGCCGGAGCCTCGGGTGGCCGGGGCTCGGTCGCCTCCCGCCGGAGCCGGCGGCGCCGAGCGGGTACGCCGGCGACCGCGGTCCGCCCGCTGGCCCTTGTCCTGGTGGCCAGCCTGTTCGGCGGCCTGGCGGTGGCGGCCTCGTTCCTCGCGCCGCGGGCGACCAGTGTGTGGCCGCAGGTGGTCGCGATCGTCCTGGTGGCGGTGGGGATGCTGCTGGCCCAGAGCACGACGGCGCCCCGGCTGCTCCGGCTGACGGCTCCGGTCCTCGGGCTCGTCGGGGGCGCGGTGGCGACCGGCGTGCTGTCCGAGGGGCCGGTCGTCGCGCTGGTGGGGGCCTGTGCGGGTGCCGCCCTCGTGGCGCTGACCGGGCGGTCCGGTACGGGTCCCGACCGCTACGTCCCACGGGTCTGGCTGACCTTCGCCGCCGGGTTGGGCGGGCTGGCGCTGCTCGCGCTCGTCATGGGCTTGCCGCTCGCCTCCGTCGCGGCCATCGGGCTGGCGGTGGTCGTCCTCGCGGCGCGGGTGGTCCCCGACCTCGTCCTCGACGTCGACGACGACGTGCTGCTGGACATCAGCCGGCTGTCGGTCACCAGCTGGTCGCCGCGCGAGGCCCGTCGGCCCCGTCGACGAGGGTGGCGGATCGACGACGAGGCGGTCGGTGCCGTCGTCGTCGCGGCCGGTGTCGAGCAGCTGGCGACACTGGTCGGCCTAGCCGTGGTCTCCGCGGGATGCAGCGCCGTGCTGCTCGGCGTGCTCGCCACGCCGACGGCGGTCCCCACGCTGTCCGTCCAGCTGTTGCTGCTCGCGGCCGCCGTGGCGCTGACCCTCACCGCACGCGCATACCGGCGGCGACGCGACCGGACCCTGCTGCGGCTGGCCGCCGTGGCGCCCGCGCTCTCGGTGGGGTTGGCGATGGCGGCCTCGCTGGGGGAGACGTCCTCGTCGCTGGGCGTCGTGGCACCCGCAGCGGCCGTCGTCACCGCCCTGGCTCTGGTCGGCGTCGCCCTGGCGCTCGGCCGCGGGTTCCGGTCGCTGTGGGCCAGCCGGCTCGCTGACCTGCTCGAGCTGCTGGCGCTGCTGGCGGTCCTGCCTCTCGCCCTCTGGGCCGCCGGGATCGTCGAGCGCGCGATGGCCCTCTTCGCCTGACCCCGCGGCGGGGTGAGTGTGTGCCGGTGAGCATCCCCGGTGAGGGTGCTCACCGGCGGCTGAGTACGCGCACTCAAATCGCTCTCCGGAGGCACATCGGTGCTGGTCAAACCCTTGTCGCGGGGTGTGCGGTCCGGCAAAGTCACATCGCGGAGCAGGGATGAGCAGTCGGGTCGCGAGGCCTCGCGAACCGCCTGTTTCACCACCTGAAGAGGACCACACACCAACCCCGACGCAGGGGAAGCCCAGTCGAACAACCAGGAGGGGCCCATGTCCACCACTCAGCAACGGCAAGGCGCACAGAAGGCCGCCGCCGGCAAGGTCCGCACCAAGGAAGGCGAGTTCCAGCAGCAGCTGAAGAGCCTGCTCGGCCAGGCCCAGGGCCTGCGGCCCGAGTACAAGGGCCCGGCGGCCGACGCCTTCTTCGCGCTGGTGGGCAACTGGCTCGAGGACGCCGAGGCCATCGTCAGCGACATGGAGCACTTCGCCGACAACCTCGACCAGCAGGAGTCGACGGTCAACGCCCAGCAGGACCAGTCCGCGTCCAGCTTCACCAAGGCCGCCACGCGGCTGTCCACGTCGGTCAAGTAAGGGGTACGACAACATGGGAGACCTGATCAAGGTCGGCAAGGGCTCGCTCGAGGGCATGGCCGCCGACATCAAGAGCACGCACAACAACCTCAAGTCCGGGTTCGAGGACCTCAGCGGCGAGCTGCTCCGCACGCTCCCCGAGTGGGGCGAGGGCACCGCCTCGCGGCAGTCCTACGACCAGTTCAAGAAGAAGGTCGACAACCTCTTCACCGAGATGTTCGACGCCGTGGCCAAGATGCCGCCGGTCGTCATCCAGGCGGCCGAGGAAGCCCAGGCCACCGAGAACAAGAACAAGGGGATGTGGGGCTGACGCAGCCCCGCACCGCGGTTCGGACGGCTCCGCGCCCAGCTCGACCGGGCCGGGGCCGTTCAGCCGTACCAGGCGCGACGAGGACTGGTTCGTCGCCGCCATCTGTGACACTGATGACACCCCCCCGCGCAGCGGAGGGGTGACACGGGGGAGTTCGAGGAGGGGCCCGTGAACATCGCGATGATGCCGGACGCCGTCATGGCGGCCGCCAAGCAGAACGACGCCAACACCGCCGAGGCGCTGAAGGCCGCGCAGGACGCAGTCAAGGCGCTCGTGGTGCTGAAGGGCTACGGGATCTTCGGCACCTCGCCGGCCGGCCAGAGCACCGACGCGGTGTTCGCCACCGCGTCCGGGGTGATCGACGACCTCATCGAGGAGGTCAACCAGGCGATCACCGTGCTGACCCAGAACCTCCACGCGTCGGTCGACGCGGTCCTCAAGGACCAGGAGGTCTCCCAGGTCGACTACGCCAAGCTGACCCAGGACAACAAGGACCGGGTCGACAACCTCGGCGACACCGGCATCAAGCCGGGCGACGACAAGTACGTCGCGCCGGTCGCGACCGCCGGCCCGTCGGGCGCCGGTCCGGTGACGCAGCCAGGTACCGAGCCGGGGACGCAGCCGGGCACCGATCCGGGTGCCGCCCCGGACGCCACCAGCACGTCCAGCTGAGGCTCGGAGCACCCGACGTGGCCGGGCGGCTGCTCACGACACTGGTCACCACTGCGGTGGCCGGTGCGGTCGTGCTGCCCACCCTGACGGCGGGACCGGCCGCGGCCGGGTCGCTCGGCGACTGGCAGCGCGGTCAGTGGTGGGTCGACGCCACGAAGCTCACCACGTGGCACCAGCAGGGCATCACCGGCAAGGGCGTGACCATCGCCCTCCTCGACGGACCCGTGGCGACCGGCATACCGGAGCTGCAGGGGCAGGACGTGCAACCGACCGCCTCGCTGTGCGACCGCGACCTGTGGCGGCAGTGGGGACCCGCCACGCCCGACGGGCCGCTGAACGAGACGTCGTTCCACACCACGTCGATGGCCGCGCTGCTCGTCGGCAGCGGCAAGGGCAACGGTCCCGGCGGCGTCGGCGTCCTCGGGGTCGCGCCGGGCGCGACGCTGAAGACCTACGCGATGTTCAACACCGTCGACCCTGCGGCCCACCAGAACCTCGACTGCTGGGGTCCGGGGCTGGCCGCGTTCATCGACCGGATCGTCGCCGACGGCGCGCAGGTCATCCAGATCCCGGTGTCGCTCGACGTCAATGGCGACGAGATCCAGGCGGCGTTCAACCGGGCGTTCGCCAAGGGGGTCGTCGTGGTGGCCGCCTCCGGCAACGGCGGCCCGTCCGCCAAGGTGATGTCCCCCGGCGGCAACGCGGGAGTGCTCGTCGTCGGCGGTATGCAGGCCGACGGGAAGGTCCTCGCGACGAACCCCACGAGCACGCTGGACAGCTGGGACCAGGCCCGCTCGTTCGACGTCGAGTACAACATCCACCTCGTGGCCCCGGGCGCCGACCTCGTCGGTGGCGGCCTGACGCCCGGCAACCGCTGGGACTCGGCCGTCCTGCAGTCGGGGTCCTCCGGAGCGAGCGCCATCGTCGCCGGCCAGCTCGCGCTGATGAAGCAGAAGTGGCCTCAGGCCACCGGAAACCAGCTGCTCTACTCGCTGTTGCGGGGAGCGCGTCATCCCGACGGTTCGCCCGTGTGGGAGCCGCGCCGCGGGTTCGGCACCACGTCGTTCGACGCGACACTGACCACTGACCCGACGGTCTACCCCGACGTCATGCCGATCTACGCCTCGATGGGCAACGTCGTGAGCGACCAACCGACCCCACCGTTCATCCCTCAGGCGGTGGGCAGCGACGGGTCTCTCCCGAAGGCACCCGCGGCCGGCGCTCCGGCGGCCACCGCGGGTGGTGAGACCGCGGGCCGGCAGCAGGCCGCGCCGGTGACGACCCCGGTGGTGAGCACCAGTGGCACGGCGTGGCTGGTCTGGCTGGTCTGTGGCGTGGTCGCGGTGGCGCTGCTCGTTGCGGGAGGATGGGCGCTGACCCGGAACCGTGCGCCGCGCAGCGACCTCCAACCAGCTGACACACCAGAAGGACCTGACGGCGCGGGTTCCGGCCCGCAGCCCGAGACGGCAGGACAGGCAGTGGGGCGGCCCCAGGGCCGGACAGGACAGGGAGAGGACACACCATGAACTACCCGACTTGTGGCGGCGGCGGGGGACCGTCGGGTGGCCCGAAGGAGAAGCAGCTCTACAGCGCGGCCTACACCGCCTCTCCCTACTCCATCGACGACGCGATGACGCAGATCGACGCCGCGAAGAAGAACCTCGACGTCGTCACCACCCAGCTCGACAAGCTGGTGCCGCTGCTGCAGGAGTCATGGACGTCGTCCGACGGCCAGGCGGCGGTGAAGTCCACCAAGGACCTGTCCTCCACGCTGTCCCAGAAGGCGCTGCAGCTGCACGACAGCAGCCAGGCCCTGCAGACCGCGAAGAAGGCGGTCGACGAGGCGCAGGCGTACTGGTCCAACCACCAGCCGCCGCCGGCTGCGCCGCCCGCCCCGGACTACTTCGACTACGGCTCGTCGAGCGACTACGCGACCGCGGTCGGTCAGTACAACACCGACAAGAAGTCCTACGACGGCACGGTCGACAGCCGCGAGGCGGCCATGGAGACGCAGTACAACCTGCTCCAGAAGCAGCTCGACAACGCGGGCACCGCGCTCGCCAAGGCGAACTCCATCGAGGCGTGGGACACCCCGCCGGGCGGAGGTTCGACCGGCGGAGGTTCGACCAGCGGAGGTTCGACCAGCGGAGGTTCGGGCGGCGGCCTCCCCGGCGGGAGCACCGGAGGCGGGCTCCCGCCGACCACCGGCGGGCCGCAGCCGCACCTCCAACCAACCACCGGCGGTCCGGACTACCCGAGCTATCCGCCGCCGCCTCCGCCACCCCCACCGCCCCCACCGCCACCACCGCCACCCCCACCGCCACCCCCACCGCCCCCAACGGGCACGGACCCGCTGCCCTGGACGCCGACCCCGTCGGTGGACGGCACGCTCGTCGGCACGCCCGGCGGCACGTCCGGCGGCACGTCCGGCGGCTCGGTCGGCGGCTCGTCCATGCCGGTGACCGGCTCCTTCGATGTTGGCGGCGGGTCGTCACTCAGCGTCGGCGGGGCCGCCGGCCTCGGCGGCGCCGGCGGAGCCGCGCTCGGAGGTGCGGCCGGCGTCGTCGGCGGCGGCCTGGGCATGGCCGCCGGCTCGATGGGGATGGCCGCAGGCCGCATGTCGGGGGCGGGCGCCCTGGCCATGGGCGCTCCCGGCGTCAGCGGTGTGCTCGGCGGCTCCGCTCGCGGCGCCGCCGCCGGTGGTGCCGTCCGTGGTGGCGCCGGCGGCGCGGGTGGCGCCACGAACCTCCTCTCGGGCCAGAACGGGGTCGCCGGCCGTGGCGGCGTCGGCGGTGCCTCCGGTCGCGGTGGTTCCGGTCGGGGGGTCGCCGGGCGCGGTGGCCCGTCCGGGACCGTCGTCGGTGGCCAGGGCGGCCAGGGCGGCCAGGGCGGCGCGGGTGGTCGCGCGACCGGCGCCAAGGGCGCCGGCGGCCGCGGGGCCGCCAAGGGCGCTGCTGCGGGTGGTCGTTCCGGGGCCGGGGGCGCCGGTACCTCGGCCAAGACCGGTGGCGCCAAGGTCGCCGGTCGCGGTGGTGCCTCGGGTGGCCGGGGTGCCGTGGTGGGCGGCGGGGCCGGCAGCGGTCGCGACCGTGACCGCAAACGCGCGGACGACCTGTCCCTCGTCACGGAGGACCAGTGGGTCGACGAGGGAGAGACGACGGACGGCGTGGTCCGCTGAGGCGGTTACCATCTCTCTGGCCGCCGACACGCGCGGCGACCGGGGGGCTCGCCAGCGGGCCGGCAACCGACCGACCGATGCGGGTGACGGACTGATGAGTACGAACACGCAGTCCGCCGACCTCATCCGCGTGACGGTCACGGCCGGCGACCGCACCCTGGACCTCGTCCTGCCCTCTCGCCTGCCCTTGGCCGAGATCGTCCCGGAGGTGGCCGGCCTGATCGGCTCGCTCGACGCCTACGAGGCCTACGGCGGGTATGCGCTGGTCGGCTCGGACGGGCGGGCGCTGGACCTCGACGCGAGCTTCCTCGCCCAGGGGGTCCACGACGGGCAGGTCCTCACCCTCGTCACCGGAGCGGAGGCCGAGGAGAAGAAGGTCTATGACGACGTCGTCGAGGCGGTCGCCGACACGGTCGAGGGCCTCGGAGCGGGCTGGACCGCGCAGAACTCGCGCGCGACCGCTCTCGGACTGTCGGCGCTGCTGTTGGGTCTCGGCGGCGTGGCGCTTTTCCTCCAGCGCCAGGGCGGGTTCGTCGTCACGGTGGTCGCCGGGGCTGCGAGCGTCCTCCTGCTGCTCGCCGGAGCAGTCTTCGCGCGGGTCCGGGTCGACGTCGCGGCCGCGGTCGTCGTGCTGGTCGGCTCCGCCGTGTACGCGGTCGTCGCCGCCCTCAGCGCGGTGCCCGGCGACGGGCGGGAGCTCCCGCTGGTCGTGGCCGGCGTCGCACTCGCGGTGGTCGGCGGCCTGAGCATGGCCCTGCTCCGTGACCACGCCTGGGCCTTCCTACCCGCGGTCGTGGTCGGCCTGGCCGCCGCAGCCACCGGGGCCGTCCTGCTCGCCTCGACCTTCGACCCCAACAAGGTCATCGCGATCGTCGTCGTCGTCGCGGTGATCCTCGGCAGCCTCATCCCGTGGTTCGCCCTCAGCTCGTCGCGGACCATGGTCCCGCCCATGCAGAGCGAGTCGGAGATCCTCGCGGAACCTGCGGCGATCGACCCCGACCGCGTCCAGCGCGGGATGGACCTGGCGCACGACCTGGTGCTCGGGCTCTCCCTCAGCGTGGCGATCGTCGTCGTCCTGGGTGCCCCGTCGGTGGTGGCGCTCGGCTGGGCTGGGCTGGGGATCATCTGGGCCGCCGGCGTCGTCCAGATGATGCGGACCCGCCAGTTCCTGCTGGCCCGCGACGTCGTCGTCGGTCTCCTCGGCGGCGCCCTCGGCATCGTCACCGGCACGTTGACCGCTCTCCTTCAGCACCCGTCCTGGGGTGTCGTCATCGGCCCGGTCGTCGGCATCGCCGCGGCGGCCGTGCTGGTCAGCCTGGCGCTGCCCGACAAGGCCACCGTCCGCAAGGGTCGGATCCTCGACCTCTGCGAGGGGCTCGCCCTCTTCGCCCTCGTCCCGCTGCTCGTCATCGCCCTCGGCCTCATCGCCGCATTCCGGAGCTGACCCGTGGCGAGCAAGCGCGACCTCGTCGAGGCCCACGCCTACAACCGCCGCCGGCTGGTCTCGGCGTTCCTCAGCGGTGCCCCGGGCGGCCGCGAGGTCGAGAGCGTCTCGCGGTCGCGCCCCGTCGTCGCCGGCGTCACGCTGGGCGGACTCCTCGTCGGCGGCGCGGCCATCGCGGGCCTCTTCGCGCAGCCGCTGCCGGACGGGTGGGACAACGGTTACGTGGTCATCGGCAAGACGTCGGCGGCCCGGTTCGTGACCATCAAGGGCACCCTCCACCCGGTGCTCAACGCCACGTCGGCCCGGCTGATCCTCCCGTCCGACAAGGGTTTCGAGGTCCTCGTCGTCGACGACAACAAGATCGCGGCGACGCCGCACGGGTCCACCCTCGGGATCCTCGGCGCACCCGACGACCTGCCGCCCGCGGGGTCGCTGCTGCAGACCGGATGGGTCTCCTGCTTCGACGGGACGAAGCCGGCCCTGACCATCGGCTCGGCGCAGGCACCCGCATCCGCCGACGCGAGCGGGCTGACCGTGAAGGTGACCAGTACCGACCAGGACATCCGCTACCTGCTCGCCTCCGGACGTCGCTACGCCATCCCGGCGGGGTCCTACGACCCGGTCAAGCAGTACCTCGGCCAGCTCGAGACGCCGCAGGGCGTGACCGGGACGTGGGTCGACCTGTTCAACCCCGGTACCGACCTGACCTTCGACTCGTTCGGGTTCCGGAACCGCGGCCAGGTCGGCCAGCCGCTCACCGGGCAGTACACCCTGGGAAACAAGCTCTCCAAGGTCGGTCAGCTCGTCGTCAACAAGGACCAGAACGACGCGATGTCGGTGATGGTCGCCAACGGAACCATTCCGCTCACGCCGTTCGCTGCGGCGGTCTACCAGGCGGTCGCGCCGGACGGGCTGGGCAAGCCGGTCACCGTCTCCAACGACGACCTCGCGCGGATCCAGCCGAGCGACACCAAGAACTTCGTGCCGGAGGACTGGCCGACGACGGTCCCCAACCGGGCCACCGGGACGCCGTGCGCCGTGCTCGAGACCGTCGACGGCAAGCCGGCGGTGACCCACCTGGCGACGACGTCGGCCGACTCCCCGTTCGTCAAGCCCGCCAACAAGCAGCCGGTCTACGTCCAGCCCGGGCGGGGCGCACTGGTCCGGGCCAGCTCGACCGGTACGTCCGGGCCGGTGGCCGTCGTCGACCAGTCCGGCCAGGCGTTCACCATCACCGACCCGTCCGCCGAGACGCTGGCCCGGCTGGGCTACAAGGACGTCACTCCGCGCTACGTCCCGCCGTCCTGGGTGTCGCTGCTGCCGGCCGGTCCGGCGCTCAGCGAGGCCGCCGTCGGCGCACCGAAGATCGACTCGCCGTGAGCCGGGGTATGCGTCGTGCCCGGTTCGGCGTCGCCGCGGCGGCGTGCGGGTCGGCGGCGCTCGTCGCACTGGTGGCCCTTCCGGCCGCACCGGCCGCCGCGGCGGACGGCTCGTGCACCGAACAGAGGACCGGGCCGGTCTACGTCAAGGAGCGTTCGGCGGCGCTGAACCAGCTGGGCGTCGCGTCGGTGTGGCCGCTGGCCACCGGGCGCGGGGTCACCGTGGCGGTCGTCGACTCGGGGATCGACGTGGGCAACGCCCACCTACCGGCCGACACCGCGGTGCGGCCGGGGAGAACGCTGCTGCCGGCCGTCGAGGGCTGGACGCCGGACCCGTCCGGCCGCAACGACCTCTCCGGGCACGGCACGGCGGTGGCCAGCCTGCTGGCCGGCCGTGCGGTCGACGGTTCCGGCCAGGTCGGGCTGGCCCGCGACGCCACGCTGGTGCCCGTGCAGGTCTTCGGGGTCGCCTCGACCGAGGGGCTCTCCGACGACCGGCTCAAGGACCTGACCCCGACGACGCCGCGGCTCGCCGAGGGGATCCGCGCGGCCGTCGACCTCGGCGCCAAGGTCGTCAACGTCTCGATGAGCGTCGAGACGCCGGACCCCGCGCTCGCCGACGCCGTGACGTATGCGACGTCCAAGGGTGCGCTCGTCGTGGCCAGTGCGGGAGACCGGGGTTCGGCGCCGAGCGCGAAGGACGGCCCGCGGTACCCCGCGGCCTTCCCGGGGGTGGTGTCGGTGACGTCGGTCAACCAGGCCCGGGCCGTGGACACCTCGGCGAACATCCAGGGCGACCACATCACGGTGGCGGCCGTCGGTCAGGGCCTCAACGCGGCGCTCGGCCACGTCGGGGACTGCCTGCTGTCCGGTGCCCCGGCGACGAGTTTCGCGACGCCACTGGTGGCCGCGACGGCGGCACTGCTGGCGCAGCGGTACCCCGACGAGGGGCCGGCGCTGTGGAAGTACCGGATCGAGGCCTCGGCCCAACGGCCGCGCGCCGGCGTCAAGGACGCCGCCCTGGGTTGGGGGATCGTGTCCCCCTACGACGCGCTGACGATGACCCTCGACCCCAGCCGCCCGGGTCCGGCCATGCCGGGACACGCAGCCCCACCGACGCCCGCGCGGCCCGCCGCCGTCGGGCCGGTCGTTCTCGAGAGCGACCCCGCCGTGGCGCCCCGGCAGGTCGGGGTGTGGATCGCCTTCGGCGCGGTCGCCGCCGCGGCCGGGTTGCGGCTGGTCCAGGTACTGCGCCGTCGTTCCGAGCAGGAGCGGGAGGCGGAGGTCGCGGGCTCACCGTCCCGATGACCCCGCGACGTCCCCGACGTTCCCGACGTTCCCGACGTTTCCGAGGTTCCCGAGGTTCCCGACGTGCCGGTGTCGCCGGCCTCGCTTAGGTTCGAACCATGAGCACATCATCGCCAGGGGCCACCGACGAGACCGAGAACACCGAGCACTCGGTGGTGCCGGAGCAGCACGGACAGGCGGAGCAGGACGCGCTCCCCGACCTCGTCGCGCCGCAGGGGGTCAACGAGGGCAGCGGCCGTGAGGACCCCGCCCCGGCGGGCGACACGATCGGCGCGTCCCAACCCGGTGAGGCGTCGGGCACCGTCAAGGACCCGAGCGAGTGGGTCACCGGTGACGAGGCGATGACCGGCGCCCAGCGCAGCTACCTCGAGACGCTGGCCCGGGAGGCGGGCGAGCAGCTACCGGCCGACCTGACCAAGGCCCAGGCTTCCGAGCACATCGACCGCCTCCAGGCCCGGACTGGCCGCGGCCAGTAGCGGTTCGGCGCTCCGGCGCTGAGTAACCGGTCGCGTACCCACCTCGGTCGTCATGCGCGTCGGGATGGGTGACTCGACCTGTACCCAACCCACTGACCGCACTCGAACCGCGACCGCCGCGGCGCCGGAACCGGCGCCGGAGCCCGCCGGCCACCGGCCCGGGCGCGTACGCATACGGCAGGATGGGACGCGATGAGCGACGAACACCGCCCCCGGCGGCCGGCCATGATGAGCCCGGCCGCGATGGAGGCGTTCGGCGGGACCGTGGACCCGATGCAGGAGATCGAGGCCGCCCACCAGACCGCCGCCGTCCTCGTGCACGCCGGTCGCAGTGCGCACGACCCGACGGTGACGGCCCGCCTGGTGGACCTCGTCGAGGAGCTCGGCCTGACGACCGTCGCCGACCTGTGGGCCCATCGGCCGGCCCGTACCCTCCCCGGTGCGCTCTGGCGGCTGTACGTCCTGCGCGAGTGGGTCCGCCGGGCGCCCGACGAGGCCAGCCTCGACTACCGCGCCGGGGTCCGGTTCGCGGACGTCGACCATGCCGTGGCCGGGGCGGCGGACCCACCCGGTCCGGCGGAGGTCACCGACCTGGCCGACACCATCCTGGCCGGCGTCTTCGAGGGCGACCTGGCCGTCGCCCTGGAGCGAGCCGCTGCGTTCTGCCGGGTCGTGGCCGCGGGACGGGCGGACCGGTCGGAGGGGGAGGAGGCGGCCACCCGCGCCGCCCACCTCATGGACACCGCGGATGACCTCACGGCCGCCGCCTCGCTCTGGCGGCTCGGAGAGCTCTCGTAGTCACCCCACGCAGCCCTGCGGTCCGCCCGAACGTCGCGGGGACCCGACTGACCCCGGGCGGCATCGGGACGGGTGGGATATCCTGTGACGGCGTCGGGCCGCGGTAGCCCCGGGTCCCAATACACGCCGCCTAGAGCGGCCTCGCGCCGTGAGGCGCTTCCCGGCCCGACGTGACCCGGCTCAGCTCAGCGCGTCCGTGACCTCCGCGGGATGCCCGTCCTCGGCGGCCAGATGGTGCTCGAGGTCCGAACGGGCCCGCTCGCGCGAGCGCCGGCCGGGGCCTCGCCACCCGCATACCGAGCAGCTGGCGAACGCGAACGCCCCGTGCTCGTCGACTCCCTGGGACCTCGGCTCGGGGACCTCGACCACCTCCCGCTGGCCGTTCCCAGGCTGGGGCGAGCGCTTGGGCATGGGGACATGATGTCGTGGCTCGCTAACGCTGTCTGCCCTAGGGTCCGCGCGTACTCTGGGCGAATGGCCGCCGCCAAGGACCCCAGGCACGAACCGGGGGAGGGCCAGGCGGAGCCCCGGGTGGCGGCGACCGACGAGCTGCACGACACCGCTCTCCACGAGGAGATCGAGCTGGTCGGCCAGCTGGTCGTCGCCGCGACGTCCACGTCGCACCGGCTGAGCGTGCAGGAGATCGACAAGGTCCTCGGCGTCGAGCACGCGGAGTGACTCGCTGACGGGAGGACGACGGGTGTCCGGTCAGCGACGGCGGGATGGCCGCAGAGTTGCAAGGGACTGAACCATTTCCCGTAGCCTGTCCCACGGCCGTTGCCGAGCTGGCACGCATGACGACCGGAGACTCACTGTGGCGTTTCGCCTCACCCCGAAAGAGGACAGCTTCTACGAGCTGTTCGGCATCTCGGCCGGACACCTGGTACAGGCCGCCAAGGAGCTGACCAACCTCCTGGCCGTCCAGACCCCGGAGGACCGCAAGACGGTCGTCGACCGGATGCACGACCTCGAGCACCTCGGCGACGAGGCGACCCACGAGATCATGCGCCGGGTCAACGCCTCGTTCATCACGCCGTTCGACCGCGAGGACATCTACGCGCTCGCGTCCAAGCTGGACGACTGCATGGACTACATGGAGGAAGCCGCGGACCTCGTCGAGCTCTACCAGGTCGACGAGCTGCCCAAGGGCGTCGCCAAGCAGATCGAGATCATCGGCCGCATGGCCGACCTGACGTCCAACGCCATGCCCCGGCTGCGGGCCATGCAGGACCTCTCCGAGTACTGGATCGAGATCAACCGCCTCGAGAACCAGGCCGACAAGCACTACCGCCGGCTCGTGGCGAACCTCTTCGAGAACTCCGACGCGATCCACGTGCTGAAGATGAAGGACATCGTGTCGGCGCTCGAGTCCGCGGCGGACGCGTTCGAGAGCGTCGCCAACACGGTCGAGGGCATCGCGGTCAAGGAGAGCTGACCGACCCGTGGAGTGGTTCGCTCTGGCCGTCGTCATCACCTTGGCGATGGCCTTCAACTACACGAACGGGTTCCACGACGCGGCGAACGCCATCGCCACGTCGGTGTCGACCCGGGCGCTGACCCCGCGCATCGCCCTGGCGATGGCGGCGGTCGCCAACCTCGTCGGTGCGTTCTTCGGCACCAACGTGGCGCAGACCGTCGGCAGCGGGATCATCGACGCTCCGGAGGGCATCGACGGGCTCTGGCTGGTGGGGGCCGCCCTGGTCGGAGCGATCGGGTGGAACCTGCTGACGTGGTGGAAGGGACTGCCCTCGTCCTCGTCCCAGGCGCTCATCGGCGGGCTGGGCGGCGCGGCCCTCGCGGCCGGCGCAACGGTCAAGTGGCAGGGGATCCTCGACAAGGTCGTCATCCCCATGCTCCTGTCGCCGGTGGCCGGCATCATCCTCGGCTACCTCGTCATGACGGCGATCCTTTGGATCTTCCGGGGCGCGAACCCGCACAAGGTGTCACGAGGCTTCCGGTACTCGCAGACCTTCTCCGCCGCGGCCATGGCCTTCGGGCACGGACTC
This sequence comes from Lapillicoccus sp., assembly GCF_036559105.1. Classification (GTDB taxonomy): domain Bacteria; phylum Actinomycetota; class Actinomycetes; order Actinomycetales; family Dermatophilaceae; genus Lapillicoccus. Next base: position 350 of record NZ_DATBTV010000139.1, on the reverse strand, counting down.
CAGGACGCGGCCAAGACCGCGGGCGTTGTCGTCCTCGCGCTGAACGTGGCCGGGGTCCACGAAGGACCGTCGATCCCCCTGTGGGTGCTGGTCCTCTCCGCGATCGTCATCAGCCTCGGCACGTATGCGGGTGGCTGGCGGATCATGCGGACCCTCGGCCGGCGGATCATCCACCTCGACCCGCCCCAGGGCTTCGCGGCCGAGTCGACGGCGGCCTCCATCCTCTACGTGGCCGGCTTCTCGTTCGGCGCGCCGATCTCGACCACTCACACGATCACCTCGGCGATCATGGGCGTCGGCGCCACCAAGCGGCTCTCGGCCGTGCGCTGGAGCGTGGCCGGCAGCATCGT
>NZ_DATBTV010000138.1:0-16787 GCF_036559105.1 Lapillicoccus sp. | reverse complement strand
GAAGTGGAACTTGGGCACGATGAACAGGCTCAGGCCCTTCGTGCCCGGCCCGCCGACGCCGTCGACGCCCGACGGGCGCGCCAGCACCAGGTGCACGACGTTGTCGGAGAGGTCGCTCTCGGCGGAGGTGATGAAGCGCTTGACGCCCTCGATGTTCCAGGTGCCGTCGTCGTTCAGGGTCGCCTTCGTGCGGCCGGCGCCGACGTCGGAGCCGGCGTCCGGCTCGGTGAGCACCATGGTGGCGCCCCAGCGCTGGTCCACCAGGTGCTTGGCGAGGATCTTCTGGTCGCCCGTGCCGAGGGTGTGCAGCACCTTCGCGAAGGCGAAGCCGGCCGAGTACATGTGCACCGCGGGGTTGGCGCCCAGCACCAGCTCGGCGATGGCCCACCGCAGGGACGGCGGGATGACCGTCCCGCCGAGCTCGGCCGGGATGTCGGTGCGCCACCACTCGGCGTCCAGGTAGGCCTGGTAGCTCCTGCGGAACGACGCCGGCACCGTGACCTCGTAGGTCTTCGGGTCGTACACCGGAGGGTTGCGGTCGGAGTCGAGCAGGCTCTCCGCGAGCTCGTTCTCGGCCAGCCGGGCCACCTCGTGGAGCATCTCCCGCGCGGTGTCGCTGTCGACGGCCTCATAGGGGCCATGACCGAGCACGTCGCCACGCCCGAAGACCTCGAACAGGGCGAACTCCAGGTCGCGGACGTTGCTGCGGTAATGACTCATGGGTTGGTCTCCTCGCCGGATCCAGGCCGGGTTACTCGTCGGTAACTCCCATGATTCTACTCGCCGGTAACTCGACGCAAGCACTGTTACGGAATGCACACCGGACTGACATGCTGGTCCAGCGAACTCCCAGCAGACTTCCAGACTCGGCGGCAACGATGCTCCGATGCGCTCCCGTCGCGGCCGCGTGCTGCTCATCGCCGCCCTGGCCGTGGTGGTCCTCGTTCTGTGCTACGCCGGGTACTCCTACCTCCGGCTGACCCAGGGGATCACCACCTCGGACGTCCTCAAGGCTCCGGACGGCACGGCGACCTCCGGTTCCGTGCAGGGCGACACGAACATCCTCATCATGGGCCTCGACAGCCGGGTGGACGAGAACGGCGACCCGCTCCCGGCCGACATCTACAACGCCCTGCACGCGGGAGACGCGTCGGACGGGGGTCTCAACGCGAACGTCCTCATGCTCCTGCACATCCCTGGCGACGGCAGCAAGGCATCGGGCATCTCGATCGCGCGCGACGACTACGTCGACCTCGCCGGCTGCCCCGACAAGCAGTGCAAGGGCAAGATCAAGCAGGCCTACGGGCTCGCGTATGCGGCGGAGTCGGCGGCCCTCGCGAAGGACACCTCGCTCAGCAAGCAACAGCGGGAGCAGAAGGCGCGCGACGCCGGGCGGTCGGCGCAGGTCAAGACGGTCTCCCAGTTCCTCGGCGTGCCGGTCGACCACTTCGTCGAGGTGACGATGGTCGCCTTCTACCAGCTCGCCCAGGTGGTCCAGCCGATCACCGTCTGCGTCAAGGAGGCCACCCAGGACTCGTACTCGGGCGCGAACTTCGTTGCGGGAGAGCAACAGATCGACGCATCGCAGGCCGTGGCCTTCGTCCGCCAGCGGCGTGACCTCTACGACCGCTACAACTTCACCGACCTCGACCGCGAGCGCCGCCAGCAGGCGTTCATCTCCTCGCTCGCGGTCCAGCTCAAGCAGGCCGGCACCCTGGCGAACCCGGTCAAGCTGCAGCAGGTCATCGACGTGACGAAGCAGAACACCGCGATCGACTCGGGGCTCAACCTGCTGTCCTTCGCTCAGGACGGCGAGCGGATGGCCGGCGGTAACGTCACCTTCTACACGCTGCCGATCAGGTCGTTCGGCAAGACCCCGCAGGGCGAGGACATCAACGTCGTCGACGTCGCGGAGATCCAGGCGACGGTCAAGCAGCTGCTCACGCCTGCCGAGAGCGGGTCCTCGGCGACAACGCCCGGTGGCTCGGCGGGGTCGGCCGGCTCGACACCGGCGCCGTCCTCCTCGTCGGGCAAGGCCACCACCCCTCCCACGTCCAGCGTGCCGACGACGGTGGCCGGCACGGGGACGCCCGCCCCGACCGACCTCACCGCGATCAGCGGGGGCGGGATCCCCTGCGTGAAGTAGTGCCGGTGACTTGACAACGGCGATTGTGACAGTCACTATCAAAAACATGTCACAGTCAAACGTTAGCGAGTCGCGGATTGCCGCCAACCCCCGTCGTTGGTGGGCGCTCGCCGCCACGTCGACGACCGTTCTCGTCATCGGGCTCGACACGACGATCCTCAACGTCGCCCTGCCCGACATCGCCGTGAGCCTGCACGCGACCGGCGCGCAGCTGCAGTGGTTCGCGGACAGCTACCTGTTGGCTCTGGGGGCGTTGCTGCTGCCCGCCGGAGTGCTCGGCGACCGCTACGGGCGGAAGCGCTCGACGGTGGTCGGGCTGGTCCTGTTCTTCCTCGGCTCGCTCTGGTGTGCGCTCTCCACAAGCGCCGAGAGTCTCATCGCCGCCCGGACGCTGCTCGGGGTCGGTGCCGCGGTGCTCATCCCGCTCGCGATGTCGTCGGTCGTCGTGCTGTTCGAGGCCGAGGAGCGCACCCGGGCGATCGCGACACTGGGCATCTCGACGATGGTCGGGCTGCCGTTGGGGCCGATCGTGGCCGGCGTACTGCTCCAGCACTTCTGGTGGGGTTCGGTGTTCGTCGTCAACCTGCCGGTCATCGCGCTCGCTCTGGTCGCTGTCCTGCTCTTCCTGCCCGAGACCGTCGGGACCCGAGGTCGCCGGCTGGACCTGGTCGGCATACTCCTCACCTCCGTCGGGATGCTCGCGGCAACGTACGGCGTCATCGAAGGGCCGGAGCGCGGCTGGACCGATCCTCTCGTGCTGGCCGGACTGGTCGGTGGCGCGGCGGCGTTCGGGGCGTTCGTGTGGTGGCAGCGACGCGACCGAGGTGTCGAGCCGGTGGTCGACCCGGCGCTGTGGCGGCAGCCGGCGTTCCGGTGGGGTGCCCTGACGGCGGCGGTCGCCAGCCTGGCGTTCTTCGGCGCGATGTTCGTCGTGCCGCAGTACCTGCGCGGCGTCCTCGGCGAGGACGCGCTCGGCACGGGCGTGCGATCGGTACCGATGGTGCTGGGCCTCTTCGTCGGGCTCCGGCTGACGATGCTGCTGCTGCCGCGCTTCGGGGCGCGCGTGCTCGGAGTATGCGGCTTTGTCGTCGGGGCGTTGGGGTTCCTGCTCGGCACGCGGGTCGGAGTGGACAGCGGGTACGGGTTGACCGCGGCGTGGACGGTCCTCGTCGGGGCCGGGGTCGGCGCCGCGCTCTTCTGCGGCCAGAACGGCGCGCTCGCCGCACTGCCCCGGGAGCGGGCGGCGGCCGGTTCGGCGCTGGTCCAGGTCCTGCGCCAGATCGGGAGCGTCGCGGGCATCGCGGTCCTCGGAGCGCTGCTGAGCGCCGCGTACCGGGCCGGGCTGCCGACGGGGCTCCCTGCCGAGCTGGCCGACACGCTCGGTCGCAACGTCGCCACCGGCATGGCCGTTGCGGCGCAGTCGGGTTCGGTGTCGCTGGAGTATGCGGTCCGCTCCGCCTTCGTGGGCGGCCTGACCGCGACGATGTGGGTCAGCTCGGCCATCTGCCTGCTCGGCGCGGCCATGGTGGCGCGCTATCTGCCGGACAACCGGGCGGTAGCGGCAGAATCGGGGGATGCCGTCGACGTCAGCGCCCGGGACCGCGGCTGAGCCGGTGCTGGGCCTGCGGGAGCGGAAGAAGGCGCGGACCAAGGCGGCCATCCAGGAGCACGCCCTGCGGCTGTACCGGGAGCAGGGCTACGCCGAGACGACGGTCGAGCAGATCGCGGCGGCCGCCGAGGTCTCGCCGAGCACGTTCTTCCGCTACTTTCCGGCCAAGGAGGACACCGTCCTCACCGACCTCATGGACCAGCAGTCGTTCGAGGTGATGGTGAGTGCGCCGGCCGAGCTCAGCCCGATGGAGGCGCTCCGGTACGCGATCGACGTGGTCTTCCGGGACATGTCCGACGAGCACCTCCAGCTCGAGATGGTCCGCAACCAGCTGATCCGGTCGGTGCCGGAGCTGCGCCGCGGGATGCTGATGGAGATCATCCGCCCGCGTGACCTGCTCGCCGAGGCCGTCGCCCGTCGGCTCGGCCGGCCGCTCGACGACCCGGACCTGCGCCTCTACGCGGCGGCGGTCATGGGGGTGTTCCTGAACCTCGCCATGGAGTCCACGGGGGAGGACCCGGCGGGCTCGATCGCTCAGCTCGGCGACCTCATCGACCAGGTCGGCCGTGTCGTGCACTTGCCCGAAGCCCGACCGTAACGATCTCTAGGCGCCAGCTCTGCCGGAGCTCTGGCCGGGCTGGATGGTGCCCGTCTCGTAAGCCAGGACCACCAGCTGCGACCGGTCCCGGGCGTGCAGCTTGGCGAGGATCCGGCTGACGTAAGTGCGCGCGGTGTCCGGCGTGATGCGCAGCTCCAGGGAGATCTCCGCGTTCGACCGGCCCAGGCCGACCTCGCGAAGCACCTCGCGCTCCCGGTCGGTGAGCGAGTCGAGCAGTCGTGGCGACGCATACCGCGGCGTCCGAGCCGCCGCCTGCATGACCCGGCGGGTGACGGCCGGGGTGAGCAGCGCGTCACCGGCGGCCACAACCCGGACCGCGTGGCGCAGCTCCTCGGCTCCCGTGTCCTTGAGCACGAACCCGGCAGCGCCGGCCCGCAGCGCCGCGAAGAGATTCTCGTCGTCCCCGAACGTCGTCAGCACCAGCACGTTCACCGCGGCCAGCTCCGGATCGGCGACGATCCGCCGCGTCGTCCGCAACCCATCCGCCGCAGGCATCCGGACGTCCATGAGGACGACGTGCGGCCGCTGCTCGCGGACCATCGCGTACCCACTGTTCCCGTCGCCGGCCTCTCCGACCACGCGGATGTCCTCCGAGTGCTCGAGCAGGGCTCGTACTCCGGCGCGGACGAGGTCCTGGTCATCCACGAGGGTGACGCGGATCATGACCCGGCCAACGGCAGCACGGCTCGGACGCTGAAGCCCGACCCCGTCCGAACGTGGGTGGTCAACGTGCCACCGAGCTCCGCGGCGCGTTCGGTCATGCCGCGGATCCCGTGGCCGAGAGCCGGCGGCGTACCCTCCGGCAGCCCGATGCCGTCGTCGGCGACCTCGATGTCGAGCCGCCCGTCCGAGACCGCCAAGGCGACCCGTGCCTCGTCGCAGTGGGAGTGCCGGACCGCGTTGGTGAGCGCCTCCTGCACGATCCGATATGCGGTCCCGCTCACCCCGGGCGGGACGAGGGCCAGGTCGCCGCGGACGTCCACGATGACGCCGATCCCGGCCGTCTCGAGGTGCCGCGCGAGCTCGTTCACGTCGGCGAGGGTCGGGGCGGTGACCGTGTCCGGACTGCGGAGGACGGCCACCGCTGTCCGCAGCTCGCTCAGCGACTGCCGACCGGCGCGTCGGATCTGACCAACGGCCTCGGCGGCCTTCGGACCCAGGTCGCCGGACTCCAGTGCCACGTCCGCGTGCAGCGAGACCACGGAGAGACCGTGACCGATCGAGTCGTGCAGCTCTCGGGCGATCCGAGCCCGTTCGGCGGCGACGCGCTGCCGCGCCTCGTGGTCGGTGCGCCAGGCCTCCTGGTCATGGGTGCGTTGCAGCTCGGCGCGCCACATGGCCTTGGACCGATGGCTGTCGCCGAGGGCGATCGACGCGGCCATCACCGCCACGGTGAGCAGCGTGTCGAAGAGCAGCATGTAGCGGAGGTCCTCGCCTCCGCGTTGGATGCGGAACCACAGCGACAGCCCGACGATGGCCGTCGCGGCGCCGACCGCCCACCGCAACCGGCCGGCGCGAGCGGCGACGTAGAGGGCGCCCCCGAGCGGCAGCGCGAGTCCGATGGGCGGGTACTTGGCGATGTAGTAGGCGCAGACGCCGAGGAACGTCACGGCGAGTACCGCCACTGGGAGCCGTCGGCGAACCAGCATCGGCGCGCCGAGCGCGACCGCGAACAGGTAGGCGAACGGGTCCAGGGGCCGCGACCCGCCGTCGCTGTCCGCGGTCATCGCCACCGCGACGACGGTGGTGACAGCCACGGCGAGTGCCAGATCCACCGCTCGATCTCGGCGGACCTCCCGCGGTCCCGCCGGGGCGAGGTCGGTCATCGTTCGAGGTTAGGTCGGTCACGCGGGACGAGGCAGTCTCCTGCAGGAGACTCAGGGACGAACCAGGGGTATGCCGGAGGCGACTGACGCCGCGTACCCCTGGCCGACTGTATGTCGTGCCCAGGGTTCATACCGTCGCGGGCATGCTCATGCACCGTTCTCATCCGTCCCTGGTCCGTCGCGGCGCCGGAGCGCTGCTCGGACTTGTCGCCGGCTCCTTCGGCGAGATCGCCGCGTCCGAGGTGATCGGCATCGTCGGCTACCTCCTCACCGGGGGCCCGGTCGGGTGGAGGTGGCTCTCCGTCCTGACCGCCGCTGTGGGCGCCGCAGTCGGCGCCGTCATCTCGAGCGGGAGGAGCCGACGATGAGCCGCACCCATCTGACTCGCGACACGACGCGCCCGGAGCGGCCGGCGTCGGGGGCCTCGCGGTTTGTCCGGTTGGCCGCGTGGTCCGATCGGCACCGGTGGTGGGCGCTCGCGCTCTGGGTGGCGCTTCTCGTCGCCGTTACCGGGACCGCTCAAGCGGTCGGGCCGGCGTACCACGACGACATCTCGCTGCCCGGCACCGAGAGCCAGCAGGTGGTCGATGTCTTGCAGGCGCACGCCCCCCGGGAGGCGGGTGCAACCGTCCAGGTGGTGTTCCGCGACCCCTCCGGGCTGTCCGCCACAGGGACCCGTGACCGAATCGCCGCGATCGCCGCCGCGGTGCGTGGGCTCGAGCACGTCGTCGACGTGACCGACCCGACCGGACCGGGCGCGGTCAGCACCGACGGGAGGACAGCACTGGCCACGGTCCAGCTCGACGCCCCCGCTGCCGAGGTCCCGCCGGCAGCGATAGCCCGGATCATCGACGTCGCTCGGGCGACCGGTGGCGACGGCCTCCAGGTCGAGCTGGGCGGCGACACGGTGCGGGCGGTCGAGGGTGGCGGCGGCCCGGCCGAAGGAGTGGGCCTGCTCGTAGCTCTGGCGATCCTCGTGATGATGTTCGGCTCGCTGCTCGCGGCCGGTCTGCCCCTCGTCACCGCGACGCTCGCGGTGAGCACGAGCGTGGGAGTCATCGCGCTGCTCTCGAACGTCCTCATCCTGCCGGGATACGCGTCGTCGCTGATGGTCCTCGTGGGCCTGGGAGTAGGCATCGACTACGCCCTGCTCGTCTTCTCCCGGTTCCGCACCGAGATCCTCGCCGGGGCCAGTCGGTCAGCCGCGGTCGCGACGGCCCTCAACACGGCCGGGCGGTCGGTCCTCGTCGCCGGCCTGACTGTCATGGTGGCTCTGGGTGGCCTGGTGATGCTGGGCCTGGCGTCGCTGCAGGGGGTCGCGCTGGGCGTCGCCCTGACCGTCGTCGTGACCATGGCGGCCTCACTCACCCTGCTGCCCAGCCTGCTGAGCATCCTCGGCGCGCGCCTGGAGCGGACGATCCGGCGTCGGGCGCAGGGCCGGGACACGTCCGGGCGTCGGTGGCGCGCGTGGACCGTTGTTGTCACGCGGCTTCGTCTTCCTGCCGTGCTCGTCGGGACCGGACTGCTGGTGGCCCTCGCCTTGCCGGCGGCGACGATGCGACTCGGGATCGCCGACGCCGGCACCGACCCCGTCGGCACCACGAGCCGCGCCGCCTACGACCTCGTGGCCGCCGGCTTCGGGCCTGGGTACAACGGACCACTGGTCGTCCTCGAGAGCGGGGGTCGCTCCACTGCCGTGGTCGACGCACTGTCCACGACGCCCGGCGTCTCGCGGGTCCTGCCGACCCAGCCGATCACCGACGGCTCGGGTGCCCTGACCGTCGTCATTCCGGCCACGGCACCCCAGGACACGGCCACCGCCGATCTCGTCAGCCGGCTGCGCTCCGAGGTCCTGCCGCCGATCGAGGCGTCGACGGGACACGATCTTCTTGTGGGCGGCACGCCGGCCGCCGTGGCGGACTTCTCCGCGGCGGTGGCGTCGCGGTTCCCGCTCTTCGTCGGCACCGTGATCGGGCTGTCGTCCCTGCTCCTCCTCGTCGTCTTCCGCTCGCTGACCATCCCGGTCAAGGCGGCGATCCTCAACGTCCTCAGCATCGGGGCGTCGCTCGGCGTCGTGACCCTCGTCTTCCAGAACGGGATGTTCGGGCTCGCGCCGGGACCGGTCGAGGCGTATGTGCCGGTGATGATCTTCGCGATCGTCTTCGGGCTCTCGATGGACTATGAGGTGTTCCTGGTCTCGCGGATGCACGAGGAGTGGCGCCTCAGCCAGGACGCCGAGCGGTCGGTCGCGGAGGGCATGGCCCGCACCGGTGGGGTGATCACGGCCGCTGCCGCGGTCATGGTGGCGGTCTTCGCGTCATTCCTCCTCAGCGCCGACCGGATGCTCCAGCAGTTCGGTCTGGGTCTGGCCGTCGCGGTGCTCCTCGACGCACTGGTCATCCGCTGCCTGCTCGTCCCGTCGGTCATGAGCCTGCTCGGCGAGCGGGCTTGGTGGCTGCCTCGGTGGCTGCGCCGTCGGCTGCCCGTCGTGGCGGTCGAACCGGCGCAGGACTCGCCGAAGGCGGTTCGGCCGTGACGGCCAGCCGCCGTGCGTTTCTCGGGGTCGTGGCCGCCGGAACGACCACGATGGCGCTTCCCGGATGCTGACGCGTCGGAGGGCTGGTCGGCTCGGGGATCAGCGAGGCCGAGGGTAGTGCGGGAGCGGTACGCCCCAGCACCGCCCGTCTGCCGCCACCCTTCACCGTGCCGCTGCGGGTCCCCGGGATCCTCGCACCGGTGCGGCGGCGTACAGGCACCACGGACTACTACGAGGTCGTCCAACGCGCCGCCGAGACCGAGATCCTGCCAGGGTTGCGCACGACGGTCTGGGGTTACAACGGGACGTTTCCAGGACCGACCATCGTCTCGCAACGAGGCCGGAACACCATTGTCTCGCATACGAACTCGCTCGAGGTTCCCGTTGTCGTCCACCTCCACGGCGGCCGGGTCCCACCGGAGCACGACGGCTTCCCGACCGACTTTCTGCTGCCGATCCACGGCCACGCGGGTCACCGGTCCGGTGGGATGACGCATACCGGATCGACCACGGTCGGGACCCGCACCTACGAGTACCCGATGGACCAGCCGGCTGGGACGCTCTGGTACCACGACCACCGCACGGACTTCACCGGGCCCCAGGTCTACCGGGGACTGGCCGGGTTCCACCTCGTGGCCGACGACCACGAGGCGACGCTCGGGCTGCCGTCCGGCGCGCGGGACGTGCCGCTGATGATCGTCGACCGCAGCTTCCGCGCGGACGGGCAGCTCGACTACCCGTCGCTCGGCCCCACGCTGCAGACGCCGGGGGTCACGAGCGAGTATGCGAGTGGGTCCTCGGCGACGTCGTCCTCGTCAACGGGGTGCCATGGCCGGTCTTCGAGGTGGAGGCGGTGCGCTACCGATCGCGGCTGCTCAACGCCTCGAACGCCCGCCGGTATGCCCTGAGCCTCGACCCCGACCCGTCGGGAACCGGCTTGCCGTTCCTGCAGATCGGAGCCGATGCTTCCCTGATGCCCGCCCCGGTGCCGGTCGCCGAGGTCGTGCTGAGCCAGTCCGAACGCGCCGACGTCATCGTGGACTTCGCACGGGTGTCGGTGGGGCAGACGGTGACGATGCACAACGGGCTGAGTAGTGGCGGGCGAGGGTTGGTCATGCAGTTCCGGGTCGTCGGGACAGCCTCCGACACGGCTCCGTTCGTCGTCATGAGCCCGGAGGGCGAGCGGGGCGCAAGTCTGGCGGAGGCGCCCTGGAAGGACACCGTCGACCTCGACAACGGCGGGACTGCGAGGCTGCTCATCCGGTTCGACGGTTACCGCGGCCGGTAAATGTTCCACTGCCACAACCTCGAGCACGAGGACATGCGGATGATGGCGATGATCGAGGTGGTCCAGTCCCAACAGCGTTCAGTTAGTGGTCCAGTCCGGGCGTCCTCAGGATCGGAAATGTGGGCACGAGCCTGACCTCCCGGGCGGCGAGCGCTCCGGTCGGCACGGCCGCTGAGCCTCTGACCTGCGGAGCCTCTGTGGAGCGGGCGACGAGAATCGAACTCGCGTGTCCAGCTTGGGAAGCTGGCGCTCTACCATTGAGCTACGCCCGCGTGGTCACCCGAACGGCTCCGCTGGAGCGCCTTCCGGCAACGCGACGAGCAGCATACCCAACCTGTCGTCCGGCCCGGACCGCGGCGAAAGGGCCGCCGCCGCTACCCTCGTGCCCGTGCTGCTCTCCGACCGGGACATCCGCGCCGAGATTGAGGGCGGCCGGGTCGTTCTGGACCCGTGGGAGCCGACGATGCTCCAGCCGTCGAGCATCGACGTGCGGCTCGACAAGTACTTCCGGCTGTTCGACAACCACAAGTACCCCTACATCGACCCGGCCGAGGACCAGCCCGACCTGACCCGTCTCGTCGAGATCGCTCACGGGGAGCCGCTGATCCTCCACCCGGGCGAGTTCGTCCTCGGGTCGATCCTCGAGACGGTCACGCTGCCCGACGACATCGCCGCGCGGGTCGAGGGCAAGTCGAGCCTCGGACGACTCGGCCTGCTCACCCACGCCACGGCCGGCTTCGTCGACCCGGGGTTCTCCGGTCATGTGACGCTCGAGCTATCCAACGTCGCCACCCTGCCGATCAAGCTGTGGCCCGGTATGAAGGTCGGCCAGCTCTGCTTCTTCCGCCTCTCCAGCGCCGTCGAGAAGCCCTACGGCTCCGACGCCTACGGATCCCACTACCAGGGCCAGCGCGGTCCGACCGCGAGCCGGAGCTTCAAGAACTTCCACCGCACCGACGTCTGAACAACAGCCGTCGCATAGCAATCTCACAGCCGGGCCCTGTCGAATAGCCATCGTGGCAGCCGACCTCAAGTGGACCAGCCGACCTGACGCGCCGACCGCAGTGGTCCTCGTCCTCCACGGAGGACAGGACGCCAGCCGGCGCCCGGCGCGGTGGCACAACCTCGCCGTCCTGCGGATGGTCCCGGTCGCCCGCGCCGTCGCGAAGGCCGGCCGGGGCACCTTCGCGGTGGCCATGCTCCGGTATGCGGTTCGCGGCTGGAACGGCGCGGCCGCCAGCCCCGTACCCGACGCCCGCGCTGCGCTCGACCAGATCTCCGAGGCGTACCCCGGCGTGCCGATCGCTCTGGTCGGTCACTCCATGGGTGGCCGCGTGGCGCTGGCGCTGGCCGACGACCCCCGCGTCGTCGAGGTGGTCGGGCTCGCGCCCTGGGTCGTCGGGAGCGACGGCATCAAGGTCCACGAGAACCAGAAGCTGCTGCTCATCCACGGCGTGAGCGACCGGATGACCTCCGCCCAGGCCAGCCGCCGCGTCGTGGAGACCCTCCAGGAACGCGGCCTCACCGCCAGCTTCGTCGGGCTCAGGTCGGCGGACCACGCCATGCTGCGACGCGCGGGCACCTGGGACCACCTCGTCGGTGGCTACCTCGCGGGCACGCTCAGGACGCAGAGTGACCTCTCCGAGGCGCCGGAGCTCGACCAGCTGGGCGCACAGGCCGGCGAGGAGAGCATCGTCACCGTTATCTGACGGAAGCCTTGGCCGGGACGCGCATGTCACCCGTCTCGCCTAGGGTCGACGTCATGATTCGCTTCGACGACGTCTCGAAGCAGTACGCCGGCGGCACCACGGCGGTCGACCACCTCGACCTGGAGGCCCCGACCGGTCAGATCACCGTTCTCGTCGGACCCTCCGGGTGCGGCAAGACGACCACGCTGCGCATGGTCAACCGGATGATCGAACCCACCTCCGGGACGATCTGGCTGGACGACCAGGACACCGGGAAGATGGACGCCGCCGAGATGCGGCGCGGCATCGGCTATGTGATCCAGGCCGCCGGGCTCTTCCCGCACCGCACCGTGCTCGACAACGTCGGCACCGTGCCCGAGCTGCTGGGGTGGGACAAGAAGAGGACCCGCGAGCGGTCCATGGAGCTCCTGGAGCGAGTGGGCCTCGACACGGCGTTCGCCAAGCGCTATCCCAGCCAGCTCTCCGGCGGCCAGCAGCAACGCGTCGGCGTCGCGCGGGCGCTCGCCGCCGACCCGCCGGTGATGCTCATGGACGAGCCGTTCTCCGCCGTCGACCCCATCGTCCGCGAACAGCTGCAGGACGAGTTCCTCCGCCTCCAGGGCGAGCTGGGCAAGACCATCCTCTTCGTCACGCACGACATCGACGAGGCGATCAAGCTCGGCGACCAGGTCGCCGTCCTGCGCGTCGGGGGCAAGCTCGCGCAGCTGGCCGAACCCGCATATCTGCTGGCGCATCCGATCGACGACTTCGTGGCCGGCTTCGTCGGTCGTGACCGGGGCTACCGGGCGCTGGGCTTCCACGAGACTCCCGACCTCCAGCTCACCACCGAGCCCACCATCGGGCTCGGCGCGACACCCGACCAGGCCAGGTCGGCCAGCAGCGACGGGTGGCTGCTCGTCGTCGACGGCGACCGCAAGCCGCTCGGCTGGGTCGAACCCCACCGGCTCGGGCGCGACATCGACCGCGAGATGCTCCATCGCGGCGGCACCGTGGCCCGGGTGCACGGACCCTTGCGAGCCGTCCTCGACGCCGCGCTCTCGTCGCCGTCCCGCCGCGGCGTCCTCGTCGACGACGACGGTGCCCTCGCCGGCACTGTCCGCGCCGACCAGGTCCTCACCGTCATCGAGCGGACGGAGCGCCCGGACGACGACGCCGCCGACGACCGATACCAGCGGCAGGACGCCTCGTGACGTGGGTCGCCGACCACATCGGCGACATCTTCTGGTACGCCGGTCAGCACACCCTGCTGGCGGGCATCCCCCTGATCATCGGGCTCATCATCGCGCTCCCGCTCGGCTGGGTCGCCCGCCGCTACTCGAAGCTCTATGGCTTCCTCATCGCCGGCAGCGGCCTCCTCTACACGATTCCCAGCCTGGCGCTGTTCATCCTCATGCCGCTCATCCTCGGCACCCGGATCCTCGACACGCTCAACGTCTACGTCGCCATGACCCTCTACACGCTGGCCCTGCTCGTCCGGACCGTCGCCGACGGCCTCGGCGCCGTCCCCGACTCGACCCGGCAGGCGGCGGTCGCGATGGGGTTCACCGGGATGCGGCGACTGCTGAAGGTCGACCTGCCGCTGGCCGTCCCCGTCATCGCCGCGGGTCTGCGCGTCGCCGCGGTCAGCAACGTCAGCATCGTCAGCGTCGCGTCGCTGGTCGGGTTCCCGCAGCTGGGCTACTACCTCACCGACGGCTACCAGCGGAGCTTCCCGACGGAGATCATCGTCGGCATCGTCGCCTGCGTGCTGCTGGCGCTGATCTTCGACACCGTGATCCGCGCCGGAGCCTGGGCGATCACCCCCTGGCAACGAGTGGCGAGGTGACGCTGTGCTGAACAGCATCGGCGGCTGGCTCACCGACCCGGCCCACTGGACCGGCCCGAACGGCATCCCGCAGCGCATCCTCGAGCACCTCATCTACTCCGGGATCAGCCTGCTCATCGCCGCCCTCATCGCCATCCCGCTCGGCGTCATGGTCGGACACTCCGGCCGGGCCAAGTGGACGGTCTCGCTCGCCAACTCGCTCCGCGCCGTCCCGAGCCTCGGCCTGCTCTTCGCCGTGGCGCTCTGGCTCGGCCCGAAGATCGCCAGCAGCCTGGCCTACGTCATCCCGAGCGTCATCGTCCTCGTGCTCCTCGCCGTGCCGCCGATCCTGTCGGGTACCTACGCGGGGATCCAGGGCGTCGACCCGGCGGCTCGCGACGCGGCCAAGGGCATGGGTATGCGTGGGAGCGAGGTGTTGCGCAAGGTCGAGCTGCCCTGCTCGCTGCCATTGCTGCTGTCCGGCGTCCGCAGCGCCACCCTCCAGGTCATCGCCACCGCGACGATCGCCGCGTCCATCAGCCTCGGCGGCCTGGGGCGCTACCTCATCGACGGGCTCAGCGTCAGCGACTACGCCGAGATGGCGAGCGGCGCGATTCTCGTCGCCGCCCTCGCCCTGGTGATGGACGGCCTCCTCTCCCTCGTCCAGCGGACCGCAGTCTCCCCCGGACTCACCGGGAAGTTCAGGAACACCGGAGACAACCTGCCGGTTGTCACCACCACGGCCCGAGGCGATGCCTCGGAACCCGCCTCTCCCACCGACCGTGCCGACGACCAGAGAGAAGCACTCGTATGAAGCGCACGATCCTCATGACCGGGGCGGCCGCTGTCGCGGCGCTCGCCCTCGCCGCCTGCGGCGCCAACAACAACCCGACCGCCCCCGCCGCAGGCGGTGGCGGGAGCACGGCCTCGGGCGGTGGCAGCGGCAGCATCACCGTCGGCTCCGCCGACTTCTCCGAGTCCCAGGTGCTGGGCGAGATCTACGCCGGGGCCATCAAGGCCAAGGGCATCAACGTCACGACCAAGCCCAACATCGGCAGCCGCGACGTCTATATCAAGGCGCTCGAGGACGGGTCGATCGACATCGTCCCGGAGTACACCGGTTCGCTGCTGACCTTCCTCAAGGGCACCGCCCCGTCGCAGGACCCCGACGCGGTCTACACCGCGCTCAAGGCAACCCTCCCGCCCACCCTCGTCGTCCTCGACAAGTCGACCGCGGAGGACAAGAACTCCATGGTCGTCACCAAGGACACGGCGGCGAAGTACACCCTGAAGTCGATCGCCGACCTCACCGCGCACCAGGCCGACATCACCGTGGCCGCCCCGCCGGAGTTCCAGACCCGTCAGCAGGGCCTGGTCGGCCTGAAGTCCGAGTACGGCTTCGCGCCGGCGAACTTCCTGCCCCTCAAGGGTGCGGCGATCGTCAACGCGCTGACCAACGGCCAGGCGCAGGCGGCCAACATCTTCAGCACCGACCCGTCGATCTCGGCCAACGGGTTCGTCACGCTGGACGACCCGAAGCTGCTGTTCGGCTCTGACAACGTCGTGCCGCTGCTCCGCAAGGACAAGGTCAACGACACCATCACGGCCGCGCTCAACGCGGTCTCGGCCAAGATCGACACGGCCACCCTGACCGACCTGGTCAAGCAGGTCGACGTCGACAAGAAGGACGCGTCGGCCGTGGCCAAGGACTTCCTGTCGAAGAACGGCCTGGGCTGACCGAGGGGGTCTCGCAGCCGTGGATCCTGCACGTCGACCTCGACCAGTTCGTGGCCGCCGTCGAGGTGCTGCGGGACCCGTCACTCGTCGGTAAACCCGTCGTCGTCGGCGGTCGGGGCGACCCCACCCTGCGTGGGGTCGTCTCGACCGCGTCGTACGAGGCGCGGGCCTTCGGTGTCGGCTCCGGTATGCCGCTGCGCACCGCCGTGAAGAAGGCGCCGGACGCGGTGTTCCTGCCGGTCGACGGTCCGCTGTACGACGAGGCCTCGGCCGGCGTCATGGCCGTGCTGCGGTCGTTCGGCCCCACGGACGGCGCCGTCGTCGAGGTGCTCGGCTGGGACGAGGCGTTCGTCGGCGTGGTGACGGACGACCCCGAGGCACTGGCCCGGCGGATGCAGGCGGCCGTGCTGGCGCAGACCCGGCTGCACTGCTCGGTCGGGATCGGCCAGACCAAGGTGATGGCCAAGACGGCCACCGGGTTCGGGAAGCCGCAGGGCGTCTATACGATCACCGCGGACACCTGGTACGAGATCATGGGCCCTCGCCCGACCGAGGCGCTTTGGGGCGTCGGGCGCAAGACCTCGGCCAAGCTGGCCGCCCTGGGCATCGAGACGGTGTCCCAGCTGGCCCTCTCCGACGCCGAGCTGCTCGTCACCCGCTTGGGTCCGACGATGGGCCCGTGGTACCGCCGCATCGCGCGCGGCGGCGACCGGTCCCCGGTGACGGCGACGCCTTGGGTGGCCCGCGGCCACGGTCGGGAGACGACGTTCCAGGAGAACCTGAGCGACTGGGACATCGTCGCGGAGGAGGTCCGCACCCTCGCGGCGCGGGTCCTCGACGACATCGTGGCCGAGGGCCGGCCGGCGATCCGCGTGGGCCTCAAGGTCCGCTACGCGCCGTTCACCACGCGGACCGCCTCGGCTCCGCTGCCGTCCCCGACCGTCGACCTCCCCGTGATCGCCGGCGCGGCGGTCGCCCTGCTCAGCCGGTTCGACGAGCGCCGCTCGGTGCGGCTACTGGGCGTGCGGCTGGAGATGCAGCCACCCGACGGCGGCTACGCCCGCTAACCACTCCGGTTCGTGCTCTGGACCGCATCGAATTCCGTACCCCAACCGCACGAACCGACGATCAGCTAGGAGCGCCGGGCGTCTCGAGTCGCACGGCGGCGAGGAGCATCTGGGCGACGTCGACGACCTGGACCTCCTCGCGCGCCGTCCCGTCGGACTGCGCGGCCGCCAGTCCGTCGCTGAGCATGACCTTGCAGAACGGGCAGCCGATGGCGATCCGGTCGGCGCCGGTAGCGACGGCCTCGTCGGTGCGGTTGGTGTTGATCCGGGTGCCGAGCTTCTCCTCCATCCACATGCGGGCGCCCCCGGCGCCGCAGCAGAAGGACTTCTCCTTGGTGCGCTCCATCTCCTTGAGCTCGACACCGGGCAGGGCACCGATGAGCTCACGGGGCGGGGCGTAGACGTCGTTATGACGGCCGAGGTAGCAAGGGTCGTGGTAGGTGACC